>CALESJ010000022.1 GCA_937907025.1 uncultured Faecalibacterium sp.
CTGATTCACTAATTTCTACCGTGCAGGTGTCCAACTTGCACTTGCAATTTGCTAAGAAAATATTTTGCTGTGCGGCGGGCCATACTGGAAACAGGCGAATACAGTATGGAAAGGGGAAATATTTTGTGAAAATGAAGCCCGTCAGCCCGCAGGAAACAGCGGAGCAGGAACGTCTGAAGCATGATCTGATTACGGAGGAAGGCATCATCGAGGCAACCCGCGGCCGGCATGCCATCCACTGTCTGACCGTGATCGGGACCATTGAGGGACATACCCTGGCACCCGATAACCAGAAAACCACCAAGTATGAGCATGTGATCCCGTTGCTGGTGGACATTGAGGAGGACCCGTCCATTGAGGGCCTTCTGGTCATTCTCAATACAGTGGGCGGGGACGTGGAAGCGGGCCTGGCCCTGGCTGAACTGATTGCAGGGGTCAGCAAGCCCAGCGCCACTCTGGTATTGGGCGGCGGCCATTCCATCGGCATTCCGCTGGCGGTTTCGGCACGGCACAGTTTTATTGTGCCTACCGCCACTATGACCGTACACCCGGTCCGGCATTCCGGTATGGTGCTGGGGGTGCCCCAGACCCTGCGGTATTTTGAGCAGATGCAGGAGCGCATTGTCAGTTTTGTGGCGGGGCATTCGGCTATTTCGGCCAAGCGCTTTACACAGCTGATGCACAACACGGGGGAACTGGTCATGGACATGGGCACGGTGCTCAACGGGCAGCAGGCGGTGGAGGAAGGCCTGATTGATTCGCTGGGCGGGTTGAATGATGCGCTGCAATACCTTTATAAGGAGATAGAGCAGGGGAAAGGCCCCCGCGGCGGGCACCGGAATGGGTAAAGCATAAAAAATCCTTGTGGGGGTTTTACAACAGACCGGTTTCGTGTTAAAATGGCCTATATGCTATAAGGGGCAGTTTGCCCCATTACATAAGCTGAAAACGCACCGCGGGAAATCGGTGCGGCGGGCCCGTCGGGGTCCGAATTCTGCATACATAGAGGAGTATGGTTAAGATGGCAAGTTCAAGGTCAGGCAAATCGACATATCGGTCGTCCTCGTCCTCGCGCTCGTCCGGTTCGTCCAAAAGCAGTAAAAGCAAAAGCAGCTCCCGCAGCAAAAGCAGCAGCAAGGGGCGCTCGTCTTCATCGTCTTCGCGCAAGCAGCCGTCGCGCCGGGCACAGCGTCGGGCCGAAACCCAGAATCTGGGCCGCAGTGTCCTGCTGGCCGGTCTGGGCCTGCTGGTCATTGCACTGGTTCTGGTGCGCGGTCAGGATTTCTGGCTGCAGATGCGCAATGCGCTGTTCGGCGTGTTTGGTATCATGACCTATATTCTCGGTCCGTTTTTGCTGTACCTGGCCTATCTGGTGGCGTCCGGATACCGGGTCGGCGTGTTTGTGGCCAAAATGGTCCTGATGGGCGTGGCCGGTGCCAGCGTGCCGGTGGTCTTCTCCAAGTTCGCGGTGCATGATTCCACCCTTTGGGAAATCGTCAAGATGCTGTTCAGCTGGGGCAATACCCGGTTCTGGTCCGGTGGCGTTCTCGGCTTTGCCGGCGCGCTGCTGATTGCCCTGCTCGGCCGTCCCGGTGCCAATATCGTCATGCTGCTGCTGTTTGCCATGGGGCTCATGGTCTTTTTTGCCCTGACCCCGGCCGATGTGGTGCGGTTCATCAACCAGACCATGCAGAAATATGAGGGCATGCAGGCGGCACGACGGGAGGAGGCTACGGCCTACGATACCCAGCTGTTTGACCAGACGCCGGAGGAGGAACCTCTGGAAAATCTGACCGGTACCCTGCCGCGCCAGCAGCAGCCCCGGCAGCATCCGGCGTTTGACGTGGAACCATATCTGGAAGAGGAAGAAAAAGCCCGCCAGAAAGCAGCCGCGCCTGCCGAGGCGGCCGCCCGTCCGACCGCTGCCAGGACCCAGGCGGCCGCACCGCAGCAGGCCGCTTACCGCCCGGATTTCGATGTGGATCTGGGGCCGGACGCTTCCACCCGTGCGCTGGAGAACGCTGTGACCCATGACCCGCTGGAAAAGGTGGTCATCGGTCCGGGCGGCACGTTCGGTCTGGACCCGCTGGAGCAGTTGGGCCGCAAAAAGAGCCCGGCACCCGCCCCGGCCAAGGCCCCGGCTCCGGAAGAAAACTTCGAACTGCGGCTTGATCCGCAGCCGGAACCGGAAGCGGAACCCGAAGTGGTTCAGGCCACCGAAAGCGACCTGGACGCGCTGATCAACCGCGCCATGAACACGCCGGCACCGCGCCAGGCAGCACAGCAGGATGTATCTTCCGAAGTTCGTCTTGATATTCCGGAACCGGAAGAAACCTTTGCCACCACACTGGACTTCTCCCAGCCAGTGGCCCAGACCCCGGTACAGCCGGCCCCCAAGACCGACGTGATCCCCACCCTGGGCGGCAGCTTTGATGAGGACGCGGCACATGATCCTGCGGCTGCGGCCTGGAACGCCGGCGTACCGGTGTCCGACCTGCTCACCGGCCGCACTGCGGCCCCGGCGGCTGCATCGGCGCCGCTTCCGGCCAACCAGCCTGCGCCCACGGGCCGTCTGCGTGTCAGCTCGGAGGTGGGCAATTCGGCTTCGGCCCCCATTTCCAGCCCGGTGCCCATTACCCAGACGCCGGAGGCCAAGGCTCTGGCCATGACCCAGAAAGAACATCAGCCGTATTGCTATCCGTCCCTGAACCTCTTCAACGCCAACCGGCCGGAAGATGAGAGCGGTGCTGTGCGGGAAATGAAGCGCAACGCCGATATCCTGGTCAATACTCTGGACAGCTTCGGCGTCAAGACCAAAATTCTGGATATCTGCCGCGGTCCCTCGGTGACCCGGTATGAACTGCAGCCCCAGGCGGGCATCAAGGTCAGCCGCATTACCAGCCTGGCCGATGACATCGCCCTGAACCTGGCCACGGCCGGTGTGCGTATCGAGGCACCGATCCCCGGCAAACCTGCCGTGGGTATCGAGGTGCCCAACAAGATTCGCTCCACCGTCAACATCCGCAGCGTGTTCGAGGCCCAGAGCTATATCAACATGCGCAGCCCGCTGACCATGGCCCTCGGCAAGGATATTGCCGGCCAGGCCCAGGTGGCCGACCTGTGCAAGATGCCTCACCTGCTGATCGCCGGTTCTACCGGCAGCGGTAAATCCGTGTGCGTCAACTCCATCATCATCAGCTTCCTGTTCCGCTCCGGGCCGGAGGATGTCAAACTCATCCTCATCGACCCGAAGGTGGTGGAACTGGCCGAATACAACGGGATTCCCCATCTGCTGATGCCTGTTGTCACCGAGCCGCGCAAGGCGGCGGGCGCGCTGGGCGCCTCGGTGGCCGAAATGGAGCGCCGGTATAAGCTCTTTGCCGAAAACAACGTCCGTGACATCAAGAGCTACAACAAGATGGCCAAGCAGAACCCGGCCATGGAGCATCTGCCGTATATCGCCATTGTGATCGACGAGCTGGCCGACCTGATGATGGTCGCCGGCAAGGAAGTGGAAGATTATATCTGCCGCATTGCGCAGAAAGCCCGTGCCGCCGGTATCCACCTGATCGTGGCCACCCAGCGCCCCAGCGTGGATGTCATCACCGGCCTGATCAAAGCCAACATTCCCAGCCGTATTGCGTTTGCGGTTTCCAGCCAGATCGACTCCCGTACGATTTTGGACTCCGGCGGAGCCGAAAAGCTGCTGGGCAACGGTGATATGCTGTTCCTGCCGGTGGGCGCGGCCAAGCCCGTGCGTGTGCAGGGCACCTATGTGACCGATGAAGAAATCAGCGCGGTGCTGAACTTCATCAAGTCCACCAGTTCCGAACAGTATGACGAAGAGATGATCGCCGAAATGGAACGCCGTGCCGTGGCCGAAAAGGGCGGCAAGGGCGGGGACTCCGATGACGGCGACAACTCCCGCGATCCCATGTTCGAACAGGCTGTGGAATGTGTCATCGAGGCCGGACAAGCCTCCACCAGCCTGCTGCAGCGCCGCTGCAAGCTGGGCTATGCCCGTGCGGCCCGCATTATGGACCAGATGGAGCAGGAAGGCGTCATCGGCCCCTATGAGGGCGCCAAACCCCGTGCCGTCCTTGTAAGCCAGGCACAGTGGCAGGAGCGCAAGCTCTCGGCCGGGTACGACAATGGCTAAACGGCGCGGCGACAGCCGCACGCCTGAACTGACCACCCGCGCTGTCGTCATCGGCGTGATCTGCGCCGTGGTGCTGGCGGTGGGGTCCTGGGCCATTGATACTTACGGCGGCCAGGGCTGGCTGCCGGACTGGACGCAGCTGTACCAGTCCTTCGGGCTGGAAACCAACGCCCCGGCACCGCAGACCCCGCAGGAGGGGGAGGCCGCCGTGACGTTCTGGGATGTGGGACAGGGCGATTCCGTCCTTGTTTCCTCCGGCGGGGTATACTGCCTCATTGATGCCGGGACCCAGCAGAGCGCCGATACCCTGGTGGACGACCTCTGGGCTACCGGCGTGCAGAAGCTGGACCTGGTGGTCATGACCCACCCGCACGCCGATCATATCGGCGGAATGCCGGAAGTTCTGGAAAACTTTGAGGTGGGGACCCTGCTTCTGCCGGACCTTTCGGTGGCAAATACCGAAAGCGGCCTGCTGGCCCGCGTGCTGGAAACCGCGGAGGAAACCAGCACCCCCTGCGTGCAGGCAGAACAGGGCTGGCAGCAGAATATCGGAGAGGGAACCCTGACCGTGCTGTACACCGGTCTGATTCCGGAAGATGCGGAGGATGTCAACCTCAACGATACATCCCTGTGTGTGCGGTACGAGTTGGGACAGTTTTCCTTCCTGTGTACCGGCGATGCGGAAGCGGACGCCGAGGAAGAACTGGTCCTGACGGCAGGAACCGAGCTGGCTTCCACCGTGTTCAAGGCCGGCCACCACGGGTCCAACACCTCCAATACCCAGACGTTGCTATCGGCGGTACGCCCGCAGGTGGCGGTGGTCAGCTGCGGATTGGATAACGATTACGGCCATCCTCATGCGGAAGTGCTGGAGCGCTTTGCCGACAACGGCATCGACGTTTACCGCACCGACCAGCAGGGGACCGTTACGGTGACCGGCCAGGCAGATGGAAGCTGGCAGGTCGCCACTTCGGCGGCCGGAGAGGAAGAGCCTCTGGCCCCCGCTGCATAATTCTTTCCATACTTTCCCGCAGGCCCTGCCCGGACATATGCACCGGGCGGGCCGCATTTTCGTAAAATCAGCAAAGGAGAACAAAACAATGCTCATTTCGCAGATGTTCAAGCGCAAACCCTGTGTATTTTCCATCGAATGCTTTCCTCCCAAAGAAACCGTGCGCTTTGAGCGCATGAAAGATGCCCTGCGCACCATGAAGACGCTGAACCCTGATTTCATCAGCGTTACATACGGTGCCGGCGGTTCTGCGGGCGGTGTGTCCACCGTGGAGGTGGCCCGTTTCCTGAAAAACGATCTGGGCGTTGAGCCTTTGGCCCATATCCTGTGCATGGGCAGTGACCGTGCCAAGGCGGCGGCTCTGCTGGATGAACTGGACGAGGCCGGTGTGCGCAACGTGCTGACCCTGCGCGGCGACCGCACGCCTTCCCGTCCTGAAAGCCCCGATTTCAAGCACGCCAGCGACCTGGCCGCGTTTGTGTGGCAGACCAAGCCGGAATTTGACATTCACGCCGCCTGCTATCCCGAAGGCCACCCCGAAGCCCCCAGCATGGCCGTCGACGTGGAAAATCTGCGCCTGAAGCAGGAAGCCGGTGCGTCCCATCTGGTGACCCAGCTGTTCTTTGACAACGGCAAGTTCTACCGCTTCCTGAACATGGCACGCCGGGTAGGCGTTACGCTGCCGGTATCCGCCGGCGTCATGCCCATCGTGCGCCGCTCTCAGATCGAGCGTACCGTATCCCTCTCCAGCGCCAGCCTGCCGTCCGCCTTTACCCGCATGATCTCCCGCTGGCAGGATGATCCCGAGTCCCTGCGCAAGGCCGGCATCGAGTATGCCGTCAACCAGATGCGCGACCTGATCGAAGGTGGGGCCGACGGTGTGCATCTGTACGCCATGAACGACCCCGAAGTGGCCGTGGCCGTGTACGAAGGAATCCGCGATCTGCTGTAAGGCTGTAAGAGAGAAAAAATATGGAACTTGCCTACCACGCGGCGGACCGCCGCACCGTGCTGCGCTATCTGGGCGCAGCCGGATGGACCCCCGATCAAGCTACAACAGAGCTTCTGGATGAAGCCGAAAATCTGCTGCGAAGTGCCGCCACCCCGCGGGGAATCTGGCGCGCACTGCCGCCGCAGGCCCTGGACCTGCACGATGCGGGCAGCGATCTGGACCGGCACCTGCAGGGATGCAGCGGCCTGGTGCTGATGGCTGTCACCATGGGCAGCGGGGCGGACGCGCTGATCCGCCGCCTGGAACTTTCGGATATCGCGCTGGGCGCGGCGGTGGATGCCACGGCATCTGCGGCCATGGACGGCCTGTGCGATGATGTGGAAGCTGATGCCCGAAACTGGGCACAAAGCCAGGGCCTCTGGCTGACCGGGCGGTTTTCGCCGGGGTATGGCAACTGTCCGCTGACTTTGCAGCATGAGCTGTGTCTGGCGCTGGATACGGTGCGCGGGTTGGGTCTGGCGGTCACGCCGCAGCACCTGCTGACGCCGCGCAAAAGCGTGACGGCAATTCTGGGCACTGCCGACCATCCGGTGACCGGTGCCCGCGCCGGGTGCAACCATTGCCTGCTGCGCGAAACCTGCGCTTATCGAAAGAGGGGGATGACCTGTGACGACTGAGGAAATTTTTGCCCGCCGCCGTTTTGTCTTTCTGGACGGCGGCCTGGGTACCCAATTGCAGAAACGGGGCCTGCAGCCCGGCCAGAAGCCGGAACTGGCTGCCTTCCTGATGCCCGAAACGCTGGAGGCCATCCACCGGGAATATGCCGCCGCAGGGGCTGATATCCTGTACGCCAACACCTTTGGTGCCAATGAGCAGAAGCTGACCGGGACCGGCTACACTGTGGCCCAGACCGTGGCGGCTTCCATTGCCTGTGCCCGCCGTGCGGCCCAGCCGTATGGCGCTCTGGTGGCGCTGGACATCGGACCTCTGGGCGAGCTGCTGGCACCCACCGGGACTCTTTCCTTTGAGGATGCCTGTGCCCGCTTTGCGGAAATCGTGCAGGCCGGTGTGCAGGCCGGGGCGGACCTTATCGTCATCGAAACCATGACCGACCTGTACGAGCTGAAAGCCGCCATTCTGGCTGCCAGGGAAAACAGCACCCTGCCGGTGCTGGCATCCATGAGCTTTGAAAGCCGCGGCCGCACCTTCACCGGCTGCACGGTGGAGAGCTTCGGCATTACCGCCGCCGGGCTGGGCGTGGATGCTGTGGGCATCAACTGCTCTCTGGGACCCGAGGAAATTCTACCTTTCGCCAAGCGTCTGTGCCGTGTGGTGCCCGCCGGTATGCCGGTATTCGTCAAGCCAAATGCGGGCCTGCCCAACCCGGACGGCAGTTATGACCTGACCGCCGACGGGTTTGTGGAGCAGATGCTGCCGTACGCCGCAACCGGCATCTCTGTGGTGGGCGGCTGCTGCGGCACGACCCCTGAATATATCCGCAAACTGCGCGAAGCCTTTGCGAAGCTCACCCCGGCACAGAAGATCCCCGTGCGCCGCAGCCGCCTGTGTACGCCGGTGCGGTGCGTGGAAGTGGAAGGCATCACGGTGGTGGGCGAGCGCATCAACCCCACCGGCAAAAAGCGGCTGCAGCAGGCCCTGCGGGAAGGGGACAGCGGCTATGCCTGTGCCCAGGCCGTGGCCCAGGCGGAAGCCGGCGCCCAGGTACTGGATGTGAACGCCGGTCTGCCCGGCATTGACGAGGCTGCCACCCTGGAAATGCTGGTGCGGGAGCTGCAGGCCGTCACCGACCTGCCTTTGCAGCTGGATTCCAATGACCCTGTGGCGCTGGAGCGGGCCCTGCGTATCTACAACGGCAAGCCCATCGTCAACTCGGTCAACGGCGAGGAAAAGTCCCTGAAAGCTATTTTGCCGCTGTGCAAAAAGTACGGCGCTGCCGTGGTCGGCCTTTGCCTGGATGAGAACGGAATCCCCAAAACGGCGGAAGGCCGGTTTGCGGTGGCCCAAAAGATCGTGGCAGCCACCGATGCAGCCGGAATCCCCCGGGAAGATGTCTGCCTGGACTGCCTGACCCTGACGGTTTCTGCCGAACAGGCGTCTGCCGTCGAAACCCTCAAGGCCATGCGTCTGTGCAAGCAGGAGCTGGGCGTGCGTACGGTATTGGGCGTGTCCAACATCAGCTTCGGTCTGCCCTGCCGCGGGTATATGAACACCACCTTCCTGACTCTGGCCATGCAGGCCGGGCTGGACCTGGCTATTATGAACCCCAACACCCCGGAAATGATGGCCGCTGTGCGGGCGTTCCGGGTGCTGACGAGCCAGGACGAACAGTGTGCCGATTATGTACAGGCATACGCCGGGCAGCAGACCCAGACCGTGCAGACGGTCAAGGCGCCTGCCGCCGAAACGGCGGCTCCCGCTGCCGGGGTTTCCGGCGCTGATGACCCTCTGGCCGACGCCGTGCGCCGCGGCCTGAAAAAAGAGGCCCGCGCCGCCGCCGAACAGGCACTGCTGACCCGGGAACCGCTGGAAGTTGTGAACCTCTCCCTGATTCCCGCGCTGGACACGGTGGGGGACGGTTTCGAAAAGGGAACCCTGTTCCTGCCCCAGCTGCTGCAGGCGGCCACCGCTGCCCAGGCGGCGTTCGATGTCATCAAGACAGCTATTGCCAACAGCGGGCAGAAGAGCGTCAGCAAGGGCAAGATCGTGCTGGCCACCGTCAAGGGCGATATCCACGACATCGGCAAGAATATCGTGCGCGTGGTGCTGGAAAATTACGGCTATGAAGTCACCGACCTGGGCCGTGACGTGGACCCCATGCGGGTGGTGCAGGCGGCCCGGGAAACCGGCGCGCCGCTGGTGGGGCTTTCGGCCCTGATGACCACCACGGTGCCCAGCATGCAGACGACCATTGAAGAACTGCACAAGGCGGGATTGCCCTGTAAGGTCATGGTGGGCGGCGCGGTGCTCACACCATCGTTTGCCAAACAGATCGGGGCGGATTTCTATGCCAAGGATGCCAAGGCCAGCGCCGACTATGCCAAGCAGCTGTTTGAATCGCTGTAAAGCATCACCGGGAAAATCGGCCCGAACGGCGCGGACCCCTTGCATTCGACGCACAAATCATGTATAATAACAAAAGCGGACAGGGCACTTTGCGCTGTTTTGCATACGGATGTGGGCCCCGTGCGCGGGGACCGCGTGAACCATGTCAGGCGGGGAACCGAGCAGCATTAAGCGTTGGCGCCCCGGTGCTGCGGCAAGCCTGCATCCGTATGCAAAACAGCACAACCGCGGGGCACACCCGCGCGGCCCTGTCCGTTTTGTGTTATGGTATGGCTGCGCACGGCGGCTGTGCCTTTGATTTTGTATTCCGAAAGGCAGGTGTCTGGTATGTACCGCGCACTGTACCGCAAATGGCGCCCCCAGCGTTTTGCTGATGTGGTGGGGCAGCAGGCCATTGTCACGGCTTTGCAGAACCAGATCGCGGCCGGGCGTATCGGGCATGCCTACCTGTTTACCGGCACCCGCGGCACTGGCAAGACCACCTGCGCCAAGATTTTCGCCAAAGCGGTCAACTGTCTGGGCACTTCCAGCCCGGACCCCTGCGGAAAATGTGCCGTCTGCAAAGGTGTGGACGACGGCAGCGTGCTGGATATTTCCGAAATCGACGCCGCGTCCAACAACAGCGTGGA
This sequence comes from uncultured Faecalibacterium sp., assembly GCA_937907025.1. Lineage (GTDB taxonomy): Bacteria > Bacillota > Clostridia > Oscillospirales > Ruminococcaceae > Gemmiger. The sequence goes on from CALESJ010000022.1 coordinate 9,837, forward strand.
CGATATCCGGGATCTGCGCGATGAAACGGCCTACCTGCCCGCCATGTGCAAGTATAAGGTCTATATCATCGACGAGGTGCACATGCTGTCCACCTCGGCTTTCAACGCTCTGCTCAAGACGATGGAGGAGCCGCCGGAACACGTTATCTTCATTCTTGCCACCACCGAGGTGCAGAAGGTCCCTGCCACCATCCTGTCCCGCTGCCAGCGGTATGACTTCCAGCGCATAACAGCCTCCGACATAGCCGGGCGGCTGCTGTATGTGGCCGGGGAAGAAAAAATCGACCTGGACCCGGGCGCTGCCGAGTTGATTGGCCGGTTGGCGGACGGTGCCATGCGTGATGCCCTTTCCATTCTGGATACCTGTGCGGGCGTTTCCAACACGGTGGACGAAGCTCTGGTCCGCCGCATGGCAGGCGTGACCGACCGGCAGTATCTGTTTGAGATCAGTGACGCCATTGCCCGCGGCGATTCGGTCACCGCATTGCAGGAGATCGCCCAACTGCGCCAGCAGTCGGTGGATATGCGCCGCCTGTGCATGGAACTGGCCGGACATTACCGCAACCTGATGTTGTGTGCGCTGCCCGGCGGTGAAAAGCTGCTCACCGGCACTTCGCCGGAGGAGGAAGCCGCCTACACCGCCCGCAAGGATTTTCCTCAGCGGGATGCAGTGCGCGCCATCAATGCGTTTGGTTCCGCGCTGGAAAAAATGGCCCGCGGTACCGACCAGCGTATTGAGCTGGAACTGGCAGTCTTTTCCCTGACCCAGCCGGAAACGGTAACGGTACAGCAAGCGGTTCCGGCTGTCGTATCGGCCGCTGCGCAGCCTTTTGCGGCGGCGCAGCCTACGCAGACTTACACCGTTCCGCCGGTGGTGCAGCAAAGTGCAGCACCCTCCGGGCAAAATTACCCGGTCCCGCCGGTGGTGCAGCCGTCTTCCGTACCGCCGGTCCAGACTCAGGCAGCAGCAAATACGGAGGAAGGCGAGCCCGCCTTCCTGCAGCCGGAACTGCCGCCGCTGGAGCCTCAGCCCCAGCAAGCGGCCGCTCAGCCTGCGCCGGCTCCCAAAAAGTCCCGTCCGCGACCGACCGAACCGGCCGGACCCATTCAGCCGTTCCCCCAGTGGTCGGCGGTATTGGAACTCATGGCTGAAAGCGACCCACTGCTGATCTCGTTTTTGCAGGGGACCCGGGCTTATTTTGACGGGCGCCGGGTGCTGTTTGAATGCAGTGATGCGTTCCGGGATTACATCCGCAAGAACAAGGATGTGTCCAAGCAGATTAAAGAGCTGATTTATCAGGTCACACACCAGAGCTATTCCATCGGCCCGTATGAAAAGCCGCAGGAAAAGGACGACGGCCAGCCCGTTGTTTCGGTGGATGATACCATCAAACAAATGCAGGCCATGGGCGTGGATGTGCAGATCGAAGAAAAGTAATCCCCGGCAGGTATGCCGTCTGCCATAACAGGCAAAGATAAACAACAAAGGAGAATTTTCCATGAAAGCAAGACTTCCCAAAGGCTACGGCCGTCCCGACCCGCAGGCCATGATGCGCCAGGTCCAGAAGATGCAGGATGACATCCGCGCCAAGCAGGCCGAGCTCGAAGCCCGCGAATACACCGGCACCGCCAGCGGCGAGATGGTCACTGTGACCATGACCGGCAAGCACGAAGTGACTGCCGTCAAGATCAAGCCGGAGGCTGTGGACCCGGACGATATCGAAATGCTGGAAGACCTGATCGCGGCTGCCGTCAACAGCGCTGTGGCTGCGGTGGATAAGGATTCCGACGAAGAAATGTCCAAGATGACCGGCGGTATGAACATCCCCGGCCTGGGCTGAGAGGTATACCATGCCGCAGAACGCTGAACCGCTGGAAAATCTGATCGACCAGTTTTCCCGCTTTCCCGGCGTAGGGCGCAAAGGCGCCACCCGCATGGCCTATGAGGTCATGGGAATGTCCAATGAGCAGGCCATGGAACTGGCCAAGGCCATTGAGGCGGCCAAAACCAAACTGCATCGCTGCCGGTTGTGCCAGGATTATACATCCGGGGAAGTGTGCCCCATCTGCGCATCTCCCAAGCGTGACCGGTCCATCATCTGCGTGGTGGAAGCCCCCCGTGACATCAAGGCGATTGAGCGCACCCATGAGTACAAAGGTCTGTACCATGTGCTGCACGGCCTGATTTCGCCCATGGACGGAATCGGCGTTGACCAGCTGTGCATCAAGGAACTGCTGGCCCGCTTGGACGACAATGTCAAAGAGGTCATCATGGCCACCAGCCCCACCGTGGAGGGGGAGGCTACCGCCGTATATCTGGCCAAGCTCATCAAACCTATGGGCATCAAGACCACCCGCCTGGCTTACGGCCTGCCGGTTGGTTCCAGCTTGGAATATGCGGATGAAACCACCCTGTACCGTGCCATGGAAGGCCGCGGCGAGCTGTAAACGCTTGACAAAGAGGGACAGCCGCAGTATAATCTTACAACCCGACGCCAAAGTGAAAGGAGATGACGCACTTGGCACAGGACAAAACGCCCAGAAAGATCATTGCCCAGAACCGCGAAGCGCGTCATGAATACTTTGTCATCGAAGCGCTGGAAACCGGTATCGAGCTGGTCGGCACCGAGGTCAAAAGCCTGCGTGCCGGCGGCGTGAACCTGAAAGATGCCTGGGCCGATATTGACGACGGCGAGATCATCCTGAAAGGGATGCATATCAGTCCGTATGAGCACGGCGGCCTTTTCAACCGGGACCCTGTCCGTCCGCGGCGGCTGCTGGCACATAAGGTGGAAATCCGCCGCCTTGCCCAGCAGATCAAACTGCAGGGATATACGCTGGTTCCGTTGTCGCTGTACTTCAAAAACGGACGTGTCAAGGTAGAACTGGGACTCTGCAAGGGCAAAAAACTGTATGACAAACGTGCGACGGCTGCCGCACGCGATGCCAAGCGTGATATTGACCGCGCGCTGAAACAACACTGAAATCGGTCAAACAAGGCTGAAACGTCATTTTCTCTTTGGAACAAACCGTCATTCGCGGCGCACCGCGCCGCTTTATATGGGGATGTAATGGTTTCGACGGGGGGAGAGGGGCGTGAGCAGCGGGCCGTGGCGGTGCACCACGATAAAAGCGCCAAACTAAAATTAACTGACAACAACAACACTGTTGCCGTCGCTGCCTAATTAGGCGCGACCGTCCCGCCCGTCTTAGCACCGAACGGGGCCGGGGCGTCGATTAGGTGCTGAACATGCACGGGCCTAAGCTTTGCAGCCCGTCAGGTATTCATGAAGCTACCAAGGTGTAAAGCGCGTGTGTTCGCTCGCACTGCGGGAAATTCAATAAGCACTCTGCGCCCGGAGATACTCTAACCGCTTTCTTTTCGGACAGGGGTTCGATTCCCCTCATCTCCACCATCAAAAAGCAGCGTCAGATCGTATGATTTGACGCTGCTTTTTTGCTTGCTTCTGTATACCCGTAAGGCGTCTTGTGCCCGTTTTGGGCATCTTGTCCAAAATCCATTGCAAATGCCATGCTATCCGCTTAAAATAAGCAGCGTAAAGGTACCTTCGCAATTATTTATAAAGGAGGCACGCAATGAAATTAATGCTGATTCAGGACCTGGCGGTTTCCGAAACAGAAATTACCATACGTTATACGGGAATGGATGCCAGGCTACAAAGACTGATCGATCATATCCGGCAATTTGGCTTTTCCATAACCGGGTATCAGGAAAACAAGGAATACCAGCTTCCGTTGGAAACAATTTTTTATATAGACTCTGTGGATGGCCACACTTTTTTGTACCAGAAAGAAGGGGTTTATGAATGCCGAGAAACCCTAGCCGTACTGGAAAATAAGCTGAAGAAGACAGTCTTCGTTCGCATCAGTAAAAATTGTATTCTGAACACCACTTATCTGGATCATGTGGAACCGCTTTTCAATCATCGGCTGAAAGCGGTGCTCAACAATGGCGAAACCCTGGTTGTGACGCGCAGCTATATGGAATTGCTCCGTGATTCATTGAAAGGAGTCTGAAAATGAAACATCTGTTTTGGAATCGTATCCCGTCTGTTTGTATCTGCTTTACTCTGATTATTCTTTCTTCTGTTTTGGTCAATGTGGTATACGGAGTGGAAACGTCCGTTTTTCCCATTGTGGTGTTTGGATGGATTGTCATCTGCCAGGCAATCGACTGGTTGATTTCCTTCCTCAATTTCAAAAGCTGGTGGACGTATTGCCTGACCGAATCCCTGATTCTGTATACGGCGTCCTTTGCTGTTGGAACATCATTACACTGGTTCGCACTGGAACCGGCAGGAATTCTAACCTTTACAGCAATTTTTATGGTAGTGGATGCGTTGCTTTTCTGGTATTTCCGTTACCGTCAGAAATTGATGGCGGATGAGATCAATATGTATCTGCAGCGTTGAACCGAAACTCGGCGCCGTAATTGCTTTGGCTGAAAGCAGAATGAAACAAGTGCCGAAAGGCAGAAGCTGCCAACCCCGGAAGACAACACATACCATATCTGCGGTTTGCGTCTTCCTTGACATTTCCGCAGGATCTTTTCCAGTGGTTTCCCTTTGGCCAGTTCATCTACCAGCTTGTTCAGATAGTGGATGTTCTGCATCAGTGAGGCCGCAATGGTTTCCACCCGCACACCGCATACACTGCCTTGAATCAAGCGGCGGGTTTCGTTCAGGCAAGGCGTCTTTTCAAAAAAATCGCCGTAGGTGAGCTCAGTCCGCAGAAGTTGCTCCAGCTCGGCGGACTTGTATCCGGTAAGCCATTCGGTAACGGCGTAGACTTCCTCTTTCGTCCGGCCTTTACGTTCGGCTTTGGCAATCAGCAGAGGAAATACTTTCGAAAATTTCATGGAAAAGACAGCTGTATGGTCTATGACTTAGACTCCCCGTAGCAATTTATGGGGGTATTATACCACGAGTCGGCTCGGTTCCGGCAGGCTTTCTGTACCTGTTTCCGGCAATTCTTTGGATTGTCAGCCGCAAGACTTCGTGTTATGATGAAACCAATACATTAGGGAGGTGTTTGTATGCCTTTTCAAATTGTCAGAGATGACATCACAACCATGAAGGTGGATGCCATCGTCAACGCTGCCAACGAAAGCCTGTTGGGCGGCGGGGGAGTGGACGGCGCCATTCACAGGGCAGCCGGTCCGCAGTTGCTGGCAGAATGCCGCACATTGGGCGGATGCAAAACCGGGCAGGCCAAGATCACCAAGGGGTACAATTTGCCGGCCCGCTATGTGATCCATACGGTCGGACCGGTCTGGCGAGGCGGCCATCACGGGGAAAAGGAATTGCTGGCGTCCGCTTACCGAACCTCCCTGGAGCTGGCGCTAGCCCATAATTGCCGGACAGTGGCTTTTCCGCTGATTTCTTCCGGTGCGTACGGATACCCCAAGGACCAGGCTTTCCAGGTGGCGAAGGATACCATCGGGGATTTTCTGCAAGCCCATGAAATGACGGTTTATCTGGTGATTTTTGACAAGGCACCGGAAATAAGCCGTTGACCGGAATTCCTGCAACCGGGAAAAACAAAGCCTGTTCGGCAGCATGAGGCATACCGGACAGGCGGAAAACAATAATAAGGGAGGCTTACCATGGCAAAGCCGGCAAAGCGAAAATGGACGCGCCAGGAAACCGAAGACTGGTTGAACAAGAACCATCGGTGGATTTACTGCAACCCGGAGGATGCCAACCTTTTTGTCCGCAAGCGCTGCTACGGAATCAATTGGGCGTTCAACTGGGGAAATCCCTGTTCCTGGGTTATACTGGCAGCCTTTGTTCTTGCCATGGTGCTGGTCGGCCTTCTGGCCTGACGGAGCGCATCAGCAGGAGGACTGCTCCCAATGTTTCAGGGCGGCCAGCTGTTCCGGGGTATGGAACCAATGCTCGCCGCCTTCCAGCACGGTCAGATCGGCGTGGTGCGCCTGGGCAAAGGATTCTATTTTGCGGCGGGGAGTCATATTGTCCTCGCTGCCGTAAAGGATGCTGGTGCGGCAGGTCCACTGATGAATGGCATGTGCCCGCACCCAGCAAAGATATTTCCAGGACAAGGTCTGCCCGAAAGTGGTGCTGATTTCACCCTGGTTTTCCAGCTCCAGTTCCGTCGTGCCGGCCCATCCCAGCATGGTCAGGATCAGGTCTTCCATGTCCACGATGGGGGAAAGCAAAAGTGCACGGTCCGGGTCTTCCAGCGCCAGCATGGCAAAATAGGCACCGATGCTGGTGGCACGCACAGAGTAAGAGTTCCAACGCTGCATGGCCCAGTCCCTTGCGGCCTGGATATCCGGCACAGCCCGCCAGGGGGTCAGCTCTTCCTCGCGGTTTTGCCGCTCTCCGTGGGCAGGCAGATCAATGGAAAGTACCTGATACCCCTTGGGGCAAACCAGCTGCGCGAAGGTCTCTGCCTCCTCCTTATGGCCCATCTGTCCGTGCAGGAACAGATAGCCGCGTTCTGCATTTTCTCCGTACAGAACGGCGGGAATGGTTTGAATGAACAAGTGTTGTGTTTTCATTTTATATGCCTCAATAGAACAGAAGATACCGCCGTTCCGGCTTTGCATCCCGGCACGGCGGCGTTTTCTTTTTTTCAAAAAAGATGGCAGGAAAAGCCCGCGTTATTCCTGCGCTGCGTGGGGAATCGTAATTTTCTCTACGGATATTTTGCCGTCCGCTACATCTGCCATCATCAGGGTGATTTCCTGATGGAAGCGGCGCGGGCCGCAGGACCCGGGGTTCAGCCACAGAACCCCGTCCTTTTTCTCCTGCATATATTTATGGGAATGCCCGAACACCACCACGTCTACATCGGTCAGATCAGGAGCGGCCTCTTTTTTGTTATGCACCATGTAAAAGCGCACGCCGCCCAGGGTCACGGTAAGTTCGTGGGGGATTGCCTCGGCCCATTCCTTGTCGTTGTTGCCCCGGACAATATACAGCGGCGCATACTGCCGCAGTTCGTCCACGATGCTTTGCTTGTTGATGTCCCCGCCGTGCAGGATGGCATCGGCGTGCTTCAGACGGTCCACGACCTGAGGACGCAGCAGCCTGTGGGTGTCGGACAGGATGGCAAGTTTCATTCGTGCCCGCCTTTCTGCAAAGTCCAGCCAAAATCGTTGTGGTAGATCATCTGCCGGGTCATACCGCCGTCGATGCAGATGTTTTCCCCGGTGATGAATCCTGCTTTCTCCGAACACAGATACAGTACCATATTGGCAATATCCATCGGGTTTCCCACTCGGCCCGCCGGCTGCTGCTCGGCGTCGGGGCCGTCATATTCGGTGTACTCGGTATCAATCCACCCCGGAGAAATGGAATTTACCCGGACCTTGCCGGCCAGACTTACCGCCAGAGCATGGGTCAGGGCGGAGATGCCGCCTTTGGCCGCGGTGTAGCTTTCAGTCTGGGGCTGGCTCATCCGGTCCCGGGAAGAGGAAATATTCACGATGGCTGCACCGGGAGCAAAGTGGGACGCAAACAGTTTGGTCAGATAAAAGGGAGCTGTGACGCCTACTCGCAGCGCATAGTTGAATTCCTCATAGCTGCATTCGGTCAGGCCCTTCATCAGGGGCAGGGCATTGTTGATGAGATAGTCCACATGGCCGTAATCAGCCATGACCTTGCGGGCAAAGTCTTCCAGAACAGCCTGGTCAGCCAGATTCCCCACATAATAGTCGTTGGGCAGCAAATCAATGATGCAAACATGGGCGCCCTCCTTGCGGAATTCCTCCGCAATGGCTTTGCCGATGCCCTTGGCGCCGCCGGTCACAACCGCTACTTTATCGGTAAACATACAGGTACTCCTCCTCAGTCCGCGTCCTCGTCCATGGCTTCCACCAGAAAACTCACCGGCCGGAAACCATCGTTACAGGAAAGCATGGCGGATTTAGGATTCTGCATCCATCCGTCATAAAAATTCTCTCCGCCGTGGCTCAGAGCCAGCACAAAAGGGGAGAGAGTATCCCAAGCGCTCTGACAGAACCCGGCGGGCTTTTCCCAGCCGTTGGCAATAAACACCTGTCCCTCCTGCATGTCACAGGCGTGAAGAATGGGGTTTTCATATTGCGCCATCAGGTCTTCATACCGGGTGATGCGCATAACGGTGATTCTGCATTTTTTCATGGCGCCCCCTCAGATAATGATGCCTTCGCAGTGGTCGATCTCATGCTGAATGATCTCGGCGGTCCATCCGGCAAAATTCTTGATTCGCTGGCGGAACTGTTCATCCTGCCAGCGCACCTTGATAGTTTTCCAGCGCCTGACGGGGCGTACTCCGGTCAGGGAAAGGCAGCCTTCCTCGGTATCATAGGGGCCGGTCCTGCGCAGGATCTCCGGGTTGTACATCACCATATAGGTGCCATCATTGTCAAAGGCAATGATCCGCTTGTTGATGCCGATCATATTGGCGGCCATCCCCACACAACCGTCCTTGTGGTACTCCAGCGTTTCCAGCAGGTCGGCGGCCACCGGCGCGTCCTGCGGGGTGGCCGGTTCAGCCTTTTGGGCCAGAAAGGCTTCGTCCTTGCAGATTTCTCGAATCATCGTTTGCTCTCCTCGTTTTGTTGTATGACAGCGGCAATGGTTTCGGCCGCAAGTTGGGCACCGGCTTCGTTTGGGTGGACGCCGTCAGAAGCATAGAGCTCCCTGGTTTCGGCCTGTTCGTAAAACCGGCGACCGACCTCGGCCAGCAGGGCACCGTTTTCCCGGGCGGCCTGCCGGTAGGCGTCAGACAGCTTGCGGGCCATCTCTTCATAATCCCAGCCTTTGCGGGTCAGCTCTGCACCGCCGTTCTTGTACGCCCAGGTCGCAAAAAGGACCGGTGTCCCTCCGTTTTCCCGGATCTGTTCACACAGTTTGGCCACACTGGAACGGAAACTCTTGGGAGCTGTGATGGGCCCGTTGCTCATTTCCTGAAGTACCACATAATCCCACCGCTCCTGTGTCAGCGCGGCCTGTGTCAGTGCGCCCATCCGGGTACCCGGGTTCAGCTGTTCCGAAAGCCGTGCCCCGTCGCGGGTGTGCTGAACGACTTCGGCACCGGTAAGCCCGGCCAGCAGTTTTGGCATACCATGGGTAAAGGTAAAGCTGTTTCCCAGCATCAGAATGCGCATGATGCCCCTCCTTGCGGTTCAATACTGCTTTTATTATACAAAGGCCGGCGATGGGGAGCAAGTCCGGCATCTGTAATCCGTTGTCTGTAAGGCGGCAAACACAAAAGCTGCCGCCGCAGGAGGACACCTGTGCGGCAGCAGCTTTTGGTTGGGGCATCTTTACATGCCGAAGAAGTATCTGCAGAACAACGCGGCAATGATGGCACCGACAAAAGGAGCCGTGCCGGGGACAAGCAGGCCATACTGCCAGTCATTGTCGGCCTTGTTGCGGATGGGCAGAATCTGATACGCAAGACGGGGTCCGAGGTCACGGGCCTGGTTCATGGCAAATCCGGTGGTGCCGCCGAAGCCCATACCCACGGCCCAGACCAGCAGGCCAACGCCGAAGGGAAGCATGGACTCATAGTTTTTGGCAATGCACAGAATCGCGGTCAGAAAAACGGTGGTGGCGAACGTTTCCACAAAATAGTTGCGGGGCAGGTCGCGCATGGGCGGGTTGGTGGAGAAGATGTTGCGGATGGCGATGGGGTCAACCTCATCGGCACTGGCACGGAACTGGTCGGCGTACATCACATAGCAGATCAGCGCACCGACAAACGCACCGGCCATTTCGGCAATCACATAGGGAATAAAGGAGCTCCAGGGAATCATGCCCAGAATGGCCTGTGCCAGAGCCATGGCGGGGTTGATGCACACGCCGCCGAAGATCATCAGCACGACCGTGATGCCAAAACCCCAGGTCGTGATGGCGAACAGGTGGCCGGAACCACGGTATTTACTGTTTTTAAGGACCTCGTCACAATGGACGCCGACACCAAAGACGATCATCAGACCGGTGCCCAGAAATTCTGCCAGAATATTATGAAGCATGTTTTTCCTCCTGCCGATTTTTTACTGCACGACGACCGAAAGCCCGTCGGGAATTACCGCAACTTTTGCATTGCTGCCCAGGCGCAGCAGCGCACGGGCCAGGGCATCGTCCGCCGTGGGTGCCAGTTCCAGATGCAGGTTGGCCGCAATCTTCGGGTCCAGCAGATCCGATACCAGGATCACATGGTACTTGACCAGGATGCGGGCCAGGATCTGGCTGGTCCACTGTTCGGGCACCGTTTCCAGACGCGGGGTGGCGATGGCCTGCTTCAGGAAAGCTTCGGGGGATTCCGCATTGGCAATGTTGTCATAGAACGCCTGTCCGCCGTGACCGTCGCGGCAGCCGGCTACCATGATGATGATGCCGCCTTCCCGCACGGTGGCTTCGGCAGCGGTCATGCCCTTGACGGCCTGGTACACGTTCTGGTCCAGGGGATAGCCGCCGTTGGTGGTAACGGCAATGTCGCAGGGGACCTTGTCCACATGGGCCAGGTCCTTGACGAAGTTGCAGCCGGCCAGGTGGGCCTTTTCCACGTCACCGGCAAAGGAACCGATGATCTGCTTTTCTTCGTTCAGCACCACATTGAGGATGAAAGCCAGCTTGGCTGCATGGGCGGCAAATACCATATCGGCATGGATGCGGTTGTGGTCCAGATTGCCGGTACGGCATTCAGGAGAAGCAATGAACTCGCCGCAGTGGTTGGCCTGGATGGTCTTGTAGCTGGAAATGCCGGGCAGGACTGCCTTGCGGCCGCCGGAGAAACCGGCAAAGAAGTGGGCTTCGATGAAGCCTTCGGCCAGCAGCAGGTCGGCTTCAGCCGCCACACGGTTGATCAGGCAGTGGCCGCCGCTGGGCAGCACGCCGATGTCCACCATGGCTGCATCGTCCCGGGCGTCGTGCATGACGATCTCCTCATGGTCGACGATCTCCTGGCCGTATTTGGCAATCAGTTCTTCCCGGGTGGAGGCGCGGTGGAAGCCGGTGGCTACCAGGATGCGGATGCGGGCATCCGGCGCCACGCTGCGGATGCGGCGCAGCAGGATGGGCGTGATGATGGCGGAGGGCACCGGACGGGTGTGGTCGGAACTGATGATGACGATGTTCTTTTTGCCTTTGGCCAGTTCTTCCAGACTGGGCGAGCCGATGGGATGGTCCAGAGATTCCTCTACCAGTTCAGCGCCGGTCTTTTCGGGGCGGTAGGCAGCCTGACGGGATACAAGTACACCGGCCAGGTTCCCTTCGGGCACATGCAGGGTTTGCGTTCCCGTATCATAAGGCAGACTGATCTCTTTCATGTGAACACACTTCCTTTTAAAAGATTGAAATGATGGTTGGATCAGGGTGAGATTATTTAATTTTGAAAACTCACCAAGTTTAGCACGTTGATACTGGACAAACCACCCCAAAAGATGGTATCATTTGTTACAGGAAAACAAGGCAAAGGAGCGCATTCTGGATGGACAGCAATGCCTATCTGCTGCAACAGCTTGACCGCTGGGGCTATACGTTGGAGGAACGTCCCCGCCACGCCTATCTTGCGTACTGCGGGCTGGACCAGCCGTTTACGTATGTGTTGGCCCACGGTGTAGTCAAGACCAGCATTATTCTGAAAAACGGGAAAGAATTCAACATCGCCTATCTCAAAGGGCCCTCTGTGATCTCGCTGCTGCGGGACGAAGTTTCCGCCTTTACCAGCGCACCGTTCAATATCCGTGTGGAAAGCGAGAAGGCGGCCTTTTATAAGGTGCCGCGGGTGGAGTTGTGGCAGAACCTGAACCAGGACCCGGGCCTGCAACAGTATGTCAAGGAGTATTATCGCCAGCGCTGGAGCGAGAGTATCCGCAACCAACAGCTGATGGCCATGAACAGCAAAAAAGGTGTGATTTGCGGCTTTTTGCTCAATCTGGCCCAGCAGTTCGGCCGCCCGGCGGAAGGCGGGACCCTGATTGATTTTATTGTGCCCTATGAGGACATCGCCGGGTTCTGCGGCATTTCCACCCGCAACAGCGTGAACCGGATTATCAGTGAACTGCGGCACGATGGCTTGCTTGAACTGCGGGACCGGCACATTCTGATTCCGTCCCTGGATAGCCTGCGAGAACAAATTGCGGAATGAGAAAGCCTGAAAAGGGCAAACTTTTAGAGAACACAGCCCGCATTCTGCCAAAAAACAGAGCGCAAAAATTGGGCAGGACACCAAAAACAGCGTCCGAAAGTCCGGAGCTGTTGACTTTTTATCAAAGTCGTGGTATGTTGGTTTTGTGAGATTGAACGCCTTGCCTCTGCGGCTTGGTTCGGTTGGATTGTTACCGGTCATGCGGGCTAGACCAACTCTGTCCCCAAAACCCTGCTGTGGGCTTTGCGCGATAGGGCTGGTATTTTTTTTGTGGAGGAGGCACAGGGTTGCGCATCAAAAAGGTCATCAACAACAACATCCTGTGTGTCATTGATGAAAAAGGCTCCGAGATGATCGTGACCGGTAAAGGCATCGGATTCGGGCGGAAAATCGGGCAGTTTGTACAGCCGGAACAGGTAGAAAAAACCTACCGGATGGAGGACAAGCAGGAACAGCGCCGCCTGCGCGAGCTTGTGGAACAGATTCCGCTGGAACATCTGCGCCTGACCGAAGACATGCTGGAAGAAATCAAGGCAACCATCCATCAGCCGCTCAACGAATCTTTGCTGATCACCCTGGCGGACCATATCAGCTTCGCCATTCAGCGCAAGCAGCAGGGGATCGAGTTCAAAAATCCGCTGGCGGGCAGCATCATGTGCTATTATCCCACCGAGTATCAGCTCGGGAAAGAGTGCCTGGCGCTGGTACGGGAACGTTGCGGCGTGGAACTGAATCCGGACGAAGCGGCATTCATTGCGCTGCATATCGTCAATGCCGAGCTGAACACCAGCATGAGCGAGATGTATGACATCACCCGCTTCATTGAAGGTGCGGTGGAAGTGGTGGAGTATTTCTACGCCGACCGCGGCCCCTTCGACCGGGAATCCCTGGAATTCAGCCGTTTTGTGGTGCATCTGCGCTATTTTGCACAGCGTCTGTTTCAGGACAAGCTCATGCCGGACAGCGACAATGAAAACGACCGCATGTTCCGGGAACTGATTGCCCGCAACTGCAAGCAGCACTATAAATGTGCCTGCTGTGTGGGGGAATATGTGGCCAAAACATGGCACAAACAGCTTTCCCAGGAAGAACTGGTTTATCTGACCATTCACCTCAAGCGCATCGCGGGGGACACCCGTGAACCGGTGCGCTGAAACAATTTGATAACGGGCCGTCCGATATTTGGGCGGCGCGGGGTAGTTACCGCTTCTCTGTCTTAGGCGGGCTAGACCTGTATGAACTGAGCAGGGGATTTTTCTGCGCGGTTTGTATAGGTCTTTTTTTATACATCGTCCGTAAATCCACTGTCTGTATCATGTAAGGAGGAAACCTGATGAAAGACAAGATCTTTGGCGTTCTGCAGCGTGTCGGCCGTTCGTTCATGCTGCCCATCGCGCTGCTGCCGGTAGCCGGCCTGTTGCTCGGCATCGGCAGTTCGTTCACCAATGAAACCATGCTGGCCACCTACGGCCTGTCTGGCGTGATCCACCCCGGCACCGTCATCTATACCATTCTGGACATTATGAACCAGTGCGGCAGTGCGGTGTTCAACAACCTGGCCCTGCTGTTTGCCATGGGCGTTGCCATCGGCATGGCAAAGAAAGAAAAGGAAGTCGCCGCTCTGTCCGGCGCCATTGCGTACCTGGTCATGAACACTGCTATCAGCGCCATGATCAACGCCAATGGCGGCGTGGAAGCCATGGCCCCCAACTCCACCACTTCCATGCTGGGCATCACCACCCTGCAGATGGGTGTGTTCGGCGGTATCATCGTCGGTCTGGGCGTTGCGGCGCTCCATAACCGCTTCTACCGTATTCAGCTGCCGCAGGTGCTGTCTTTCTTCGGTGGCACCCGCTTCGTGCCCATCATCTGCACCGCGGTGTACCTGATCGTCGGTATTGTCATGTTCTATGCCTGGCCGGTGGTGCAGCACGGTATCACCCTGCTGGGCAACCTGGTTATCAGCTCCGGTTACGCCGGCACCTGGATTTACGGCCTGATCGAACGTGCCCTGATTCCCTTCGGCCTGCATCATGTGTTCTACATGCCGTTCTGGCAGACGGCCGTGGGCGGCACTGCCATTATCGACGGCGTGACCGTGCAGGGCGCCCAGAACATCTTCTTTGCGGAACTGGCGTCCAAGTCCACCACCGAATTCTCCGTGGAAGCCACCCGCTTTATGGCCGGTAAGTTCCCGCTCATGATCTTCGGCCTGCCCGGCGCTGCCCTGGCCATGTACCGCACCGCGCGTCCCGAAAAGCGCAAGGTCGTTTCCGGTCTGCTCCTGTCTGCTGCGCTGACTTCCATGCTGACCGGTATCACCGAACCCCTGGAATTCACCTTCCTTTTTGTGGCACCTGCCATGTATGCCGTCCACTGCGTTTACGCCGGCCTGTCCTACATGCTCATGCACATTCTGAACGTCGGCGTCGGCATGACCTTCTCCGGCGGTCTGATCGACCTGACCCTGTTCGGTATCCTGCAGGGCAATGCCAAAACCCACTGGATCTGGGTGCCCATCGTGGGTGTGTTCTACTTCTTCCTGTATTACTTCACCTTCAGCATCATGATCCGCAAGATGAACCTCAAGACCCCCGGCCGCGAGGATGACAACGAAGAACCCAAACTGTACACCCGTTCCGACTTCAAGGAAAAGACCGGCGTTGGCCCGGACGGCGCTCCCCGCAAGGGCGGCGACAGTGTTTCCACTCTGATTCTGAATGGTCTGGGCGGCAAGGCCAACGTTTCCGACGTGGATTGCTGCGCCACTCGTCTGCGCGTGACCGTTGTGGATGCCGGCAAGGTCCAGGATGCTCTGCTGCGTCAGAGCGGTGCTTCCGGTGTCGTGCATAAGGGCAACGGCATCCAGGTCATCTATGGACCGCAGGTTTCTGTGATCAAGTCCAACCTCGTGGAATATATGGAGAGCCCCGCGGCTGACCAGCCCGTTGCAGTGGAAGCCCCGCAGGCTCCGCAGCCGGCCCCCAAGGCGCCCGAAACCTCCGGCAAGGCCGAAACCTTCGGTGCGCACATGAACGGTGAAGTCCTGCCCATGGAGCAGGTCCAGGATGAGGCTTTCGCCTCCTGCGCCCTGGGCGAAGGCATCGCCATCGAACCTTCCGAAGGCAAGCTGTACGCCCCGGCGGATGCTACCGTAGACAACCTCTTTGACACCCACCACGCCATCGGTCTGGAAACCGAAAGCGGTGCCGAAGTCCTGCTGCATATCGGCATTGATACCGTTAAGCTGGGCGGCAAGCATTTTACCCCGCATGTCAAGGTCGGCGACAAGGTCAAGAAAGGGGACCTGCTGATCAGCTTTGATATGGATGCCATCAAGGCAGAAGGGTATCTGTGCACCACCCCGATGATCATCTGCAACACCGATGATTACAAGGCTGTCAAACCTCTGGCAGAAGGTACCATCAAGGCCGGGCAGGACATTCTGCGCGTGGAATGATCCTGACGGAACAACCCTGAAATCATGAAGCGGGCGCCCCTGCGCAAAAGGCCGGGGCGCCCGCTTTATTTTGTTAAAATTCTCCTGCCGAAAAACATTCTGCCAAAGGTTGACGCGAGCCCCTTGCAGGGAGTATGCTAACAATAGTTGAACACCGTGTCAAACAGGAGGGACAGTATGGCTACCAAGTCAGAAAGAACGTATCCGTCCGCCGACGGAATCACCACGATTCATGCACTGTGCTGGATGCCGCAGACAAAACCGACAGCGATCCTGCAGCTCTCTCACGGTATGGTGGAGTTCGTGGACCGGTATGACGCTTTTGCTTCCTATATGGCGGATCAGGGATTCCTGGTGGTGGGCAATGACCATCTGGGGCATGGCGCATCGGTCACATCCTCGGAGCAGTGGGGCTATTTCACTGAGGGGGACGGTTCCGAAATTCTGGTCAAAGATCTGCACAGCCTGCGCGTTATGATGCAGGCAGAATATCCGGATACTCCGTATTTTATGCTGGGGCACAGTATGGGCTCTTTCATCCTTCGGCGCTATCTGATGGAACACGGTACCGGAGTGCGTGGTGCCATTATTTCCGGCACCGGCTATAAGCCCGAAGTGCTGGCCGATATTTTTCTGGCGACATGCCGGGTCCTGGCAGCCGTGCGAGGGTGGAACTGCCGCAGCTGCCTGGCCAAAGAACTGTTTTTTTCGGGTTCGTTCCACAAGTTTGATATGGACGGCTCTCACCCCGAAAACAGCTGGCTGACCACCGATACGGACATTGTCCGCCGCTACTATGCGGAGCCGCGCTGCACGTTTCCGTTCACGGTCGGCGGCTATTATACGATCACCCGGTTGCTCAAGGCCGACCAGAAACCGACTTTGGTGGAAAAGACGCCCCGGGAGCTGCCGCTGCTGCTGGTGTCCGGTGCCCAGGACCCGGTGGGAGAATTCGGCGCAGGGGTAAAAAAGGTGTATGACTTGTACCGGAAAACAGGCCACGAACAGGTGGACCTTATCCTGTATCCGCAAGCACGCCACGAAGTCTTGAACGATGTGGAAAGGGCCTTGTTCTGGAAAGATATTCTGGATTGGTGCCAAAAGCTTGTGTAAAGCAACTGTACTTTACACAAAGAATGCAATAGAAAAGGCAGTACACAAGAGGCTTCTGTGTACTGCCTTTTTGGTATATTTGGTAGAATAGTAAGGAAACAACCGGACTGCTCTTCAGCGTCGGCGCACGCTGAACCCGAAGACGGTACCGCATACACCGCCCACAATGTGCATAAAATTGGCAACATTGTCCTGCACAAACAGAATGTCATACACCTGCTGCCCCAGATACAGCCCGGCCACCAGAAGCAGCGTCAGCGGAATAGAGCCGCCCCGCGTTCCGGCCAGACTGGACAGCATGATGAGCATGAACACGATGCCGGAAGCCCCCAGAAGAGCCGTACCCGGAAAAAGCACGCACTGCAGAATGCCGGAAACCAGAGCCGTGAAGGCGATTCCCAACAGCAGCGTCCGGCTGCCGTATTTTTCTTCCAGCGGCGGCCCCACCACCAGAAGAAGCAGCATGTTGCCGATGAAATGGGACCAGTTGGCATGCCCCAGAACATGGCAGAACAGCCGCACATAAAACAGTGGGTCAGCCAGGGAGGAACGATACACACTGAACAGGTGTGCGGTGGTCCAGCCATCGGTCACGCGCCCGAGAATCAGCGCCGCCAGGGACAGGAAAAAGAAGGTGAGTGTCACAGGGGCATTGTATTGAAAGCTGATGGTACGTCTTCTCACGGGCAGTGCCTCCCTCGTCGATTGTCTGCTATAAAGAGTACGTTTTATTATAACGCAGCAGAAGAAAAAAGCAAAGGCGCCCGGCGTTTTTTATAGAATTGTAAAATCGCCGAAAAATCTTTTGCTTCGGGATGAAAATGCCGCGAAACCATGCTATAATGACAACATAGTGGCAGTCTGCCGCTATAAAGCGGAGGTGTTGGCGTTGAAACAGGCCGTGCGTCGGGATATCCTGCTGCTCACCGGCGTCACTGTGGTGGGCCTGCTGGCCATTGTGTGGGGCGCGTGCTTTCTGATTGCGCCTGTCTGGCAGCCCGGATATGAAACGTCCGTGCAGCCGGAAGTTTCTGCGCCGCCGCCGCTTGTGAACCCGAACACAGCCGATGCCGAAACGCTGATGACCCTGCCCGGGATCGGGCAGGAAAAGGCGGACGCCATCCTTGCGTACCGGGCTGAACACGGGCCGTTTCTCTCAGTGGAGGAATTGGCCGATGTGCCCGGCATTTCCCGGCGGATGGTGAACGAATGGGCGGACTGCATGACCCTGGACCCCGAATTTTGAGAAGGAGGGCGTTGTTTTGGACACGACCGAAAGTATCTTTATCAATCGAGAATTGAGCTGGCTCGATTTTGACAGCCGCGTACTGGCGCTGGCCAAAGAGAAGAGCGTGCCGCTGGGGGAGCGCCTCAAGTTTGAAGCCATCTTCGGCAGCAATATGGACGAGTTCTTTATGGTGCGCGTCGGTTCCTTGTATGACCAGACGCTGCTCAAGAACAACAAGCTGGATATCGTCACGCATATGACGGCTTCGGAGCAGATCGCCGCCATTACGCCCCGCGTGGCCGAACTGCAGGCCAAATGCGATAAATACTGGCAGCATCTGGTCAGCGCTCTGGCGGAGAACGGCTACAAAAAGCTGGACTTCAACAAGCTCGACAAACAGCAGGAACATTTCTGGAAAGCCTATTTCCAGCGGGAAATTTTCCCCATCCTCAGCCCGCAGATCGTGGACCAGCGTCACCCGTTCCCGTTCCTGCGCAACAAAGAAATTTACTTCATCGTTCAGCTGTATACCAAGGCGGACGGTGTTCATTACGGCATTATTCCCATCAGCAACCAGTTTGAGCGTGTGCTGTATATGAAAGACGGCAACACCACCTACTTTGCTTTTGTGGAGGAACTGATTGCCCATTATGCGGGGGCGATCTTCCGCAAAAATGCGGTGCAGAAGTCCTGCCTGTTCCGGGTTACCCGCAACGCCGACATCACGGTGGACGAGGGCATGATGGACCACGACATCGACTTCCGCGATGTGATGAGCGAACTGCTGAAGAAACGCCGCAAGCTGGCCGCCGTTCGTCTTCAGTTCTGGCCCGAAGGCCCGCAGGACATCGTCAAGTTCCTGCGCGACAAACTGGTGGTCCCGGCGGACCGCTGCTATGTACAGACCTCGCCGCTGGATTCCGGCTGCCTGTTCCGTCTGTCCAGCCGCATTGCTGCCGACGGCAACGCCTCGCTGTTCTATCCGCCGGCTCGTCCCATCCAGGCACCGGCCGGATATGACCTTTATAAGGAAGCCCACGAACATGATGTGCTGATTGCCTATCCGTATCAGAGCATCCGGCCCTTCATCCGCATGCTGCTGAAAGCCGGCGCTGACCCCAATGTGGTTTCCATCAAGATGACCCTGTACCGTATGGCCAGCGATTCCCAGATCGTGCAGGCTCTGATTGCCGCCGCCGAAAATGGCAAGGAAGTAGTGGCCATGGTGGAGCTGCGCGCCCGCTTTGACGAGCAGAACAACATTGACTGGTCCAAGCAGCTGGAAGAAGCCGGCTGTACCGTCTTTTATGGCTTTGATGATTACAAGGTCCACTCCAAGCTGACCCTGATCACCAGCAAGGTGGATGGCAAATACCATTACCTGACCCAGATCGGCACTGGCAACTACAACGAAAAGACCAGTGAGCTGTATACCGACCTGTCCTTCATCACTTCCCGCCAGGAAATCGGCGAAGAAGCCAGTGCGGTGTTCAACAATATGGCTCTGCAGCGCCTGACCAGCGAAGCCGATACCATGCTGGTAGCTCCGCTGCGCTTCAAGACCGTGCTGCTGGCCGAGATGGATAAGCAGATTGCCCGCGCCCGCCGCGGCGAGCGCGCCTCCATGATCCTGAAGAACAACTCCATCAACGACCCGCAGATCATCGAAAAGATCAGCGAGGCCAGCTGTGCAGGTGTACGGGTGGATATGATCATCCGTGGTATCTGCTGTGTGCGTGCGGGCGTTCCCGGCAAGACCGAGAACGTGCATATCCGCAGCATTGTCGGCCGTTACCTGGAGCATTCCCGCATTTACTGCTTCGGGGATGGGGACGACATGCACATCTACATCGCTTCCGGCGACTTCCTGACCCGCAACACCGAGCGCCGCGTGGAAGTGGGTGTTCGGGTGGATGACAAGCGTATTGCCCGTCAGCTGCGGGGTATCCTGGACCTGCAGCTGCGGGATACGGTCAACGCCCGCGTCATGCAGCCGGATGGAAGTTATACCAAGGTCAAGCCTGCCGAAGGGGAACCGCCGGTGGACAGCCAGATGGCCATGTACGGATATTTCCAGCATTCGTTTGAACGCCAGGACCCGCCGGAACAGGAGCCGGTCCGCAAACCGGTTTCCGCCGTTACGGCCCCCCGTCCGCGGCCGCAGATCCGCCGTGACAGTGCTCGCTTCCGCGGCCTGTTTGAGAGCCTGCGCGGCATTGGCAACAACAATACGAAAAAGTAAGGGCCGTCCGCTATTGGTATCAGGAAAAAGTAAAGGGAGAAGCAAACCATGAAAACCTGTGTCGTTACCGCAAGTTACAGCTGCCCGCCCAGCAAGGTGTGGCTGTATCTCACCAATCCGAACCTCAATCATTGGCGCACCGATTTGAGTGAAGCCGAAATTGACACTGACGGCCTGCGCATGAGCGAAAAGAATAAGGATGGCAGCGTGACCGAAGTACAGATCGTGGAGTCTGAAAAGCCCCGCCGCCTGCGCTGCAACTTTACCCGCGGCAAGATTCACGGCTCCTTTACCGCCATTCTGCTGGGCGGCGGCGATGCCACCAGCCTGGAATGCACCATGGAAGTGGAGGGCATGGGCCTGTTTGCCAAGCCTCGCAAAGGCCTGGAAGAACGGCTGGAAATGCTGCGGCAGGCTCTGGGCGATTAATTCAATGAACTGAGCGGAATTCTCCGCGGGTCCCGGCATCCGGTTTGTGTGAACCGCGTGCCGGGACTTTTTGTATACATACAGGTAAAGGCCGGTGCATATTTTTTGGCATGGGCGGTTATTGTTCCCGCCTGAGAAAAGGAGGGAAGACCATGTGGGAGGACGCATCCCCGAAATCCATGCCGGAAAACGCAAAGCAGCAGCCGGTTCCGCCCGTACCGCCGGAAAAGCAGGGAGATTATGTCTTGCTGGTACAAATCGTGCTGTGCCTTGCGCTGGTTGCCCTGGTGTATACGGCAAACTTTCTGGGGTGGCCGGTGTACCGGCAATTCCGCACGGATTTTGCCGCAGCTATGCAGGCCCCCGGGCCGGAAGTCTTTGCCGAGGACCGGGGCTTTCTGAAGTTTACCCAACAGGTTTTTGCCGGCTTGCGGCAATCCGCCCGGGAGGTGATGGCCGAATGGCAGGGGAGTGAATCCGCCACAGAGGAAACCGCACGCCCGGTCCACGCCGCCGCCAAACCGGCCCCGGCGGGCAGCAGCCTGGAATGCTATCAGCCTGCGTTTTCCTTTACCTTTCCGCTTCCCGGGGGCCGGAATATAGGAACCTCCGGATACGGATGGCGCATCGACCCAGTGAGCGGAAACGGGGAGGAGTTCCATACCGGAGCCGACCTTTCCGCCGCCGAGGGCACGCCTGTTATGGCGGCTGCCGACGGCGTTGTGCGGGTGGCCGGCACACATAAAAGTTACGGCAATTACATCCGCGTCCTGCACCAGAACGGCGACGAAACGCTGTATGCCCATATGCAGTATCTGTATGTCCACGCGGGTCAGAGCGTTGCCAAGGGACAGATAATCGGCGCTTCCGGGCAGACCGGCAACGTCACCGGCCCGCATCTTCACTTTGAGCTGCTTCATGAAGGAATTCGCTATGACCCCGCACAGGCTCTGGAAAATGCCGCCTGAATCACCCGTGCGGCTGCGCGCACCGGTGGTGACACTGTTTGTTCTGGCGCTTTCTTTATTATATGACCATACCGGCATGTTCCGTTGGGGCATTTTGTGCGCGCTTTTGCATGAATGCGGGCACCTGGCAGTCTGGGGCGTGCTGGTACGGCGTCCGCCGCGCCTGGAAATCTCTGCGGCGGGCATCTGTCTGTGCATGCGCGGGATGGCGCTGCCGCCGCGGCAGGAGCGGATGCTGGCGGCGGCCGGTCCGCTGACCAATTTTCTGCTGTGCGCGGCAGGGGTTTGTTTTATGGAATGGCAAGGGTATACTTACAGCGGTTACTGGTTTGTTTCTGCCAACCTTTTATTGGGAATCTTCAATTTGCTGCCTCTGCCGGGACTGGATGGAGCCCGCCTGCTGGGAAACGTTTGAATCCATTTGCATTTGGTGAGGGAATCGGGTACAATAGCGGTATAAAAAATGATGGAAGGATGGGACACTATGACAGAGTTCTCCCACCAGCTGAAAGAAGCTCTCAGCCTTGTCCAGAAGCCGGGGCGCTATACCGGCGGCGAACCGGGCTGCACCTATAAGGACAAAAACAAGGTCGATGTGCGCATGGCCTTCTGTTTTCCCGATACCTACGAGGTCGGCATGTCTTTCCTGGGCGAAAAAATCCTGTATGAACTTCTCAACCGCCACGAAAACTGGTGGTGTGAGCGCGCTTTCATGCCCTGGGTGGATATGAAGGAGCAGATGGAGCGGCTGCACATCCCGCTGTACTGCCTGGAAAGCAAGGACCCGCTTTCCGCATTCGACATCGTCGGATTTACGCTGGAATATGAGCTGTGCTATACCAATATCCTGGCAATGCTGCGCCTGTCCGGAATTCCGCTGCGTGCGGCGGACCGCGACGAAAGCTGGCCGCTGGTTATCGCCGGCGGCCCCTGCGTGTGCAACGCCGAGCCTATGGCGGATTTCTTTGACATCATGCAGCTGGGCGAAGGCGAGCAGATGCTGCAGGATGTGTGTGCCGCGGTGGAGTACGCCAAGAAAAACGGCCTGAACAAGGAACAGCTGCTGCTGAACCTGGCCAAGATTCCCGGCGTGTATGTGCCGTCCTTCTATGATGTGACCTATGAGGAGGACGGACGCATCCGTTCCATCACCCCCAACCGGCCTGGCGTGCCGGAAAAGGTAACCAAGGCCATCGTCAAGAACATGGACGATTTCCCGCCGCCGGAAAACTTTGTGGTCCCCATTGTCGGTGCCATTCAGGACCGCGCCAGCGTGGAAGTCCTGCGCGGCTGCGTGCGCGGCTGCCGTTTCTGCCAGGCCGGGCAGATTTACCGCCCGTTCCGGGAGCGTTCCCCCAAGCAGATCAGTGATTGCGCCCGTATCCTGTGCCGCAACACCGGGTATGATGAGCTGAGTCTGACCAGCCTTTCCACCTCCGACCATTCCCGCCTGGAGGAGATTCTGGACAACCTCAACTCCTGGGCTGAAGCTGACCATGTCAGCCTGTCGCTGCCGTCCCTGCGCGTGGACAACTTCTCCCAGTCTTTGGTGGAGAAGACCACCCGGGTCCGCAAGAGCGGCCTGACCTTTGCGGCTGAAGCCGGTACCCAGCGCCTGCGGGATGTCATCAACAAGAACGTGACCTGGGAACAGATCGAGCGTGGCTGCCGCATTGCTTTCAGCGAAGGGTATACTTCGGTCAAGCTGTATTTCATGATGGGACTGCCCACCGAAACGATGGAAGACATCAAGGGCATTGCCGATACCGCCCAGCAGGTGGTGGACCTGTTCTACAAGATTCCCGACCGCCCGAAAGGCAAGGGCGTGCAGGTGACCATCAGTGTGGCCTGCTTTGTGCCCAAACCGGATACGCCGTTCCAGTTCTGCGCCCAGGATACCCGGGAACAGCTGCGGGAAAAGCAGAAGTATCTGCTCAGCTGCGTGCACTCCCGCAAGATCAAGGTCAACTACCACGACAGTGCCACCAGCGTGCTGGAAGGCATCTTTGCCAAGGGTGACCGCCGGCTGGGCAAGGTCATTGAAACGGCCTTCAACCATGGTGCGTTCTTTGATACCTGGGAAGAATATTTTGATTACGACCGCTGGCTGCAGGCCTTTGCCGAATGCGGCATTGACCCCAACTTCTACAACTACCGCACTCTGGCGCTGGATGAAGTGACGCCCTGGTCCCATCTGGATGTGGGGGTCACCCAGGCATTCCTGGCGCGGGAATACCAGAAAGCCCTGCGCGCCGAAACCACTCAACCCTGCAACCGTCAGTGCAACGGCTGCGGGGCCAACAAACTGCTGGGAGGGCCTTGCTTTGCTTACGATCAGGATCAGCTTTGAAAAACGTGCCGAGGCCGCCTATATTTCTTTGCTGGATTTGCAGCGTGTGTTCCAGCGCATCCTGAAGCGCAGCGGCCTGCCGGTCTATTACACCCAGGGATTCAACCCGCATATTTACCTTTCTTTTGCCAGCCCGCTGTCCCTGGGGCAGGAGAGCCTGTGCGAAAGCTGTGAGGTCAAAACAGCCGAGGAAAACCCAGACTTGAGCGCCTGGAAAGAAACCCTGCAGCCGTTCATGCCCCGGGGCATCGTCATTCGTTCGGTGGCACCCGCCCAGGAAAAAAGCAGCGAGATCGGCTTTGCCGATTACACCATCACCCTGCCGCTTTCGGCGGAAGACGCTTTGATTGCCTATAATGAAAGTGAAACGGCCATCGTCAGCAAAAAGACCAAGCGCGGCAGCCATGAGGTGGACCTGAAAACCTATATTCCGCGCCTCGACTATGAAAAAACGGGGGACAGCCTTTCCTTCTCGGTGCGCATGCCCTGCGCGTCCGGGGAGGGTGTCAACCTGAACCCTTCGCTGCTGCTGGCCCACCTGCAGCAGACCCATGCCATCCCGCCATGGCAGTGCGAAGTCCTGCGTACGCAGCTTTATACAAAAAATGGCGCAATTTTCTGTTAATTTGCCAAAATAAGGCTTGCAAAAACAGCGTTGGTATGGTATGATATTCGAGCGTTAGTACGCCGGGCCACCGGCGGGGTAATGACAAATCATTATACAGGCGGTCCTCTGCCCGATTTTTTGAGGCATGAACGTCGGAAAACATGGAGGAATTGATCAATGGACGCAATGAAGAAACTGACCGAGGGCATGATCAAAGAGAACCGCCCGCAGTTCGAAGTCGGCGACACCGTTCGTGTGTCTGTCCGTATCAAGGAAGGCGACAAGGAGCGTATCCAGGCCTTTGAAGGCACTGTCATCGCGAAGAAGCACGGCGGCATCGCCGAAACCTTCACCGTTCGCCGCTCTTCTTACGGCGTCGGCGTGGAGCGCGTGTTCCCGATGAACAGCCCCTTTGTTGAAAAGGTGGAAGTTGTCCGCCGCGGCAAGGTCCGTCGTGCCAAGCTGTTCTATCTGCGCAGCCGCACCGGCAAGGCCGCCAAGGTCAAGGCGCGTATCTGAGAAATTCAAAATCCGGCCGTTCAGCAGCGGCCGCGAAGGGGGAGGACGGTTGGCGTTCTCCCTTTTTGCGTTTCATATACAAGCAAAATTCTGTATGCAATCCCAATCAAGTCGGGGGTGATGATATGGCACAGGAATTATCTGTGCGTGACCGGTTCAATCGTCAGTTCAAGCGCAACCGGGATCTTCTGGAATGGTTTGAGGCTGTTGTCCTGGCTGTCGTGGCGGTGGCGCTGGTCTTTACCTTTGGCGTGCGGATGATCCGTGTGGACGGCCGCTCCATGCAGCCGACCCTGCAGGACGGAGAGAGGCTTCTGATCTCCAGCCTGCCCTATACGCCGCAGTACGGGGATATCGTCATCATCGACCAGTATACTTCCTACGGTCAGCCGCTGGTCAAGCGGGTCATCGGGATGGAAGGGGATACCATCGATATTGATTTCGAACAGGGCATTGTTTACCGTAACGGGAACGCGCTGGACGAACCGTATACCGCAGAGCCCACCTATCTGCAGGAAACCGTGACCTTTCCCGTCACGGTGCCGGAAGGCTGCATTTTTGTGATGGGCGATAACCGAAACAATTCTACCGACAGCCGCTCCGCCAATGTGGGATTCATTGATACCCGCGATGTGCTGGGCCGCGTCCTGATGCAGGTGCCGCTATGAGTGAAGATATCATCAACCGCCGTCAGATCCACTGGTTCCCGGGCCATATGGCCAAGACCCTGCGCCTGATGGAAACCGAGATCCGCAACGTGGATTGCGTTTTGCAGGTGCTGGACGCCCGCATTCCGCTTTCCAGCCTGAATCCGGAAATTGAGCGCATCACCCGGGACAAGCCGCACCTGTATGTGCTGAATAAATCTGACCTGGCCGACCCGGAAATCACCAAACAGTGGCTGGCTTATTTCCGGGAAGCCGGGGCCGGCTGCCTGCCCATGGATTCCAAACAGAAAGGCAAGGCCGGCGCTGCCAAGGACCTGATCGAAAAGGAGCTGGCCGCTCTGATGGAGCGCCGCAAAGCCCGCGGCATGGTGGGGGCGCGCATCCGTGTGATGATCGTGGGCATCCCCAATGTGGGCAAGTCCACCTTCATCAACTCCTTTGCCGGCACCACCCGGGCCAAAGCGGCCAACAAACCGGGCGTGACTCGCGGCAAGCAGTGGATCACCGTAGGCAACTACGACCTGATGGACATGCCCGGCGTGCTGTGGAAGAAATTTGATTCTCTGCAGACTGCCGCTAATCTGGCCTTCATCGGGTCCATCCGGGACGACATCCTGGACATTGAGGAACTGGCCTGCGGTTTGCTGGAAAGCGTGCGCCAGATATACCCCCAGCGTCTGCTGGAACGCTACAAGCTGGACGAAAGCGTGCTGGACCTGCCGCCTTATGATCTGCTGCAGGCCATCGGCGCCGAGCGCGGTATGCTCGTTTCCGGTGGAGAGGTGGACACCGAACGCGCCGCCCGGATGCTGGTAGGGGAGTTCCGTGCCAGCAAATGGGGCCGTATCTCGCTGGAGCGTCCGCCTCAGCGGCAGGAAATTGAATGGGAGGATGACGATGCCCCGGAAGACGATTGATTCCACCCTTCTGTATGAATATGACGAGGCCCTGCGCACCGAATGCGGCGTGCTGTGTGGCGTGGATGAAGCCGGGCGCGGCCCTTTGTGCGGGCCGGTGTGCTGTGCGGCCGTTATCCTGAATCCGGAGGACCCCATTCAGGGCGTGACCGACTCCAAAAAGCTCAGCGAAAAACGCCGGGAAGAACTGTATACCCAGATCACCGAGCGGGCGCTGGCCTGGCATGTGGAGTTTGTTTCGCCCCAGGAAATCGACGAGAAGAATATCCTGTGGGCGACCATGGCCGGCATGGCCCGCGCCGTGAATGCCCTGGAAAGCAAACCCGGGCTTGTCCTCATCGATGGCAACCGCTGCCCGCCCGGCCTGGAAGTGCCGTCCCGGGCGGTGGTCAAGGGGGATGCCACCAGCGCGTCCATCGCGGCAGCTTCTATCCTGGCCAAGGTCAGCCGTGACCGCTACATGTGTGAGCTGGACGCGCAGTATCCCCAGTATCAGCTGGCCAAGCACAAAGGGTATCCTACCGCTTTGCATTACCAGTTGATTCAGCAGTATGGCATCCAGCCTTTCTATCGCCGCAGCTTTCTCAAAAAGCTGGGATACTGAAATGGCTGCCGATAAAGAACTGGGGGCAAAAGGGGAAGCCATTGCCGCCAAATACTACCAACAGAACGGGTATCTGCTCCTGAACCACAACTATCGCACCCGGATGGGGGAACTGGACCTGATTCTGTATAAAGACGGCGGTATCGTGTTTGCTGAAGTCAAAACGCGGACCGATACCCGCAAAGCCGCTCCGGCCGAAGCGGTGGGCGTGCACAAACAGCGCTGCCTGATTGCGGCCGCACAGTTGTATCTCCAGCGCAGCCCCTATGCGGAGGCGCCTGCCCGATTCGATGTGGTCGAAGTGACCCCGTCGGAACACGGCTGGCAGGTGCACTGCATCCGGGATGCATTTCAAATATCATAGAGAAAAGGGGAAAGAACCATGCAGTATCAAAGCACACGAAACCATGCGACCGTTGTAAGCTCCTCGGAAGCCATCGTGCGCGGGCTGACGCCGGACGGCGGGCTGTTCGTGCCGCAGGCTTTCCCTGCGGCGGATCTGGAAGGCTGGAAGGACCTCTCGTATCCTGAACTGGCTGCCAAGGTCCTGGAACTGTATCTGACCGATTACGACCCTGCTTTTCTGCGCCGCGCCGCCCATGAGGCATACGGTGAAGCATTCGGCGGTAAGGCCGGGTATGTGCAGAAGGTGGCGGACGGCCTGTTCTCCCTGGAACTGTGGCATGGCCCCACCAGTGCATTCAAGGATTACGCCCTGCAGCTGATGCCCAAACTGCTGGTGCAGGCCAAGAAGAATCTGGGCCGCACCGAGCACACCCGCATTCTGGTGGCCACGTCCGGCGATACCGGCAAGGCCGCCCTGGCCGGGTATGCGGGACTGGATGGCATTGACATCGCGGTGTTCTACCCCAATGACGGCACCAGCGAGATCCAGCGCCTGCAGATGGCCACCCAGACCGGCGACAACGTGGCTGTGTATGCAGTCAAGGGCAACTTTGACGATGCCCAAACCGGTGTCAAGAAGGTGTTCGGCGACGAATCTGTGGCTGAAGAACTGGCCGCCCGGGATATCCGCCTGTCCAGCGCCAATTCCATCAACTGGGGCCGCCTGGCGCCGCAGATCGTTTACTACTTCTATGCCTATTTCCGTCTGGCCGAACAGGGAGCCGTGGAGTGGGGCAAGCCGGTGGACTTCTGTGTGCCTACCGGCAACTTCGGCGATATCCTGGCCGGCTACTATGCCAAGCGCATGGGGCTGCCGGTGGGCCGTCTGGTCTGTGCTTCCAACCGCAACAACGTCCTGACTGATTTCATCAATACCGGCGTGTATGACAAACGGCGGGAGTTTTACAAAACCACTTCGCCTTCCATGGATATCCTGATTTCCAGCAATCTGGAACGCCTGCTGTATCATGTGACCGAGAACGATACGGAGGTGGCCGGCTGGATGCAGGAGCTGAACACTACTGGTATGTATAAAGTGGAAGAGGCCACCCTGTCCGCTATCCGTGCCAGCTTCGACTGCGGCTGTGCCGGGGATGAGGAGGCCGCCGCCCAGATTCATACCTGCTTTACCGAAGATCATTACCTGTGCGACCCGCATACGGCGGTTGCGTTCCGCGTGGCGGAGCAGCACCGCACCGATGCGCCCATGGTGGTACTTTCCACGGCCAGCCCCTTCAAGTTCCCGCGGGATGTGCTGGCTGCCCTGAGCGAACCGGTTCCCGAAAGTGATTTTGCTGCCATGAAGCAGCTGACCGCCCGCACCGGCTGCGAAGCCCCCGCCGCTCTGGCGGCGCTGGAAACCCTGCCGGTCCGCTTTGACACGGTCATCACGCCGGATGGCATCCGTGCGGCCGCACTGAAATAAAGACAAAGGAAACACTATGGCGATTTTTGCAATCGGGGATCTGCACCTTTCCCTGGGCGGTGACAAGCCGATGGATGTTTTCCCCGGCTGGGAAGGATACCTGCCCAAGCTGGAAACAAAATGGCGCACCCTGATTCAGGACACCGACACGGTGATTTTGGCGGGGGATACCTCCTGGGCCATGCACCTGCAGGACACAAAAACGGATTTTGATTTTCTGCAGACCCTGCCCGGACAAAAATGGATGCTGAAAGGCAATCATGATTACTGGTGGACCACTGCCCGCAAGATGGAAACCTACATTGCTGCCAACGGATGGGACACTTTGCACATCCTGCACAACAACTGCTGTGTTGTGGGCGGACGAGCCCTGTGCGGCTCCCGTGGCTGGCCTTTTGACGATGCCGCTGCCCAGAGTGCCAAGATCATGTCCCGGGAGGCCGGCCGCCTTGACCTGTCCCTGGCAGCCGGAGCGGAAGCGGAAGAGCGCATTGCGTTTTTGCATTATCCGCCGGTTTTCGGCAATGCCTGTGCCAGAGAACTGGTGGATGTTCTGCAGGCCCATGGCGTGCAGCAATGCTTTTACGGACACCTGCACGGCAAAGCCATCCGGTACGCGGTGCAAGGGGAACGGGAAGGCATCCATTATAAGCTGATTTCGGCCGATGGCCTCGCTTTTTGCCCGTATAAGGTCTGTGATTGAGATTTTTTTGCCTTTGCAGGCAAAAAAATTCAAAAGATACTGGTATTCTGCGCCGCAGCATGCTATAATCAATTGTATTTCTATGTTTGGAGGACTACAAATGAACCTGATTTCTTGTGAAAAACTGGAAAAGAGCATGGTTGAGCTTCAGTTCTCGATCGATGCCGATACCTTCAAAAATGCCGTTGCCGCCGCGTTCAAGCGCGAAAGCAAGAAGTACAGCGTTCCCGGCTTCCGCAAGGGCAAGGCTCCTCGCGCGATGATCGAGAAGATGTACGGCGCTGACATCTTCCACTATGATGCCATCAACGACCTGTTCCCCGAAGCCTACGAGGCTGCCGTCAAGGAAGCCAAGATCGAGGTTGTGGGCCGTCCTGACCCCGAGGTCGTTTCCATGTCCGAGGCCGAGGGCGCTACCCTGAAGGTCAAGGTCGCTGTCAAGCCGGAAGTCACCCTGGGCGACTACGCCGGTTTAAATGTCACCAAGAAGGTCAAGACTGTTGACGAGTCCCTGGTTGACGCCGAGATCAAGCGCATGCAGGACCGCAACGGCCGTCTGCTGACCCGTGAGGGCGCTGCCGAGAACGGTGACACCGTGGATATCGATTTCGAGGGCTTCGTCGATGGCGTTGCTTTCGAGGGCGGCAAGGCTGAGCACTACTCTCTGGTGCTGGGCAGCGGCTCCTTCATCCCCGGCTTTGAAGATCAGGTCGTCGGCCATTCCGCCGGTGAAGAGTTTGACGTCAACGTCAAGTTCCCCGAGCAGTATCAGGCTGAAGAGCTGGCCGGCAAGGACGCTACCTTCAAGATCAAGCTGCATGAAGTCAAGTACAAGGAGCTGCCGGAGCTGGATGACGACTTTGCCAAGGACGTCAGCGAGTACGACACTCTGGATGAGCTGAAGGCTTCCATCCGCAAGAACATTGAAGAGAACAACCAGAAGCAGGCTGATCAGCAGGTGGAGAACGACCTGATCGAGCAGGTCGTCAACAACATGACCGCCGAGATTCCGCAGGCTATGTACGATGCCCGCGTGGATGAGCTGGTTCAGGACTTCCAGTACCGCATTGCTCAGCAGGGTCTGAAGCTGGAGCAGTATCTGCAGTACATGGGCATGGATATGGACACCTTCAAGGGCCAGTTCCAGGAACAGGCTGAGAAGCAGGTCAAGATGCGCCTGGCCATGGAAGCCATCGTTGCCAAGGAAGGCATCGAAGCTTCCGATGATGAGTTCAACGCCGAAGTCAAGCGTATTGCCGATGCCTACAAGATGGAAGAGGACAAGGTCCGCTCCATCGTGGACGAGGCTGCCGTCAAGGCTGACCTGGCTGTGAACAAGGCCATTGACCTGGTCAAGGAGAAGGCCAACATCACCACCGAAACCGTGGAACCCGCTGCGGAAACCAAGGAATAATAAACATTGCGACCGATACGGTGCCGCTGCCGCCGTATCGGTCGGTTTATCACATGGGGAAATTTCCCCATGGCAGCCAAATACCAATAAATTGATTTACGGGAGGGAACTTGCATGAGTTTGGTACCTTACGTCGTCGAACAGACCGCGCGCGGAGAGCGCAGCTATGATATCTTTTCCCGCCTGCTCAATGATCGCATCATTGTGCTGAGCGAGGACGTCAACCCCACTTCGGCCAGCGTGGTCATTGCACAGCTGCTGTATCTGGAAGGGCAGGACCCCGAAAAGGATATCAGCTTCTACATCAACAGCCCGGGCGGTTCCATCTCGGACGGCATGGCCATCCACGACACCATGAAGTATATCAAGTGTGACGTGTCCACCATCTGCGTGGGTATGGCTGCTTCCATGGGCGCTTTCCTGCTGTCCAGCGGCACCAAGGGTAAGCGTTTTGCCCTGCCCAACTCGGAGATCCTGATTCACCAGCCGCTCATCGGCGGCAATGGTCTGTCCGGTCAGGCCACCGATATCAAGATCCACGCTGACCATATCGTGCAGATCAAGGCCAAGCTCAACGGTCTGATCAGTGAGTATACCGGTCAGCCGCTGGAAGTCGTGGAGCGCGATACCGAGCGCGATAATTATATGACCGCGCAGCAGGCCAAGGAGTACGGCCTGATCGACGAGATCATCTCCAAACACTAACCACGGGGGAAGGAAATGGCAAATTCGATTTCCGGAAAAGACGGAAAGGATCGCGAACTGATCTGCAGCTTTTGCGGCCGTTCGCAGAAACAGGTCGAACAGCTGATCATCGGTCCCGGCGTCAATATCTGCAAAGATTGCATTGATATGTGTTACAATGCCCTGTATAAGGACGAGGATATGGCTCCGCCGCCGCCCCGCGCCACGGCCCAGCGCCGTTCTGCGGCTGCGCGTCCGCGCCACAACATCGACCCCTTGCAGGACATCAACATCATGACCCCGGCCGAAATCAAGGCCGGTCTGGATCAGTATGTCATCGGGCAGGATGAAACCAAAAAGGTTCTGGCTGTTTCGGTGTACAACCATTACAAGCGGATTCTGTCCGGGCAGGAAAGCGATGTGGAACTGCAGAAGTCCAATGTCCTGATGCTGGGCCCTTCCGGTACCGGCAAGACCCTGCTGGCACAGACCCTGGCCAAGATGCTGGGTGTGCCGTTCGCCATCGCGGATGCTACCACCCTGACCGAAGCCGGCTATGTGGGCGAGGACGTGGAGAACATCCTGCTCAAGCTGATTCAGGCTGCGGACTTTGACATTCCCAAGGCGGAAGTCGGCATTATCTATGTGGACGAGATCGACAAGATCACCCGCAAGAGCGAAAACCCCTCCATCACCCGCGACGTGGGCGGTGAAGGCGTGCAGCAGGCCCTGCTGAAGATTCTGGAAGGAACCGTCAGCAATGTGCCGCCTCAGGGCGGCCGCAAGCACCCGCAGCAGGAGTTCATCCAGATCAACACCAAGAACATCCTGTTCATCTGTGGCGGTGCCTTTGATGGCCTGGAAAAGCTGATTCAGAAGCGCACCGACACTTCGTCCCTGGGCTTCGGCAGCCAGCTGCGCACCAATCTGGACCAGGACGAAACCCGCCAGAAGCTGCTGCGCAAGGTTGAGCCGGATGATCTGGTCAAGTTTGGCCTGATTCCCGAACTCATCGGTCGCCTGCCTGTGGTGACGGTTCTGGACCCCCTGGACGAGGAAGCCCTGGTCCGGGTCCTGACCGAGCCCAAGAACAGCATCGTCCGCCAGTACAAGGAACTGCTTGGGCTGGACAACGCCGAGCTGGTCTTTACCGACGCGGCGCTGCATGCCATCGCCAAGAAGACCATCGAGCGCAAGAGCGGCGCCCGTGGCCTGCGCAGTGTGGTGGAAGAACTGCTGATTCCCATCATGTATGATATCCCGTCCGACCCGACCATTATCCGGGTCACCATTGACGAGGATACCGTCAACGGCGGCAAGCCGCATCTGGATTACGGTGCGGTGCGCCAGCGCTATAAAAATCAGAATCTTTCGCTGACCTGATATACAGCGGCGGTCTGCCCTTTCCGGCGGACCGCCGCTTTTTATATCCATATCGAAAAATCGAAAAAGGAGAATCCCGATGTCCCATTGTAAAGTGGCGCTTCTTCAGCTGCATGCCGGAAAAACACTGGAAGAAAACCAACAAATCGGTCTGGATGCCTGCCGCCGTGCCAAATCCCTGGGGGCAGACCTGGCTCTGTTCCCGGAAATGTGGAGCACAGGGTATACAATTCCGCAGGACCGGGACCTGCTCCGGGCAAATGCCATTCCGGCAGGCCATCCCTTTCTCCGTGCATTCGCAGACTGTGCCCGGGAACTGGATATGGCAGTGGCAGTGACCTGCCTGGAAAAGGACATCCCTCAGCCAAAGAATTCTCTGTTTGTGTATGACCGGCACGGCGCTCTCGTTTTGCACTACGCCAAAGTGCACACCTGCGATTTCGGAGAGGAAGCCTGCCTGGGGCGGGGCGATGACTTTTATACAGCGGAATTGGATACGGGAAAAGGGACCGTGCGCATCGGTGCCATGATCTGCTATGACCGGGAATTCCCGGAAAGTGCCCGCATCCTGATGCTGCAGGGGGCGGAAATCGTTCTGGTTCCCAATGCCTGTCCCATGGAGATCAACCGGCTGTCCCAGCTGCGCGCCCGTGCCTATGAAAACATGATGGGGATTGCCACCTGCAACTATCCGGCCGGGCACCCTGACTGCAACGGGCATTCTTCCGCCTTTGACGGTGTTGCGTATCTGCCGGAGCTGACCGGCTCCCGGGACACCTGTTTGGTGGAAGCCGGCGAGGCAGAGGGTATTTACCTTGCCGATTTTGATATGGATATGCTTCGTTCCTACCGGGCAACCGAGGTCCACGGCAATGCCTACCGCCGACCGGAATGTTACAGCCTTTTGCTGGATCAGAGGGTAGAACCGCCGTTTATCCGCTCTGATCGACGGTCTTGTAACGGAAACCAGAACCTTTAAGTCGGCGGCTGCCGGACTGCTAAACCGCACTCCGACAGCCGTTTTGCCAATTTCTGCACCGTTTCCGCTGCTTCTGTACCGAAAAGGCTGAAAATAATAATTCGATACAACGAAAATAAAGGCTGTTCACAAAAATTTTATACTTAGGATACTTGATTTTTGACAGGCAAGTGGCTACAATATATTTAGCACTCAGGAGAAATGAGTGCTAAAAGATAAAATCAATGAAGACATTTAATTATAAGGGAGGATATTTCACCATGAAAATCAAACCTCTGGCAGACCGGGTTGTTATTAAGCTGGTCGAAGAAGAAGAAACCACCAAGGGCGGCCTGATCCTGACTGGCTCCGCCAAGGAAAAGCCGCAGGTTGCTGAAGTCCTGGCTGTTGGCCCGGGCGGCAATGTGGATGGCAAGGAAGTCGAAATGATCGTCAAGGTCGGCGACAAGGTCCTGACCAGCAAGTACTCCGGCACTGAGGTCAAGGTCGATGGCGAAGAATGCACCATCGTCCGCCAGAGCGACATTCTGGCCATTGTGGAATAATCACGCTGCATAAGGTAAGGAGAGATATACTATGGCTAAACAGATTAAGCAGGGCGAGGAAGCCCGTAAAGCTCTTTGCGCCGGTATCGACCAGCTGGCCGACACCGTCAAGATCACTCTGGGCCCCAAGGGCCGCAACGTTGTTCTGGGCAAGAAGTTCGGCAGCCCGCTGATCACCAACGATGGCGTTACCATCGCCAAGGAGATTGAGCTGAAGGACCCGTTTGAGAATATGGGCGCCCAGCTGGTTCGCGAAGTTGCCACCAAGACCAATGATGCTGCCGGCGACGGCACCACCACCGCCACCGTTCTGGCGCAGGCTCTGGTCACCGAGGGCATGAAGAACGTGACCGCCGGTGCCAACCCCATGGACATCAAGCGCGGCATGCAGAAGGCCATCGGCGCTGCTGTTGACGCTGTCAAGTCCCACAGCCAGAAAGTCAACGGCACCAAGGACATCGCCCGTGTCGGCACCGTTTCTGCCGGCGACGCCGAGATCGGCCAGCTGATCGCGGACGCCATGGAAAAGGTTACCGCTGACGGCGTTATCACCATCGAAGAGAACAAGACCACTGCCGAAACCTACACTGAGGTTGTGGAAGGCATGCAGTTCGACCGCGGCTACATCACTCCGTATATGGTTACCGATACCGAGAAGATGGAAGCTGTCTTTGAGGATGCCAGCGTGCTGATCACCGATAAGAAGATCAGCGTGTTCCAGGATATGGTTCCTCTGCTGGAGCAGGTCGTTCAGTCCGGCCGTAAGCTGCTGATCATCGCGGAAGATGTGGAAGGCGACGCTCTGTCCAACCTGATCATCAACCGTCTGCGCGGCGGCCTGAACGTGGTTGCCGTCAAGGCTCCCGGCTTTGGCGATCGCCGTAAGGAAATGCTGCAGGATATCGCTATCCTGACCGGCGGCACCGTCATCAGCAGCGACCTGGGCTATGAGCTCAAGGATGCCACCCTGTCCATGCTGGGTTCTGCCCGCCAGGTCAAGGTGACCAAGGACGTTACCACCATCGTTGGCGGCAACGGCGACAAGCAGCAGATCGCGGACCGTGTGGCCCAGATCCGCAGCCAGATCACCACTGCTACCTCTGATTTCGACCGCGAGAAGCTGCAGGAACGCCTGGCCAAGCTGGCCGGCGGCGTGGCTGTCATCAAGGTCGGCGCTTCCACCGAAGTGGAAATGAAGGATAAGAAGCTGCGCATCGAGGATGCTCTGAACGCCACCAAGGCGGCTGTTGAGGAAGGCATTGTCGCCGGCGGCGGCACCGCTACCCTGAACGCTATCCCCGCTGTCGACAAGCTGATTGCCGAGCTGGAAGGCGACGAGCGCACCGGCGCCAAGATCGTCCGCAAGGCTCTGGAAGCTCCTGTCCGCCAGATCGCGGCCAACGCCGGTCTGGAAGGCAGCGTCATCATCAACAACATCCTGCAGGCTGGCAAGCCCAACTACGGCTACGATGCCCAGAAGGAAGAGTATGTTGAGGATATGATCGAAGCCGGTATCGTTGACCCGACCAAGGTCACCCGTTCTGCTCTGGAGAACGCTTCCAGCGTTGCTTCCATGGTCCTGACCACCGAGAGCCTGGTTGCCGATCTGCCCGAACCGCCGGCTCCGGCTGCTCCGGCCGGTGGCGACATGGGCGGCATGTACTAATGCCGGCCTGATGCCATCCGTAACTGAATAAGTCAAAGCCCTGCCGGGTCCCCGCAAGCCCCCGGCGGGGCTTTTGTTTATGCTTGCGCACGGCGGGCAAACCTGATATGCTGAAAGACGGAACAGTAAAGGAGCATCACAATGAAAAAATGGATTTCACTCGCCGTTACCCTGGCCATCATGGCACTGATTTTTCTTCTGTCCTCCCAGCCTGGGGAACAATCCGGCGCTCTGAGTGAACAGGTTCTGAATCAGGTCCAGCAAAGCGGCACGGCAGAAGTGTTTATCCCGGAATGGTTCAGCGGCAATGTGAAAGCCAATGTGCGCAAGTGGGCCCATGTTTACATCTACGCGGTTCTGGGCGTCAGCATGATGGTCACGTTCGTGTCCTGGCGCTGCCGCAAACCGCTGCCCTGGTGCGGTCTGCTGGCGGCGCTGTCCTGCACTCTGTTTGCAGCCAGCGATGAACTGCACCAGTACTTTGTGCCCGGTCGTGCCATGCTGGTCACGGATGTGGGGGTGGATGCCCTGGGTTTTGTACCCGGAATCCTGGCGGCAGGAATCGTCATATGGCTGGTTCGCCGCCGGAAGAAACACAAACATTTTCAATAACACATGAAAGCCCTCTGCGGTCCATACCGCGGGGGCTTTTCTTTTGCTGTTCCGGTACTATCCGGTACAAAAAACGGGCATACTTTCCCAAAGGCCAAGGGCCAGGAAAGGGGAACGCCCGGGAATGAGTCTTCGCAGATTGTATTCGCTTTGCAGTGTTTTGGCTGTACTGTGTGCGGCCATACTTTGCCGCGTGTACTGGATCGGTACCGATACCGCCTATGCCGCCAGCGCCGGTGGGCAGAGCCTTTCCGAAACCGCTTTGCCCCGCCGACGCGGGAACTTCTATGACCGGGACGGCCGCCAGCTGACCGGAACGGAACCCCGCTGGTATGCGTTGTGCATTCCCGGCGATTCCAGCTACGCCACCCTTTTTCCATATGTGAGTTTTGCGGCCCAGTCCGAGTTATACGAAAAGCGAAACAGCATGACGCCCTTTCTGGTAGAAGTATCCACGGACCTCAGCGCCAATGGGGTGTATACCTACGCCGATGCACAGCGTTACCTGCCCAATCCCATCGCCCGCCATCTGATCGGGTATCTGAACGGGGAAGGCGTGGGCGTTTCCGGCCTGGAACTGGCGTATGATGATCTGCTGGCACAGGCAGGGGATGAACAAACCGTTTTGTGTACCACCACGGCGCAGGGGTCGCTGATGACCGGCACACAACCGGAGATCAGCCGTACATCGGGGACACAGCAGGGGGTCCAGCTCACCCTGGATGCCAACCTCCAGCGGGCCTGCGAAGGTATCGCGGCCCAGTCCATGGAACGGGGCTGCATTGTGGTCATGGAAACCGCGACCGGCGATGTGCTGGCCAGCGTGAGTATGCCGGAATTTGACCCGGAGGACCTGGTCAAAAGCATTCAGGCCGATGATACCTCCCTCATCAACCGCCCGCTGTCTGCCTTCAGCGCCGGTTCGGTGTTCAAGGTGGTGCTGGCCGCGGCGGCTTACCAGGCAGGGTACAGCTGGTTCACCCACGATTGCACCGGCAGCGTGGAGGTGGGCGACCAGGTGTTCCGCTGCGCCGAAGGCCGGGCCCACGGGCAGGTGAACCTGCGCGGCGCCCTGGAACAGAGCTGCAACTGCTATTTTATTGAACTGGGGCAGCTGCTGGGCGGAGAGCGGATTCTGCAAATGGCCCGACAGCTCGGCTTCGGGCAGGCCACAGCGGTGGCGCCAGGCCTGAAAAGCGCCGAAGGCAACCTGCCGCAGGCCTCCGCTGTGGCAGACGCCGATGGGGGACAGCTTGCCATGCTGTCCTTCGGGCAGGGGGCTCTGACCGTCACCCCGCTGCAGATCACTGCCATGATGAACACGGTAGCCGATAATGGCACATGGAAGGCCCCCCGCTTTGTGAAAGGCATCGTGGATGCCGAAACCATGCAGCTCGTACAGCCTATGGAAACGGCGGAGGACGTGCCGGTCTGTGATGCGGACACCGCGGCGATTCTGCGCAGTATGCTGACCAGCGTGGTGGAGAACGGCATCGGCCGGGAAGCAGCCCCGGATGTGGGGCTGGCAGGCGGCAAGACCGGCACGGCCCAGACCGGACAATACGATGAGAGTGGGGAAGAACTGCTCAACTACTGGTTTTCCGGGTTCTGGCCGGCCGATGCCCCGCGGTATACTGTTACCGTGTTGCAGGACACCACCCGGGAGCCCGAAACTTCCAGCGCCGCCCTGTTTGCCCGTGTGGTGAATGCCATCGCGGTGCTGGATGGTCAAAATACCGCAGAAACCGCCGAAAATCTGTCCTTTGACGGTTGACAACCGGCAAGCGTCGTCGTATACTAACAAAGGATATGACAACGGCTGAGAAAGGGCCAATGTCACAGCACCCGGCCAGAAGAGAGGAAACCAGCAGCTGAAAGGTTTCTGCCGTACCTGTGGCAGCGCCACCCCGGAGCCCCCGGAAGAACCGGGCGTACTTGCGGCGTTAACGCAAAGAAAGCGGCAGGGAAGTGTTCCCTGCAACTTGGGTGGTACCACGGAAGCATGTCAGCCTTCGTCCCTTGGCGGGACGGGGGCTGTTTTGTTTTTTTGGCAAAGCCCGCACAGCCGTATCACATCAATAGCAATATGGGAGATTGAGAACAATGCAATGGACCGGATTGAATGAACTGCGTGAAAAGTACCTGCATTATTTCGAAACCAAAGGCCATCTGCGCTTGGGCAGCTTTCCGCTGGTTCCGAAGGACGACCCCAGCCTGCTGCTGATCAACAGCGGTATGGCCCCGATGAAAAAGTGGTTCCTGGGCCAGGAAGAACCCCCGCGTCACCGTGTGACTACCTGCCAGAAGTGCATCCGTACGCCGGATATCGAGCGCGTGGGCATCACTGCCCGTCACGGCACCTTCTTTGAAATGCTGGGCAACTTCAGCTTCCAGGATTACTTCAAGGAGGAGGTCATTCCCTGGGCCTGGGAGTTCCTGACCGGCGAGCTGGAGATCCCCGCCGAAAAGCTGTATGTTTCC
Organism: uncultured Faecalibacterium sp.; assembly: GCA_937907025.1. Taxonomy (GTDB): domain Bacteria; phylum Bacillota; class Clostridia; order Oscillospirales; family Ruminococcaceae; genus Gemmiger. Next base: position 49,366 of record CALESJ010000022.1, read on the forward strand.
GTTTATCTGGACGATGACGAGGCTTACGATATCTGGACCAAGAAAGTGGGTGTGCCCGAAGACCACATGGTCCGTTTCGGCAAGGAAGACAACTTCTGGGAGCACGGTTCCGGTCCCTGCGGCCCCTGCTCTGAAATCTATTACGACCGCGGACCCGAGCACGGCTGCGGCAAGCCCACCTGCCGCGTCGGCTGCGACTGCGACCGCTACATGGAAATCTGGAACCTGGTCTTCAGCCAGTTTGATTCCGACGGTAAGGGCCACTATGAGCGCCTGCCCAAGCCCAACATCGATACCGGTATGGGCCTGGAGCGTCTGGCCTGCGTGATGCAGGATGTGGGCAACCTGTTTGAAGTGGATACCGTGGCGTCTGTTCTGCATCATGTGGAGCGTCTGTCCGGCAAGAAGTACGGCGAGAACGAAAAGGACGATATCTCCATCCGCGTGATCACCGACCATATCCGTTCCACCACCTTCATGGCCTCTGACGGCATTCTGCCTTCCAACGAAGGCCGCGGCTATGTGTTCCGCCGTCTGCTGCGCCGTGCCGCCCGCCATGGCCGCATGCTGGGCATCCAGGGTCCCTTCCTGACCGATCTGGTGGAAACCGTCATCGTTTCCAGCGAAGCCGGCTACCCCGAACTGCGCGAGCATGAGGACTATATCAAGAAGGTCATCGGCACCGAGGAAGAGCGCTTCTCCCGCACCATCGACGCCGGCCTGAACATCCTCAACGGCATGATCACCGACCTGAAGAGCAAGAACGAAACCGTGCTGTCCGGTGCGGATGCCTTCAAGCTCAACGATACCTTCGGCTTCCCCCTGGACCTGACCAAGGAAATCGCCGCCGAAGCCGGCATCCAGGTGGATGAGGATGCCTTCCATGTGGAAATGACCAAGCAGCGTGAGCGTGCCCGCGCCGAGCGTCTGTCCAAGGATATTTCCGGCTGGGCCGCCGACCTGTTCGGTGAACTGAATGCCGAAGCCACCGTCTTTGACGGTTACGATACCCTGAGCGAGAGCGCCACCGTGGTGGCTCTGTCCGACGGCGAAGAGATCTGCGATGCCGTGGCTTCCGACGATTCCGATCCCCGTGAGGGCGTTCTGGTCGTGCTGGATCACACTCCCTTCTATGCCGAGATGGGCGGCCAGGTGGCCGACACCGGTTATCTGTCCTGCAAGGGCGCCAACCTGAAGGTTGTGGGTGTCAAGAAGACTCCGAAGGGCTACTTCGTGCACACCTGCACTCTGCTGGACGGCACCATCCATGTGGGCGATGAAGTCAACGCCAGTGTGGATGCAGCCCGCCGTGCTTCCATCTGCCGCAACCACACTGCCACCCACCTGATGCAGAAGGCTCTGCGTGAGGTCCTGGGCGAGCATGTCCATCAGGCCGGCAGCTATCAGGATGATCACATCACCCGCTTTGACTTCACCCATTTCAGCGCTGTCACGCCGGAGGAACTGGCCGAAGTGGAACGCCGCGTGAATGAAAAGATTTATGCCGCTATCCCGGTCACCATCAGCAACCTGCCCATCGAGGAAGCCAAGAAGATGGGCGCCATGGCTCTGTTCGGCGAAAAGTACGGCGATGTTGTCCGTGTTGTGGACGCCGGCGACTGGAGCGTTGAGTTCTGCGGCGGTACCCATGTGCACAACACCGCCGAGATCGGCTGCTTCAAGATCCTGTCCGAGAGCAGCGTGGCCGCCGGCATCCGCCGTATCGAAGCCACCACCGCTTACGGCGTGCTGGCTCTGCTGGATGAGCGCACCGAGGAACTGACCCGCACCGCCGCCGCCCTGAAGGCCAACAACATCAAGGACGTTCCGGCCCGTGCCGAAGCCATGAGCGCTGAGCTCAAGGAAACCGGCAAGCAGCTGGATATCGCCAAGGCACAGCTGGCCGCCAGCCAGATCGACGGCATGTTCGAATCCGCCGCCATCGTGGACGGTGTGCGCATTGTCACCATGTATATGAACGGCACCAGCCCCGACACCCTGCGCAGCATGATGGACAAGCTGCGTGACAAGGCTCCCGACGCTGTGGGCGCGCTGATCGGCTCTCAGGGCGAGAAGACCACCCTGGCTGTGGGCGTGGGCAAGGCTGCTCAGGCCAAGGGCCTGAAGGCCGGCGTGCTGGTCAAGCAGATTGCGGCCATTGCCGGCGGCAACGGCGGCGGCAAGCCTGATTTTGCCATGGCCGGTATCCGTGACACTTCCAAGATCGACGATGCCCTGAACGCTGTGCAGGATATTGTGAAGAACGAACTGGAAAAGAACGCGTAAGTATGCTATACTGATAGCGTACCCTTTGATTTTTTGCGAAAAGGAGGAGATACCATGGCCGATTGCCTATTCTGCAAGATCGCAGCGGGTGAGGTCCCGTCCAACAAACTGTACGAGGACGATACCCTGCTGGCTTTCTATGACATTGACCCGCAGGCGCCGGTACATTTCCTCATCATCCCCAAACAGCACATTGCGTCCGCCGCCGCTCTGACCGAGGACGACGCCGCGCTGCTGGGGCATGTGTTCGCGGTGGCGGCCAAACTGTGCCGCGACCTCGGCGTGGAGGAAAAAGGCTACCGCATTGTGTCCAATGTCGGCGAAGATGGCGGCCAGAGCGTCAAGCACCTGCATTTCCATGTGCTGGCGGGCCGCAGCCTTGCATGGCCTCCGGGCTGATCATGCGAGGTACGCATGTTGTCTGATTCACTGGAAACGAGGAAGAAAAAATGGCTGAAACCTATACGCTGCATGTGGCGGGCCTGACCCGTGAACTGCCCATCTGCAAAGTCAACGATCATATGGACATTGCTGCCTTTATTATGTTCAGCGATGTGGAACTGACGGTTGCCTGCGCCACCGAACTGCTGAAAAAGTGCCCCGAATTTGACGTGATTCTGACCGCTGAAGCCAAGGGTATCCCTCTGGCTTATGAGATGGCACGTCAGAGCGGCAAACAGTGGATTCCTGCCCGTAAGGGTCCCAAGCTGTATATGCAGGACCCGGTCGTGATTGAGGATGAATCCATCACCACCGCCGGCAAGCAGGTGCTGGTCATTGACCGCAAGGACATTGACTATATGAACGGCAAGCGCATCCTGATCGTGGATGATGTGATTTCCACCGGCGGCAGCCTGCATGCGCTGGAAACGCTGGCTGCCAAGAGCACCGGCACGGTCGTGGGCTGTTGCGCTGCGCTGGCGGAAGGTGACGCTTCCAAGCGGACCGATATTACCTTCCTGGCACCGCTGCCTCTGTTCCTGCACTGATTTACCATGACACGCAAGGTGGCTGGCTTTGGTTTTGCCTTTGCAATGGCAGAGCTGGCCGCAGTGTGTCTGCCGCCGTTGGCTGTGCTGCTGACGGCGGTTTTTGTTGTTCCGCTCATTTTTATCTGTTGCCTGCATACCCGGCGTTATTTGCGTTTCGGGCCGGTTTTCCTGGGTGCGGTGCTCGGTGCAGCCTGGGTGCTGGCATTCCGGTTTATCACCATCAATCCGGCAACCGCTCTGGCCGGGCAGACGGTAACGGCAAAGGCCGTTGTACTCACCGACGCCGAGGCTTCTTACCAGGACGGCAGCCTGCGCGGCACGCTGCGTTTTGTGGAACTGAACGGGGAACCCTGTCACCTCAAAGTCAACTGCGGCGCTTTTCCGGCTGCAGAACCGGGCGACTGTTTCACGGCCACATTCACGCTGCAAACCATCACATCCGACAAGTACCGCCTGAGCAACTACGCCGACGGTGTGTATCTGGAGGCAGAATACGAAGGCGGCTATCTGCCGTTGTCCCCATCCCGAAATCCGGTGTTTGCCCTGTACCGGCTGCGCACGGATTTGACCCATGCGCTTTGCGTCTGGATGCCTCACGACCTGGGCGGTATCGAAGCCGCCATGCTGTTGGGAGATAAAAGCCGGCTGCCGCAAACCGTGGAAGATGACTTCCGTGCAGCGGGTGTGTCCCATCTGCTGGCCATTTCCGGGCTGCATCTTTCCCTTTTGTGCGGATTGCTTTCTACCGGTGACCAGCGTTTTCGCTTTTTCCGGCCCTATCTTGCGCTACAAGCTGCTCTGACAATCTTCTATATGGCGTTGACCGGGCTTCCTGTTTCGGTGCTGCGCGCCGGAATGATCTACCTGGTGTCCCTGCTGGGATATGCCTTGCTGCAGCCGCCGGATCTGCTGACCTCTCTGGGACTGGCCGCTGTGCTGATCAGCCTGCCAAACGCCTATGCCGTTTGTGACATCGGCTTCCAGCTTTCTTTCTGCGGCGTGCTGGGGGTACAGGTTAGCGGAGCCCTTGGACGCTGGCAGCGGCGCAAACTGCTGCCGGAAGAACCATCCGCGCAACCCCTTCGTTACCGCGTCACCGCACAACTTCTCAGGCTGCTTGAAATTCTGGAAACCGCTGCACTGGCTTCACTGGCCACGCTGCCGGTTTTGCTGGCAAACGGCTTGTCGGTGGGCGGCGCTGCCGTTCCCGCCAACCTGCTGACGGTCTGGATGCTGCGCCCGGCCCTGATTCTGGGATTGTTGGTTCTGGCGGCAGCGGCGATTCCCTGGCTGGGGCCGCTGCATCATTTGCTCAGTCTGCTTCTTTCGGTGTGGTTGTCGGGGATGTATGCGCTGGTTCATTGGTGTGCCAGGTTGCCTTTTGCCAGGCTGTATCTGCCGCGCCGGTACACATTGTTTGTATGGTGTGTGCTGGTTTGTCTTGGCCTTGTATTCTGGGCAAGACGGCGCATTGCCTGGTATCCCGGTGCTGCCGGGGCCTGTCTGCTGGCGGCAGTCTTTCTGGGTGTTTGCCTGCAGAAAGATGTGGTTCGTGTACAGATGGTCGGAACGGCGGGTAACGCCTGTGTTGTTGTCATTCAGAACGGCCAGGCAGTAATTCTTTTCCGCGGCGGAGCGGCCAACCTCCATGCAGTCCACGACTGTCTGGCAGAAAACGGCGGACCCGCGGAGTATACCGTGTTTGATTTAAGACAGGACCCGCAGCCGCTGGATTTTTCGGATTCGGAAACCGTCGTCACTCTGTCTGATATGGGAACCGCCGCTTCATCCGTGACAGTATCGCCGGGACTGTCTGTTGATTGCTTCCGCTCCACGGATGGGAACCTGTGTGTGGTCCAGGCCGGAGAGTACCGCATCGGCACCGCAACCGGGAACCCGGACCCGCCATCCCGGATTCAGGTGCACCTTTTGTGTGCCGCCGGCAGTTTGCCGGATTGTCTTTCCGCGGATGCCGTCATGATAAACACCCTTTCGCCGCGCTGGCTGGCGGAATGGGATGGCCCGTTTTTGTATGTGGGCGAAGAACCCGCGGCGATCATCCGCCCGGGAACAAGCGTTGTATTTGAGGAGGGCAAGGCCATTGCTGTACAGTGAAAACGAACTCAAAAAACAGCTGAAAGCCGGATGCTCGGTTTTTTATTTCTATGCCGGTGACGAGGCACTGGTCCGCAGTGCTGCTGCCAAGGTGGAAAAGGCCTTGTCGGAAGATGACCCCGAAACCACCGTGCTGGACGGCCCCACCCCCAGTGTGGAAGAGATCGTGCTGGCCGCCGGTACTATCTCCTTCTTTGGGGGAAAGCGCCTGGTCATGATGCCGCTGGTGCGGCCTTCGGCTTATTCGGATAAGGACCTGCAGGAGTTCTGCGATACGCTGGCCGATACCGAAAACGCTGTCTTTGTGCTGACCAGCGTGATGGAAGAAAAATACGGCAAACTGCGTCCGGGCAAGCGGGAACAGAAACTGATTTCCGCCTGTGAGAAGATCGGCTATTGCGTGCAGATTGCCAAGCCCAACCGGGCGGCTTTGCAGCAAATGGCCCGCGCCTGGGCCGAGGAGAGCGGTGCCAAGTTTGCTCCCGGCGCCGAGAGCATGCTGTTGGACCGCTGCGGAGAAGACCAGTTCCTGCTGTACAGCGAGATCGATAAGCTGGCCGCATTGGCCAACTACGGTACCATCACCACCGAGATGATCCAGCAGCTGGGCACCGTGACCCTGGATGCGGATACCTTCGATATGGTCAAGCTGGTGGCTGCCGGCCGCACACGTCAGGCACTGGAAAAGCTGCAGACCCTGCTGGAATTGCAGAACGATCCTGTACTGATTGCCGGTGCGCTCATCAGCAATTATCTGGATGTATACCGGGCTTTTCTCACCAAGAAAAGCCGCCGGCAGCTCAGCGATATGGCCAAGGACTTCGGGTATATCGGCAAATGGAATTACCGGTTGGGCAATGCGGAACAAACCGCCGCCCGGTATGACCGTGCCCGGCTGGAGCAGAGCCTGCGCGTTCTGCAAAAGCTGGATACCGACCTGAAGGGGAGCCGCCTGAGCGCCGACCTGCTTTTGCAGAAGGCGCTCTGTGAGCTGGGCCTGTGCAGTTCCGGGAGGCGCCAATGAAACTGACCATTCGTCCCGCGGTTATTGTGGAAGGCCGGTATGACGCTGCCCGGTTGGCCAATCTGGTGGATACCATGATTCTGACCACTGACGGGTTTGCCATCTTCAAGGACAAGGCACGGCAGAACCTGTTCAAACAGACAGCCCGCGCCCGCGGCCTTATCGTGCTGACCGATTCGGATGCGGCCGGGTTCAAAATCCGCCATTTCGTCACCAATATTGTTGGCGCCGCCTATGTGCGGCAGGCGTATGTGCCTGCCATCGCCGGCAAGGAGAGCCGCAAGGCAGAACCCGGCAAGGAAGGTTTGCTGGGGGTGGAGGGCGTTGCGGATGAGCTGATTCTGCAAGCCTTGCAGACAGCCCTGGCATCGGTGCCGGACACGCAGGATACAGCTGCGGAAAATCTGCGCCCCATCACCTACACCGATTTGTATGAATGGGGAATTTCCGGCACAGCCAACAGCGCCGAACGCCGGCGTGCGTTGCTTTCCCGCCTGGGGCTTCCGCCACGGTTGAGCAAAAAGGAGCTCCTCTCGGTGCTCAATACCCTGTATACCTACGACAGCCTGGATGCCGAACTGCATCAAATGTCGTAAACAAAAAAACTTACTGCAATTGCTCCAGTTCCTTCATCCACAGCGCATTGCAGGCATCGCTGGGCATCCGCCAGTCGCCACGGGGCGAAAGGGTGACCGAACCGACCTTGGGACCGTCAGGCAGGCAGCTGCGTTTGAACTGCTGGGCAAAGAATCGCTTGTAGAAGTTGCGCAGCCAGTACAGCAGCACATCTGCAGTGTATTTGCCGTCAAAGGCTGCCTGGGCGATGTGATAGATCTTGGCCGGGCCGAAGCCGAAGCGCAGCACATAATACAGGTAGAAGTCGTGCAGCTCATAAGGCCCAACCAGCTTTTCAGTCTGCTGGCTGATGGTGCCGTCCTCGGCAGCAGGCAGCAGTTCGGGGCTGACCGGTGTGTCCAGAATATCCAGCAGAACATCCCGCAGCGCTTCACTGGTGCAGGTGTCGGCCACATACCGGACGATGTGCCGCACCAGCGTTTTGGGGATACCGGCGTTTACACCGTACATGCTCATGTGGTCGCCGTTGTAGGTGGCCCAGCCAAGCGCCAGCTCGCTCAGGTCGCCGGTGCCGATGACAAAGCCGCCGTTCTTGTTGGCATAATCCATCAGCTCCAGCGTCCGCACGCGGGCCTGGCAGTTTTCAAAGGTGACGTCATAGGTCTTGTCATCCTGACCGATGTCGGTAAAATGGCTCTGGACCGTATGGGTGATGTTGATCTCCCGGAACTGTACTCCCAGCGCTTCGCAGAGGATCTCTGCATTGGAGCGGGTACGCTTGGTGGTGCCAAAGCAGGGCATCGTGATGGCCACAATATCCTGGGGACTTCGTCCCAGAACCCGGCAGGCACGCACGGCGGCCAGCAATGCCAGGCAGGAATCCAGGCCGCCGGAAATACCGATCACCCCGCAGGCGGCATGGGTATGCTCCATGCGCTTGGCCAGACCTTCGGCCTGAATACGCAGAATCAGCTCGCAGCGCTCACTGCGGGTATCGGTGTCACTGGGAACAAAGGGCGTGGGGGAGAAGGTGCGGCTCAGCGGGGCATCGGTCGTGAGCAGGTCAAACGGAACCGTGGTGTATCCGGCGGTTTCCGGCTCAAAGGTCGTATTGCGCAGGCGTTCCTGGCGCAGGCGGCTCACATCCAGTTCCGTCATGGCCCGGCCATCCACAAAAGGCTCGGCCTGGGCCAGAAGGGTACCGTTTTCGGCAATCAGGTCGTGACCGGCAAAGGTCATATCGGTGGTGCTTTCTCCGTGGCCGGCATCGGCGTACAGGTAACCACACAGCAGACGGGCACTCTGGCCGCAGACCAGTTCCCGGCGATAAGCGGCCTTCCCCACGGTTTCATCGCTGGCGGAAAGGTTGGCAATCACCGTTGCCCCGGCCAGTGCGTGGCGGCAGCTGGGCGGAACGGGAGCCCAAAGGTCTTCACAGATTTCAACCCCCAGCACAAAGTCCGGCATCCTGCGGCAGGCAAACAGCAGGTCGGTTCCGAACGGCACTTCCTGCCCGGCAAACGTAACGGTACGCACCTGCCGCGGCCCCGGCAAAAAATGACGCTTTTCGTAGAATTCGGCGTAGTTGGGCAGGTGCGTCTTGGGAACCAGACCCAGCAGATGGCCGTCGCAGACCACAGCCGCACAGTTGTACAGTTTGCCGCCCAGCTGCGCCGGCAGGCCAACCACCGTCACCAGGTTCATTCCCAGGCTGGCTTTCAGAACCTGCTTTAACGCCTCTTCGGTCCCTTCATACAGGGTCTGCTGCAGGAACAGATCGCTGCAGGTGTACCCTGTCAGACAAAGTTCCGGCAGGCACAAAAGCCGTACCTGGTTGTCCTTGGCCTGTTTCATGGCCTCAATCACGGCCTGGGCATTGAACTCACAATCGGCCACACGCAGGGCCGGGCTGACCGCTGCACAGCGGAGAAATCCATATCGCATGTATACTCACCCTTTGAACAGTCTTTGTCTGTATGATACCACAGGAGCCCAGCCCCCGCAACCGTTACCTGAAAGATATCTGACAAAAAGTAAAATATAGTTGACATAATGTAAGGCGCTTGCTATACTGTACCTGTAAGCAGAAGCCCCAGCGCGCGGAACTTCTGCCTGCAGCAAAGCCGCTTTTTTTGCAAGGCGGCCTCCATTTCATCCCTGCCGCAAGGAGGCGGAACCGTGGCCAAAAATCTGAAACTGAAAGCAGCCCGCGCCGAAAAGGATATGACCCAGGCGCAGCTGGCGCAGGCGGTGGGAGCGACCCGCCAGACCATCAACGCCATCGAAAAAGGGGAATACAACCCTACCATACGCCTGTGCCGGGCCATCTGCCGGGTGCTGGACAAAACGCTGGACGAACTGTTCTGGGAGGAAGAAGAATGAAAAATCCCTTTCATATGGAGAACAAGTTGGATGAGATGCAGACCCAGAAGATGCTGACCATCAACAACCGGGGCTTCTGGGGGACCTGGACGGCGTTGCTTATTGCCATCCTGGTCCAGGCGGCTGCCGATGTCCCGGCGGCGCAGTATATGGCCGAGTGGATTATCTTTATGCTGATGTGTGCTTACAGCCTGGTGGAATATCTGCGCAACGGCATCTGGACCACTTTCGACGTACATCCTACGGCAAAGACCAATGCCCTGTGGGCTGTGCTGGCCGGGGTGGCCGTCACGGTGTTTTATCTGGTGCGCAACAGTCGGCAGGACTGGTGGCAGTGGAGCTACTGGCCGGGGCCTGTCATTGCAGGTCTGTTCACCTTCGCCCTGACTTTTGCAATCCTGCAAACCGGAGCCTGGCTGTACTACAAACGCCGAGGAACCCTGGACAAAGAAAGCGAGGAGCCGGAAGATTCCCCGGAGGCATCCGAACCCCATTCCCGCGAAGACTGACCCCCTGTCCCTGAAAAACGAGAAAAGGAGTGTTTTCAATGAAAGAACAGGCAAGAGAATATACCCGCAGGGAACTGCTGCTCTTTTTCCTGATTGCCTTTGGCCTGCCGTATCTCATGGGTATCCCTCTGGGAATTTGCCAGCGCAACGGATGGGGGACCGACGCCTTCCCCAATGCCCAGATGTTTTACCCGGCAGCGGGGGCTATGATTGCGCTGTTGGTCACCCGCCGCGGAAAGCCCGGTATGACACGCCGTTTTTATGGCTTTTTCCTGTTTATGACTCTGGTAATGGTGGGCTGCTGTGTCGGTGCCGTGGCAGCACCTGCCATGAACTGGACGACCATCTGCAGCTATGCCATTGTTATCGGCTGCATTCCGGCCTGGATTTTCCTGCTGACCGAAAAGAAGCAGAATCGTCAGGCCAGCGGCCTTGGCTGGCATGGCGGATGGAAAGCCCTTTTGTATGTGCTGCTGTTTATTGTGCTGCGCACCGTATCGGTGTTTCTGTCCGTTATTCCTTCCGGTGAGTTGGGCGAATATCTCTCCTACTGGGCCACACCGGCTCCCTGGGTGATTCTGGTTGTCCTGATCCCCAATTTCTTTTTCAGCTTTACCGCCTTCTTCGGGGAGGAGTACGGCTGGCGCTATTACCTCCAGCCCCGCCTGCAACAGAAGTTCGGTCCTCGGTTGGGCGTTCTGCTTCTGGGGGTACTGTGGGGAGTCTGGCATCTGCCCCTGAACCTGTTTTATTACAGCCCGGAAACCTCCCTGCAAAGCTTTGTGTCCCAAATCATCGCCTGTGTGGCCCTGGGCGTTTTCTTTGCCTGGGCATATCTCAAGATCAACAACATCTGGGTGCCGGTGCTGCTGCACTATTTCAACAACAATCTGATCGTGGTGTACACCAACTCCTCCAACATCAGCAACCAGGTTATTCGCTGGTCGGATGTACTCATTACTTTGGTTCTGTATGCGGTACTGTATATGCCGGTGCTTGCCTCCAAGGTTTTTACCCGCCGGCCGCAGATCCTGCCGGACTCCGAACAGCCTGAAAACAGCTGAACCTATAAAAAAACTCCCTGCCTGAAATCTGTGCCAACGCACGTTCCCGGCAGGGAGCTTTTTTATAAGGAACTTTTACAGGGCAAAAGCTTTGCGCAGAGCAGCCAGTGCCACATCCTCGTCCTGCTGACGTACCAGCAGGGAAATATCCAGGTCACTGGTGGTGATCAGGACCACTTCCACATTGGCCTGTGCCAGAGCCTGCAAGGCGCGGGCCGCCACGCCGCAGCTGGTGACCATCTCTTCGCCGAACAGATTGATTTTGCTGTATCCGCCGGAGATCAGCGGCGGCTTGCTCTTGACAGCGTCGGGCAACGCCACCATCACGGCGGTGAAGTTATCGTAACTGGTAGTAAAGCTGAAATCCACCTCGCTGCCGCGGGGAGCACTCTGGCAGATCATATCCACTACGATGCCCGCCTTGGCAAAGACATCCAGATGTTCGGCCAGACTCTGGGCACTGTACTGTGCCCCGGGAAAGGTGGTGAGCATGATGTTCTGCTCGCTGCTGATCTTGCTTACGCCATACATGATTCCTCAGATCCTTTCTGTGATCCGGGTCGGGAAAACCCGTTTACTCCAAAACCAAAAATTCAGGGTCGATACTGCTTTCCAGCACCTGTTGTATGTAGGCACGGTCCAGGGGAAAGCAACCGTGCGCGGCTCCCAGTTCGTCGGTGTAATCCCGGAAAAGATAAACCCGGATGTCCGCATATCCGTTTTCATACTGGGTCACAATGGGAACCAGTTTCGGGTCCTGCAGCACAGTGACGCTGCTTCCGTCCGGCTGTGTCGTCTTTTCAAAGTCAACACTCAGAATGGTACCGATCATATTATCGGGAGAAGACTGGGCGCTGATGAAATTTCCCAGGGAATAGGCCACAAACACCGGCCGGCCGTCTTCGGCAGTCAGCCATTCAGCGGTCTGCGTCACATGGGGATGGGTGCCGATGATCAGGTCCGCGCCCTGGTCGGCCAGCCACTGTGCCTTTTCACGCTGTCCTTGCGTTACCTCATGACTTCCTTCCACGCCCCAGTGGCAGCTGACCACCAGCACGTCGCAGTTGGGCCGCATCCGGGCCATCTGGCTGGAAATTGTTTCGGTATCATCCAGATATATGACCCCATGCTGCGCATCAGCCGGGGTGGGCAGGCCGTTGGTGTATTCGGTGTAGGAAAGATAACCGATGGTCATGCCGTTGACGGTCTGGTAGCTGAGCCCGTCGGAATCGGCAGCCGCTTCCTCGGTCAGGGGATAGAACCCCGCTGTCACCACATCATCAGGCATCCCGTCCCAGTGCTCCAAGGAGGATTCGATTCCCCGGGCTCCTTTGTCATAACTGTGGTTGTTGGAATTGCTGAAAACCCGGAATCCGACATCATACAGGGCATCTGTGATACCCGTGGGCGTAGAGAACATTGGATAGCCGGAAGGTTCAAAGGCATCATTGACCAGTGTTTCCTGATTGAGCCAGTTCACATCAAACCCGGCATAAAAATCCCGCAGATTCTCATAAGCAAAGGTAAAGTCATACCCATCCCGGCCATTTTCCTGCGCCCGGCGGCGGGCCTGGTTATAAAGGCCCTCATGGATCAGGTTGTCACCGCTGGCCGAAAACCGCACCGTTTCCACAGTAGGGGTCGGTTCCGGCGTGGGGGAGGGGGTGGCGGAAACCATCGGCTCCCCGGCGGGTGTGGGCACCGCTTCGGATACGGAGGAGTTTTCCGCGCCCTGTGTACCGCACCCGGCCAGAGAAAGCAGCAAAGCAGCGGATACGAATCCGGCTGCCAGCGCTTTATATTTTATACGCATGACAGTTTCCCTTGCAGCATGTCACTCATGGTGTAGTATCCGGGCGCCCGTCCGTTCAGGAACAGCGCTGCCTGGATGGCACCATCGGCAAATACACCGCGGCTCTGGGCCACATGGCTCAAGGTCACGACCTCCTCGGCACCGCAGAACAACACATCATGGTCGCCCACAATGCCGCCGCCGCGCACCGAACTGATGCCCAGCTCCTGGGCGCCGCGCTTCTGGCGCACGTCGTGCCGGTCGTACACATATTCGTACTGTCCGCCGGCCTGGGCGTTGATGGCATCCGCAATCATCAGGGCGGTGCCGCTGGGCGCATCCAGCTTGTTGTGGTGATGCTTCTCCACAATTTCAATGTCGAACTCACCGTCAAAGAGGGTCACGGCGCGCTTGCACAGTTCAATCAGAACGTTGATGCCCACCGACATGTTGGCACTGCGGAAGATGGCCACCTTCTCACTGGCCGTTTCCAGGCGGGCTTCCTGCTCCTTGCTCAGTCCGGTGGAGCAAATCACGCAGGGAATCCCATGCTCCGCGCCGTATTCCGCCGCAGCCACCGCACCGGCGGGAGAGGTGAAATCAATCAGGACTCCTTTTATATCAGCCGGCAGGTCGTTCAGCGAAGCATAAACCGGAATCCCGTTCACTTCGCCGGCCTTCTGGTCCACACCGGCCACCACGCGGCAATCCTCACGGGGAGCGATTTTTTCCAGCAGGGCATGGCCCATACGGCCGCCGATCCCTTGAATAATCAGATCCGTCATAATTAAAAACTCCACTTCCTTGTTTTTTTGCAAAAAAACACACAGGACCTGCGGTGACCCGCTTGTCTGGCGGAACACAGCAGGCCCTGTGGCTCAAATTCAGTCTTTCAGCAGACCGTAGTTCTTCATTTCGGTTTCCAGGCGCTTCTGTACAGCTTCGTCAGGCTCGCACAGAGGCAGGCGCAGGGGACCGGCGGCCCAGCCAAGGCGGTTCATGGCCCACTTGACCGGGATGGGGTTCACATCGGCAAACAATGCGTGGCACAGATTCAGCGCTTCCAGCTGCAGGCGCAGGCTCTCGGCAGGCTTGCCGTCAAACCACGCCTGGCAGATGTCGTGGGCCTGGCGGGGGGCCACATTGGACAGCACGCTGATGACGCCCTTGCCGCCCAGGGAGAGAATCGGCACGATCTGGTCATCGTTGCCGGAATAGATGTTCAGGTCCTCTCCGCACAGGGCAGCTACCTCGGCCACCTGGGAGATGTTACCGCTGGCTTCCTTCACCGCGTTGATGTTGGGAATCTTGGCCAGCTTCGCCAGGGTAGCAGGCTGGATATTGCAGCCTGTGCGGGAAGGCACATTATACAAAATGCAGGGCAGGGACACCGAGTTGGCAATGGCGGTAAAATGGGCCACCAGCCCGGCCTGGCTGGCCTTGTTGTAATACGGGGTAACCAGCAGCAGAGCATCCGCGCCGGCCTTTTCCGCTTCGTGGGAAAGGGTGATGGCGTAGTCGGTGTGGTTGGAACCGGTACCGGCAATCACCGGGATCCGGTGGGCGGTGCGCTCCACGGCATAGCGGATGCAGGCCACATGTTCCTCGTGGGTCAGGGTGGCAGACTCGCCGGTGGTACCGCAGATAATAATGGCGTCGGTGCCGTTTTCGATCTGGTAATCGATAACGCGGCCCAGTTCTTCAAAATTGACCGTACCGTCCGCGTTCATCGGGGTGATAATGGCCACGCCGGCACCGGTAAAAACTGGCTTCTTCATAAGGGGTTCTCCTTCTTGTTCATAAAAGGCAAAAGACAGGGGGGGGATCAGTCCAGATACCCCTTGGCTGCCAGCAGCTCGGCCAGCAGCACAGCGCCGCCTGCCGCGCCGCGCAGGGTATTGTGAGAGAGGCAAACGAACTTGTAATCGTACTGGGTGTCTTCACGCAGACGGCCGATGCTCACCGCCATGCCGTTTTCCAGCATGCGGTCCAGCTTGGGCTGGGGACGGTCGTTCTGCTCAAAGTAATGCAGGAACTGTTTCGGGGCACTGGGCAGGTTCAGGTCCTGCGCGGCGCCGTGGAACTGTGCCCAGGCAGAGAGGATTTCTTCCTTGGTGGGCTTCTTTTCAAAGCTCACAAACACCGCGCCCACATGGCCGTCGGAAACGGGCACGCGCAGGCACTGGGCCGTGAAGGACGGACCGTCCGCGGGAACAATGCGGTCGCCCTCAATGTGGCCCCACAGCTTCAGGGGTTCCTGCTCGCTCTTTTCCTCCTCGCCGCCGATGTAGGGGATGACGTTGTCGAGAATGTCCGGGAAGGTTTCAAACGTCTTGCCGGCGCCGGAAATGGCCTGATAGGTGCAGACCAGGCACTTGGTGATGCCGTAGCCGCGCAGGGGGTGCAGGGCAGGCACATAGCTCTGCAGGCTGCAGTTGCTCTTGACGGCGATGAAGCCGCGCTTGGTGCCAAGACGCTTGCGCTGGGCCGGGATGATCTCGATATGCTCGGCGTTGATCTCGGGTACGACCATGGGAACGTCCGGGGTGAAACGGTGGGCGCTGTTGTTGGAAACCACCGGGCACTCGGCCTTGGCGTAAGCCTCTTCCAGAGCCTTGATCTCATCCTTTTTCATATTGACGGCGCAGAACACAAAATCGACCTTGGAAGCCACGGCCTGCACGTCGGAAGCATCCATCACGATCATATCCTTGACGCTGTCCGGCATGGGCGTCTGCATGGCCCAGCGTTTGCCCACAGCCTGTTCATAGGTCTGGCCGGCCGAACGGGCAGAAGCCGCCAGCGCGGTGATGTGGAACCAGGGGTGCTGGGCCAGCAGGGTAACAAACCGCTGCCCGACCATGCCGGTCGCGCCCACAACGCCAACTTTGTACTGTTTCATCTTGAAAAAACCTTCCTTTCGTGCTTGCCCCGCATGCAATCCATCATATGCGGCACATCCGGCGGAGGTGCTCTCCGCCTTGGTTTGTCTGCGGTTTCCAATCACCCGAAGGCAATAAAAAAACCGGCTTGAAAACCGGCACAAAATGCAATATAATGTTACATTGCATACAACACAGCGCAACATGCCTTCCGGCATGACAGTTCCGTCCCTGTTCGGCGGCGGACCCAGGCCGATGCGTGCCGTGCATCGCCTTCGGCGGGAAACCCTTTCTCCGCGGCCGCTGCCTGGCTGGCCGAAAACCTGCGGATACTGATGTTGCCCGCGCCTCTGTGTTCCGGGCGGTGGTTTTTGTATGCCCGCCGCCATGTGTTCATAATAGCATTGCCGCCCCTGATTGTCAACGTAAAAAGGATGCAAAACTATGCTGAAAAAAGACTTTTGGTATGATCTTCCCAAAGAGCTGATTGCCCAGGAACCTGCCGACCCGCGGGACAGCGCCCGCCTGATGGTTTTGAACCGTGCCGACGATTCCATCAAACACGAAATTTTCCGTGATCTGCCTTCCCACCTGAACGCGGGGGATGTGCTGGTCATCAACAACTCCAAAGTGCTGCCCGCCCGTCTGATCGGGGACAAAGTTCCCACCGGCGCCGTGTGCGAAGTGCTGCTGCTGCGCCAGGCCAAGGGCGATACCTGGGAATGTCTGGCACGGCCCGGCCGCCGTATGCAGGCCGGTACCAAGCTGAAGTTCGGTGACGGCAGCCTGACCGCCGTGGTGGACGAAACGCTGCCCGACGGCAACAAGCTGGTCACCTTCACCTATGATACCCAGACCCTGTACGAAAAATTGGATGAGTTCGGCAAAATGCCCCTGCCGCCTTATATTACCAAGCAGCTGGAGGACCAGAGCCAGTACCAGACCGTCTATGCCAAAGAGTT
This sequence comes from uncultured Faecalibacterium sp., assembly GCA_937907025.1. Classification (GTDB taxonomy): domain Bacteria; phylum Bacillota; class Clostridia; order Oscillospirales; family Ruminococcaceae; genus Gemmiger. The sequence goes on from CALESJ010000022.1 coordinate 65,950, forward strand.
GGGCAGCGCTGCCGCTCCTACGGCCGGCCTGCATTTCACCCCGGAACTGCTCCAGACCATCAAGGACAAGGGCGTCAATATCGTGGAAGTGACCCTGCATGTGGGCCTTGGGACCTTCCGCCCTGTCAGCGAGGAGTCCATCGAGGACCACCACATGCACACCGAGTGGTATTGCGTGGACGATGCTGCTGCCAAGGCCATCAACGAAGCCCGGGACAGCGGCCATCGCGTGATTGCGGTGGGAACCACCAGCTGCCGTACCCTGGAGGCTGTCTGGGCCAAGTACGGCAAGATCGTTCCCTGCAGCGGCAGCACCGATATTTTCCTGTATCCCGGTGTGGAACTGCATGCCATTGACGCCCTGGTCACCAACTTCCACCTGCCCGAAAGCACCCTGATCATGCTGATTGCCGCTTTTTATGGGTACGAAAAGACCATGGCGGCCTACAAGGTGGCTGTTCAGGAAAAGTACCGCTTCTTCTCTTTCGGCGATGCCATGCTGATCGAGTGATTTCGGCGGATTCTTCCATCCAACCAATATATGCCCGGCACTTTCTGCGGAAAAATTTTCCTCAGTAGGTACCGGGTATTTTCTTCCGCTAAGAACCTTCTTCAGCCACACATGCGGCCGGATGCCGCAGAACAACAGGAGGCATTTTATGCAGATACGCACCGCCACACAAAAGGACCTGGATTCCATTGCCGCCCTGGAAGCAGCCTGCTTCCCGCCGGCCGAAGCCGCTACCCGGGAGTCCCTGGAACAGCGGCTGAAAGTGTTTGCCCGCCATTTTCTGCTGCTGACCGAGGGGGATACCCTCATCGGATTCATCAACGGCATGGTGACCGACCTGCCGGACCTGGAAGACCGCATGTACGAGCAGGCGGAATTGAATGATGAAAAAGGGGCCTGGCAGATGATTTTCGGGCTGGATGTCCGGGAGCAGGACCGGTGCCACGGGTATGGTGCTCAACTGATTCGCGCCATGACCGAGCATGCCCGCAGTGAAGGCCGCCGCGGACTGGTGCTGACCTGCAAGGAGTATCGTCTGGCCTATTACAGCAAGTTGGGCTTTGTGGACGAAGGTTTCTGCGGGTCGGTGCACGGGGGTGTGCGCTGGCACCAGATGCGCCTGACTTTCTGAGAGGAGAAATGTGCTATGAAACTGATGATTGCCTCTGATATTCACGGCTCGGCATTATATTGCCGCCAGATGTTGCAGGCCATGGATCGGGAACAGCCCGACCGGCTGCTTCTGCTGGGGGATATCCTGTACCACGGCCCCCGCAACGACCTGCCGGACGAATACGCCCCCAAAGAGGTGGCCGCCATGCTGAATGCACACAAGCAGGACCTTGCCTGCGTGCGCGGCAACTGTGACACCGAGGTGGACCAGATGGTGCTGGAGTTCCCCGTGATGGCCGATTACTGCCTGCTGATGGCCGGCGGGCGGATGATTTTTGCCACCCACGGCCACCACTACCATCTGAAACAGCTGCCGGCTTTGCATCCGGGAGATATTCTGCTGCATGGGCACACCCATGTCCCGGCTTGGCAGGCTTTCGGGCAGGAGAACCGGTATTTCAATCCCGGCTCGGTATCCATCCCGAAGGAAAATTCTGCCCGTGGTTACATGATGCTGGATGACAGTTGTGCGGTCTGGAAAGATCTGGACGGGAACATTTTGCACACCGAAAAGTTGTAAAAAAGCCTTTCAGGCAACAAAGATGCAAACCGGACCCCGCTTTTTTGCCGCATTGGTGCGCTGCAAAGAGTCGGGCCCAAAATCCATGGGAAAAGCCGCCCTGTTGTGCTAGAATAATGCACGGCGGCCAAAAACCGCCGGCACAAAATGTATTGGGGGTTATCCTGTGGAGGTTGCTTTTTTGGTACCCGGAGAGGAACGCTATAAAACATTTGCCGGCAAATCCGGTCAGCAGCAGATCGAATATTCCTATCGTGCGGAGAGTGGAGAGCTGTTCAGCTGTGTTTCCAACTCACTGCAGGAAGCATACGATATGTGCGAAGACTGGCTTATGCGCCGCCATCGCGGCTGAATTTTGGCCAGCAATTTGAAGCATGGATATGGATACCGGCAGAGGTTCCCGCGTTGGAACATCCTGCCGGTTTTGTTTTTATATATTGTCCCCGCAGACGCTTGAATGCAGAGCGGGTTTGGTCGTATAATGAAATAAATATGGGCACGGAGAATCCGGCAGAGGAGGTGGCTGTTTGGCAAAGCGAAGCATTCTGACCCGCGTTCTGTGTCTGCTGCTGGCGCTGCTGCTGACAGCCTGCGCCGCAGCCAAAGGCAATCAGGAAGTTCCCGGCACAACCGGCGGCGGATATACTGCGCCGCCTATGCAGACCAGCGTGTTTGACGCACAAGCGGCCGAGGGAAAAGACGGCGTACAACTTGATACCTCTCATGTAGCCCAGGGGTATGTGGCCGTCAGTGCTACCGGCACCGGCCGCCTGAAATTTCAGGTGGTTTTCGGTGAGGTAAAATACAACTACGATCTGCCCACCGACGGCACACCGCAGTTCTATGTTCTGCAAAGCGGCAGCGGGAACTATACATTCCGGGTGATGCAGAACACCACCGGGGATAAATACGCGGAAATCTACTCCACATCGGTATCGGTTCAGCTGGAAAATGAACTGGCGCCGTTTCTTCGCCCAAACCAGATGGTCAGCTACACCGCCGATTCGGCCTGTGTGGCAAAAGCTGCAGAACTGGCGGCGCAGGCCGGCACCGAATCGGGTGTTGTGGCCAACATTTACGCATATATCCAGGACAATATCGACTATGATACCCAGAAAGCCGAAACCGTACAGGCCGGATACCTGCCGGACCCGAATGAAACGCTGCGCACCGGCAAGGGGATCTGCTATGATTATGCCAGCCTGGCGGCCGCCATGCTGCGCAGCCAGGGAATCCCGACCAAACTCATCACCGGCTATGTCCAGCCCGGGGACCTGTACCATGCCTGGAATATGATCTGGCTGGAAGAAACCGGCTGGATCACTGTCAAAATCGAAGCCCCGGCTCATAGCTGGGAACGTATTGACCTGACCTTTGCGGCGGGCGCGTCGGCGGCGTATACCGGCGACGGCACCGGCTATACCGACCGTTTGACCTACTGAGGGGGAAGTACACAATGGCAAACAAACAACTGGAAAGTCTGGCCGTGAGTATTTTTTGCGAGAATATGGCCATGATGCTCGGCGCCGGTATCGGAGCGGAAGAAGCCGCCGGACTTCTGAGCGAGGACAGTACCCAGGGCGGCTTCCACGATGCCGCCAGGTCCATCCAGAAATTTTTGCTCCTGCAGGGCGGCACGCTGTCCCAGGCCATTGAACAGTGTGGATTTTTCCCGGCCCATGTTTCGGATATGGTCCGGGTGGGGGAAAGCACCGGGCGCATCGAACAGACATTGCGCAGCCTGGCCGCCAACTATGCCAACCGCAGCCGTCTGGAAACCAAAATCCGCAGCGCCGTGTTCTATCCCATGGTTCTGCTGGTTCTGATGGCGGCCATTCTCGGCGTGTTGCTCGCCAAGGTCCTGCCGGTATTTACCGGTGTATACATCAGCCTGGCCGGAGATCTGACCACTTCCTCCTATGCCTATATCCGGGTGGCCTACATCATCGGATGGCTGGCTCTGGCCGTTACGGCCGTTGTCGCAATCTGCCTGATTGCTGCCGTCATCGCCGCACGCACGCCGAAAGGCCTTGCCGCGCTCAAACGCCTGGCAGAACATCTGCCTGTGTTGTCCGGCATTGCACAGCAGCTTTCCCTGGCCAATTTTACCGAGGTCCTGCTGACTTATGTGGCCAGCGGTATGGATGTGGATACCGCTATGGAATCTGCCGGAAAAATGGTGGACAATGCGGCCGTGGCACAGCGGGTAGAGGCCTGCCGCAGTGAGATGAAGGAAAAAGGTGTGGGCCTTGCCACCGCGGTTTATGATCAGAAGCTGTTCGAGCCCCTGTATGGACGCATGCTGATTTCCGGTGCCCGCAGCGGCAGCCTGGAACCGGTGCTGCAGCGTTTGTCCGAACTTTTTTCGGAGGATGCCCACGCCCGCATCGACCAGGCTGTCGACCGGGTCGAACCCTTTATGTCGGCCTTCCTGACCATTACCGTGGGAATCGCCCTGATTTCCACCATGCTGCCCTTGATCGGCATCCTTGGTTCTATCGGATAAGGAGGACAGCTCATGTTTCACGATTATCCGAAGAAAAGTCTTCGTCAGCGTATTTTAACGGCAGTTGGCGCAGCCGTACTGGTTGTGCTGCTGTTGCTTGGCGTCTTCCGGCTGTACAGTCTGGTTTCCCGCGACTTGGATGAACAGGCCGCAGCCGCACTTCGGCAGACGGTGATCGATGCTGCGGTGCAGTGCTATGCCGTGGAAGGTCAGTATCCCGAAAGCCTGGATGTTCTGGAGCAGGAATACGGCGTACAGATCAACCATGCACGGTTCATTGTGACGTATGATGTCTTTGCATCCAATCAGCTGCCGGATGTTACGGTGTTGGAAAAATAATCCGCTGAAACAGCGGGAAAGGGGAGCGGCAGTATGCACAAAAAACAAAGCGGCCATCTGAATTCGGCGCCTTTCTCCCTGGCCCTCTTTGTGCTGATGCTGGGGTGCGTGCTGATGCTGGCCGTGTTCGGCGCCCAGGTCTACGGCACCCTGACGCAGAGCCAGAACCGCAACAAGGCCGTGCGTGCCAGCCTGAGCTATGTGGCGGCCCGCCTGCGCGCTGCCGATGAAACGGGGGCGGTTTCCATAAAGCCGGGGCCGCAAGGGGACGCCCTGATTCTTTCGGACATCGGCACGGACACCGGGTACGAAACCCGTATTTATGTGTATGATGGGCAGCTGGTTGAAGAATACACCGCCGAGCAGAACGAATATGACCCGGCATCTGCCCAGGTAGTGGCACAAACGGACACCTTTGCGGTAACCCGGGATGGCAGCCTGTGCACCGTCACCACCGACCAGGGAACAGTCCGCGTGTATCTGCACACAGGGGAGGACGCTTCATGAACCGACACAAAAACCTCTCTTTTTATATTGAAAGCCTGGTACTCCTTTTTTTTCTGCTGGCAGCGCTGGTTGTTTTGATTCGGGTATTCGGCGCGGCGCAGGCCCTTGGAATACAGGCCCGACAGAAAACGGATGCTGCATTGATCCTGCAAACGGTATCTGCGGAGTTTTCGGCCAAGTCGGCGCCTTTTGATGCAGCCGTGGCAGAGGCAGAATCTGCCGGCCAGGCACAGGTGGACTTTCTGTGTGACGGGCAGGGCAACGTCCGTTCCGATGGGACCTACTGTGTGGCCGCGGACCTTTGGAGTGAAGCACGGGAAGCCGGAACCATGGTTTATGCACAGATCTGCATTACGCAGGCTTCCGATCAGACCGGTACGGTACTGGGGGAACTGAGTATATCCGTCTATTGCCCCCGGTTGACGGAGGAGGCTGACTCATGAACGATAAACGTATGGAATATATCCACCGTCCGGTCCGGACCGGAGCTTTGACATTGCTGATTACAGCGGTCCTGATATGCCTGGCAGTCCTGGCCGTTCTGGCATTGGCTACGGCACAGGCTGACCTTGCTATGGCGAAAAAAGCATTGACCGGCCTGCAGGATCAGGCTGCCGTGGAAACGGCCGGTCAGGAATGCCTGGCCGAATTGGACGCCGCTCTAAAAAACGGGCGTACCGCACCGGAAGGATTTGTCCCGGCGGAGGACGGCTCCATAAGCACTTCGTTTTCCGTGAACGGAAACACGCTGCAAATCGTGGCTATCCTGGAGGAGCCGACAGCAGATGCCCCGGCTGCCTACCGGATACGGACCTGGCAGTTGACCACGCAGTGGGAGCCGGACCAGAAGCTGGACCTGTGGAACGGGATGTAAATAGGGAAAGGAACGGACTTTCATGGTTATTCTGGATGTTTTGAAGCAGGCTCTGGAGCTGGGAGCCTCGGATATTTTTATCATTGCCGGGCTTCCGCTGACCTATAAGGTCAACGGGCGTCAGCAGCGTATGGGAGAACGCCTGATGCCGGAGGGAACCCGTGAATTTGTGGAGGGAATCTACTCCATCTGCGGTCGTTCTCCCGAACGTATGGAAACCCCGGATGCGGATGATGATTTTTCGTTTGCCATTCCGCATATGGGGCGTTTCCGGGCCAATGTGCTGCATCAGCGCGGTACCCTGGCCATGGTCCTGCGTGTGATCCAGTTCGGTCTGCCGGACCCTCAGACATTGGGGATTCCGCCGCAGGTCATGCAGGCAGCCGGAAAGCTCAAAGGCATGGTCCTGGTCACTGGCCCTGCAGGCAGCGGCAAATCCACCACCCTGGCCTGCCTGATCGATGCCATCAACCACAACCGGGAATCCCACATCATCACGATGGAGGACCCCATCGAATATATCCATCGCCATGGCCGCAGTATTGTTACCCAGCGGGAAATCGGCAGTGATTCGCCCAGCTATGTCAGCGCCCTGCGCAGCGCTCTGCGGGAAAGCCCGGATGTCATTCTTCTGGGAGAAATGCGGGACCTGGAAACCATCGAAGTGGCCATGACCGCCGCCGAAACCGGACAGCTGCTTTTCTCCACGCTGCACACCACCGGCGCGGCCAATACCATCGACCGTATTATTGATGTCTTTCCGGCCAGCCAGCAGAGCCAGGTGCGTATTCAGCTTTCCATGGTTTTGCAGACGGTCATCAGCCAGCAGCTGATTCCCACCACGGATGGGGGACAGACCGCTGTCTTTGAAGTGATGAACAACAATGCCGCCATCAAGAACCTGATCCGGGAGGCCAAAACGCACCAAATCGACGCGGCAATCCAGGCCGGGGCCGCTGAAGGCATGTGTACGATGGATGACAGCCTGTGCCGCTTGTATGCGCAGAAACGCATTACCAAGGATACGGCGCTGACATATTGCCTGCGCTATGAAACCATGGTGCGCAAACTCAGCGCCATGGATAGCCTGTAACGTACAGGCATAAAGGGGAGGAAAAGAAAAATGGAACGCATCCGCGACAGTTGGCTGCGCGTGCGGACCAGCACGCTGCTGCTTGCCAAATGGCTGGTGCTGGCAGCCGTTGTCGGTGTCCTTTGCGGCGGTATCGGCGCGGCCTTTTACCATGCAATTGTAAAAGTTACGGCGCTGCGCACGCAAAATCCGTGGCTTTTGTTTACTCTGCCGCTAGCCGGTCTTTTGATCGTGGCCATTTATAAACTGACCGGAACAGAAGGGCAGGGGACCGATAACGTTATTGATGCCGTGCAAGATGGCAAGCCCTTGCAGGTTCTGTTGCTTCCGGCTATCTTCATTGCCACGGTACTGACGCATCTGGCCGGCGGCAGTGCCGGCCGCGAGGGCGCCGCTTTGCAGATGGGCGGGGATATCGGCTGGCATGCCGGGCGCCTGCTGCACCTGTCGGACCATGACTGCCGTGTGGCTACCATCTGCGGCATGGCAGCGTTCTTTACCGCTTTGTTCGGTACGCCGCTGGCGGCAACCATGTTTGCCATGATGGTCATTAACGTTGGTCTGGTATTTTACGCCGCTTTCATTCCGGCGTTTGCGGCTTCACTGGTTTCCTACGGCCTCTGTACACTCCTGCATGTCACACCGGTACGTTTTACCGTCACTGCACCGGCCACGGCTCCACTGCCCATCGTGCAGACTGCCTTTTTCGGTCTGGCCTGCGCTATTGTGACCATGTTGTTCTGTGCCGTGCTCCACTTTGCCGGGCGCCGTATGCAGCGCTGGTTTCCCAATCCGTGGATTCGGGTGCTCATAGGCGGTGTTGTGGTCATTGCCGCCACGTTGGCATGCGGTTCCATGCGCTACAACGGCGCCGGAACCGATGTGATCCAGCAGGCCATTGAGCAGGGACAGGCATTGCCGCAAGATTTCATCCTCAAAATTCTGTTCACGGCCGTTACACTGGCCGCCGGATACAAGGGCGGGGAAGTGGTTCCCAGCTTCTTCATCGGGGCTACGTTCGGCTGCGTAGCTGCGCCGCTGTTCGGGTTGCCTGCAGGTTTCGGCGCAGCCCTGGGCATGGTAGCGGTCTTCTGCGGCGCCACCAATTGCCTGTTTTCCTCTCTGGCCCTGGCCATCGAAGTATTTGGCTCCCAGGGACTATTGTATTTTGGCGTTGTCTGTGGTATTTGCCATGCACTCACCGGATATACGGGCCTTTACAGTCATCAGGGATTCGTGACAGCCAAGATGGAATCGGAATATCACACAGACCATCACGGGCATTACTGAGCAGCGGCATAATAAGTTGGAACATCTCCATCCAGCAGAACACTTACGATCGGGATTTGGTTCTCGACCATAGCTGTGGCCGTATTTCCATCCAGCACCATGCTGATGGTCACCTGCAAGTTCAGCGTGATGGTGTATTTTGTCCGGTTGATGGAAACTGCCTCGGTTTCTTCCTGCAATGTGCCTTCCACATAGGCATCCGGCAGGAGAGTCAGCTTCCATACAGGGCCCAGCCCCCCGAATGCGGTGACACCTGTCAGGCTGCCATAAGGAATCTCCAGATCGGTTTCTTCCAGAATAGCCAAAGATTCCTCCACTGCTTGAATCAGAGCGGCTTTGGCCCGGTTCAGAGCTGCCGTGTCGGCGTAAATAGCGAGCAGGGAACCATCGGTCGCATAATCCGCGGTGTACAGTTGCTCGTATCGTTCCGGTGCCATTTCCATCTCTGCTTCGACTGCTCTGTTCATGGCCTTTACCACAATGGCACGACATTCATACTCGGCCAGTTCTTCCAACGTGGGTTTGAAAGCTGTTTGTACAAGATACAAATACCCACATCCCAACAAAAATAAAATCAGAAGAACCACACAGATATGTCTGCGGACAGGGTGCGGTTCTTTTTTTACTTTACGGCGCACAATATCACCTCCAGCCGGAACGGTTTTCCTGCCATTTTATGCCGTCCAAGAGAAAAGTGTAATTTTTTTGCCGGAAAGTATTGACAAGGGCAGACTTGGTTGCTATAATTATCTACGTTGCTCAACGGCAACGCAAAAGCTTGGGGGTATAGCTCAGCTGGGAGAGCGCTTGAATGGCATTCAAGAGGTCAGCGGTTCGATCCCGCTTATCTCCACCAAAAGCTCCAACCGAAAGGTTGGAGCTTTTTTCTTTGTTGTCATGGGATTGCGGGCGGTTTCGTGTACCGAAACCGCCCGCTCGTTCAGCGTATAATGAAGATACCTTCCAGCTGTCACCAGACGCCTTCTGAACAGGGCCATGGACTTGCCGGTCCGGCACTGCTATAATAAAAAAATACAAGAAGAATTACCGGCGGAAAAGCCGGAGATTCCCCGGGGAGGTGCGTCCATGAATATCCTGATTGTAGAAGATGAAGCGCCGCTGGCCCGTACTCTGCAAACTGTGCTGCAAGGCGGCGGATATGACACTTGTGTGTGCCCGGATGCAGAACAGGCCTACGATGCTTTGCAGGAACAAAAGGTGGATTTGATTCTTTTGGATCGGATGTTGCCGGCTATGGATGGCGTTTCTCTGGCCAAGCTGCTGCGCAACCAGGGCGTGCGTACTCCCATTTTGTTTTTGACGGCCCTGGGAGAGGTGGAGCAGCGCATTGCCGGTCTGGATGCTGGCGGAGATGACTATCTGACCAAGCCTTTTCATAACGGAGAGTTGCTGGCGCGGGTTCGGGCGCTGATTCGAAGGTCCGAACATGCTTCCCCAACGTACACCGTTGGCAACGTTACTTTTGATGAGGCAAGTATGCAGTTGAACGGCCCGTCCGGCAGTATGCCCGTGACCGGAAAGCTTTGCGCTTTGGCAGAACTGATGTTTCAAAAAGCAAACCAGGTGGTGACCCGGCGGGAAATATTTTCTGCTGTATGGGGGCTGGGTTCCGAGGCAGAAGAAGCGGTCATCGACAATTACATTTACTTTTTACGGCGGGCTCTGCGCCGCGTGGGGGCTGACGTGCAGGTCCTCACCATTCACGGCACCGGTTACCGTCTGACTACACCATGACAGGACAAAGCACGCTCAAGCAGTTGCAGGACAAGCTCCGGCGCAGCGGCACGTGGCTGTTGCTGGGGGTATTCTGTGTGTTAGGGGTGATTATCTGCCGGCAAATCACCCAGGTAATGCAGCAAAACTATGATGACCGTTTTACTGACGCCCGGGAGCTGATGGAAAAAGCTGTTCTGGAAAGTACACGGGTAGACCTGGAGCAGCTGTCTTTGCTGGAACAGCAGTATGGCGTTTTTCTCTATCTGTATAACCGTGGTGAAGAGATTGAGTTACCGTATTCTATTAGCGAGCAAAAAGAAGCGTGGCAGCCCCAGGCAGCGGCCCTGATACAAAGCTGCCGCGGGACATTGTTGCCGGAAGAAGACCAGCTTCAGAAAGAGTCTTCTCTTGCGGGAGTACGGGCATCTTACACCATGCAGCGACTGGAATCCGGGCAAACGGCAGAACTTTTGATTCTGCAACCTGACGAAGCCGTGCATAACGCAATCCTGCGGGCTTGCCTGGGACCGACAGCAGCTTTGCTTCTGGCGTGCCTGTTCCTGATTGTTTTCTATCGGCTTTGGTTGTCCCGTGCCTTTGCACCTGCCTATGCGGCACAAAAGGCACAGTTGGACTTTTTGTCTTTGGCGGGCCATGAACTGCGCACTCCCGTTACGGTGATTCGCGCCAACACGGAACTGTTGGCACAGGGAAAAAACAGTTCTCCTGACATGCTGCGCAACATTCAGACCGAAACCCTACGGATGGATGTTCTGATTGAAGACTTGATTCTTTTTTCTCGGGTGCAGACCAAAAATCTGCGGTTGAATCTTCAGCGGGTGGATGCCTGCGAACTTCTGCTGGATTGCTACACACGGTTTTACCCGTTGTTGAACGCAGAAGGACGCCATCTGATTTTGCAGCCCCCACCGGAAGAGGATGTATCCTTGCAGGCTGACCCCATGCGTCTGGGCCAAATGCTGGGAATCCTTGTGTCCAACGCCAACGCCCATACACCTGCAGGAACGACAGTGACGCTGGGGCTGGAGCAAAAAGACGGCTGGGTGAAACTGTATGTACAGGACGACGGCCCAGGCTTGCCTCCGGACAGCAAACGGCCTGGGACGGTCCAGGGCACACACCTGGGGGTGGGGCTTCCCATCGCCCGGGAACTGGCAAAAATGCAAGGCGGTATTCTATTGCAGCAAAACATAAGCCCGCATGGCGCCCGTCTGGCTTTTCGCTTTCCGCTGATGCAGGATTCCCATTAAAACACTGCCCGGAACCGAGATGGAGCAATTTCGGTTCTGGGCATTTTTTTGAGCAGGCTTATAGGATTTTTTGAGATAGGATTTGGTATGCTGACCTTGTTGCCCAATATAGAAAAGGAGGTCTTTTTCATGACAAGACGCGGAATACGCCGCCAGGCAGCCGGGCTTTGTGCGGTTTTGCTGCTGAGCGGCTGCGGGACAGGGTTTTACCAAACCGAAGGAGAGGAGGCAGCGTCCGGCAGTGCAATGATGGAAATTGCGCAGGTACAGGAAACCGACGCCACACCTGCCGGGTTGGAGGACCACACCGTACGGCAGCTGACCGCCGGTGCAGACGGAGAACCACTTCTGGTCACCACCGATGCTCAGGCAATGCCCCATGCATACCAGAGGGAAAACGGAGAATGGCAGGAGCAGGATAATGCGGCTATCGTTTCCTGGATTCAGGAGAACCAGGTCTATAATCGAAGGTACTATTACGATACCACGGGCAGCTGGTGGGCTGTCATCCAAAACGGAAATTCCATTGTACAGGTCCTTCCCGACGGACAGGCAAGAGAAGTAGTACTTCCCGAAGATGTGGCACCGGGCAAGTATGTGGCCATTTACGGATTTGCAGACAGAGGAGACGACCTGGTCTGTTTTGCAGCCAATCAGACAGAGGAGAAGGAGGGCCCAGATCCCGGAGGCGTATGGCTCTTGGTGGATGGTGAGACCGGTCAGGTGACCCAGACCTTCTCGGTGGACTACGGAACGGATTATCGCCCGGTCTTTTATCAAGGGGACCTGATTATTTATGACTATGTGGCCACAACTTTGAAAGAATATGATTCCGAAACAGGCCAGCTTGTGCAGGAAGTTCCCATCGAACGGCCGGACACCCTGCCTGCTGCTGCCGCCATGACCGAAGATGGGATATACCACTATTTTGTGGGCAGTACCGGTTTGTATCGCCGCCCGCTGAATGGTGACTTTACACAGACGGTCACAGACGATATTTTACTGAACTGCATGTCATCCAACTTCGAGGCTATGGGATTGTATGTAGAAGCGGACGGCGCTTATCTGATTGCCGGCAACGAAGACGGAAAAATGAAACTGTACAGCCTTTCCATACAGGAGGGCGAAGCCCCGGCGGCAGCAACCACCCTCACGGTATGGGCTATGGAGAGTACACCCATGCTGCAGATTGCGGCACAGCGGTACCAATCCCTGCACCCGGATGTAGAACTGAACATTGTCACCGGCCGTGACACAGCGGAAGATTCTGTTTCGGAGCAGGATATCCTGCGACAGCTGAATACCGAACTTCTCAGCGGTGAAGGTCCGGACTGTCTGATTCTGGATGATCTGCCTATTCGGTCCTATATCCAACAGGGAATGCTGCAGAACCTGGATGGGCTGGTGGAAAAAAGTGATTTCTATTCCAATATTCTGAACAGCTACACTGAGGAAGATGGTTTGTATACGGTGCCAGCTTTCTTTGCGGCTCCTGTCTTTGCCACTGTACAAACAGAGAAAACGCCCGCCAGCCTGGAAGAACTGGCTCAGTTGTTTGAAAGCGGCGCCTGTACGGCCGGTTCCTGGAAAGAAATTTTTGAGGCGGTTTATCCGGCGGTGGCGAACCGAATCTTCCCGGATGGAGAAAGTCTGGATGAGGCCGCGCTCTCTGACTTCTTGGAGCAGACAAACCGCATGGTACAAAGTGCAGAAATCACACAGAAAAGCATGCCCATGGGAAGCGGAAACGGCAATCTGATGGTCACCAGTGAGCTCCCCACCAGCCGATTTGCCCTCCAAGAAGGAAATGCCACAGCGGCCATATTCCGTATGACGGGCATCAGTCAGGCTGTTTCCTTGCTGACCCAGTGCGAAGGCGTGACGCTTTCGCCGCTTCTCAACGAAACTGCAGAGGGGCAATTCTTGCTGGGTATCCGTGCCGGAACCCAAAACCTTACCCAGGCCCAGAATTTTGTCCGTATGATGCTGGAAGACGAGCAAATTCAGCAAAGCAATGTGTACGGCGGTATGGCAGTGCACCGCGACATGGAGTTACAGGCATTGCAGCAGACGATCCAAGATGGTTATACCCAGGAAGAACGGGATACCTTTGCTATGAACCCGCTGGAATATCCTTGGGATGAACTGGCAGAGAAATATACAGGATTGGTAAATCCCGCCGCAGCCGGGCCCCTGCAGACCATCGTTTATGAGCAGGCTGTACAGGTCTATGGCGGGCAAATCACTCCCGAACAGGCTGTGGAAGAAGTAAAGGCACAAGTGAAACTCTATCTGCAAGAGCAGGCATAAAAAGTTCCGCCGGGGGATCTCCCCGGCGGAATTTTTTCTATTCCTGATGACCTTCCATCGGAAGTAGGCACAGGCCAATTGACAGGCAGACACTGGCGGTGATGGAACAGGAAACGCCTTCCCAAAGCAGTTCTTTCTGCCATCCCAGAAACACCGAGCCGGGAAATACAAGCTGTTCTTGCCACCGCGATTGCAGCGTTTCCAGAAGGGACTGCCAGAATGAAAAGTTACTCCACTGTCCGGGTATCAGCCACGAAGGCAAAGCCTCCAAAAAGGTGGGAAGTAGAAAGGCAATCACAAGGGCAAGGAGCCATCCCGCTATTTCGCGACGGCCTTTGTGCCCGGTGGAAGAAGGCTGCTTGCCGAAAACAAACAATAGGCAGAGTCCCGTCGCAAAAACCGGAAGCCAACAGAATAACTGGATGGGCAGAGCCAACGCACTGTGCCAGCCGATGGCCTGCGGCACTCCGAGACCACTTTGTACAGCAAATTCCCGGGAAGCGGTATAAAAATCATCGGGAGCTATGGTTCGGTCGGACGCGCACACCATAACATGGTCAAAGGCGGTGTCGGACTCTGCCCAGATGCACAGCATGGGAATCGTACTTTGAAATACCCCGCAAACTTTGGCGGTGTCATCCGATTGCCCGGAACGCAGCGTACAGCCGATAACATCATCACTTCCCCAGAGATTCTGGGCTAGCCCGGTGCTGATAAGGGCCTGCCGAGGCCCGGCGGGATACGTTCCGCTGCACAGAGAAAATGGCCACAGAGCAGTGGCTTCTCCCAGGCACTGGATACAAATCACATCGTCTGTATGAAACGCGCCGTCACAGGTGATAAGGTTCTGGCACCAGAAAGTCGGCCACAAGCCGGAAATGTTCTGCTCGGACCCGGCACAATCCCGGGCATACTCTGCCTGGGTATTGGGTATGGGCTCTGAATAATACAATTCATTTCGTCTGGTGATACTTCGCAGCGCAGACAAAGCATTCAGGCTCTGCCACCAGAAAAACAGCCCCACCAAACCTGCCAGGAGAGCAGCATATCTCCGAAATCCTTCGTGCCCGCTCATGATGCCGCCACCTTTACCGTATCCCCGGCATACAGGGGCTTGTCTCCACGGATAGCTACCTTCGCTTGCAGTGAAATTCCTTCCACAGCAGCGGTGGTGTCGTTTTTCTCCAGCAACGTAACAGGTAAGGCGGTCAGCTTGTTTTCGATGCCCCAAATGTTGGAGGTACTCTCTACCAAATATACATACCAACCGCTGCTGTCCTGATGAAGGGCGGATATCGGCAGGCAGGTTGTGTAGTGCTGTGACGGAAAGCGCAGCACTGCTTCGGCATTACCGGAAGTCCAGCTGCTGTTATCCAGAAGAACCGACAGGATGGTCTTGCCATCTGATTCACGGGAACTCTGCAACGTGCCGTTGCCGCTTACTTTCCCCTGGGTAACATCAATTTGGGAAGGCTGCCCTGGCAAGTTTTGGAAAGTGTCCGCATCCATTTCCAGGTTCAGCAGTCATCCGTTCCCTGTTTCTCCCAAAGTGGCCGCAACACCGTTGTTCAGCATTACAAAGTTACTTCGCCTTGCATCGAAAAAACTCCACACCACAATTTCCAATAAAGGTGTCAGATAAAACAGGCATGTCCCGGTCAAGCTGGGCAATAAAAAGGCCCAGGGAAACAATCTGCGGCGATGCCAAAGAACAGATGTATTCTTCATATGCAAGCCCTCCTTATTACACAGGAGAGTATACCGGGGAAAAACTGAAAAAATCCTGTAAGTCTGCCCGCAAAGGCAAAAACAAACTTGCAGGAGCTGGCTTTTAAAAGACTGTTATGGTACACTCATTCTGTAAAAAGGCAGAAAGGAGCTGCTTCTTCTATGGAATATGAAAACCTGCATACTGGTGCTTTGTATGACCCGGGCAACGCGGCAATCGTGCAGGAACAAACCGAATGCCTGGAACTTCTGTATGAGTATAACGCAACCAGACCACATGAGCAGGAAAAGCGACAAAACTTGCTTCAAAAAATGTTTGCCGAAATTGGCTCGGACTGCTATATCGAACCACCACTGCATGCCAATTGGGGCGGAAAACATGTCCATTTCGGCAAAAATGTATATGCCAATTTTAATCTAACCCTGGTAGACGATACACACATCTTTGTGGGGGACTATACATTAATCGGTCCTAACGTAACCATCGCCACTGCCGGTCATCCCATATTGCCGGAGCTTCGCTGCAAAGGATTGCAGTATAATATGCCCGTACATATAGGTGAAAATTGCTGGATTGGTGCCGGAGCAATTTTGGTTCCGGGTGTATCCATCGGTGACAATGTGGTCATCGGTGCCGGGAGCGTAGTAACAAAAGACTTGCCTGACAACGTAGTGGCTGTCGGGAATCCTTGCCGTGTAGTGCGGCCCATAAACGCACACGACAGACTATATTACTTTAAGGACCGAAAAATCCCGCACGAACTGCTTTGAAGTCCTCATTCATTACAAGATGAAAATGTGGACCGAAATGTTCCGCCATATAAATAGAAAGAGCGGGCGGTTTCGGTACACGAAACCGCCCGCAATCCCATAACAACAAAGAAAAAAGCTCCAACCTTTCGGTTGGAGCTTTTGGTGGAGATAAGCGGGATCGAACCGCTGACCTCTTGAATGCCATTCAAGCGCTCTCCCAGCTGAGCTATACCCCCCAAGCTTTTCGCGTTGCCGTCAGGCAACGTATGTAATTATAGCAACCGAATCGTCTTTTGTCAACACTTTTTTTGAAAAAATGTTTGCATTCTATATCTGGCACTTTCAATTATATTCGGTTATACCGGTGCATGACAAGCTATATGGTTTGTGGTATACTGAAAAAGAATTCTGACACTAGGATGGACGGAGAACAATTATGCAACTGGAACAAGCTCGTGAACGGGTCAAAGAGCTGCGCGAGGTTATCGAGCGCAACAACCGTTTGTATTATATGGATAACAACCCCGAGTTGGAGGACTTCGAATACGATGCTCTGACCCGGGAACTCAAAGCCCTGGAAAAGGAATATCCCGAACTGATCACGCCTGACTCGCCAACACAGCATGTCAACGAGGGCGTCAGCAGCAAGTTCAGCAAGGTCACTCATGCTGTGAAAATGGAAAGTTTGCAGGACGCTTTTTCCTATGATGAACTGCGGGATTTTGACCAGCGGGTACGCGATGCCGGTATCGAGCCGGAATATGTGGTAGAAGCCAAAATCGACGGTCTTTCCGTCAGCTTGGAATATCAGAACGGCCGGTTTGTACGCGGCTCTACCCGCGGCGACGGCCTGGTGGGTGAGGATGTAACCGAGAATCTTGCCACCATCAAGGATATCCCCAAAGTTTTACCGGATGCGCCCGAATTTCTGGAAGTGCGCGGCGAAGTCTACATGCCGCACAAGGCGTTCTTTGCTTTGTGTGAGCAGCAGGAAGTGGAAGAAAAAACACCATTCAAAAACCCCCGCAACGCGGCGGCCGGTTCTTTGCGCCAGAAAGACGCCCGCATTACGGCGTCCCGCGGGCTTTCCATTTTTGTATTTAATCTGCAGCAGCTGCGTGGCCGGGAATTTACAACACACCACGAAACCCTTGATTATATCAAGAGCCTGGGATTCCCGGTTTCACCCCGGTACAGCGTATATCACTCAATTGAGGATGCTATCAAGGAAATCGAAACCATCGGCCAAATGCGCGGCAGCCTGGAATTTGACATCGACGGCGCCGTTATCAAGGTTAACAATCTGGCCGCGCGGGAAATGCTGGGCAGCACCAACAAGTTTCCACGCTGGGCTATTGCATTCAAGTATCCGCCGGAAGTCAAACAGACGGTGGTGCGCGATATTGAAGTTTCGGTGGGGCGTACCGGCGTTCTGACACCCACGGCTGTATTTGATCCCGTTTTCCTGGCGGGCACCAGCGTATCCCGTGCTACTTTGCATAATGAAGACATCATCCGGAATCTGGATGTGCGCATCGGGGATACCATTGAGGTGCGAAAGGCCGGGGACATCATTCCGGAAGTGATTGGTGTGGTAAAGCACGGGGAAGGCACGGTTCCTTATACCATGCCCACCACATGCCCGTCCTGCGGCGAACCTGTGGTACATCTGCAGGATGAAACCGCTCTGCGGTGCATCAACCCGGAGTGCCCGGCGCAGAGCCTGCGCAACCTGATTCATTTTGCCTCGCGCAACGCTATGGCTATCGACGGGCTGGGCGAAGCCGTTGCAGAACAGCTGACCGCACGCGGACTTGTGCATACGGTGGCAGATCTGTACACACTGACGAAAGAGGATTTGCTGACGCTGGATAAATTCAAAGACAAGAGCGCTTCGAATTTGCTCGCAGCAATTGAAAATTCCAAGCAAAACAACCTGGACAAGCTGGTTTTTGGACTTGGCATCCGTAATATCGGCGACAAGGCTGCGGCTTTGCTGGCCGAGCAGTTCGGCACAATGGATGCTTTGAGTCAGGCCACCAATGAGGAGATTGCCGCCATTGAAGGAATCGGCGGAATCATGGCCCAGAGCGTGACAGAATTCTTTGCCAAGAGCGGCACGGAGGATCTGCTGCGCCGCTTGCGGGAGGCCGGGGTCAACATGACCTGGCACGGCCAGAAGAAGGGAACAGCCCTGGCCGGAATGACCCTGGTCGTAACAGGCACTTTGCCGACGCTTTCCCGGCAGGAAGCAGAAGCTATGATCGTGCAGAACGGCGGCAAAGCCAGCTCTTCCGTGTCCAAAAAGACCGCCTATGTGCTAGCCGGAGAGGCTGCCGGTTCCAAGCTGACAAAGGCACAATCCCTGGGAGTCCCGGTTATTGATGAAGCAACCTTCCTGCAGATGATTGCAGCAGATAAACCGGAATAAGTAGACCATAAAGACAAACAAAAAGACGGTGGATGCTCCCGGGCAGGGAAGTCATCCGCCGTCTTTTTTCGGCAAATTAAGAAAGGGAACGCCGGTTTTGAGCTTCTGAGGTCCCAAAACACGCAGGCAGCTGGCACCAGCCGGCACACCATTCAATCCGTAGTTCCGTTAATCAGCCAGCAAAGGCCCGCAGCGGTACGCTCCACTGCATGATTGTAATGGTTGCCCTGATTCAGCTGGAACAAAGTTGTGATCCCTTTTGCTTTATAAAAGGTATAAATATCCTCTGTGTTTTGCCGAACGTTTTTCAGCATCGGATTCCGGGTCTTGCACTCTTTATCTCCCAGCGAAAAATAGATGCGGTCCGGCCAGCGTTTCGGCTCACGGGAAACGACATATTCTTTGATCCCGGGAAACCACAGAGAACCGGACATGCTGCCCGCTCGGGAGAACACATCTGTTTGGTATATAGCATACAACGCAAACAGCCCGGCCAGGGAATACCCGGTGATCCCACGCCACTGTGGGGGTGCCGAGAGTTTCTTTTCCGCCATGGGTATCATTTTCTCTGTCAAAAGGCGCAGATAGTCGTCTGCACCTCCGGTACAGGGATCACCGTTTTTGAAAGCGGGAGGGCTATCCCAGGGAACCATATCATGATTCCAGTTCAGATTGCTGACAGCCACCAAACTAAAGGGCAGGCAATCCATGGTGTGTATTGTTTCCCACACCTTTTGTCCTTCACCGGAGAAGGTGTTGAGATAAATGATTGGGGCTGCTGGTTCTGCACTCGGAAAAACGGAAACCGTTTTGCCACCTATTTCAAACGTGTTCATATATAAGGGCACCCCCCGCTTCCTGTCTGGATTATGCTTATTGTACTGCGGAGAGGGGGAGTTCTCAAGCCATTGCTTCAAATTTTCCCGGTTTTATAAAAAAGAAAAGCGCCCAGAATCAACGATCCTAGGCGCAAATGTTGGAGCTGGAAACGTGACTTGAACACGCGACCTGCTGATTACGAAGCCAATATAATGCGTTTCTTGCGCCTTTTGTGGCGCCAAAAGCAACGGAACAACGATATATAGTAAAAATGGGAAATTGTAAAAATATCTGCCGTGGTAGTCAAAAAGTAGTCACAAAAAGCGTCAGCTTATTTCTTCAAAATACCGGTTCAGGGAGCTCACCACCTGCAGGTTGTCGGCCGCTTCCAGATGAGTGTAAATGTTGGCTGTCATCTGGATGGAAGCGTGGCCCATCAGCTTCTGGGCAGTACGGAGGTCTACCCCGGCATGGTACAGCGTGGTGGCAAAGGTATGGCGCAGCATGTGGGGTCGGACCTCAAAATCAATCATAGCCCTGACGTTCTGTCGCCACATACGGTCGAAGCAAGTGCTGGTCATCACGCCGCCAGAAGGGGAGGGGACAACATATACGCTTGTGTGTGGCGTTTCATCCAGAATTTTTCGCAACGGGGCCGGAATCGGCAGCACCCGGTGGGCTGCTTTACTCTTCAGCTCCATGCTGGGGTCAGGCTGGTTCCCGTCTGGGAATGTGACGGCACGCGCTACGACCAGGCTGGCGGGCCCTATATCGGTCCATTTAAGGCCGAGGGCTTCTTCCTTTCTCAGCCCGCAGTACAGGCAAAGCGCGCAGAAAACACGGGCGCGGGGCTCCAGGATGGCCTGTATCAGTGCGCGGGCTTCTTCCGGAGTCAGATATTCCTTGCGGGACGGTCTGGCATGCGGTGTGGTCTTGATACCGTCTGTTGGATTGCGCATGATGAGATTGTTCAAGCGTGCTGTTTCAAACAGCTGCCGCATAGTCAGGAGAACTTTGTGCTGCAAACTGACCGACTTGTTGGACACGCGCATCATAACGCGCTGAACGTGGATAGGGCGGACTTCCTGCAGCTCCATGGTTCCCAGTTCCGGCATGATGTGCTTGTTGTAGGCGCCGCGGTACATGCGCACGGTGCTGGCCCGGAGATCTGCCTTGTAGCTTTGTATCCAGATCTTGGCCCATTCGCCCACCAGAGTGTGGTCACCGACCTGCAGCCCGGCCTGATCCTGGGCGCGCAAAGAATCCTCAGCCGCATTCAGCTCGGCCAGGGTCTTGCCATATACGATCTTCTGCCGACCGTCTGACAACGTGACCTTCCGTTGGTACCGTCCGTCTTTGCGCTTCTTCAGTTTCGCCATAAAAAACACCTCCGGGGTATGACTTGCAAAGCCTGCCCCGAAGGTGGTACAATACAGATGCTGGTCGGTATTGTTCCCTTGGGACAAGCTGATCTATTCGCGCCTCACCGGTTGCCGCCGGCGGGGCGTTTTTTGTTTTTCTGTCTTGTTTCTGAGCACACCCACATTCCACACCTGGTTGCTCAGCGAGAAGGAATTATGCTTCTAAAACCGCGGACGGATGGGGTTTCCATAGGTTTCCTGATCGTGAGAACTGTATACTTTTTAGGCAGGCCATTTCCGGTACCATAAAAGTATACACATGTGCTGAGAGGAGAACGCTCTCTTATTTGAGCGATGTCATCCAAGCCGAAGATATGACGGGTTATATTTTGTGCCCGAGTTCAAGCGCCTGAGATTGTAATTTTTGAAAGTTCTCAGTATTCATGGTTTTCATCCGGCGATATCCGGATAATGTCTTGGGAGCCAGACCAGGCAGATTTTCACGAATCCATGCGTAGTCCGCATGGTTTTTTCTCTCCCGTTCTACATATTCTGTTCTTCGTTTCTCTTCGCGTTGCGTTCGCTTTTGCCGCTCAGCGTACGCTTTTATCTCATCCGGTGTACGAGTATCTATAAATGGCCTCTGGGCTTCTTCAACAAAGTGATCCGGGTCGCTGTACATGGGAACGCTGACCCCTTCAATGATGGGGAAAACGCTAAGACCGCAGTCGAGGCAAAAGTCGGCGGGAAATTTCGGGAACCTTTTGTCCCGGCCGGAGATGCTGAAGATCCGGCCTCGATACTTTCCGCACACTTCACAGCATGCATTGATCCAGGAAATTTCCACAAGATCGGTATCGAGTTCCCGGGCACTGGCAAACGAACGCTCCAAGGCGGCATGTGAAAGTGCCTCATGGGAATAAGGGGCAGTCGGTCCATGGAACATGGCCTGGATTTTCTGCTGTTCACGGTCTGCTTCTTTAAACCGTTCCGCTTTGCACAGATATCGAACCAAGCGCAGGTAGCTGTCCTCGGAGTATACGATGCCGCAGTCTGGGCGCAGCTCGTTTGCTTTGCGCAGGCATTCGATGGCCAATTCCAAATGGTCTTTTTGATAAGCGGATGCCTGCTTGCTGAGAATCTCGACCGGGTGAGAGGGAACACCGGGAGCACTTTTGATCCATGGCTGCACGGCCTGGAGTGTGATTGCGCGGATCCCTTCGGCCGTGGTCAGGTCAAATGCATTCTTGAACGCCTCGATCTGTTGGGCGTTGGCAGATTCATAGGCTTCCAGGTTGAATGTCGGAGAATCGGCGGAAGTTCTGGAATCCGGAAGTTTGGCGATTTCATCACGGACGGCGTTTGGAATCCGTTTCCAATAGGGGGCAAGTTCTTCCTCGGCCTGCTGTTTTGATGTCCATCTGTTTTGCTGAAGGCAACGCTTTACCATGGCTGAAACAGAGGCGTCTATCTGCGACTGACTTTGGAGTTCTGCCAAAATTGTGCTTGGGCGGCGGCCAGCGAATGGAACATAGGGTTCCAGTTCCTGCAGTTCAAGCAATGCTTGAACTGTATCATTATAAGCTTCAAAAAATATTTTTGGACTGCTTGTTTGATTGGCGAGATTTGCCGATGCAGTAGCTTGATTTAGAAGTGATTGCGCTTTCAGCTTCATTTGCTCAGGCGGTATAACACCGTTTGAATCCACCATTTTTCTTTTTCCGGTAAAGCGCTTTTTTCGGAAAATATCAAAGAGCCCCATAGCTTTTCCTCTTTGGTTTGTTATGTGTGCTTTCAAAACCAGTGTGTGAATCCTACGGCCTTTCCTTCAATGTGGACAGTGTCCAAAATAGGTCCGGTAAACACCATGGGCGGATAGTCGCGGTTCTCTGCCAAAAGTTGCAGGGTCTTTGTTTCGGCATTCCAGAACACACGTTTCAAGGTGGCTTCTCCGTCAATTCGAACGGCTGCGATTTGTCCATTTTCTACTTGTGGCTGAATATGGATATATACGATATCCCCATCGTGGATGCCGGCATCAATCATACTGTCGCCCTTGCAGCGCAGGCAGAAGTCGCATTTTGCGTCTTCCGGAACATCCACATAATCTTCAATGTTTTCCTCTGCAGTAATAGGTTTGCCACAGGCAATGTTTCCTACCAAAGGACACTTAACAGTCTTTGGGAGAGGCTCAAAGCCTTTTGGAATGATAGGGTCATCCACGCCTACCAAATAAGCGGTTGTTGTGTTGAGCGCACGCGCAAAGGCAATCACTTTTGACTGGGGAATATCAGCTTTTCCGTTTTCTATTTTGCTGATGGATGACTTGTCCTTATATCCCATTTTTTGGGCTAGTTCTTCTACAGTCAGACCGAGCTCTTGACGGCGCTCCTTTATCCTTTCGTAGATTTCAGACACCATAACACCTCTGCTGGGATATCTGGCAGGTACTTTTGTTCCCGGTGTGATCAATTCTTTTTCCCAGGCATTTGCCCCCATTGTGGGCGGGACTGTGTCGGCAGCCATTCGAATTCTGGCTGATACCTTTGTGTGGATGTGCGGTATCCTCACAGATGCCATTAACAACTTGGTCCGGCCAGCACTGGAGGTGCTTCTGACTGTCTGGCAAGACATGATGAACGGAATTTCCAACGCATGGGCTACCTATGGCCAGCCTATTATGGACGGACTGGTTCTTGCATTTCAAAACCTGGAATCGATTTTCAGCAATCTGTATTACACAGTGGTGGAGCCCATCCTGTCCAATGTGATTACGCTGCTGGATGAATTCTGGAATCAACATGCAAAGCCTTTGTGGGATGACCTTCTTTTGCTGATTGGCAGCGTGCAGAATATGCTGCTGTCTTTCTGGAACAGTGTTCTGGCCCCGCTGATCAACTGGTTGATTTCCACCTTTGGTCCGACGTTTGCCGATGTGTTCAATGCAGTGTCCGGAGCTGTTGAAACGGCCATGGGGCTGGTAGCGGATGTTATCGACGCGGCCCTGGTCCTTTTGCGTGGACTGGCCGATTTTCTGACTGCGGTGTTCAAAGGGGACTGGGATGCCGCCTGGAACGCCATTGCAGATACCGCTCTGGCTGTCTGGGAGCGCATCCAGAATGGGATCAAAAGCTACGTCAACGGTATCATCGGATTTGTAAACGACATGATTCAGGCCATCGTGAATGCCTTGAATTCTGTGATCCGTGCGGTCGGGTCACTGTCCTTCGATGTGCCGGACTGGGTGCCTGGTATTGGCGGGTCCACATTCGGCTTTCAGCTTTCCACCATCACCGCTCCGCAGATTCCGTATCTGGCCCAGGGCGCCGTCATCCCGCCCAACCGGGAGTTCCTGGCCGTACTGGGCGACCAGAGCAGCGGCACCAATGTGGAAGCGCCCCTGGCCACCATCCAGAAAGCGGTGGCCGCGGTCATGCAGGATATGCAGGACGGGGAACTGGCTGCCCTGGAACAGGTGGTGGCTACCCTGCGTCAGATCCTGGAAGCGGTGTACGGTATCCATATCGGAGATGAGGCTATCGGCCGGGCCGTGCAGCGCTATCAGACGCGGCAGGCCATTATTACGGGAGGATACTGATCATGCGGACAAAAGTGGACTTTTATCAGGTGGACGGTGTTCCTATGCTGGTGCCGGACGCCGAACCGGAGTTCAGTTTTTCGGACCTGGATGCCAGTGATTCCGGACGGGATGAGAGTGGCGTCATGCACCGGATTCTGGTGCGGGAAAAGGTGGGCACCTGGAGCTTTTCCTACGCCCACCTCTCCGATGAGGACCTGGCCTATCTGCAGGGATTGTTTGCAGGCAAGGCACAGTTCACCTTCACCCACCCGGTGTTCGGCAGCAGCAACGCCACCGAGAGCTGCACCGCCTACATGAGCCAGTACAGCGCCACATGGAAGAACCAGCACACGGGCCAGTGGCGAAATTTCAAGTTCAATATCATCCAGTGCTGAGGAGGAAAAAATACATGCGACTGAAAACCGGAGAAGTGATTTTGCTCTGGCCGCTGGCACTGCATGTGCTCACGGCCGGCTATTATTACAGCGACGGCAGCCTGCACCAGGCCATTGACCTGCGCACCAACCAGGGCGGCAGTATCGTCAAGCCGGTGTATGCCGACGAGGACGGCACGGTGGACCAGACCCAGACCTGGGACGGCCACACCAAGACCGGCATGCAGAGCTACGGCACCATGACCCGCATCCGCCACGCCGACTACTGCGGCCAGACCTTGCAGACCCGCTACGCCCACCTGTCCCGCCTGTGCGTGGCCAACGGCCAGCAGGTCAAGGCAGGCCAGCTCATCGGCTATACTGGCCAGACCGGCAACGTGAACGGTGCCCACCTGCACTTTGAAGTGATCCTGGCTGGCAGCCGCCGCAACCCGCTGGTGTGGCTGGATGATGACTTCACCACCGCCAACAGCAGCGTCTATACTTACCGCCCCGGTGAACACGCAGCCGTGATGCCGGCGGAACCCGAAGCCCCCGCCTATGCTCCGGCCCGCCTGCAGACCATCACCATCGGACCCGTCCCCCAGGGCGATGCCGACGCCATTCTGGCCGTGTGCAAAGCCCGGGAACTGGATGACCTGGGGCTGTATGTTTCCCATTGGAGCAACGACAAACACACCCTGCAGACCATCACCATCGGGCCGGTCACTCAGGGGGATGCGGATGCCATCCTGGCCGTGTGCAAGGCCCGCCAGCTGGACAAGCTGGGGCTGTATAAGTCGGCCTGGGCGGATGAGGAAGACCAGGCGGCATAAAGAAGGGAGAACCAAATGGAGAACACCAACAATATTTTTCTGGCCATCAAGACGGCCATCGTGGCCCTGTGCGGCGGCTTCACCGCGGCCTTTGGGTGGCTGGGTTGGCTGATCGTGGCCTGGGTGGCCTGTATGGTCATCGACTGGGTCAGCGGCAGCGCGGCGGCTGCGGCGAAAGGGGAGTGGTCCAGCGCCGTGGCAAGAGCCGGCATCTGGCATAAGGCCGGTATGATCCTGGTGGTCATTGTGGCCACCCTGGCCGACTGCGTGCTGGCCATGGCGGTGGAGCATCTGCCCGGCCTTGCCATTGATTACAGTACGCTTGTCCTGCCCATGGTGCTGGCCTGGTATATCTTCACCGAGCTGGGCAGCATCGCCGAGAACGCCACTGATATGGGTGCCAATGTTCCCACCTGGCTGACCAGGCTGCTAGCGGCCGGAAAAAAGGCAGTTGATCAGGTTACTGACAACGAAATGAAATAAATGAGGAGCCCCCCCCGACTGTCCGGTTCATTCTACCGGCTGGTCGGGGGATTTTTTATTTTAAAATAGTCACAAAAGTAGTCAAAAAGTAGTCAAATCCGATCCAGCAAACAAAAAACGCCCCGCAGCATTCCAAAAAAGAACGTTGCAGGGCGCAAATGTTGGAGCTGGAAACGTGACTTGAACACGCGACCTGCTGATTACGAATCAGCTGCTCTACCAACTGAGCTATTCCAGCACAATATAAACAGTATACCTTGTTTTTACAGTTCGGTCAAGAGGGCAAATAAAAAATGCGCATTTTTCTTTGCAGAATTTCATGCGCATCTATACAAGACTATTGAATTCAGGTTGTGGGGGCGTCTTTTTGGGTATCAGTGCCTTCTTCGTCCGATTCCGCCACCACGGGAATAAACCGGCTTGCAAACCGGCTTTTGCCGCGGCTCCGAACATAGAAATACCCGATCACCGAAAATACGATTGCACCGATAAAGTTCACGAACAGGTCCATCATAGTATCCAGCAAACCGATATCCAGATATCCGCCAAGGCCGAGCGCTGTCTGCGTACCGTCTGCCTGTACGATGATAACATCCACAATGTTCTTCAGGTGTACCGGTGTATTTCCGCCGTTGGGGTCCAACTTGACGGTACCGATCTGGTGAATGACAATGTCCTTCTGCATATCCAGAAAGAACAGCTGATCCATGGTACATTCAAAGAATTCCCACACGACCCCCACTGTCATGGAAAAGCACACCGCCACTACCGCAAGGTACAGGGGCGACAACTGAAACGTCACTTTCTTCTGCCGGTTCAACAGGTCCAGCAGGGAAAAGCCGATCGCGGCGCACAGAAACCCGTTCAGAGTATGCAGCACCGTATCCCAATAAGGATGCTTGATATAATAAGCACCGATTTCACCCATGATCTCGGCGGCATAGATAAACAGAAGAATGATCACTTCAAGGGTATCGGGAAGTTCAATCGAAAGCCGCTTTTCCAGCATGGTCGGCATAGAAAACAGAAACAGAACCAGCACGCACAGGAAAACGTTTTCAAAATTGCGGTTGAAGAGCTGGGCCACCAACACCAAAATCACCGACAAACGCAAGAAAATATATACAAACATGACGCCGCGTTTGTGATACCAGGCATCACGCAAAGTGGTACGAAAATCCTGCTTTTTGGCTTTGTTTGGCATGGGAACCTCTTTTTCTCTTTCTAATCCAGGCTGAAATCTTTCGGGTCAAGATGGGGCAATTCCTGCCGACGGGGTGTGCGCATCAGAGGGTCATACACAAACTTCCGGCAAGAGTAGTAGGGCGAAACGACCCCGCGCTGCTTGCAGAGGACCATCCGATTGTCTGCTGCAGGGCTTCCATGCAGACAATACGCACATGCCGGTGCAATTTTGCTGCCATACATCGGCTTTTTGAACATAGGATGACACCTCCCGTCCGCATTTATTACCCACAAGCAATTTTATTATAAATTTTTTTGTGAACTTTGTAAAGAACGGCACAAAAGAATAGAAACACGGCGAAAGCTGCATCCGGCGCCATTCTGTTCATGACCAGAACACGCGGTGCCATGCTGTAAAACACGGTACTTTCTCCGGGCAAAAAACGCATTGCCGTATAGACGATGACCTGCATCAGCGGAATATGCAATGCCCGCTCAAGCACCAGCATTCCAAGAAAGTCCGCCGTCCCCACAAGAGAACAGACCTGCAAAAAGACAGACAGCCCCAGCACGCTCAGGCAAAGGCAAAGCCCCCGCAAAGCATCCTGCCCGCCCAGCTGCGCAAAGTCCGCACAGCCCGAGCTGATTTCCAGACCTGCAGAAATCCAGGGCACGAATTGCTCCGGTACAGGCACCGTCCGCAGCAGAACCGTCTGCACAATGCGGAAAAAAATTACGGTTCCACACACATATAAGCAACTGTCGACGGCGTTGCCTATCATGCCGGTAGACGCCTGTGTCCGGGTATCGGAAGAACCGGTTTCCGCGGGCTCCCGCAGCTGCACAGGAGCACGCCTGCTCAACGGCCACAAGAGCATGACAGCAGCCAGATTGGCAGCCAGCTGCGCCCCATACAGCACACATCCGACTCTCACCGAGCCAAGCAGCTGTCCTCCTACGCTTCCGATCACAAATCCCGGCCCCGAACAGCATCCCAACAGCAAAAGCAACTGAGCGCGGCGCGGTGAAAGCTTCTTCTGGGCGGCAAGATTCCGCACCAGCCCTGCGCATACCGCATATCCGCCCAGCCAGGACAGCAGCAAAGCGGTAACAAACCCACTTTTTTGGCTGCTGTTCACTGTCACAAAACCGCACACCACAAAAAAGGGAAACAAGGCCGGAAGCAACGTATGCGTACAGAGCATCAGCCCCTGTTCAAAGCCCTCCGCCGTTGCTGCCGGATTGGCAAGCAGCATCCCGAGCAGAAGGAAAGAAATTGTCAGCACAAGCCATCGTACCCGAGAATTGGAACACATAACCGGAACTCCTTTGCTATATATTTGGGATGACGCCAAATGAACGCGGAAGGGGGCATCTGCCATGAAACGATATCGCCGGCCCCATAAGCGGCAGAAACCATCTCGCACCGAACCCGGGCGCTGGTTCCGTCCGCCGCCGACAAGCTTTTATCACCTGCCGGACCTGGTTCTGCAGGGCGGGCATATCGCCACCGACGGCTGCCGCCGGGTATTGGATTTTGCGCCGGAAAAGATTTGCCTGGATGTGGGGGACACCATCGTTACATTGTATGGGGAAGGGCTGCGGATAGAATCTTTTTCCGGGCGGCGGCTGGTCAGTTCCGGCAAAGTTGGCCGTATCGAATTCGAATCCAAATGGGAGGCAGGACTATGACCGGAAAGCCATCCGTTCTGTGGACAGACCATGTCCTATACGAAGTATGCGGGAACCATGCCGGCACCTTTTTAAGTCAGGCTGCCCGGAACGGGGTACATCTTTCAAAGATTTCCTGCACCAAAACCGGATATACCGTGTATGTGTGCGGGCGCGATATTCCACGGCTGCAAAAGGCAGCCGGTGCCACGCATACAGAACTTCACATCCGCAAACGATATGGCCCAGGATTTTTGTTGGAACATCTGCTGCACAGACCCGGCCTTCCGATTGGATTGCTTCTATTTTTTCTGCTGCAGTGGTATCTGAACGGTTTTGTCTGGAGCATAGATTTCGGGGAGATGAGCCTTGCCAAGCAAAACAGCTATCGCACGATTCTCTCCGAATACGGCATCATGGAGGGCAGCCGCATTTCCGAAGCACAGCTTCGGACTGCACAGGAAACCATCGAAATGAAAATGCAGGACACCGGATGGCTGAGCCTGAACTTTACCGCCGGATGTCTGTTTGTGGAAGAAAACGAACGGGAAATGCAGACCGTCCGCCAGCCCCTGGAACCGCAGGCACTGTATGCCAAAGCCGGCGGGCAGGTCCTGTCTATTAAATTGGAGGGCGGTTTTCCCGCGGTTTCCGCAGGGCAATATGTGGCCGAAGGGCAACTTCTGGCCAACGGGCAAAAAGCAGACCGAAATGGTCAGCCGGTGGTGCAAAGTGCCGCCGGAAGCATCCGCGGCCGCATATGCAAGACCTATACCTGTGAACAGCCACTGCAAACGGAGGTTACGGCATTGACCGGCAGCAAACAGCTCACAGAATCCTGGCAGGTGCTGGGATATACCTGGACAGGGGTAGAAACCGCTCTTCCCGCCGAGGCTCTGCATACAGTGGAATGGATTCCGCTGCAAGTGGGCCGTATCGCACTGCCGGCCATTCTGCGCCGGGATACCTACTGGCTGAAATCGCGGCAGCCCATCACCTACACAGAAGAAACCGCCCAGGCATTGGCGGCCAGAGCCTGCCGGCGGCAGCTTTTGCAGGATTTCCCGGATGCAGACCTGGAATCGGAGGAAGTATCCTTTGAAAAAACAGGCGGGACCTCTGTGACCTGCACTGCCGTTTATACCTTCTGTGCCGAGATGGCCTCTCCTGGTCCTGTAAGACCATTGGAAAGTACACAAAGCGCATCCTGAACCTTGCCTGCACACAAACCGACAAAAAATTTGTATAACATTCATAGTTTCTTTTCAACGAAATTGTGATATAATGCAAAGTAGCATGATGTACTCTGGAGGTAGTGTATTTGGCAGAACGATCAGTCGAATTGGACAGCATCGAATTGGCGGCGGCAGTTTTTGGCAATTGTGACCAGAATCTCCGCATGCTGGAACATGAATTTCACGTCACAGCGGTATGCCGTGGCTCTTCTTTGAAATTCACCGGTGAGCAGGACGGCGTCAATGCGGCCGTGCATGCCATTCAAGGGATGGTTACTCTGATGGAGAACCATACGCCGCTGGATGAGCAGACGGTGCGGTATTGCATTAGCCTGGCGCAGGCCGGGGAGGAGAAGCGCCTGCGGGAACTGACCGACGATTTTGTGGCAGTAACCGCAAAAGGCAGGCCTATCCATCCCAAGACCCTCGGGCAAAAGGAATACCTGGCGGCGATTCGCAGCCACGCCATCACCTTCGGTGTGGGGCCCGCCGGTACCGGCAAGACCTACCTGGCTGTTGCCATGGCGGTCAAATCTTTCAAGGCCAAAGAAGTCAGCCGTATCATCCTGACCCGTCCGGCTGTGGAAGCGGGGGAGAAGCTGGGCTTTCTGCCCGGTGATTTGCAGAATAAGGTAGACCCGTATCTGCGGCCGCTGTATGACGGTCTGTTCGATCTGCTCGGTGCCGAAACCTTCCAGCGTCTGGTGGAAAAGCAAGCCATCGAGGTGGCGCCCCTTGCCTATATGCGCGGGCGCACTTTGGATGACGCTTTTATCATCCTGGACGAAGCCCAGAACACCACGCCGGAACAGATGAAAATGTTCCTGACCCGTATGGGCAACAACAGCAAAGTTGTTGTCACGGGTGACGTTACCCAGATTGACCTGCCGGACAAGACCAAGAGCGGTCTGGTGGATGCGCTGAAAGTATTGCGCGACATTGACGGCATTGCACAGGTCCGCCTCACGGATAAGGACGTTGTGCGGCACCGCCTTGTGCAGCAGATTGTCAAAGCCTATGAAAAAGCAGCGGCAGCACCCCGCCGCTGATAAATGGTATAGATCTTATTACCCATAGAACAAATCACATAAGGAGGAACCTCTTATGGCAAACAAAGTGCTGATCAGCAACGAGCAAAACGCCGTCAAAGTTCCGTCTGGGCTGCGGATTCTGATTCGCCGCAGCTGCAACGCGGTATTAAATTATGAAAAGTTTGACGGCCCTGCCGAGATCAGTGTCACCTTCGTGGATAATGACCGCATCCATGAGCTGAACAAGCAGTATCGCAACAAGGACAGCGCCACCGATGTGTTGAGCTTTCCCATGGGCGAAAACGGCAACTATGATATTGACGAAGACAACGGCTGCAAGATTTTGGGCGATATCGTCATTTCCATGCAGCGTGCTATGGAACAGGCCGAACTGTACGGCCATTCTTTGCAGCGGGAAGTCGCTTACCTGACCGTACATTCCATGCTTCACCTGCTTGGCTACGACCACGAAACCAGCGGTTTGGAAGCTGTTCGCATGCGGGAAAAAGAGGAGGCCGTTCTGCTTCAGCTCGGCCTGCCCCGTACCGTTTCTTACACCAACGATGAGATCCTGTACGAATGAAAATACAATCTGACCTCGCGCGCTTTGGGCGCGGCTTTGTGTACGCGCTCAACGGCATCCGTGCCGCCATTCAGGAAGAGCGCAATTTCCGCTTTCACCTGTGTGCGGCCGTGTATGCGTATGCGGCCGCCTTTCTGGCCGGTCTGGATGCTGTCGGATACGCGCTGCTGGCCTTGTGCGTCTTCGCGGTGATGGCCATGGAATTGATGAATTCCGCCATTGAACGTGCGGTGGACAAGCCTGATACCGAACACTGGTGGAGCGCCGGTGCCGCCAAGGATATGGCCGCCGGCGGCGTGCTGATCACGGCGATCGGTGCTCTGTGCGTCGGTGTCTGTCTGTTTGCCAACGAACATGCACTCAAAGCAATCTGGCGCGGTGTGACCACCAGTCCGCTGACCATCCTGCTGTGGATTGCCTCTCTGGTCGCCGCCTATCTGTTTACATTCCGCTATGGCAATACAAAAGAGAAAGGGAATACCCAACATGCCCAGAACTCAGAACAAGCATGAACAACCGCAGACCAGCAGCGTTTTTGTGGCTTTGGTCGGCCGTCCCAATGTGGGCAAGTCCAGCCTGACCAACACGCTGGTAGGGGAAAAGGTCGCCATCGTGACCAAAAAGCCCCAGACCACCCGCAGCCGCATCACCGGTGTGATTACCAAAGGGCCCGTGCAGTATGTTCTGATGGACACGCCGGGCATTCACACCCCGCGCAACAAGCTGGACGCCCGCATGACCCAGACAGCTGCCGCCAGCGTCAAGGATGTGGACGTCACCATGATGCTGTTTGAACCCTCCGGAGAGCTGACTGAATCCGAAACCACCATGATTGAGGCCTTGCGCAAATCGGGCCCCGCCATTGCCGTAATCAACAAGGTGGACCTTCTGCGCGGCTTTGAAGAACTGGAAGCCCGCAAGCAGCAGATTCAGTCCATGGGGGTCTTTGACTCCGTGTGGACGATTTCCGCCAAGGATGGCACCGGCTGCGAAGAACTGCTGGAAACGCTGAAACAATATGCCACCCCGGGCCCCCATTACTTTGACGACGACGCTTTCACCGATATGCCCGAAAAGGAACTGGTCGCGGAACTGATCCGGGAAAAACTGCTGCTGTTTATGCGGGACGAAGTGCCCCATGGCGTGGCCGTCACGGTGGAAAGCTTCAAGGAGCGCCCCGATAAGGACCTGATCGACATTTCGGTGGAAATCTGCTGTGAGCGCAAAAGCCACAAGGGGATGATCATCGGAAAAGGCGGTCAGATGCTGAAAAAAATCGCCAGTGCTGCCCGCACCGACTGCGAGGAGCTGCTTGGCACCCATATCAATCTGCAGTGCTGGGTGAAAGTCCGGGAAGGCTGGCGTGACAGCGAGCGACTTCTGGATGACCTGGGCTTTGCCAAACCGTAACCTATGGGGATGGCTGAAGCCGGCTGTAAACTGATGACCCTGTCTTTGAGATAATTTGTTTTAGAGCAAGCAACAGACTAGCTTCTTAATTGACAAATGTGGTATAATGGCTACGAGGAAATCAACATACCGCTATATGTTAAGGGGCAAAATAGATTGTCATAAAAGGCCAACTAATTTGTCATAAAGAGTACATATAGAGAGTAGCGTTGAGGAAACCCTCGCGCTGCTCTTTTTTTGTTGTGCGAAAGGGGAAGGGAACAAAATTCTCTTAGTATTCCGATACCCAGCTCGCAGCACCCGCCGGGCAGAGCGAGACGAACATCGGAACAGTCAAATAAATTCTCGATTGTTCGATAAATAAACTCTGCGAGAAGGCCCGCAAAGAACAACAACTATCCTGGCATTTTCTCCAACACATCTCCCGGAAGACCCACCGCCTCCCGGCAGCAAGGTGCAAAAACACCAGGTCTACATAATACTCGCTCATCTCACGAGCATTTCCATGGGCCTTCTTTTTCTCCTCAACCTCTCTCGAACATGACAAATTTCTTGCCCTTCGTGACAAATTGCTTTGCCCCGGAACATATAAAAATTCCTGCTCCGCATTGACCCGGTTGGACAACTTTTCCGTATAAGGTACCGTACAATGGATGGTACATTCAATTCAAGGAAAAGAGGTGCCGGTTTATGCAGCAGGAC
This sequence comes from uncultured Faecalibacterium sp., assembly GCA_937907025.1. Taxonomy (GTDB): domain Bacteria; phylum Bacillota; class Clostridia; order Oscillospirales; family Ruminococcaceae; genus Gemmiger. The sequence goes on from CALESJ010000022.1 coordinate 99,762, forward strand.
CCGTCCGATTATGCCACCCATGAATGGGCTGTGTTTGCCCAGACGGGCAGTATTTATGATTATTTGAGCTACAAGACCCGGCAATCCCGCGCGCCGGGCGGGAAAGGGGAGTCCGATGCAGATCGCAACGACCGGCCTGGTTCTTCGCCAGGTCAAAGTGGGCGAGGCAGATCAGATCCTGACCCTTCTGACACCTGACCGCGGTGTTATCTCCGCCTCCGCAAAAGGTAGTCTGCGGCTGAAAAACAAGCTGTTCAGTGCCTGCGGCCTGTTTTGCTATTCGGAATTCACCATCACCATCGGCCGCAGCAGCAACTTCATCGACACCGCCGCCGTCAAAAAGGTGTTTCATGGCCTCGGCCGTTCGGTGGAAGGTACAGCGCTGGCTGTTTATCTGGCCGAGGTAGCCATCGTTCTGGCACCGGAACCACCGGAAGCCGAACAGCTTCTGCGTCTGACGCTTAACACGCTGTACATGATCAGCGAGGCCAAACGCCCGCTGCGGCAGCTGAAAGCCATTTACGAGATGCGCGCCATGTGCCTGGCCGGCTACATGCCGCGTATTTTGGCCTGTGACGCCTGCGGCCGGTACGATGGTATGGATTTTTACCTGGATACCGTCGGCGGCGGTTTGCTGTGTGCCGAATGTGCCGCCAAAGCGAACCGGACCCCGAATCTGGATGCAGGCGCCCTGTACGCGCTGCGTCATATCTGCCTGGCCGAGGATGCCAAACTTTTCAATTTCACCCTGACGGAAACCAGTACCAAGCGTCTGGGCACCGTGTGTGAAAAATATCTTCTGGCCAATCTGGACCACGGCCTGAAAAGCCTGGATTTTTTAAAAACCGTTTTGGAATGACCAAGAGCAAGGAGTAGAACCCTCACCCATGGACTTTTCGTATAAGACCACTCTGGAGCTGGATAAAATCATTGCCCGCGCCGTGGACCTGTGCGCCTGCCAGGAAACCAAGGAGCAGATGCGAAACATCCAGCCGTTTATGACCCCCGAAGAAGAGCGTTATGAGCTGACCAAGACTAACGCCATCAACAGCCTGCTCATCAAAAACGGCAGTCCCCGTTTCGGCGCCGTCAGCGGTGCAAAGCGGATTGCCGCCCATGCCGTCAAAGGCGGTATCCTCTCGATGGGAGAACTGCTGGAAATCGCCGCCACTCTGCGCAACTTTCAGGGGCTGAGCCAATGGTACGGCATGACTGAGCATGACCCGATGCCCACTGATGACCTCTTCTTTGCGCTGGCTCCCCAGCCGCAGCTGGAAAAGCAGATCACCGACAGCATTCTTTCCCCGGAGGAAATTGCCGACACAGCCAGTATCGCCCTGCGTGACTTGCGCCGCAAGATCCGCGCCACCGAGGATTCCATCCGTACCAAGCTGGATTCCATCATCAAGAATTCTACCACCAACAAATTCCTGCAGGATGCGGTGGTCACGCTGCGCAACGGGCGCTATGTGGTGCCTGTTCGCGCCGAATACCGCGGCGAAGTGGGCGGCGTCATTCACGACGTTTCCTCCACCGGTGCCACTGTGTTTGTGGAGCCCACCGCCGTTGTGGAAGCCAACGCCAAGATCATGCAGCTGCATGCCCAGGAGCAGGAAGAGATCACCCGGATTCTTTCCGCCTTTTCCGCCCAGGTCGGCTCCCTGGAACCGCAGTTTTCGTACAGTTATGACGCCATGCTTTCCATCGACCTGCTGCTGGCCAAAGCACGTCTGGCCGTGGAGCAGAATGCTTTCATGCCCCAGGTCAGCGACACCTGCCGCTTCTCGCTGAAAAAGGCCCGTCACCCACTGATCGATAAAAAGAAAGTTGTCCCCATCGATATTGCCCTGGGGGATGAATACGATACCCTGGTCATCACCGGTCCCAACACCGGCGGCAAAACTGTCAGCCTGAAGACCGCCGGCCTGCTCAATGCCATGGCCCAGTACGGTTTTCTGATTCCGGCCCATGAGAGCAGCTCCGTCTGCTGCATGCAGGAATATCTGGTGGATATCGGTGACGAGCAAAGCATTGAACAGAGCCTTTCTACCTTCTCCGGCCATATGAAGCGCATCACCGAAATTTTGCAGCTGGCCGGACCGGATACGCTGACCCTGCTGGACGAGCTTGGGGCCGGTACAGACCCCGCCGAAGGCGCTGCGCTGGCAGTCAGCATTCTGGAAAAGCTGCGCCGCGCCGGTACGCTGCTGATGGCAACCACCCACTATGCCGAACTGAAAGTCTACGCGCTGGAAACCCCGGGTGTGGTCAATGCCAGCTGTGAATTCAATGTCGAAAGTCTGATGCCCACTTACAGGCTCAGCGTGGGCGTGCCGGGCAAATCCAACGCCTTCCTCATCAGTGCCAAACTGGGCATTCCGGAGGATGTCATTGATGCTGCCCGTGCGCATATGTCCAACGACGATAAGCGGCTGGACAGTGTTCTGGCCCAGCTGGACGATATGAAACTGCGCCTGAAAAAGGCAGAAGACGAGGCCGAAGAGGCCAAGCATCAGGCAGAAAATGCCCTGGAAAGCGCCAAAAAGGAGCGGGATGCCCTTATTCAGCGCGGGGAGGAAGAGCTGGAAAATGCCCGCAAACAGGCGCGGGATATGATCCAGAAAGTTCAGAACGATGCGTACGCCCTGACCGATGAGCTGCGCCGCCTGCAGAAAGATGAGAAGGCCAGCGCCGCCCAGAGAGCAGTCCGTGCCCGGGAGATTGCCCGCAAGGACACCGAAAATCTTCTGGCAGACGCTAAATCCCGCAAACCGGTGGCTGAATATGTCCCGCTGAAGGAAGTCAAGGTCGGACAGGAAGTTGTGATCGCCGATCTGAACCAGACCGCTGTGGTCATGGCCCGCCCGGACCGAGATGGCCTGGTGGAGGTCCGCGCCGGTATTCTGAAAACCAAGGTACCGCTGTCCGGCCTGAAAGCCCCCGATAAGATGCAGAAAAAATCCCGCCAGCCGCAGACACCCCGCACTCACACCCGTGTGCAGCTGGACCACGACCGCAAGGCAAGCCTGGAACTGAATCTGCTTGGGTATACAGTGGAAGAGGCCATCGGTGAAGTGGACCGTTTTCTGGATGGCGCCGTTATGCGCGGTCAGCACACGGTCTATATCATCCATGGGCTCGGTACCGGTGCGCTCCGTGCCGGTATTCAAAAACATCTGCGCACCCACCGTCAGGTCAAGAGTTTCCGTCTGGGAGGCTATGGAGAAGGCGGCAGCGGTGTGACCGTTGTGGAACTGAAATAATGTAGACCCGCACCGCAGCGGGGAATATTGCATGCATGGCATAAAGAAAGGATGGCCTCAGACATGCAGGATGATTATATTCGATCACGCGGATTTGCTTTGACCCTGGCACGCCGTGCCGTAAACGATCTGCGCCGGGATGAATTCCGCCAGCTTCGCAACTATGTAGACCTTTGCCAGGCCCTGGCACAAAAAACAAAATACAGCAGCTTTTTCGTCCAGGCACAGCAGGTGCTTCAGCAGGCAGACAGTCTGTATTATACGCTGATACGCTGTCTTTTGGACCGTGTCGACAATGAACAATTGTGCGCATTCGGCGTCAATTTCGGTTTGGGCGGCATCGTGTACGGTGCGGCCCACATGAAAGAGGAAATCGAAAGCACCGGTCGCCCCGCTGCCTGGCTCAATACAGCAAACTGTGCTTCGCTCCAACTGGAAAAGGCTGTCAGTGATGCAGAAGAAGCCGGAAAGTATGTGTGGGTCCTTTACGCACAGGATGTTACTGCGCTGCAAAGCGCCATTGCCCTGACCCGGCGTCATCCTTTTGCTGCTTTCCTGCTGGTGGTTTCACCGGCACTGATTCTTTCCATTCCTGTGGAAAGCTTTGACGGCTGCCGCAATCTCAGTATCTGGCTTTTGCTGCTTGCTCCTGTTCTGGAACCGGAAACCATCGAGGCCGCACAGGCATTGCGCGAACGCAAGATGCTGTTCGGTTTTGCCGTTCTGCTCAAGGAGGAGGACGTGGCAGTGGCCATAAACCCTGAATGGCTGCAGGAAATGTCCCGCTGGGCGCCATTCTGCCTGTACGCCCGTATGCCGGGCATGAAAACGCAGACCGCACAGCAACTACGCCGGTGTGTGGTGCACAGCCGAACAGAATCGGCTACCCCCTTGCTGGTGTTTGACTGGGACGGCGACTTGCACATCATCAATAAGAGCGTTTCCGACCAGGCTGTGGTGGGGGCCCCCATCGATGCCGATTTACCTTTCCCGTTTTCCAGGTAACTTTTCTTATAAAACAAACACTCCCGCAGCACCGACAGGCGATCCTGTCCGGCTGCGGGAGTGTTTTTTATTGTGCTTTTCTTTGTTCCGATGCCGTACTGCCATCCAGCAATTCGTGCAGCGGATTGTCGTCGTGCAGGGCCAGCAGATACCGCGTTTCCTGCGAAAGCTCCTTTTCCATTCCGCCGCGCACCCACGGCATCAGCACGCCCATGGCAGCGCCGGCCAGAAACTGCGATAAAAATTCCAGTTCATCCGTGCGCATATTGGGCCGGCATTCGCTCAGGCGCTGATGGTAATATTTCTGCATAAAATCGTATATGTATTCAGAAAGACTGTTCTGCCCATTGTAGGACAAAGCGTTCTCATAGAACACCTTGTTCTGACGGAAATACTCTTCCAGTCCGATCAGGATGGATTGCCAGCTTCCATACTGTGTATGCTCGAACAGGAACGGTGTCACACCCGTCTGGAAGTACCATGTCACAAGATCATATTTATCGGCAAAATGATAATAAAAGGTATTTCTGCCGACACCGGCCTTCTCAACAATATCGTTTACCGAGATTTTCTCCAGCGGCATAGTCAACATCAGTTGCTGCAGGCTTTGCGCCAGCAGAAGCTTGGTTTGGCTGGTCTTGGGCATGGCAGGGTTCTCCTTCCGAGGGGGGGACAAAGAGGCGGATACAATGAAAAATAATTGTATATATTATACCATATTTTTGAAAAAAAAAAAGAGGGTTGCCAAGGTTTACCCTGCCAAAACTGAGGGGCGAAAACGGTCGTTTTTTGAACAAATCTCCCGTTTTGACCATATACATTGAATTGCCCTGCGCGCTAAAATAGGCGTAGAAATGGAGGGTGTGTCGTTGCCGCGGGCAACAGCACACCATCGCTTTTTCTGAAAAGGAGAGATGGTTATGCCGACCAATAAGATTGTACACGCAGCACAGCGCGCGGCGTTCAGTGCTGCCATTGATGCAACCATCCATGCGGTGCGTGGGAAAGGCACCGACAAGATGGCTGAAAATGCCCTGAAACTGATTGACCTGGGCGAGCCCCTGCTGAAAGACCGTTACCCTGCCAGTGCCTTTGACGCAGCGCGCAAGCTCGTCCAGGACCCCAACGGCAAGTGGATGCAGTTTGCTTACCGGGCCATCAATGAAATTGACCCCAATGTCCTGAAGATGAACGTGCTGAACCTCGTGTTTGAAGGCATGCTCAGCGGTTACAACCAGGTTTGCGAGCTTCGTAAGAAGTATGACTGCAACATGCCCTGGATTCTGCTGTTTGACCCCACTTCCGCCTGCAACCTGCACTGCAAGGGCTGCTGGGCTGCAGAATACGGCAACCGCCTGAACCTGAGCTACGATGACATGGACCGCATCGTAACCGAGGGCGAAGAGCTGGGTATCCACTGGTACATGATGACCGGCGGCGAGCCGATGTGCCGCAAGGATGATATCCTGAAGCTGGCCGAAAAGCATCAGACCTCCGTGTTCCATCTGTTCACCAACGGTACGCTGATTGATGATGACTTCTGCGAAGCCGTCAAGAAGGTCGGCAACATGGCGTTCTTCCTGTCTGTGGAAGGCATTGAGGATGCCACCGATGACCGCCGCGGCGAGGGCGTGTTCAAGAAGGTCATGCATGCCATGGACCTGATGAAACAGCACGGCCTGCTGTTCGGCACCTCGATCTGCTACACCAGCGCCAACTACAAGGCCGTTACCAGCGATGAATTCATGGATATGCTGATTGACCACGGCGTCCGCTTCAACTGGTACTTCCATTACATGCCCATCGGCGCCGGCGCCAGTGTTGACCTGATGCTCAACCATGAACAGCGCGAATACATGTACCATCGTGTGCGTGAGATCCGCGGCCTGACCGGCGGCAAGCCGATCTTCTGCATCGACTTCCAGAACGACGGTGAGTATGTGGATGGCTGCATCGCTGGCGGCCGTCAGTATGCCCATATCAACCCCAACGGTGATGTGGAACCCTGCGTCTTCATTCATTACTCCGGCGCCAACATCCATGAAAAGTCCCTGCTGGAATGCCTGCAGCAGCCGCTGTTCAAGGAATATCACAAGGGTCAGCCGTTCAATAAGAACCATCTGCGTCCCTGCCCGATGCTGGAGAACCCGGAATTCCTGGCCGGCATGGTCGAACGCAGCGGCGCTCACAGCACCGACCTGGAAAAGCCTGAATCCACTTCCGATGTGTATCGTCGCTGCAAGCCGTACGCGGACCAGTGGACTCCCACGGCAGATAAGCTGTGGAAAGAAGATCACCCCGACAAGAACTGATTCTTTCACCCGTAGCACTCCCGTATTACCCTAATATAGAACAAAGCGCCCTGTCATGGCCCAACCGCCTGACAGGGCGCTTTGCTTTTGCCCTGGCGTGTTTTGCGCATTTTCTCGTCCGCCGAGTCATACACTTGGTATATCAGCGAAAAGGGGAAAGGGCGGTGCCGCAGGATGAAGACGGTCATTTATCTGGATGTACTGCTTCTGACCAACTTCCTGATTGCCTATGCCATACTGGCTGCCGCCGGCCTGTTGGCCGGGCTGCAGAGTGGGTTTCTGCGCATGACAGCCGGTTCAGCCCTGGCTGCCGTGTCCTCTCTGATTTTGTTTGCACCGGAACTGCCGTATCCCGCACAGCTTGCCTATAAGCTGGCCACTGCTGCTGTTATAGTGTGGGTGGCTCTGGGGCGCCGGCCACTGCGTGCCTGGCTGGCTGCCGTTTGCTGGTATACGGCATTGAACCTGCTTCTGGCCGGTTTGTGTATTCTGGTCATCCTGCAAACGGGTTCTCCGCTTGTACAGACCGGGAATATGGCTGTCTATCTGCGCATTTCTCCGGTTATACTGCTGCTTCTGGCTGGTGTCTGCTGTCTGGCCGTATGGCTTATCCTGCGTTTTCTGGTCGCACCCAAAGGCCAGCCTGAAACCGCCGGTATGGAACTGGAACTGTGCGGCACCACGGTACGGCTGCGGGCTGTGCTGGATACGGGATGCCATTTAAAAGACCCCGTGACCTGCCTGCCCGTTCTGCTGGTCAGTTATCCAGACGCCCGATCCCGACTGCCGGCGGATGCCTGCCGGTTCCTGGATGGGTGGTTTGCGGGGCAGAACCCGGAAAATACCCCGGACGGGCTGGCGCTGCGCCTGATTCCCTGTGCCACCGCTGCCGGGCGAAGTGTCCTGCCCGGATTTGCCGTGCGGCAGATCGGGCTGATCACATCCCAGGGAGTTCTCTCGCTGGGGCGTTCCGCCATCGCTTTCACTCAGCAACCTTTTCAGGGCGGATATGAGGCATTGTACGGCAGTGACTTTTTATAAAAATAGGGGAGGGACATCTTATGAACACACTGCAAAAAGTCGGACAGGCGCTCGGCAGACTTCTTGCCTGTCTGGGGGCTCCACAGGACCTGTATTACATCAACGGTCCGGACACATTGCCCGCACCGCTGTCCCCGCAGGAGGAAAAACAGGTTTTTGCCGAACTGGCCGCCGGATGTCCCAGCGCACGAGATACCCTGATCACACATAATCTGCGCCTTGTGGTTTACATTGCCAAAAAATTCGAAAGCCCGGCCGCCGGTGTTGAGGACATGATCTCTATCGGGACCATCGGACTGATCAAGGCCGTCAACACCTTTGAACCGGGCAAAAATATCAAGCTAGCCACCTATGCCAGCCGCTGCATTGAGAACGAAATCCTGATGTATCTGCGCAAGAGTTCCAACCGCCGCCAGGATGCCAGCATCGATGAGCCTCTGAACACCGATTCGGACGGAAACGAGCTGCTGCTGATGGACGTCCTGACCAGCGACGACGGCGAGGTAGGGGAGGAACTGGAGCGCAGCGCCGAACGCACCGCCCTGCGGCAGGCCGTCAGCCGTCTATCCGAGCGGGAACGTACCATCATGGAGATGCGATTCGGGCTCAACGGCCAGACCGAACACACCCAAAAAGAAGTGGCCGATTCCATCGGCATCTCCCAAAGCTATATATCCCGGCTGGAAAAGCGGATCATCAAGCGTCTGCGCCGGGAGATCGAAACGGTCGTATGATTTTACAACGTCATTGCAGCGCTCTGCTGCACAAAGTCCGTGGCCACGCCGCCCAGCAGATTCATTTGAGGATTCTGGGCAAACAGCGCAAAGTCAAAGCCGTCCCGCGTCCATTGCAGCATCCCGTTACGCCCCGGCGACTGACTTTGCAGTACCGTGATCCCGTCGATTTTGTAAGACTGTACACTTTCGTATTCCTGGTTGGAGAATTCTTCCGGAATGTCCATGGTCCCGGCGGGAGCTGCCCGCAGACGGGCAAAATTATCCGGGGTGATCACATACTCAATTTCCGCCGTGCCGTGGTTGATCAGCCAAGTCCGGTGCGGAACCAGAATTTCACTTTCCGGGTGGGACGTAATGGCGAACCCGGCTGTACGGGGAAAACTGGGGGAGGAATATTCCTGCTGCACATTGCCGGTATCCGCCTCGTCTACCGCCGGGTGCAATGCCACGAACAGTGCCACCGCAGTGGCCAGAAAAAGTGCGGAAGCCAGCAGAAACAGGTAAAACCAGATAAATTCAGGCATATGAATCGACCTCCTTTGCGCCATTCTATGTGCAAGAGGCGGACTGTGTGCAGATTTTACCAGTCATTTCTTTGTCTGCCGCCCTGTCTGTCAGCCCATACTGTCAGACAAAAGCAACAGGGAGGATTGGCTGAACATGTACGCAGGAAAAGTGGAAATCTGCGGTGTGAACACCGCACAGTTGCCTGTTTTGACCGAACGGCAGAAAACGGAACTCTTGCTGGCGGCACGCAGTGGAAACGCAGCGGCACGGCAGCAGATGATTCAGGGAAATCTGCGGCTGGTTCTCAGTGTGGTACAGAAGTTTGCCGGTCGGGGCGAAAATCTCGACGATCTGTTTCAGGTCGGGTGTATCGGCCTGATCAAAGCCATTGACAACTTTGACCCTACTCTGAAAGTGCGTTTTTCAACCTATGGCGTCCCGATGATTGTGGGGGAGATCCGGCGTTTTCTGCGTGACAATACCCCCGTACGGGTCAGTCGTTCTATCCGGGATCTGGCGTATCACTCCATGCAGGCACGCGAGGAACTGCAAAAACAGACAGGCCGGGAACCGCGTGTATCCGAAATTGCCCAAAAGGTCGGGGCTTCCCCTGAAAATGTAGCCATGGCACTGGAATCCGTGGTGGAGCCAGCCAGCCTTTCGGAGCCGGCATACAGCGACGGGGAAGACTCCGTTTCCCTGATGGACCGCGTGCCGGAAGCCGGCGGCGAGGAAAGCTGGATCAGCGGCATCATGTTCAAGGATACCGTCCGCTCTCTGTCTGACAGGGAACGCCGTATCATCTCCTTGCGGTATCTGTCCGGCAAAACCCAGGTACAGGTTGCCCGGGAAATCGGTATCAGCCAGGCACAGGTCAGCCGATTGGAGAAAAACGCACTGTGCCGTATCCGGGAGGAAATCTCCTGCTGCTGAGCACGGCTCCAAACAAAAAAGTCCCGCACACACCATGCGGGGCTTTTTCCGTTTATTCTTGATTTTGGGCCTTCGCTTCAGCTGCTTCTGCAGCTTCCTGCTCGCGTTTCATGTTGCGGACCATATTCCGGATATTGCGGGAGTCGGGCAATTCTACCTTGCACAGCCGCAAAGCACGCTCAAAGGACTTGTGGTTCTTGTACAGAATGCCGGTAATTCCCAAATTGTAGGCCGCCTGGGCGTTTTGCTTGTTGTCATCAATAAAGATGGACTCATCGTAGGCCAGGTGATACTTCTGCATCAGCATGGTATAGATCTGCGGGTCCGGCTTGCACAGATGTACATCACAGGAAGCAATGCCGCCGTCAAACAGAGGGAAAAAGTCCCGGCGGCTGATCTGCTCAAAGGTATCTGATGCAATGTTGGACAGGTAATACAGGTGGTACCCGGCCATTTTCAGCTTGCACATGGTTTTCAGTGTGCGCTGATTGGTCTGCAGGATGCTGTCCCATTCGTCGATCACAGTCTGCACCTCAAAGGTGCGGCCACAGCGGGCAGCGTTTTCCAGCATAATCCGGTTGGCGGTACCGCGGGAAATGACCCCGCGGTCCAGCTCCTCCCATTCTTTGCTGCCGAAAGTCAGGGCATAGACCATATCTTCCGCTTTTTTGTTCATAAAGCGGTCCATCAAAAAATCTTTGGGGGCGAAGTTGACCACGACTCCGCCCAGGTCAAAGATGATGTTTTTGTACATAGATAAAATCCTCCGCATGGAATGATGCTACTATTATACACGCAAATCAGCAAAGAAACAAACCCCAAAGTGGTGCATATAGTAAATTCTGAGAGGAGGGTCCGCCATGACTTTATATGAATTGAGTCAGAAGGATGTCATTCAGACCCAAAGCGGAGAAAATCTGGGCCGTGTGGATGACCTGGTTTTTGAGGCAGACAGCGCCCTGGTCAGTCGGCTGATCCTGCGCGGCCGGCCGCGCTGGTTCGGGCTTTTCGGGCATGATGATGACCTGGAGATTGAGTGGAAGGACATTCGCAGCATCGGTGCCGATGTCATTATGGTGGATGTACAGCAGGCTCCCGCCCGAACAGCCCATCCCCGGCGGCACCGGTTTGGCTGACCCTCCTTATTCCGGTCTGGTGGCATAAAAATTGCCGGCTTCATCGCAGGCCGCATAAAATGCTTCTCCGATTTGGCCGATGCCCCGGCCGTGCAGCTGATTCTGCAGCCAGGTCTTGTCCCTGCCGCATTCCCGCAGATTGTTTTCCATCACATTCCCGTCCAGAATCAGATCATACCACAGGGAATCCGGAGCAGGGGACCGCCCTACATCCTGTGCAGTGGCAGGGCGATACTCGCTGCGGGGCAGAAAACTGATCTGCCCATTTGTTTCCAGGATGGCGCTTTCCAGTTCATTCAGGTTGTGATATCCGGATACGCGAGCCTGAGCCAGAAACTCGTTCAAGTCAATCCCGGCCCGCCCCAGATCCTTTTTGCGGATCACGCCGTTTTTCATCAGCACAATGGAACGGCCGTCAATCAGGACCCGCAGCCAGAAGCTTTTACAGGCGCCGTAATGCACCAGCCATGTCACGGCACCGTAGACGAGCAATGCGGTAAAAGGGCGATACCAATTTTCCAGATTGGTGGCCATTTCGGCCGCTATTGAACCGACCGTTATGCTGTTGGCATAATCAAATATGCTCATCTGGGAGATCTGCCGCTTGCCACCAAGGCGGGTGGTGGCAAACATCACCGCCAGCGATACCAGACTGAAAATGACAACCTGACCCACTTCCATTGCAATTCTCATACGCACAAAATCCTTTCCGCAACCGCATGGCTGCCGCATCCGGAGGCATAATTACGACCGGGACGCAACCTTTATTTCAATATTTTGTACGTTTTGTAACATATTATGCCAGCCGCTTGCTATTTGACGAAAAAGCCGCTACAATATACATTGTATTTTTGTACACCGACGAAAAAATCATCAAACGGAAGGGCGTGCCCGACTTGCAGCAGGTCTTTATCATCAATCCCGTTGCGGGCAAAAAAGATGCCGGCCGATGGTTGATTCCGGCCATTGAGCAAGCTGCCGTTCGGGCAGGTCTGCACCCTGAAATCTGCTGTACCGAGTATGCCGGCCATGCCCGTCATATAGCCGAAAAGTTGGCGGCTTCCGGTGAGGAAGTACATATCTACGCTTGCGGCGGTGACGGCACTTTGAATGAAGTGCTGCAGGCTGCCGCCGGTAAAGCCAACGTGGCCGTCGGGTGCGTACCCTGCGGCAGCGGGAACGATTTCGTCCGCAATTTCGGAAGTGCAGAGGCTTTTCTGGATATGAATGCACAGCTGCAGGCTGTGCCGGTTGTGTCGGATGCACTGCAGACAGACCTCGGCATCGGCGTGGATATCTGCGCCGCCGGGCTGGATGCACAGGTGGCATACGGTATCCCGAAATTTCGCCGGATTCCCGGATGCGGCGGGACAGTGGCATATTCGTTGTCCATTGTACAAGCTATGCTGTCTTCTTTCGGCCATCGCCTGCATCTGACCATAGACGGCCGCGAACACACCGACACTTATATGATGATGGCGGTGTGCAACGGGCGTTTGTACGGCGGCTACAAAGCGGCTCCATATGCCAGAATGGACGACGGCTTGCTGGATGTGGTTCTGGTCAAGCCCATGTCCCGCTTCCGCATTGCCTCACTGCTGGCTCTTTACCGGGAAGGAAAACATCTGCAGGCGGACGGCACGGTCGTTCCGTCCCTGGCACCGTGGATTTCCTTTTGCCGGGCACACCGGGTCACTCTGGATGTGCTGGATTCACGCCCCATCATCGCCACATTGGACGGAGAATGCGTTCCGGTGCGGCATCTGAATATTGAAAATGTACCCGGACGGCTGCGCCTGCTGCTGCCGCCCACGGTGCTGCAAAGTCAAACTGTACTTGCCGGGCCTTGCCCGTGCATGACAGGGGACACTGTCCCCGGGAGTGAAAAGAATGTCTGAACAGAAGGTCAAAATCAAGGTGACCCACAATGTCGTGCATTTGCCGGCCATTGCGCTGCGCGGGCTTGTGGTGTTCCCGAACAATATCATCCACTTTGAAGTGGGCCGTGCCAAGTCCATTGCTGCCATCGAGGCTGCCATGCACGGCAACAGCAACATCTTCCTGGTTGCCCAGAAGGAAACCGACACCGAAGAACCCACTGCCGCCGACCTGTACACCTACGGCGTCATTGCTGAAATCAAGCAGGTCCTGCGGGTTTCAGACGAGCTGGTCAAGGTCCTGGTGGAAGGTAAAAGCCGTGCCAAGCTGCTGACGCTGGACGATACCGACAAGTATCTGATGGCCGAAGTGCGCACAGCTCCCGTGCGTGGAATTCCCGCCGACAAGCGCAACCAGACCGAAGCGCTGGTGCGCAGCCTGAAGGACTGCTTTGAGGAGTATCTCTCTTACAGCCCGCAGATTTCCAAGGATATCGTCTATAACATTGTTTCCTCGGACAGCCCGCTGTACCTCAGCGAGTACATGCCCGCCAATCTGCTGTTCAAATATGAGGACAAACAGGCGATTCTGAACGAATCCACCCTGCTGGGCCGCCTGGAAAAGCTGCTGGTCCTGCTGCATCAGGAATGTGATATTCTGTCCATCGAAAAGGACATCGACGACAAGGTCAACGTCCAGATGGACAAGAGCCAGCGCGACTACTATCTGCGGGAGCAGATGCACATTATCAGCGAAGAGCTGGGCGACAGCGAGGATACCCGTGCCGAGGCCGATGCTTACCGGGAAAAGATCCGGGCACTGCATCTGGTGCAGGAGAGCGAGGAAAAGCTGCTGAAGGAATGCGACCGTCTGGCCCGCATGCAGGGCAATGCGGCCGAGATCAGCGTCATCCGCGGCTATCTGGATACCTGCCTGTCGCTGCCCTGGCATACCTATACCAAAGATGACTACGACCAGGCGCATGCCCGCCGTGTCCTGGATAAGGACCATTATGGTCTGCGCAAGGTCAAGGAGCGTATTCTGGAGCTGCTGGCCGTGCGCAAGCTGAACACCGAGGTCAAAGGGCAGATCATCTGCCTGGTCGGCCCTCCGGGTGTGGGCAAAACCTCCATTGCCCGCTCCATCGCCGCCTGCATGAACCGTCAGTTTGCCCGCATGAGCCTGGGCGGCGTACATGATGAAGCCGAAATCCGCGGCCATCGCCGCACCTATATTGGTGCTATGCCGGGCCGTATCATCAATGCCATGATCAGCGCCAAATCGGCCAATCCGGTCATTCTGCTGGATGAAATTGACAAACTGGCAGGGGATTACCGGGGCGATCCGGCCAGCGCCCTGCTGGAAGTGCTGGACCCTGAGCAAAACCGCACCTTCAAGGACAATTTCCTGGATATTCCGTTTGACCTGAGCGACGTGCTGTTCATCACAACCGCCAATGATGCCTCCACCATTCCCGGCCCGCTGCTTGACCGCATGGACGTGATCGAGCTGCCCAGTTATACCCGTGTGGAGAAATTCAATATTGCCAAGCGGCATCTGCTGCCCAAACAGCTGAAGAACAACGGTCTGACCGGTCGGGTAACTTTGACCGCCGGAGCCCTGAATTCTATCATTGACAGCTATACCCGGGAGGCCGGCGTCCGCAGCCTGGAGCGCACCATCACGGCTGTGCTGCGCAAGTGCGCCCTGAAGATTGCTTCCGGTGAAGTGGACCATATGAGCGTTACCGCTCCCATGCTGAAGAACCTGCTGGGTCCCGAAAAGGTCAAACCTACCTTTATTTCCCGCAGCGACGCTGTGGGTATTGCCAACGGTCTGGCATGGACCAGCGTGGGCGGTGAGATGCTGCCGGTGGAAGTCAGCGTCATTCCCAATGGCAACGGCAAGATCGAGCTGACCGGCAGTCTGGGCGACGTGATGAAGGAAAGCGCCCGTCTGGCGGTGACTTATGCCCGTGTACATGCGCAGCAGTACGGTATTTCCGCCGATGCGTTCAAGGATATTGACCTGCATATTCACGCCCCCGAGGGTGCCGTCCCGAAGGATGGCCCTTCTGCCGGCGTCACCCTGACCACCGCTCTGATTTCGGCGCTGTCTGGCCTGCCCGTGCGTCACGACCTGGCCATGACCGGCGAGATCACCCTGCATGGCTGCGTGCTGCCCATCGGCGGCCTGAAAGAAAAGAGCATGGCCGCTTACCGGGAGGGCATCCACACCGTTTTGATCCCGAAAGACAATGAATCCGACCTGTACGAGGTGGACGAAGAGGTCAAGAAGGCCATTCGCTTTGTGCCGGTCAGTGACCTGTCCCAGGTCCTCAAGGCGGCGCTGATCCGTCCTTCTGCAGCCACGCCCCGAGCGTCGGTCACAGTTCCGCCTGCCACCCAGCTCATTGCAACGGACACTTCGGCGGCCAAAGAGCCTGCGACCGTAATGTAAAGGAGCGACCCGCATGAATTATAACCGCAGCGAATTTCAGGCTTCCTATGGCATTTCCAGCCAGTTGCCTGCTGCCGACCGCCCCGAATTTGCGTTTTCCGGCCGGTCCAACGTGGGCAAATCCAGCCTGATCAACAAACTGTGCAACCGCAAGAACCTGGCACGCGTCAGCGCCACACCGGGCAAAACTGCCACCATCAACTTTTATCGGGTGGATACTTCCTATTTTGTGGATCTGCCCGGCTACGGTTTCGCCAAAGTTTCCAATGCAGAACGTGCCCGCTGGGACGAGCTGATCAACGGCTATTTTGAGGCCGGTCGCCCGGTGAAGCTGCTTGTTCAGCTGCTGGACTGCCGCCACGACCCCAGCGCCGATGACCTTCAGATGCTGGAGTATCTGCGCTATCACCGGATTCCTTTTGTCGTGGTGCTCACCAAAGCCGACAAGCTGAAAAAGTCGGAAATTGCCTCCTGTCAGGCCCGGTTTGAGCAGATCTGCGCCGAGTACGGCTGTCGCCATGTCTTTTTGACCAGTGCCGAGAAAGGTACCGGAATTGAGGATGTGCGGGCCTGTCTGGATGCGCAGCTGGAGGCCGGCGACTGATGGCATACAATGAATTTGCTTATTTTTATGATGAACTGAACGAGGCCGCCGATTATGACGCCTTGTATCAGTATGTTGTTTCGGAGCTGGCGGCCCATGGCATCCACGACGGGCTGCTGGCTGATCTGGGCTGCGGTACCGGGGAACTGACCCTGATGCTGTCCCAGGCCGGGTATGATGTGATCGGTATCGACCGCTCGGAAGAGATGCTCAGCGTTCTGCGGGAAAAGGCAGATGAACTGGGCATGACCGGCAAAGTTTTGCTGCTGCAGCAGGACCTGCTGCAGCTGGACCTGTACGGCACCATCTGTGCAGCGGTTTCCACTTTTGACACTTATAATCACATCGGACCCCGGGAAAATTTTGAAAAAGCGATTGCGAACGCGGCGTTCTTTATGGAAAAGGACGGCGTGTTCGTCTTTGATCTGAACACGCCCTACAAACACGCCAACGTGCTGGGCGGGCAGACTTTCGACCTGGACGCAGAAGATGCCCTGTGCCACTGGACCAATCAGTATGATGATGCCAGCGGCCGGGTGGATATCCGCATTGAGATCCGGGATAAGGAAACAGGGGATACCTGGAAAGAAGAATTTTCCGAGTACAGCTATCCGCTGCCGGACGTAGAAGCTCTGCTGGACAAATACGGCTTTACTGTGGCCCGTGTGGCCGACGGGGAAGATTTCGGGCCGGTACGCCCGGACAGCCAGCGTTGGATCATCACGGCTGTCAAACGCTATACGCAAGAGGAGAAATAAACCATGGCTCAGGATAATCTGCTGCGCGGTATTTCCGAAAACGGCGGCATTGTATTTTATGGGGTGGATTCCACCGATATCGTGCGCGAGATGGAACGCGTACACAAGACCAGCGCGGTCACCACAGCCGCTCTGGGGCGCCTTCTGACGGCTTCTGCCATGATGGGAGCCATGCTCAAGAACAGCAAGGACTCTCTGACCCTGCAAATCAAGGGAGGCGGCCCTGCGGGCCGTCTGATGGCTGTTGCCGATGGCGAGGGCCATGTAAAGGGATATGTCCAGAACCCCGTTGTGGAGCTTCCGCCGCGGGCTGACGGGCATCTGGATGTAGGCGGTGCTGTCGGCCACGACGGCACGCTGGATGTGATTCGTGATATGGGCCTGCGTGAACCTTATATCGGGCAGGTGCCCCTGGTTTCCGGCGAAATTGCCGAGGATGTGACCCGCTATTTTGCCATCAGCGAGCAGACCCCCACGGTCTGTGCCCTTGGTGTGCTTGTTAATGAAGATCTGAGCGTCCGCTATGCAGGCGGTTTTATTGTGCAGCTGCTGCCCGGTGCCTTGGACAGCGAAATCGACCAGCTGGAAAAGAATATTGCCGCCATGCCCAGCGTGACTTCCATGATGGAGCAGGGAAAGAGTGTACGGGACATGCTGGATATGGCCCTGGACACCTTTGCACCTGAAGTGCTGGATACCAGTTCCGTAGTTTATCATTGTGACTGCAGCGAGGACCGTGTGCGCCGTATGCTGAAAAGTCTTGGGAAAAGTGAAGTAGAAAAACTGCGTGATGAAGATCCCATTGCGGAGGTTCACTGTCAGTTTTGCGACAAAACCTATCGGATCGACCTCAAAGATTTTATAAAAAATTGGCCTGATACCGACGAAAATAAAAAAGTTTGATTTTTTTCAAAAAAAATGGAGAAAAACGCTTGACTTTTTGAGGCTGATGCAGTAAAATAACATTCGTCGCCCGGAGAGAGCACGACAAGCTGAAAGAAAAGCGAAGCAAGCTAAACTCTCCAACATGCGGCCGTAGCTCATCTGGTAGAGCGCCACCTTGCCAAGGTGGAGGTAGCG
>CALESJ010000023.1 GCA_937907025.1 uncultured Faecalibacterium sp.
TGCTCACAGAGCAGCAAATCCCCACGCCGGGAACGCTTGAATACCGCAGGACGGGACACACCCACCGTTACCACCCCGGCTATGAGTGCAAGTGGGCGACCAATACTGTTGTGCATATCCTTGAGAACCGGGAATACACGGGCTGTCTGGTAAACTTCAAGACTACCACGCAATCCTACAAGTGCAGCAAAATCATTTACAATGACGAGGATAAGCAGGCAATCTTTGAAAACCACCACGAGCCTATCATAGACACCCAGACATGGGAACGGGTGCAGGAGCTACGCAAGCAGCGTAAACGCCCCAACCGCTATGATGAAGTGGGCTTGTTCTCCGGTATACTGTTCTGTGCAGACTGCGGCAGCGTCATGTATCAGCAGCGATACCAGACGGACAAGCGCAAGCAGGACTGTTATATCTGCGGCAACTACAAGAAACGCACCCATGACTGTACGGCGCACTTTATCCGCACCGACCTCTTGACCGCTGGTGTACTCTCCAATCTGCGGAAAGTGACCAGCTATGCGGCAAAGCATGAAGCCCGGTTTATGAAGCTCTTGATTGAGCAGAACGAGGACGGGGGCAAGCGCAGGAACGCCGCCAAGAAAAAGGAACTGGAAGCCGCCGAGAAACGCATAGCCGAGTTATCCGCTATCTTCAAGCGGCTGTATGAGGACAGCGTGACCGGGCGCATATCAGACGAGCGTTTCACAGAGCTGTCGGCAGACTATGAAGCAGAGCAACGGGAGCTGAAAGAAAGAGCCGCCGCTATCCAAGCGGAGCTTTCCAAAGCACAGGAAGCCACCGTGAACGCAGAAAAGTTTATGAATGTTGTCCGGCGGCATACCAGCTTTGAAGAACTTACCCCTACTCTGCTGCGGGAGTTTGTAGAGAAAATCGTTGTGCATGAGTGCAGCTATGACGAGAACAAGACCCGCAGACAGGACATTGAGATTTATTATTCTTTTGTTGGCAAGGTGGACTTGCCCGAATAACCGCCCGACCTATCCGACACAATGCGCAAGTGCCGGATAGGAACGGCAAAATTTTTTACACTTCTATTACTTCTTTATCACACATCAGCAAACGTGCAGGGCATGAAGTTCTATGAAGTGCAGCAGTACTTCACCGAAGTGAACTACCAGTTCCATCCCGACCCGTTCTATGTCAACGCCACCTGGTGGAACAGCCTGCCCGAAGAGTTCCAGACCATCATCACCGACTGCGCCACCGATATGGGCACCTACAACGACCAGCTCATCGACGAAACCTCTCAGGCCGCCCGTGACGAGATCGAAGCTTCCGGCGCCGAGATCTACGTTCCCACCGAGGAAGAGCTGGAAGCTTTCAAGGAAGCCGTCCAGCCCGTGTACGACGAATGCGTGGCCGAAGGCATCTGCACCGAGGAAGAGATTGCCGAAATGCAGGAGATCGTGGCCAACGCCGGCTGAGTTTTCCATCACCGTACCAAGCCAAACCGCGGGCGGTCCGTCAGTAACGCGGACCGCCCGCTTTTTTTCAGAATCCGTGAAAGGGGCTGATTACCATCGACACGCTGAAAAAGATCGGCAAAAAGGTGTTTGACATCTACTTTACCATCGGCGTCATTGCCATGGGTCTGCTGGCCGCACTGGTCATCTTTGCCGTTATTGCCCGTTATTTCTTCTCCCTGAGCTGGAAACAGCTGGCGGAGTTCAACACCACCCTCTTCGCCTTCACCACCTTCTGGGGGATGGGCGTCAACATCATCAAGGACGAGCACGTCATCATTGATATTCTGTATGACCGCGTGCCCCCGGCCGCCAAGCGCTGGCTGGCGGTCCTCAACCACCTGATCGTGCTTGTGGTGGATATCGTATTCACCTGGCAGGGCTTCAAGTATGTGGCCATGGCCGGCAAGCAGATCAGCCAGGGCATGGAGATTCCCATGACGTTCATGTACGGTATCATGCCGGTTTCCGGCGTGATCTGCGCCGTGTGTGTCGTCATCAAGATCGCTATGCTGGTGACCGCCGACGTTTCTTACTTCGCGCCCAAGAACAAAGCTCTGAGCGCGGATGACCCTGCCTGAGCGAAAGGAGGCACGACCTTATGGCAATGTTGATTCTGCTGGTGCTGCTGATCGTCTTTGCGGCACTCGGCGTGCCGCTGGCCTTCGCCATCGGCGCATCCTGCGTGACCTACATCACCACCAACGCCCCCACCTTCCTGGGCATGCTGCCCCAGCGCGTGTGGAACGGCGCTTTCAGTGAACTGATGATCGCCATGCCCCTGTTCATGCTGGCCGGTGAACTGATGAACACCGGCGGCATCACCCAGCGCATCATCGACTTCTGCATGGAGATCCTGCGTCCCGTGCGCGGCGGTCTGGGCGAAGTGAACATCGTGGCGTCCATGATCTTCGGCGGCATCTCCGGTTCCTCGGTGGCCGATACCTCGGCCCTGGGCTCCATCCTGATCCCCGCCATGGAAAAGGAAGGCTATCCGCCGGACGCTTCCGCCGGTATCACGGTGGCTTCCTCCACCATGGGTATGATCATTCCCCCGTCCACCCCCATGATCGTGTATTCCATGATCTCCGGCGGCTCGGTGGGCGCCCTGTTCATGGCCGGCGCCGTGCCCGGCATCCTCATCGGCCTGACCCAGCTGGTGCTGGTCTACATCATCAGCGCCAAAAAGGGCTGGCATCCCCAGCGTGAGCCCTTCAACGGCAAGCGCTGCGCCCACGCCATCCTGTCCGGCATCCCGGCCCTGATCATGCCGCTGTTCATCATCATCTGCGTGTCCTTCGGCATCTGCACCGCCTCCGAAAGTGCCGGCGTGGCCGTGCTGTACGCGCTGCTGGTAGGCTTCTTCATCTACCGCGAACTGACCTGGAAGGCTGTGTGGGAAGCGCTGAAAAAGACCTTCATCTCCTCCTCTTCCATCATGCTCATCATCGGCTTTACCACCATCTTCACCTGGGTGCTGACCATGCAGAACGTGCCCCAGACCGTGGGTGCCTTCTTCATGTCCCTGAACATGCCCACCTGGGCCATCTCGCTGCTGTTCTGCGTGATGATCCTGCTCATCGGCACCTTCATCGACGTCAGCCCCGCCATCCTGCTGCTCACCCCGATTTTGCTGCCCGTCATGCAGAGCTACGGTATCTCCACCCTGCAGTTCGGCGCCATGATGATCACCGGCCTGGCCATCGGCCTGGTGACCCCGCCTGTGGGCATGTGCCTGAACGCCTGCAACAAGATCAACCGCATGCCCATCGTGGACATCTTCAAGGGCGCTGCCCCGTACGTTGTGTGCAACGTGCTGGTCCTGCTGGCCATCAGCCTGTGGGCGCCGCTGACCACCTGGCTGCCCACCCTGCTGGGTTACAGCCTGAACTGATTCTGACGGGAGGGTTTTTACCATGACTCTGAAAGAAAAAATGAAGCGCGGCCCCGTGTTCGGCATGGCCTGCTTTACCGGCACCACCTGCGTGATCGAAAACATTGCCATGTCCGGGCTGGATTTCATCTACCTGGACCTGGAACACACCAACTACATGCTGGATGAAGCCTTTGAAAAGCAGATCATGGCCGCCAAGCTCCACGACATCGCGGTGCTGGTGCGCATGGCGGACGAAAACGAAGTGGCCATCCGCAAGGTACTGGAATGGGGCGCCGACGGCGTGGTCATCCCCCACTGCAAGACCGCCGAAATGACCCGCAAGGCGGTGGAGGGCGCCAAGTTTGCCCCCCTGGGCCGCCGGGGCGGCGAAACCAACGTGCGCGCCGCAGGCTTCGGCTACCACAATTTTGACTGGAACGCCTACATCGAACAGCAGAACCGGGACACCCTGGTCATCCCCATGGACGAAGACTACGAATTTACCGACAACATCGACGAGATCCTGGCCGTGCCGGGCGTGGATGCGGTGAACTTCGGTCCCATCGACTACGCTGTGTCCCGCCAGCTGAAGATCGGCTACTCCATGGGCGAGGAAGTCCACGACGCCTACAAGGTACTGGTGGAAAAGTGCAAGGCCAAGGGCATCGGCGTGCTGGGCCCCGTGGTGCCCCCCACCAAGGAGAACATCGAGAACGCCATCGCAGACGGCTACACCATGATCATCCTGGGCAACGACATGTGGCATTTCCAGAAAGCGCTGAAAGAACTGGTCAGCGACGCCGTGGAACCCGTCCGCGCCGAAACCAACCAATAACGTACTCTCTGATTGCTCCCTTATAGAATACGCCCCGGCAAAGGACCGCGTAGGTCTTTTGCCGGGGCGTATTTCTTATTGTTGTTTATACATTTCGTATTGTCACAGATCTTTTCCGCACAGCTGCCAGAAGGCCACCGCCCCGGCGGCCGCCACATTGAGGGAATCCACCCCCGGGCGCATGGGGATGCGCACGGTGTACCGGCACCGGGCAATGGTATCCGGGGCCAGGCCGTCCCCCTCGGTGCCCAGCACCATGGCCAGGCGGGGCTCGGCAGCCAGGGCCGGGTCGTCAATGCGCAGGGAGTTTTCGTTCAGCGCCAGGGCCGCCGTGGCAAAGCCCATCCTTTCCAGCCGGGCCAGGCCCGCTTCCGGCCAGTCTGCCTTATCCTCCCCCAGGCGGGCCCAGGGCACCACGAACACGGTGCCCATGCTCACCCGCACGGCGCGGCGGCAGAGCGGGTCACAGCAGGAAGGGCTGAGCAGCACCCCGTCCACCCCCATGGCCGCCGCCGAGCGGAACACCGCCCCCACGTTGGTGGAGTCCACGATGTTTTCCAGCACCGCCACCCGCCGGGCATTCCGGCAGATGTCCTCCGCCTGGCGGGGGGCCGGGCGGGCCATGGCGCAGAGCACACCCCGGGTGAGGGTGTAGCCGGTAAGGCTGGCCAGCAGCTCCCGGTCCCCGGTGTACACCGGCACAGCGGGGCAGCGGGCCAGCACCGGGGCGGCAGGCCCGGTGATCTGGCGGCGCTCCATGAGGAAGGCCAGAGGCTCACATCCCGCATCCAGGGCGCTGCCGATGACCTTGGGGCTTTCGGCAATGAACAGGCCGTGGGCCCGCTCGGTGCTGCTGCGCAGCTGGGCTTCGGTCAGGCGGGCAAAAGGAGCCAGCTCCGGCAGGTGCAGGTCGTGTATCTCGATGATGGGCGGCATGGGGGGATTCTCCTTTCGGTGCAACGCAAAAGACCGTCCGGCAGACTTGTCGGACGGTCTTGATGATAACCCTTTTAGGAAAAGGCTGTCAACCCCGTCTTACACACGAGTGCACAGGGTCTTGAGCCGGCCGGTGACGGTGAAATCGCCGCTGCCCGCGGTGAGGAACAGGCTGTCGCCCTTCTTTACCGGCAGGGTTTCGCCGCCGCAGGTCACGGTGCCTTCGCCGTCCACGATGAGCAGGGACACAAAGCTGTCGGTTCCTGCCGTGCCGGAGAAGTCGTTATCGTACACATCCACCGTGAAGTACTGGCACTGGGCCAGGTGGCTGCCGAAGTCCTGCTTTTTGGGGGGCTTGCATTCGGTGACAGCCAGGGCCTGGGGAATGTGCAGGGCCCGGGGCTTGCCGTCGGCGCCCACCCGGCCGTAGTCGTAGACGCGGTAGGTGACGTTGGAGTTTTGCTGTATTTCCGCAATGACGATGCCCTGGCAGATGGCGTGCAGAGTGCCGGAGGGGATGAAGAACACATCCCCCTTGTGCACCGGCACGGCGTTGAGCACCTCGGTCAGGGTGTTGTCCTTGATGCGGCGCTCGAATTCTTCCTTGGTGATCTCGTGGTCAAAGCCGTAGTACAGGAAAGCGCCGGGCTCGCAGTCCAGGATGTACCACATCTCGGTCTTGCCGTACTGGTGCTCATGTTCCAGGGCGTACTCATTGGAGGGGTGCACCTGGATGGACAGGTTGCCCTTGGCGTCAATGAACTTGGTCAGAATGGGGAATTCCGCAAACTTTTTGCCGTTTTCGCCCAGAATATCCCGGCCTTTTTCCTCAATGTACCGGGCCAGGGTCTTGCCGTCGTCCGCCCCGCCCACAATGTAGGAGGGACCGTCGGGATGGCAGGAGAGCACCCAGGCTTCGGCCAGGGGGTTCAGGTCGCTTTCGATGCCGAAATCGGTGCGCAGGCGGGACCCGCCCCACAGATAATCCTTGCAGCTGGGTTTCAGTTTCAGCATAGCCATGATGGACTCATCCTTTCATCATTTCGGCCGCAGCGGCGGCCAGTTTTTCGTTCACGGCGTCGGCAGCGGCTTCACTGTCGCCCACGGCGGAGAGATAGACCTTGATCTTCGGCTCGGTGCCGGAGGGACGGACCATGAACTTGTGGCCGCCCGCCAGGCGGTATTCCAGCACATCGGCCATGGGCAGGCCGTTGTGGCCACCGGGGATGTTGTAGTCCACCGCTTCTTCCACCTTGTATCCGGCGATGGCGGCGGGGACGTTGGCCCGCAGGCCGGCCATAAGCTGCTGCATGGTGTGCATGCCGCTCTCGCCCTCAAAGGTAAAGGAGGACAGGGCATTGCGGTAGTAGCCGAACTCCTTGTACAGTGCCTCGATGGCATCCAGCAGGGTCATGCCCTGCCGGGCGTACCAGGCGGCGGCTTCGCAGACCAGCAGGGTGGCGTTCACCGCATCCTTGTCCCGCACATGGCCGCCGGACAGGTAGCCGTAGCTTTCCTCAAAGCCGAAGATATACCGTTCGGGGTGGCCTTCGGCTTCCAGTTTGCCGATCTGCTCGCCGATGAACTTGAACCCGGTAAGGGTGCGGCGCAGCTCCACGCCGTACTTCTTGGCCACGGGGGTGGCCATATCGGTGGAAACAATGGTGGTCACGGCCACGGGGTCGGCGGGCATGGTGCCCCGGGCGGTGCGGGTGCGGCAGATGTAATCCAGCAGGATAATGCCCATCTCGTTGCCGGTAATGAGCCGGTAGCCGCCCTTGCCGTCGGGCACAGCGGTGCCGCAGCGGTCACAGTCGGGGTCGGTGCCCAGCAGCAGGTCGGGGTGGACCTTGTCGCACAGTTCCAGGCCCTTTTCCATGGCTTCCCGGATCTCCGGGTTGGGGTAGGGGCAGGTGGGGAAATCCCCGTCCGGCTTTTCCTGTTCGGGCACCACGGTCATGTGGGTAACGCCCAGTTTGGCCAGCAGCTTGCGCACGCATTCCAGGCCGGAGCCGTTGAGGGGGGTGTAGACCAGTTTCAGGTCGGCGATGCCGGTGCCGTCACCCACGCGCTGGGCATAGACGGCATCCACGAAGGCGTCCAGGCAGTCGTCCCCGATGGTGACGATGCGGCCCTCAGCCAGGGCGGCATCATAATCGGCCAGTTTGACACCTGCGAAAATATCCACCGCCTCAATGGCGGCCAGGATCTTTTCGGCGGCTTCCAGGGTGATCTGGCAGCCGTCGGCGCCGTAGACCTTGTAGCCGTTGTACTTGGCGGGGTTGTGGCTGGCGGTGACGCAGACGCCCGCGCCGCAGCCCAGGTACCGCACCGCCCAGGACAGGGCGGGGGTGGGTTCCAGCCGGGGGTACAGGTAGGCGGTGATGCCGTTGGCCGCCAGCACCCGGGCGGTTTCCCGGGCAAAGAGATCGCCCTTGTGGCGGCTGTCATGGGCGATGGCCACCTTTTTGGGCAGGGTGGTGGAATTCAGGTAATCGGCCAGGCCCTGGGTGGCCTTGTGCACGGTATAGATGTTCATGCGGTTGGTGCCCGCGCCGATCACGCCGCGCAGGCCGCCGGTGCCGAAGGCCAGGTCGCGGTAAAAACGGTCGCTGATGCCTTCGGGGTCGTTGGCAATGCCGCGCAGCTCCTCGGCCAGATCGTCGGGCAGACCGGGCTGGTTCAGCCAGGTCTGATAGCGGGTTTTGATGGTATTCATGATGACACACTCCTGTTGTTACTCACAAATTTTCAGGATGCGGACGGCCCGCCGCCCGAGATACAGCGGCCCTTTCCGGAACAGTAGACTGTTCAGAACCAATTATAGCACAGAACGGGGAAAATGTGTTCCACAATCTTACCGGGATGTGAATTTTTTTCGGTCATTGCGCCGTTTTTTCAAAAGACGCCCAGGCCCCGGGCCACGATGGTGATAAAGTCCTGCACGTTGGTCACGATGGTGGTAGCGGACAGGCTTCCCCGGTCCAGCAGCTTGTTGACCACAAACTCGTCGGCGTCCACGGTGTACAGGAACACCGGGCGCACGGTGCCGTCGGCCAGCACCCGGTAAGAGGGGGTCATGTTCCCCGCCGCGATGGTGTGCAGCATGGTGGCCAGGCAGATGACGGTGGTGGATTTGCGGATGAGCCCCCGCATGGCGCTCTGCCCGGCGTAGGCGTCCCCCACCACCTCGGGCAGGGGGCCGTCGTCCCGGATGGAGCCGGTGAGCACAAAGGGCACCTGGTTTTGTACGCAGGCATACATGATGCCGTTGTCGATCCGGTGCTTTTGGATAAAGGCGGGGATGGACCCGCAGCGGCGCACCTCGTTGATGACGTCCAGGTGGTTGTAATGGCCGTTGGGGCGGCATTCCTGGGTGTAGATATCCTGCCCCAGGGCGGTGTGGAAGTAGGCGCCTTCCAGGTCGTGGGTGGCCAGGGCGTTGCCGGCCAGCAGACCGTGGGCGTAGCCATTTTCGATCATGGCCTGCATGGCCGCCCGGGCATCGGCGTCAAAGGAGAAGGCCGGCCCCATGACCCAGACGATGTTGCCGTGCTCCCGCTCGTGGCGCAGCAGGGCCATGAGCCGGTCATAGTCCCGGGCGTAGGCGGTTTCCCGGCTGCGGCCCTGGCGGAAGGCAAACTGGTCCCGGGCCTCCCCTTCCTCCCCGGAAAAGCCGGTGGTGTGCAGATAGATACCGTCCCGGCCGTCCTCGGTGCGGCCCAGGGCCACCAGGTCCCCCTTGCACAGATTGCGGTTTTCCACCACCGAAAGGCTGCCGTCCGGGCGCAGCACCACGCTGGAATCCATCCGGCTTTCGGGGGCCAGAGTCCAGCGGCCGTCGATTTTAAAATATTCCGGGTACATGGAGGTGCTGTGGAAGCCGTCCGGCGCCACGCCGTCGGCCTCGGCGGGCTGCCAGCGGGCGTCGGGGGCGTTGGCCAGGGCGAGGGCGGTAAAGTCGGGTTCGTGGTAGGCGGGCATGACAAAAGGCTGATTCATGGCATGTTCTCCTGTCTGTATATTTTCTTTTACTGTATCATGCGGGGCGGGGCTTGTCGACACGAGGAATGAACTTTTTGTTACGGAGTTGTAAAAATCTGCCGCCGCTGCCAAATCCCGGCAACCAGCCGCGTTTTTGTGGGCAGAAGACAAAAATCCAAAATCTGCCCAGGGAGAGGTACAACGATGAAGATCCTGCTTACGTCCGATTGGTACATCCCCGCCGTCAACGGGGTCGTCACCTCGCTGCTGGCGCTGCGCCGCCAGCTCACCCGCCAGGGGCATGAAGTCCGGGTGCTGACCCTGTCCGGCAGCCTGCACAGCCACATCAGCGGCGGCGTGTACGCTCTGGGGTCGGTGGATGCGGGGATGATCTACCCCGGTGCCCGGCTGCGCGCCCCCGAGGGGGACGCCCTGATCCGGGAGCTCATCGCCTGGGGGCCGGACATCGTCCACTCCCAGTGCGAGTTCAGCACCTTTGCCCCGGCCCGGCGCATCGCCAAAGCCTGCGGCGCCCCGCTGGTGCACACCTACCACACGGTATACGAGGACTACACCCATTATTTTTCTCCCAGCCGCCGCTGGGGCAAGGCGCTGGTGCGGGGCTTCACCCGCAGCGTGGCCGCAAAGTGCGACGCCCTGTTTGCCCCCACCGACAAGGTGCGGGACCTGCTGCTGGGGTATGATGTTTCCTGCCCGGTGTTCACCCTGCCCACCGGCATCGACGTGGAGCGGTTCCGGGTGGACCGCCGGGAAGGGCTGTGGCTGCGGGACACCCTGGGCATCCCCCAGACCCGGCCGGTGCTGCTCTACCTGGGCCGTCTGGCCAAAGAAAAGAACCTGGACGACCTGCTGGATGTGGCCGCGGCGGTGCCCGGTGCCACCCTGCTGGTGGCCGGGGACGGCCCCGACGGGGCACGGTTCCGGGCCGAAGCCGAAAGCCGGGGCCTGGATGTGGTGTTCGGCGGCATGGTGGACCCCAAGGACGTGCCGGTGTGGTATGCGGCGGCGGACCTCTTCCTCAGCGCCTCCACCAGCGAAACCCAGGGCCTGACCTATCTGGAAGCGCTGGCGGCGGGCCTGCCGGTGATCTGCCGGGCGGACCCCTGCCTGCGCGGGGTGCTGCAGAACGGGGTCAACGGCTACGGCTGTGCCGATGCCGCCGGGATGGCCGACCGGGTGCGGGCGCTGCTGGCCCAACCGGCAGAGCTGGCGGCCATGGGACGCCGGGCCCGGGCCTCGGCCCAGGCTTTCTCCGAAGAAAACTTTGCCCGCCGGGCGGCCCGGTTCTACCGGGAGCAGATCTTGCTGCACAACGCCGCCCCGGTTCTGGAAAGGAGCGCTGTATGGACCGCGTGAGAAAAAATCCGTTTCTGTTTTTGAAAGCCCTGCGGGACTGGCTGTGGGACACCCTGCGCAATCCCTTTCAGCTGGTTTCGGTGCTGGGGCTGGCGTTCTGCCTGGTGGCGGGGGTCTGGATGTGGAAAAATGGGCTGCTGACCTCCCGGGAGGCCCTGCAGCAATTCCTGGACCCCTTCGGTCCCTGGGCGGCGGTGCTGTTCGTGGCCTTTCAGGCCATCCAGGTGGTGGTGCCCATCCTGCCGGGCGGGCTGGGGTGCCTGGCCGGGGTGGTGCTGTTCGGCCCCTGGCTGGGGTTCGTGTACAACTATGTGGGCATCTGCATCGGGTCGCTGGCGGCTTTTGCCATCGCCCGCAGCTGCGGCCGGCCGCTGCTCTACCGCATGTTTTCCCGCTCTCTCATTGACAAATACGACCGCTGGACCACCGAGGGCGGACGCTTTGCCCGGTGGCTGGCGTTCCTCATCTTCATCCCGGTGGCGCCGGATGACTACCTGTGTTTCCTGGCCGGGACCACCACCATGCGGTTCCGGGTCTTCGCCGCCATCATCTTTCTGGGCAAGCCCGCGGCCATCGCGGCGTACAGCCTGGGTCTGGCCCTGGTGTTCCAGCGTCTGCTGGGCCTGTGGGCATAAAAAAGGAGGGTTTCGCCATGCGCGTACATCTGTATACCGGTTCCCTGGACGCGGTGCGCCGCAGCGGTGTGGGCCAGGCCGTGGCCCACCAGCGGGCCATGCTGCAAAGCGCCGGGGTGGAAGTGACCGAAAGCTGGGACGGCCACGCCGACGCGGTGCACATCAACACGGTGCTGCCCGACGCCCCCTTTGCCGCTCTGCGGGCCCGTGCCCGGGGGGAAAAGGTGGTGTATTACGGCCATTCCACCATGCAGGATTTCCGGGATTCCTTTGTGGGGTCCAACCTGCTGGCGCCGCTGTTCAAGCGGTGGCTGTGCCTGTGTTACGGGCTGGAGGACATCGTGCTCACCCCCACCCCCTATGCCAAGGGCATTTTGCAGACCTACGGCCTGCCCTGCCCGGTGCGGGCCATGTCCAACGGGGTGGACACCGGCTTTTTTGCCCCCGACAAAACCCGGGGCGCGGCGTTCCGGCGGAAATACGGCCTGACCGATGACCAGAAAGTGGTGGTCAGCGCCGGGCATTTCATGCAGCGCAAGGGCTTGACGGAATTCATCGAGCTGGCCAGGGCCCTGCCGCTGGTGCAGTTTTACTGGTTTGGGTATACCCCGCCCGCCCTGGTGCCCGCCCCGGTGCGCCGGGCCATGGCAGCGGCCCCGGACAACCTGCATTTTCCCGGCTTTGTGAGCCAGGCCGAACTCCGGGACGCCTACTGCGGGGCGGATTTGTTCTGCTTTTGCAGCCACGAGGAAACCGAGGGCATCGTGGTGCTGGAGGCCCTGGCCTGCGGGGTCCCGGTACTTTTGCGGGACATTCCGGTGTACGAGGGCTGGCTCACCGACGGGGTGAACGTGTACAAGGCCTCTGACAACGCCGGGTTCGCGGCCAAAGCCGAGGGCATTCTGACCAGTACCCTGCCCGATGTGACCGCCGCCGGCAAGGCGGTAGCCGAAGCCCGCAGCCTGCCCCGGATGGGCAAAGCCCTGTGCGGGGTGTACCGGGACCTGTGTCCCGCATAATTGACACAAACTTTACTTGTACCGCTCCCGCCGGCGTGGTATGCTGGAAGTAAATCCGCAAAGGAGGCAGCCAGCATGTCCATCACCCTGGAACAGGTCAAGCAGAACCGGGAAGTGACCATCTACATCCAAAAAGCCGACGAGAGCCTGCGGGCCCTGGGCTTTACCGAACACAGCTTCGCCCATGTGGGGCGGGTATCGGCCCTGGCCAGCGAGATTCTGCACACCCTGGGCTACGACGACCGCACCGCCGAGCTGGCCGCCATCGCCGGGTGGCTGCACGACATCGGCAACGTGGTCAACCGCATTGACCACGCCCAGAGCGGGGCGGTGATGGCCTTCCGCATCCTGGACAAGATGGGATTCCCGCCGGAAGAAACGGCCACCATCATCACGGCCATCGGCAACCATGACGAGGGCACGGCCTTCCCGGTGAATGCGGTGGCCGCCGCCCTGATTCTGGCGGACAAGACCGATGTGCGGGCCAACCGGGTGCGCAACATCGACCCCGCCACCTACGACATCCACGACCGGGTGAACTCCTCGGTGCGGGAGTCCAAGGTCACGCTGGAGAACGGCGAGGTCCGCCTGACCCTGACCATCGACACCAAGATGTGCGCGGTGATGGATTATTTTGAGATCTTCCTGGACCGGATGATTTTGTGCCGCAAGGCCGCCGACGCCCTGGGCCAGAAGTTTGCCCTGGTCATCAACGGACAGCGGATTTTGTGATACCTTTTGCAAGGACGGGTTTTACCCGTCCTTTTTTGGTGGCAGCCGCCAAAAGGCTCCCCCTGTGCAAGGGGAGGCTTTCCGGGGTAGAGATCGGCTCCCCTGTGTAAGGGGAGCTGGCAGCCGAAGGCTGACTGAGGGGTTGGCAACTTGCCGGTGTTGCCCGTAAACGGGAAATAAGGCAGGCTTCACAACCCCTCCGCCGCTGCGCGGCACCTCCCCTTACACAGGGGAGGCTTTCCGGGGTAGAGATCGGCTCCCCTGTGTAAGGGGAGCTGGCAGCCGAAGGCTGACTGAGGGGTTGGCAACTTGCCGGTGTTGCCCGTAAACGGGAAATAAGGCAGGCTTCACAACCCCTCCGCCGCTGCGCGGCACCTCCCCTTACACAGGGGAGGCTTTCCGGGGTAGAGATCGGCTCCCCTGTGTAAGGGGAGCTGGCAGCCGAAGGCTGACTGAGGGGTTGGCAACTTGCCGGTGTTGCCCGTAAACGGGAAATAAGGCAGGCTTCACAACCCCACCACCGCTGCGCGGCACCTCCCCTTACACAGGGGAGGCTTAGGGGAAGAGCCTTTGCACCCCCGCCCCATTGTGCTACAATAAAACCAACATACACTCTGTGCAAAGGAGGCCCACCCCCATGGCCGACAACGGCGAACAGCTGCGGTATCTGCAGCTTCTTTCCAAGGATTTTCCCACCATTGCGGCGGCTGCCAGCGAGATCATCCGCATCGAGGCGCTGCTCCGTCTGCCCAAAGGCACCGAGCATTTCATGAGCGACCTGCACGGCGAACACGAAGCCTTTCTCCACATCCTGAACAACGCTTCCGGCGTTATCCGGGAAAAGATCGACCTAGTGCTGGGGGATTCGGTGTCCGCCCACGACCGGGCAGAACTGGCCACCCTCATCTATTACCCCGTGCAGAAACTGCCCGAGATCAAGGCCAAGCAGGCCGACCTGGACGGGTGGTATCGCCGCACCCTGCTCCAGCTCATCGACCTGTGCCGTCTGGTGTCCAGCAAACACACCCGGGCCCATGTGCGCAAATGTCTGCCCGCCAACTGCGGCTATATTCTGGACGAGCTGCTCCATGCCCACTTTGAGGACCATGACAAGGACCTGTATTACGGCCAGATCATCGACAGCATCCTGCGGTATGAGCGGGCGGATACCTACATCATCCGCTTCTGCGAGGTCATCAAGCATCTGGCCGTGGACACCCTGCACATTCTGGGGGACGTGTTCGACCGGGGCGCCCGGCCGGACCTGATCATGGACCAGCTCATCGCCCACCACGATGTGGACATCCAGTGGGGCAACCACGACGTGGTCTGGATGGGCGCGGCGGCGGGCAGCGCTGTCTGCGTCTTCACGGTACTGAAAACCTCGCTGGCGTACGGCAACCTGGACCTCATCGAAACCGGGTACGGCATCAGCCTGCGGGCGCTGGAACGGTTTGCCATGGACTTTTACGGCGGGCCCATCGACCGCCGGTGGATCCCCCACGCCGACGACCGGGAACACATCTCCCCCGATGTACAGACCCGCAACGCCCGGATGCACAAGGCCGTGACCCTGCTGATGTTCAAGCTGGAGGCCCAGGTCATTGCCCGCAACCCGGATTTCGGCATGCAGGGGCGGGACTACCTGAACCAGATCGACTACAAAGCAGGCACCGTGCGCTGCAAGGGCCAGGTATACCCGCTGCTGGACCGGGATTTTCCCACCGTGGACCCCGCCGACCCCACCGCCCTCACGCCCCGGGAACAGGCACTGGTGCAGGAGCTGTGCCGGGCCTTCACCCAGAGCGAGCGGCTGCAGCGGCATGTGCAGTTCCTGTATGCCCACGGGGCGGTGTACAAGGTATTCAACGGCAATCTGCTGTTCCACGGGGCGGTGCCCATGACCGAGAACGGCGACTTTGCCCCCGAGCGGTTCGAAGGCCAGCTGTACAGCGGCAAGGCCCTGTTCGACTACTGCGACCGCCGGGCGCGGCAGGGGTACTTTGCCCCCCAGGGCAGCCCCGAACGCCGGGCCGGGCAGGATTTTCTGTGGTATCTGTGGTGCGGGTCCCTGTCCCCCATCTTCGGGCGCAGCGCCATGACCACCTTTGAACGGCTGTACATTGCGGACGAGGCCACCCACGCCGAGATCAAAAACCCCTATTACAAGCTGGTCAGCGGTCCCCACTCGGAAAAAATCGCCGAGCGCATCCTGGCGGAGTTCGGTCTGTCAGGGGAAAGCTGCCACATCCTCAACGGCCATGTGCCGGTGCGGGCGGTGGAGGGCGAAGACCCGGTGAAGGCCGGCGGCCGCCTGGTGGTCATCGACGGCGGGTTCTGCCGGGCCTACCACCAGCGCACCGGCATTGCAGGGTATACCCTGGTGTACAACAGCCGGGGCATGACCCTGCGCACCCACCAGCCCTTTGAGAGCACCGCCAAGGCCATTCTGGAGGATGAGGACATTGCCTCCAAGAGCAAGCCCATCTATGTGGCCAAAGAGCGCATCCTGGTGCGGGACACCGACGAGGGCCGGGCTTTTCAGGCCACCATCGCCGACCTGTGCCGCCTGCTGGATGCCTACCGCTCCGGCGTGCTGGTACAGCACGGGGACTGAACCCTTGACAGTGTACCCTCTGCGGCGGTATCATAAGGCCGCAAAATAAAAACACGGGCCCGGGCGGTCAAGCCTTCGGGCCCGATGATTTTGCCTTTTTGCAGACAAAAAGGGCGGTGCCTGCCGGCCCCGCCCCGAAAAAAGGAGTTCCTGTTGTATGCTGGAAAAACTGCGTCACCACGGACAGATGTCCGACGCGCTGCGCACCATGGTCTTTCTGACCCTGTCGGGCGGCTTTCAGGACGGCTACACCTACATGGGCCGCGGCCAGGTGTTTGCCAACGCCCAGACCGGCAACGTGATCCTGTTCGGCGTGCATCTGTGCAACGGCGAGTGGGCCTCCGCCCTGCGGTATCTGACCCCGGTGGTCGCGTTCGGTGCGGGGGTGTACTTCTCCGCCTGGCTGCGCCACCGGTTCAGCAGCGGGCAGCGGCTGCACTGGCGCCAGCTGGTGCTGGTCATTGAGATTCTGCTGCTGTTCGCGGTGGGATTCCTGCCTGCCAGCCTGAACATTGCCGCCAACGTGCTGGTCAGCTTTGTCTGCGCCATGCAGGTACAGGCGTTCCGCAAGGTGCGGGGCAGCGCCTACGCCAGCACCATGTGCATCGGCAACCTGCGCAGCGGCGTCCAGTGCCTGTTCGACTGGCGCCACAACGGCGACCCCGCCGCCCTGCGCAAGGCTTTGCAGTACCTGACCATCATCACCGTCTTTGCGGTGGGCGCCGTGTTCGGCTCCCTGCTGTCCCAGACGCTGGGCATGCGGGTCATCTGGTGCAGCTGCGCCCTGCTGGCCGTGAGCTTCTTCCTCATGTTCAGCCGGGAAGGCGAAGCCGACCTGTAAGCCTTATTCTGCCGGGACCTTGCGGTGGAAATTCTGCACCTTCTCGATGAGGAAGGAGGACAGGGTCACCGTGATCAGGGAAAAGGCGATGCGCCAGGCCGGGATGTAGCTCAAAGACAGGGCCAACACCGTCAGGTCGGTGAGCAGGTAGCACCGGGCCAGCCCCCAGCCGGACAGCCGGTTGATGACCAGGGCCAGGGCATCATCGCCGCCGCTGGACCCGCCCTGCCGGATGATGAGCCCCACCCCCACGCCGATGAAGATGCCGCCCAGCACGGCGGCCGCCAGCGGATAGGGGGAAAGGTCCGGCAGCATGGGGGGAAAACTCTCCCACACCTTGAACCAGGCCGCCATGAAGGCGCTGGACACCACCGCCGTGCGCAGGAACCCGGCGCCCAGCACTTTCAGCGCCGCCGCGTAGCACAAAAGGTCCAGCACCGGCGATACCAGGGACGCGGGCAGCCCGGTCCAGTGGTTGACGAAAAGCAGCATCCCCAGCACGCCGCCCTCGGTGATGCCGGTGCGCTGATGGATATTGTGCAGCCCGAAGGTAGCAATGGCCGTTCCCAGAGCAATGAGGGCCAGCCGCCGGGGCGGAAACTCGGCGCGCAGGCTGCACAAAACGTTTTGCAGCCATTTGTTGAATCTATCCAATCCAAATCACCTCCTCTGTATGATAAACCATGGAACTGTTCCAAGGTCAACCGTGTAAAAAAGAACGTCCCCGCGTCTGACAGACAGGCGTGGGGACGTTTTGTTTGTGGGGTTTTCAGCTGCGGCGGTCCCGCTGCAGGTCGATCCAGGCAAGATCCCCCCGCTCCAGACCGTGAATGAGCACTTCGGCGGTGGCGATGTTGGTGGCCACCGGGATGGTGTGCATATCGCACAGGCGCAGCAGGTTCACGGCGTTGGGCTCGTCCGGGCGGGCGCTGACCGGGTCGCGGAAGAACAGGAGCATGTCCACTTCCCCGCAGGCGATCATGGAGCTGATCTGCTCGGCGCCGCCCCGGCCGCCGGGGTACAGGCAGCGCACAGGCAGGCCGGTGGCATCGTGTACGACCTTGCCGGTTACGCCGGTGGCGACCAGCTCATTCTGGGACAGAATGCGGATATAGGCCGTGCAGAACTGTGCCATCAGCTCTTTGCGGGAATCATGGGCGATCAGGGCGATCCTCATTGGGACAACGTTCTCCTTTTCTCAGAAATTCAGGGAAGGTACAGAGCCTTTCCCACGATATTATTATATCTATCATACGGTAGAAACCGGAAAAATGCAAGCGCAGGTGCGGATTCGGGCAGTTTTTGCACAAAAAAGCGGGGGTTCCCCGAGCAATTTTCACAAGGTTCAGCGTAAATTTTTGGCAAAACCGCTCGGGCCGCCCGTGATATAATAAATAAAATTAATTTACAGGGCGCACTGCGCCCGAAAGGGGAGAATACCTGATGAAACGTTCCGCGCAGACCGTGATCCGTGAAGGAGCCTATTACACCATCGCCGCCGCCAACGGCCGTGTGCTGGAGGTTGCCGACTTCAACACCGAGAACGGCGCATCGGTGCGGCTTTGGAGTTATGAGGGGCAGCCCTGGCAGCAGTGGACCTTTGAGGAAGCGGCCGAAGGGCAGTACCGCATCCGCAACCGCTTTACCGGCAAGGTCATGGACCTGGCCATGAGCGGTGTGGTCAACGGTACATGGGTCCACCAGTGGAGCAAGACTTCCGGCGCAGGACAGCGCTGGGAGCTGGTGCCCGCCGAGGGCGGCCGGGTGAAGATCCGCAAC
This sequence comes from uncultured Faecalibacterium sp., assembly GCA_937907025.1. Classification (GTDB taxonomy): domain Bacteria; phylum Bacillota; class Clostridia; order Oscillospirales; family Ruminococcaceae; genus Gemmiger. The sequence continues at coordinate 18,122 of CALESJ010000023.1, forward strand.
GTGCTGGCCGACAAGGTCATTGACCTGGTGGGCATGCGGGTGGACAACGGCACCCAGGCCCAGATCTGGCAGGACGTGTACGGCGAAAACCAGCTGTGGCGGCTGGAGCCCGTGCCCGCCAAACTGCTGAATGACACCCCCGCCGCCCCGGTGCGGCCCGCGGCGCCCAAACCCACCCGGACCCAGACCGGCAAGGGTTCCCGTGCCAAGAAGGCAGCCGGCAAAGGCGCCCGTCGTTCCGCCAAATAAATCACGCTGAAACAGACCTTTCCACCCCGCCCGCGGCCTTGCCGCTGGCGGGGTTTGCTGGTATAATGAGGGGTAGACTTCGCCCGCCCGGCCCCCGGCTGCGGGGACGGCGGGGCCCGGGCCGCGGCAGGAAGGGTTCTGCGGCGGCCGTTTTGCCTGTTTTGCCACCGAAAGGCTTCCTTATGACGTATTATTCCCTTGTCTTTCCCCTGTTTTTTGCGGTGTCGGTGCTGGTGTTCTGGCTGGTGCCGCCCAAAGCCCGGGCCGCCGTGCTGCTGGCGGCGGGGGTGTGCTATATGGCCAGCTGGGGCGCCGTGTCCCTGGGCATCCTGGCCGGGGTGACCCTGCTCACCTGGGCCTGCGGCCGGGGCCTGGCCGCCGCCAGGACCATTGCCGGGCGCCGGTTCTTCCTGGCGCTGGGGCTGCTGGCCAGCGCGGGATACCTGTTTGCCCGCAAGGCCGTAACCCTGGTTTCCCCGGGTACGGCGCTGCTGGCCGCCACCGGTCTGGCTTTCTACGCCCTGCAGGCGGCGTCCTATCTGGCGGACGTATACCAGGGCAAATGCCCGGTGCAGAAGAATCTGCTGAAATACGCCGTGTACATGAGCTTTTTCCCCCGGGTGCTCAGCGGTCCCATCGGCCGGGCGGAGGAATTCTTCCCCCAGCTGGATTCCTTGTGTTCCGGGCAGCGCCGGTGCGAACCGGCGGAGCTGCAGCGGGGGCTCATCACCATGCTGGGCGGCTGGACCGAAAAGCTGGTGCTGGCCAACCTGCTCTCCGCCTGGGTGAATGCCGTGTACGCCCAATGGACCGAATGCAGCGCCCCGGTGGTGCTGGTGGGCGGACTGTTCTTCGGCTTCTCCCTCTACTTTGATTTTGCCGGGTACAGCCATCTGGCCCTGGGGGCTTCCCGGGTGCTGGGCTTTACCCTGGCGCCCAACTTCCGCCGCCCCTACTTTGCCCAGAGCCTGGGCGAGTTCTGGCAGCGGTGGCACATCTCCCTGTCCAGCTGGCTGCGGGATTACATCTACATCCCGTTGGGCGGCAGCCGCCGCGGCACACCCCGCCGGGTGTTCAACCTGATCGTGACTTTCCTGGTCAGCGGGCTGTGGCACGGCAGCGGGTGGCAGTACCTGTTCTGGGGGCTGCTTCACGGGCTGATGCAGAGCTTCGGCGCCCTGACCCGGCCGCTGCGCCGCCGGTTTGCTGGCTGGGGCGGCACCGCCGGGGTGTGGGTGTGCCGGGTGTTCATCACCCTGTGTGCCAACGGGGCGTTCCTCTTCTTCGGGGCGCCCAGTCTGGGGCAGGGCTTCGGCATGGTGGGCCGGATTTTCAGCGGCACCGCCGGGCTGGGATTCCTGGACCTGGGGGTGTCCGGCACCGAGCTGGCCTTCCTGCTGCTGGCGCTGGTACTGGCCTTTGCCCTGGACCTGGCGGCCGAGCGGGCGGAGAACACCGGCTCCTGCCTGTACGAGCGGTTTTCCGCTCTGCCCGGGGCGGTGCGGGTGGCCGCCCTGCTGGTGCTGGCCGTGACCGTGCTGGTCTTTGCCTGCCGGTTGGTGGGCGGGGACGCGGCGGCTTTCTACTACGCACAGTTTTAAGGGAGGGCCGCAGCCATGAAAGCATTTCTTCTTCGTCTGGCGGCCTTTGTGCTGGCCGCACTGGTGCTGTTCTGCGGGGTGCTGGGCCTTTCGGCCTTTGCCCCCTTCTCGGAGATTTTCGCCAAGCTCACCGGTTCCACCGACTATTCCGCCTCGGCCAGTGAGGAGATCGGCGGCCACATTGCCAACGTGCAGGCCGAAGACGGCGCCGCCGCCCTGATTCTGGGGGACAGCGTCTGCTGGCAGGTGTTCGACCCCTTCAGCCTGTGCAACACCGCGTACCGCATTGACGGCAGCAACCGGGCGGTGACCATCGCCGGGCAGTATCTGCTGGCCAAGGCCTTTCTGGACGCCCACCCCGGGGCCACCGACGTGTATCTCATCCTGACGCCGGAGAGTTTTTCCGCCGGATTTGACGCCGGGTACGGCTACCAGTACGCGGCGGCTCCCTTTGCGGCGGCCGGGCTGCTGGGCGGGCTGGATGAAACCACCCGGGCGGAACTGACCGCGGCCTACGGCGCACCTTTCCTCACCGGGACCTTTGCCCGGTGGGCGGATGCCTCGCCGCTGGTGAAAAAACTCTACCTCAACGCCCTGGAGTTGCTTCCCGCCCGGGAAAACGCCGGGCCGCTCATTCCCCTGGCGGAGCGCAACCTGCGGAACCTGGCCGACCTGTGCCAGGAGCGGGGGGCATCCTTCCACCTGCTGTGCGCCCCCCTGGCCGACACCGAGGACCGCCGCAGTACCATGGCGGCGCTGGAACAGGCTTTCCGGGATGTGGGGCTGTACGATGCCTATGCAGCCTATTTCACCGAAACGCCCTGGTACGACCCGGCCCTGTTCGGGGAGGACGGCATTCATTTTGACAATACGGTGGCCGATATGGATTTCTGCGCCCAGGTGGTGCGGGACATCCAGGCTTCCACCGGCCTGCTGGACGGGCTGGTGCTGAGCTACGACTGACCGATGAACGTATATTGACTTTGGAAAGGCGGTTTTTCATGCAGTTCAGTGAACTTTCGATCCGTGAACCCATTCTGCGGGCCACCAAGGAGATGGGCTTTACCGAGATGACCGAGATCCAGCAGAAGGCCATTCCCCTGATGCTGGACGGCCACGATATGATTGCCAAGGCCCCCACCGGCACCGGCAAGACGGTGGCGTTCGGCATTCCGGTGCTGGAAAAGGTGGCCGACGCCCCCGCGGGCGCCCCCAAGGCGGTGATTTTAAGCCCCACCCGGGAACTGGCCCAGCAGATCGCCCAGGACCTGCGCAATCTGGCCCAGTTCTTGCCGGAAGTCAAGGTGGTGTGCGTCTACGGCGGCGCCGGCATGGACAAGCAGCAGCGCCAGCTGAAGGCGGGCTGCCAGGTGGTGGTGGCCACCCCGGGGCGGCTGATGGACCATTACCGTCACCATGCCATCGACCTCTCCCAGGTGGAAACCATCGTGCTGGATGAGGCTGACGAGATGCTGAACATGGGCTTTTACAAGGATGTGCGCCACATCATCGACCTGATGAAACACCGCAAGAGCCTGTCCATGTTCTCAGCCACCATCAGCCGGGAAGTGCTGGATATCGGCTGGCTGTACCAGAAGAACGCCGCCGAAGTCAGCGTGCAGCCGGTGGAGGATTCCAGCCCCAAGATCGACCAGTTCAAGCTGCTGACCACCGGCCGGGACAAGCTGGCCGACCTGGCCCAGATCATCATCTCCAAGGATTACAAGCGGGTGATGGTCTTCTGCAACACCAAGTACAACACCGGCATGCTGGCCAACCAGCTGGCCCGGCTGAACTTCAATGTGGACTGCCTGCACGGGGACCTGTCCCAGGCGGAGCGCACCCGCATCATGCAGCGGTTCAAGGCCGGGGAGATCGCCGTGCTGGTGGCCACCGACGTGGCCGCCCGGGGCATCGACGTGTCCGACGTGGACGCGGTCATCAACTACGATGTGCCCGAGGAAAACGAGCACTACACCCACCGCATTGGCCGCACCGGCCGTGCCCGCCGGGAAGGCGCCAGCTACCTCTTTTACACCAAGGAGGAAACCAAGCGGGTGGATACCCTGCTGCGCCTGACCCGCAACACCAACGACTGCCGGGCCGTGCATTTCGATTTCAACCACGAGAAGCTCATCGTGGAGGAGAACGCCCCCACCGACCGCTTCCAGGTCAAGTGTTATTTCTGAGTGAGCTGTATGCAAGAAACACTGTATCATAACGGCCGCATTTTCTGCGGCGACGGGCGCACCTGCACCGCTTTGTGGGTGCGGGACGGCCGGATTTTCCACATTGGAAGCGATGAACTGTTGAAAGAGGCCGGCGGGGTTCCCGCCGTGGACCTGCACGGGGCCCGGGTGTTCCCCGGCTTCAACGACAGCCACCTGCATCTGTTGGACGTGGGCCGGGGGCTTGGGGCCATCGACCTGTTCGGGGCCGCTTCCCCCGCCGACATGGCCGCCCGCTGTGCGGAGTTCATCCGCCGCCGGAACATTCCCGCCGGGCGGGCCATTTACGGCAACGGCTGGAACCAGGACAAGTTCGAAGGTGCCCCGGTGCTGCCCACCCGGGCGGACCTGGACGCCCTGGTGCCGGACCATCCCCTGCTGCTGGACCGGGTGTGCGGGCACATCATGGTATGCAACACCGCCGCCCTGCAAGCCGCGGGCATCACCGCCGACACCCCGGTGCCGGAAGGCGGGGGCATCGACCTGGGGCCGGACGGGCAGCCCAACGGCCTTTTGCGGGACAACGCCATTCCCCTGGTGCGCAGGATTCTGCCCGCCGAGAGTGTGGAGGACATCAAGGCCGAATTTGTGGCCGCCTGCGCCCGGGCGGTGTCCAAAGGGCTGACCACCGTGCAGACCTGCGACATCCGCAGCCGGGACTGGCCGCTGGTGGTGCAGGCACTGCGGGAGCTGGACGAAGCGGGGCTTTTGTCCCTGCGGCTGACCATGCAGTGCGCCCTGGACACCCCGGAGGACCTGCAGGCCTTTTTGAATGCCCATATTGAGAACGGCCGCATGTGGAAGGTCGGCCCTTTGAAGCTGTTCCTGGACGGGTCCTTAGGGGCCCGCACCGCCTGGATGCGCCAAGCCTACGCCGACGAGCCGGGGCAGCGGGGGCTGTGCTGCCTGGACCAGGACACCGCCCTGACCATGGCCCGCATGGCGGATGCCGCGGGCATGCAGGTGGTGGCCCATGCCATCGGGGACGCCGCCGTGGACGAGATGCTCAACGTCATTGAGGCCCTGTGCCCCGATGGGAGCAACCCTCACCGTCACGGGGTGGTGCATTGCCAGATCACCACCCGGGACCAGTGGGACCGGTTTGCGGCCCTGCATGCCGGGGCGCTGGTGCAGCCGGTGTTCCTGGATTACGACCACACCATCGTCACCGCCCGGTGCGGCGCGGACCTGGCCGCCACCAGCTATGCCTTCGGCACGGCGGTGCGGCTGGGGGTGCCGGTGAGCTACGGCACCGACGCCCCGGTAGAGGACCTGGACCCGCTGCGCAACTTCTATTGCGCCGTAACCCGCCGTCCCCTGGCCGGGGGCTCCCCCTGGCAGCCGGAGGAAGCCGTGACCCGGGCCCAGGCCCTGGCCTGCTACACCCGGGGCGGGGCGTACAATGAGTTTGCCGAAACTGAAAAGGGCCTTTTGCTGCCGGGATACCTGGCAGATTTTGTGGTCCTGGACGGCGACCTGCTCACCGTGCCGGAAGAGCAGCTTTTGCAGCTGCGGGTGCTGGCCACCGTGGTGGGGGGACGGGAGGTTTATACGGCCTGAGATTCCGTCCCCTGGCTGCCCATCCCCCAAGGCTCCCCTGTGTAAGGGGAGCTGGCGCCGACAGGCGACTGAGGGGTTGTAGACTTAGCAATGCCGCCCGGTAACCCGGTAACGGGTTACAAGGCCAGCTTCACAACCCCTCCGGGGCTGCGCCCCACCTCCCCTTACACAGGGGAGGCTTTGGGCAAGGTACCGGCTGGACCTTCTGGGTTGTCGAGATAGGCTCCCCTGTGTAAGGGGAGCTGGCGCCGGCAGGCGACTGAGGGGTTGTAGACTTAGCAATGCCGCCCGGTAACGGGTTACAAGGCCAGCTTCACAACCCCTCCG
>CALESJ010000024.1 GCA_937907025.1 uncultured Faecalibacterium sp.
CTCAAAATGGGTATAAAATCCCCTTTATGGCTTCCCGATGAAATCTAAATGCGTCATTTATACGCTATACTCTGCACAATGTTTCATCGGTATGGATTGTACAGAGTTGATTTTCTTTTTACGCTGATCGGTTAAATGAAAATTCATATTCATGCCTTTATCTCCTTTTGAGAGGGACAACCTCTGTTTTTAATAATACTATGGAGAATGTGGTTTGTCAATCTTTGTACTTTATATGCTGGGTCAGAACAGCATAAATATAATCTCCTGTCTACGCATTTAGGGGGCAAAAAGCCCACGGAAATCAAGGCTTTTCGGCGGTGGTCGGTGGGGTGGCAGAATGATTTATCAAATACCCGTCGGAACGGGCTTTGAAATGCGTAGGAAAATCTTTCCGCCGCTGGTTTTCCTGCCGGTTCTGTGGTATGCTGGAATAAGACAAAAAACGACAGGAGTTGACACGATGGCCGAACAGGAAACATTGCTGGACACCGCTACCATCAAGGCCGCCGTCGCCGGTGAGAAGTGGGCCAAAGAAAAGGTGATCGAACACTACACCCCCATGATCGACGAGCTGGCCGTTGACGAAGATATGAAGCAGCACCTTATTTTGAAGCTGCTGGAAGAATTGCCAAACTTCCCGATGGGGCAGGCATAAGAAAAAAGAGCGCCGAACGCAGAGGCCATGTAGCCCCTGCGCCCGGCGCTTTGCTATGCTTGGATTACTCGTCCGTGAAATGGAACTGCCGTGCCTCAAAGTCGGCGTCGTGCATGGCGTCCAGCTTGTCGGCGGTCTGGCGGGCCAGCGCCGCCATGTCCTCGTCCATGTCCGGCAGGGCGGCCCGGATGTTGGCCGCCGTCCTGCGCCGGTCGCTCTTGTGATATATACAGATCAGATTTTCTTCTTCCACGGTAAACTGCATTGTCATACCTCCAATTCGTTTTTCTTGGTTCTGACCGGAGCCTTTTTCGGGGCTTGGGCCTGTTTGGTTTCGGATAGCTGCCTGCGGATGGAAGCGCGGGGCCTCCGCACTTCCTTGTCCCGGTTCTCGTCCTTGCCGATCACCGCATACAGGCCGTGCCGGTCTTTCATGCCGGTAAAGCACAGGGATTTATAGGGCAGCATGGAAAACAGCCGGTCGGTGTCCTTGCTGGACGCGATCTGCACGAAATACGGGGACAGCTCCACCATGAAATGCGTCTTGTTGGGGCTGTTGGGGGTGGACAGATCTTTCAGCCCGGCCACGATCCGCTGCGCCTCGGCCAAAATCATGCCGTCATGCAGCGCCTTGACGTGGGCCTTGAAGTCGCCGGGCGCAAGCTGCGCCCGGCCTTTCTGTTCCTGCCGCAACAGTTCCCGCAGGTGTTCCGGCTCATTGGGCTTGGCCTCATACCGCAGGAACGCCCCCAGCTTGGGATCGGGCCGTCCGTCGAAGTACAGACCGGCGGGCTGCTCCCGGTTGCCCTTTTCATAGTGCAGGATGATGGTATCGGCCTGTACCGCCTCGGCTGCGACGTGCCGGAAGTGCTGGGGATAGTCCAGCTCATAGAGATTGCCGCGAATGACGCCCCGCACCTTGCCGGTCAGCTCCACGGCGTAGGCCAGCACCCGGTCACGGGTCTGCTCTCCGTAAAACTTCCATGTGTTGTGCTGCCGGGTGCCTTGCAGGTACACATCACTTTCCCGGAAACAGTGTGTCCCGGACGGGCGGGACATCCACAAAAGCGTCTTGTCCTCGGCCTTGTCGCTGACAGCGGCCCGCCCGATGATCTCCTTGTCGATCTCAAAATCACTTTGGTAAAAGGCAGTGTTCTGCCGCATGAGCTGTTCCAGCGCGGCCAGAACATCCACATTCTCAAACCTGTTCATGGCGTCACACCTCCAATTCCTGTGTTTTTTCCCGCTGCGGCGATTTCTTCTGCTGTTCCTCCTTGGCGGCTTTGAGCTGCGCCCGGATGGACGGCTTTTTCTGTTTCTGCGCCGGGCGCTGGGGCTGCTTGGGCTTTTGGGCCTCCGCCTTGGCTGCCTCGGCCACGTCAAACAAGGAAATCTGTTCCCCGGCTTTGGCCTTGGCTTCCAGCTCACTCATGGTCGGGGCATTGTTCAGAACGCCGTCAATCATGTTGTAGTTCTGCTCGGTTGTCATTTCAGCGGCCTTGATGGGGCTTTCCTGCTGGGCGGGGATGGCAAAGGCGTCTGTACCGTTGCCCATGATAAGATACTTGCCGTCCTCGGATTGGTGGTGGAAACCATAGCCTGCGGCCTCCAACTGCTCCCGGCTCATATCCGTTACAAGGAAGCTGCCCCGTGGGGTCTGGATGCTCTCGCCGGTGAGCAATTCCCGTGGCGTAAGCTGTTTTTTCCGCTGCAAGAAGAACTCCGGCACCGGCGTAAAGCCGAAGCTGTCACAGTAATGGGCTTCCTCCTTGCCGCTGCGGGTCAGCACCACAACGTCGGAAACGGAAAGGCTGTGGCCGGTGAAGTCAGCGGGACGGTCAAGATTGAATGTACGGTAGATGTCCTCCAGCGTGGTTTTGCCGTCCAGCGGTGCCGTGTAAACCAGATCGTAATTCTGCCGGTCAACGGCCAGCCCTGCCGCCTGCAAACGCTCGTAAGCCTCAAAGCGATAATCCCGCGTTTCCGGCCTGCCTTTGAGCTGGTAGATGGCAAAGGTATCGCCCTGCTCCTGTGCCGGGGGATCGACGGTGAAATACGGGTTTTCCCATTGAGTGAAAGGCATATCCGGCATGGCCTTGTAGCTGCCGTTCTCCATCACATAGGGCCGCACCCGGTCAAAGCCGATTTCCTTTGCCACACGGGAGAGGCTTTCCAGTACCACGGGATCACTCCGCAGCCGTTCCATGCGGGTAAAGTCCTCCACAAGATAATTTTGGCCTGTCCGCACATGGAGAATATCGGCGGCGCTCATGCCATCCTTGCTTTCCATGCCCAACGTCAGATGGGCGTAGGGTCGGCCATCGGTGTTCAAATCCTTGGCCTCGCTGTTATAGGGCTGGCTCCGCAGCTCGTCGAACCGGGTCTTGGCTTCCTCAAAGGTAGCGAAGTGTTCAATCGGGGTTTGCTGTTCGGCATTGGTGGCCCATGTTTTCAGATCGGGAATGATGTAAAAGCCCCATTCCCGGCCAGCCTCCGGCGCGGCGGCGCTGCGCTCGGCCAGTGTCTTTTCGGCACGTTCCCGCACATCGTCCCGCAGCGGCACCGTATAGAGGGTGGACGCAGAGGAAAAGCCCACGTTATTGAAAACGTAGTCTACATCGGCCTCTTTCAAGGCTCCTGCCGGATAGTAGTCAGCCCGTGTTGGGGTGTCGCTCACCTTGCCGCTGGCAATGTCATGGTTCAACCCGGTTTCCAGATGGGTACAGATTTTGCCGTCCACGGCCAGCGTCACATAGTACCAGCCAATATAGCCGCCGGTCTTTTCGTCGGCTCCCTCGTTGAACTCCACATTGAGCAGCGTGTAGGGCTTCAAGCCCTTTCGGGCCGCGATCTCGTTGTCCTTGGCTTCCCGCTGCAACAGCGCGGGCAGGGCCGCTTCCTTGGTGGCCTTGACGATCTCCGGGTTGTACTGTACCAAAGTACGGTTGACACATTCCGTCTGCACCTTAACCGTTTTGGCTTTCGGCGTCAGGTGGTTGCCGATAAACAGGGACGCGCCGTTGTCGAAACGGATCGTCATATCGCTGGTGCCGCGCCATTTGCCGGTACAGGGGGACGTGTGGATTTCGCCGGTCTTACAGCCAAACGCCTGCGCGATCACATCAATCTTGGCCTGCAAGGGCAGGTCTTTGTAGCGGCCAGCGATTTCCAGCGCCTTTTCCTGCAACTCCGTCAGGGTTTCGGCAGGGGCCGCCTGCGGCTCGGCGTCGGAAATAACTTCCTGCGCCGGGGCGGTTTCCGTCTCCTGCACGGGTTCTTGTTCCGGCTCTGGTGCCGGTTCCTGTTCCGGGGTGGGTTCCTGTGTCGGCTGCTCCTGTTCCTTGGCATACAGCTCCTTGACGGCTTCCTGCGTCAGCTCCCCGGTATTGAGCTGATCCATCAGCTCCCGGCACCGTTCCGGCGTCCCGACATAGAGAACATCCCCGATCTTGGCCCTGCCGTTATCCTGCGGGATATAGGCTTGCAGCATATACAGGTTTTCCCGGCTGTCGCTGCGGGGATTGGCGTGTACCCGGTAGAAGTAGTCCGGCTCGGCCTGTTTCTGTGCCGCCTGCGCCCGCTGCTCCCGGCTGCTGTTGCGTTGCAGCTCCGTGGGCTTGATGCCGGAAAGAGGCTGAATACAAGCGATCCTGTCCGACGCATAGTAGGCATTGTCGTTCAAAAGCCGCTGCCATGCGCCCACACTCGGCGCCCAGCGGAAACCGTGTTCTTTCAACTGCTGGCGGGCGTCCGCTTCCGGCTTGCCGTCAAAGAACACCTGCAAGCGGCCCTGATCCCGGTTGGCCTCCACATGGCCGCCGTCAAATTCCCAGCCCACATAGGCCACTTCATTTGCGCGGGTCAGGCTTTCGATCCGCTGGCGGACACGGCGGATTTCCGCATTGTTGTTGGACAGCTCCCAGCTCTGAAACGGCTTCTTTTCATAGTGCCAGCCGGACGCCATATCCGCTTTCAGATTTTCGAGGCTTTCAGGAGAGAGGTGCGGGCAGCCGTCCAGCGTACCGTGTTTGCGGTAATAGGCATTGACCGCTTTCATGGTTTCCTGCGCCTTTTCCAGACCGGCCAGCTTCTTTTGCAGCTTGGGAATGGCCTGCGGGTCGTCCTGCCGGATGCCGCCCATGCCGGTGCTGCGGATTTTATCAAGCAGCCCTTGGATGTACTGCCATTCCTGCATATTGCTGTCGCGGGCCGCGTTCTGTTTCTCTTTCTTGCGTACCGGGAAATTGGAACCACCGGCAATCAAAATGGACGGCACACGGGCGTCAATCTCATAGCCGTGGTTCATATTGGCAGCCAGCTTCCGGGCATAGGTGTCAAGCAGGCTGTCGATCTTCTCATGGTACATGGGATCGACGCGCTTTTTCTGTTCCTGTGCCAGCGCAAAGGCTTCATCCACATAATGCCGGTACTCGGCTGTGGCGCTGCCGGGCTTGTAGTCGGAAAAGCTGTTCATTTCCTTGGCACGGCGGGCCGCGCCCTCATTGATGGAATAGTAGTAGTCGGATGCCGCAGGCTCTTTCGCCGGTTGTTCCGGGGCTTCCTGCTGGGGCGGCTCTTGGGCTTCCTGCGGCTGGGCCGGGGCCTCATAGCCAGCCGCCGCATATTCCTCCACGGTCATACCGGCGTCAGCGGCCTCCTGTGCAATTTCGGCCTCTACCTGCGCTTTGTAGTCCTGCAAGCTCTGGTCGAAGTCGGTCAGTTTCGGCGGCTCTGGCAACTGATACTGGCCCTGATTGAGAAGCGGACGGCACTCTTTCACATAGTCCAGAACCGCTTGGAAATAGGCGGTCTGTTCCGGCGTCAGGGTTTCCCCGGATTGCAGAGGACGACGGGCCTCATGCTCCATAGCGGCCAAATTACAGTGCAGCGACATATACGGAACAAACTCATGCAGTAGCATATCCCGCTGGGCCTTGTCCGCCTCCCATGCTTCCGGCCCATCATGTTTCAGAACATGGTTTTTCCAGCTCTCGTCCTGTGCGTAGTATTCGTGATAACCACGGATATGCTCGATCAGAGAACCGTCGCCGTCGCCAAAGTCCTGCCGTCCCTCGTAGTTATCCGGCTGGCCCTGAAAGGTGAAATCAATGCGGAACTTGGTCTTGTCGTACCAGCTTCCCTTATAGTCGGGCTGTTCCCGTTCATAGCGTTTGGCGCTGTCCAGCTCTTTGAAAATAGCTTCGGCCTCATGCAGCGGCATTTGCTGACCGTCTTTCAGGTGGGAGCTTTCACTCCATATAATTGTGACAACCGGCTCCGCTGCCGGATCAAGGGCGGTTTGCTGTTCCGCCTTGGCAACGGCAATCTCACTTTCGATCTGGCTTCTCACAAAATCATCCATGTGGCCGTGCTGCATTTCATAGCCCTGTTCGCACAGACGGTTGATAAGCTCGATCACCTTGTCCGTGTCGCCCACGGCCTCGGCGTACTCCACGATCAACCGGCGTTCCTCGTTGCCCATGCGCTGTCCGTCACGCTCGGCCCAATCAATCAGGGCGTTGGCCCGTTCCGTAGGAGTGGCCTCCGGCATAATGGGCTTGTTGTTCAAAAGGCCGTCAATCCCATTCCACGGCTGCGGCTCCGGCTGTACGGAAATAGCATTGGCCTGTTCTGCGGCCTCCTGAAAATCTTCCAGTGCGTCGCCGGTAATGGTTTCCGTCACATGGCCCTGCGGTGCTATCCCGGAAAGAATTTCGTCGCGGGCCTCCGACAAAGAATACTCCGTATTGTCCAACTGTCCGCCGTCGATCTCTTTGTAGTCAGGGCCGTACATGGTATAGTCAAAGCCGTTTTCGCTGGTCTGGATAAAGAGAATATTGCCGCTTTCCAGACGGTAGGCAGCTTCTTGGGCCTCGGCCCGTTGCAGCGTCCCGTCGCCGGAAAGGACAAAGCCCTGTGTCTGAATGGCGTCCAACGTGCCTTGCGTCACTTCGCCGGTGGATTTCACATCGGCGTCAATCAGGGTTTGCAGCATGGCTTTCACACTGTCGGTCATTTCCTGCTGCTGTTCCGGGGGCAGCTTGGAAAATACACTGTCGGGGGCAGGCTGCTCGGCGGCCTGTTCCACAGTCGGCTCCACAGTTTGCTCCACGGTCTGCTGCGCCTGCCGCTGTTGCTGAAGCTCTAACAGGTGGGCTTCCATTTCATTGATAAGATTGTTCGCGGTGGATCGGATGGTTTCAAGGGATGCCTGCAATTCCTCCAAATCCTTGCCGGAACTCCAATTTGCAATGTACCCGAAAGAATAGTCCGACGTGTCCAGCCCGAAATACTGGCACACCGTATAGGCCACGCTCTCGGCCTGTACCTCACGGGTGGCTCTGTCCGGCATCTGATCCTCCGGGAGATTGCTGTTTTTCTCATACAGGCGGGCATGGGCAACTTCATGGATGCTTGTCTTTAAGGTCTGCAATTCGCTCATGCCCTCATTGACTGCAATCCTCTGTTCCAGATAGAAGCAGCGGCCCTTGGCACCATCTAAAATAGGCTCAATGGAAATGGGATAAGGGGACGCCTGTATTAAGGCGGCCTGCAAATCCTGAAAATGCTCCACGTCACCATCCAGCACATCCACATGGGTTGTGGGCAGCTCTTTTCCCTCGGTCTGGCTTACGTCATAAACCGATACCGCACGATAGTCCGGCACAGTGATTGTCTGTTCCTCCATCACAGTTTTGCCGTCTTTGTCTTTGATGGGTTCGCCGGTATCAGGGTCTATTTTGGGAACACGCTTTTTGACTTTGTAGTAGGCGGGGGCTAAAATTTTCAGCCCGATTTCTCCTTGTTTTCGGGTGCGCTCAAATTCCGATTTCCATTTTCCCAGACCTGCTACCAAAGAGGCGTCCGGCTTCTGCATGAAAATCAACATGGTATTTCGGAAGCTGTAACTGTGGAACTTGGACATAGAGGCAAGATAAGATTTGTAGTTGTCGCTGCTCATAATGCCCCGTACACCAGCTTCCAGCCGGTCGGTGATCTCTTTCATGTATTCATCTTTGGACTTGTCCTTGGTAATGATGGGAGCTGCCTCCGGCAGTACAGCGGCGGGAGCCGGTTGCTCCGTGCGAAAGGCGTCACGGTCAGCCTCCGGCGCTGGATAGGCCATCACCCGGTATTCCTCCGGCACCGGCTGGCCCTCATGGACGCGCTGCCACTCGTCGCCGCTTTTCACCAGATAGCCGTAGTCGGTGAAAACACCATGCTCCGTATTGGCAATATGCAGGCCGAAACGGGGCAGGAAAATTCCCGCTTTCCATTCCTCCGGCATATCCACCATGCCGGAACGGTTCAGGTAGTAGTCACCCAACTGGCCCGTGCCGGTGACATCCGGCAGATGCACATAATAGTCCACGTTGTCGGGGTAGTCGATGATCTGGCCGATACTGCGGAAGTCGCTCTGCGGGCTTGTCAGGGCGGCGTTCAGCTCCGTAAGCTCGGCGGCGTCCAGCTTTTCCAGTCTCGCGGCAAGGAAGTTCAGTTCGTCCACGTCAGCGGATAGCACCAGATCGCGGGGCAGCTTAATGGGACGCTCCTGCGGGCTTCGGTAGTCGTACAAGAAAAAATCCTGCGGATTGTCGGCACTGATCCCGATTTCCCGCAGGGCTTCTTGCAGCTTTTCGGTTGTGGTCGGCAAAGAAAACCAAAGGCCCTCGTTGCCTTGCTCATAACGCTGTCGGTTATGAAGCAGGATAGAAAATACTTCGCTCATGGGTTCACTCCTTTCATATTCATAGGGGTTTGGGGCTTTCCCCAACAAGCAAAATCCCCGGCCCGGCAGGGTGGCCGGGTCAGGGATTTATCGGAAGTGTGGCTACACTTCCTATGCTTGCTACGTTACTCCGTCAGCTCTTTTTCTCCACGCGGTAGTTGACGTATTTTCCGCCAGTATCGGCCAAAAGCACCGTCCCGTCGTAGGTTTTGCCGGTTTTCATGGAGCGCAGGCCCTTTACCTTTGCCTTTCCGTCTTTGAGCAGCGCGGCGGCGATATTCGGGGTGAATGTCTTGCCCCGTTCCTCAAAAAATCGGTCATTCTTCCACATGACAAACTGGCAGGCCCGGTTTCCGCAGTAATAGTTTTTCTTGCCCTCGTAGACGGCTTCACCGCAGCGGGGACACTTGCCGATAACCACACGCTCGGTCTGAAACAACTTCTGCGCGTCCTCGCTGATCTGCGAATATCGGGAAATCAGGCTCCGGGTCATTTCCTCAATGCCCGCCATGAAGCCCTCCGGGTCAGCCTCGCCCTTGGCAATGGCCGTCAGCTTAGTTTCCCATTCAGCCGTAAGCTGGGGAGAAGTCAGCACATCCGGCAGGACGCACACAAGGTTGTGGCCGTCCTTGGTGGGAAGTAGCTGCTTGCCTTTGCGTTCCACAAAGCCCATCTGCACCAGCTTTTCCAGAATGGAAGCGCGGGTTGCCGGGGTTCCCAAACCTTGGCGCTCGGCGTCCTCCGGCATATCCTCGGCCCCGGCCCGTTCCATAGCGGACAGCAGCGTATCTTCGGTGTAAGGCTTGGGCGGTGTGGTGAAATGCTCGGTGATACTGGCCTCCACCGGGTCAAAGGTCTGGCCCTCGGTGATCTCCGGCAGCTCCCGTGCCAGCTCCGGCGCGTCCTCGTCGGCGTCGGTCTTGAACGACGCCTTGAAGCGGCGCTCAATCTCTTTCCAGCCGGGGGTGAGAATGGTTTTGCCCTTGGCGGTGAACTCGTTTCCGGCGCAGGTGAATGTGGCGGTGACGGCCTCATACACATGGGGCGCAGCCACGGCACACAGCAGCTTGCAGCACACAAGGGACAGCAGTTTCTTTTCGCCCTCGGTCAGCCCGTCAAAGCCTTTCTGCACAAACTCCATCGTGGGGATAATGGCGTGGTGGTCGGACACCTTTTTGCTGTTCAGTACCCGGCCAAACTGCGGGGCAATGTCCAGCCCAGCCGCAAAGGAAAGCAGCGGCCACAGGCCGGACACGATGCTTTCCGCCGTAGGCTGCATATCATCGGTAAGATACTGGCTGTCGGTGCGGGGATAAGTCAGCAGCTTCTTTTCATAGAGCTGTTGGGCATAGTCAAGGGTCTGCTTGGCGGTGAATCCAAACAGGCGGTTGGCCTCTCGCTGCAAGGTGGTGAGATCGTAAAGACGGGGCGGCTGCTCCGTCTTTTTCTCACGCTTCACCGATACACAAACGGCCTGCGCTCCTGCACAGGCCGTCTTGGTGGCGTCGGCGTCGTCGGGGTTCATAAAGCGGTCGCTGGCCGCCTCCATGCCGCCCGCCGCGATATGGACAACGTGGTATTTCTCTTTCTTGAAATTGCTGATTTTGGCCTCCCGGTCAACCAGCATATTGAGGGTAGGCGTCTGGACACGGCCCACGGTCAGGGTCTTGTGGTAGAGGATGGAGAAAAGCCGGGTGGCGTTGATCCCCACCAGCCAATCGGCCTGCGCCCGGCACAGTGCCGATTGATACAGGTCGTCGTAGTCGGCCCCCGGTTTCAGGTGGGCAAAGCCCTCGCGGATCGCGGCGTCCTCCATGCTGGAAATCCAAAGGCGCTTGAACGGCTTTTTGCAGCCCGCCATCTGGTAGACGAAACGGAAAATCAATTCACCCTCGCGCCCGGCGTCAGTGGCGCACACAAGCCCCGTCACGTCGGGGCGCTCCATCAGAGAGCGCAGCACGGAAAACTGGCCTTTCTTCTCGGCAGGGATGATGTACTGCCACTCCTGCGGCAAAATCGGCAGGTCGTCATAGCGCCACTTCTTGAAACGCTCGTCATAGGCTCCGGCGTCGGCAAGGGAAACAAGGTGGCCGATACACCAGCTCACCAGATAGCCGTTTCCCTCCATGTAGCCGTCCCGTTTCTGATCTGCACCGATCACGCCCGCAATGCTGCGGGCGACGCTCGGTTTCTCTGCAATTACCAACTGAACACTCATTCCTTATTCCTCCTTATCCTGCGCGGGTTCCTCGTCCTCCGGGGTCGGTTCGTCCTCGTCGTCCTCGTCCTCGCCAAAATCGTATTCGTCCAGCTCGTCGCCGCCCTTGGTGTCGGCCTTGGGCTTCTTAAACTTGAAGAAGTAAAGGGCCGCGCCGCCGCCGATCAGGGCCACCACAAGGAACACGACAAGGCCGCCCATGCCGGTGCTTTTCGCTTCATCTTCCTGCGGCTGCTCGGTTTCCTCCGGCTCCTGCGGTTCCGGCTCCGGGCCGGTACACTCGGTCATATTGGTTTTACATACCGGGCAATTCGTGTTGACGGCTCCCGCCGCGCACTTGGTCGTACAGGTACAGGTTTCCGGGGCGGCTTTGCCGTCCTCCAACAGTGCTTGCAGGTCGGCGTCGTCCACTTGGTTGAGGAAGTGAACAGCGGTTTCCTTGTCCTCGTTGGCGCGGTCAATCAAGATATAAAAGTAGTTGCCCGCCTTGGTGGTAACGGTGATAAGCTGCTTATCTCCGTAGAAATCATCCACCAGTGTTGCGTTGCCCTCTGGGGTGACAGGTACGCCCTCCGGCTCCATGCCGCCGGTGGTGGGTTCTTCCTCCTGCGGTGCCTCGGTGGTTTCCGGCAAAGGCTCCGGGTTGGGGTCAGTGCCACCGGCAAAAGCGGTGGTGGAAAAGGCCGTCAGGCAAAGCATGGCGGCCAGCGTCACGGTAAACGTGCGAATAATCTTATTCTTCATCGGCATTGTCCTCCTGTTCAAAATCCGGCTGCGGGGCCGGGGCGCTCTGCAAAGCGCCGCCGCGCAGGAACGCCGCAAATTCCTCCGGCTTCATGTTCAGGCCGCGCACAAGCTGGATGATCTGCAAATTCTCCTGTTCGGTCTTTGCCGCTTCCAGCTCACGAAGCTGCTTTTGCAGCTCCGCGATCTTGGCCTTGGTTTTCTCAATGTCCTTTTCGATACGGTCAAGTTTGTTTGCCATAGTCAAAACTCCTTTCTGGCGTCAAGGCAGACGCCCGTAACAATAGAAATGCTGCTGCCAATAACTCGAATTGAGGTTGGTGTAAGAAATAGGGTCGCCACAGTGCAACATCACGGAATTGCCCACATAAATGCCAACATGGGAAACGCCGGGGGTGTCGTAGGTGCCGACAAAAAATACAAGGTCGCCGGGCTTGGCCTGCTCCGGGGAAACAGGGGTACAGATATTGCAAAGGCCCTGTGCGCCCAGCCGTCCCACGTCCCATCCGCTGTGATTGATTACCCAGCTCACAAAGCCGCTGCAATCAAAGCTGGTGCTGGGAGAGCTGCCGCCCCACACATAGGGATAACCCACATACTTTTCCGCCTCGGCCATCATTGCGGCAAAGGTGGCGTCCTCCAAAGCCTCCGGGGGTATCTCGTAGTAGGTCGGCTCCTTGACGGTGGAAGCGTTGGGATAGGTGCCGTTTGGAAACAGGTCAGGCCGGTTGCCCAGCGTGTGCATATACACCGCATACAGGCTCATTTGTTCCTCGCCCATGATGTAAACAGGCAGATGGGACATATCGAAGTTTTCCAGCTTCACGTTGCAGATGTAATAGGTGTAGGGAACTTGCACGGTATAGGTGTTGTCCTCGCTGTCCGTCCGGGTTTCGGTGCGGTATCGGGTTTCGGTTTCAATGGTCTGTGTCAGGGTGTATTGCTTCTCAAAGAGCATGGCAAGGTCGCCTTGCACGTCGCCCAGCGTATAGACGCCATCATGCAGCGCCGACAGGATGGAAGTCAGCACATAGGGGTCATGGCCGATCTCGTCCAGATCGAAGCGGTATTCGTCATAGCCGGGGTGCAGGCTTTCGTAGTTGTCAAGCTCATACTGCAAATCGGCCTCCATGTCCGCATAGGCGGCTTCCGCCCCCAGCATATCGCTGTCCTCGGACAGATAGGACGTGGCCGCCACGCCGGTTCCGGCGCTGCCGAACATGGCCGTACAGGATTGCAGGCCGCCCATAATCAGCATGAGCATCAGGCCCACGCCGCCGATCAGCAGCACACCTTTCCAGTGCCGGGCCACAAAGGACGCGGCCTGTTTGCTTTTCTCGGCGGCTTTCTTGGCGGCTGCGGCGGTGGTTTTGGTGGCGCTGGCTGCGCCCTGTGCCGTCTGGCCCGCCGCTCGTGCTGCCTTGGCATAGTCCCGTTTGATTTTCTGTTTCTGCCAGAACCGGGCCACCGGATTTTTCACCGCCTGCGCCATTTCCGGGTTATCCCGCAAGGATTTCTGGTAGATGTACTCCGCATTGGCGGCAATGGCCTTTTTCTCGGCCTTGGCTGCGGCCCGGTAGGGTTTGAGCTTATGACGCCGGATGCCGCTGCGGATGGCTTTTCCTGCTTGGCGCTCGGCAAGTTCTTCTCCCTTATGGCCGCCCTCGACGCCCACATTCTCATGCTCAACCTCGTGGATTTTTCCATGCAGATACAGGCCCGCTTCCTCCATCGGACGGCTGGCCGGGTTGGGTTTGAGCTTGGGGGCCGGTTTCTCCACCTTGTCAAAGTGCAGCTTGGTTTTGGCCTTGCCCTTGGCCTCGTCATAGACGGTTTCCTTGGTGACGACGCGCTTTTTCGGCAGGGCTTCTTTGGCTGTGTCCAGCTTATCCGCCCGCTTTTCCGCCTTGTGGATGTACTTGGAAAGGGCGGGATCGGCCCGTTCCTCGGCGGTGAATTGCAGGCGGGACGCCGGGCCGGTGGCCTGTGCCGCCGTATTCGCGCCATCCTTGGCGGCCCGCTTCGCCTTGCTGCGCTCCCGGATGTCCCCGGCACGTTCCAGCACCTTTTCAGTGGTGCCGCCCGGCTCGGCTGCGGAATAGTCCTGTTCGGCCTCCCGGCTGGAAATGTTGATGCTCTCGCCGGTGGTCTGGTTATCCAGCGTCAGGCCGTCGCGGGTCATGTGCTGCGTCACCTTGTCACGGGGTTTCAACTGCTTCATAGGGCGTCACCTCCTTGTCTGTCATACCGTTTCGCCCTCGCCTAACCGGGTCGTCATAATCTTATAGAGCTGGCTGCGCTGCGGGATGGGGTTGCGGAACGGCAGGATCACATTTTCGTAAATCAAAAGCCCCTCGCCGGGTTCGGAATTGTCCACATACCGTAATTGCTGCGGGGAAATGTTCAATCGCTCCGCAAGGATGCGCCGGTCGCCGGACGCCTGATTGAGCAGGCAAATGAAGTCACTGTTTTCCAGAATGTTTTCGATCTCTGGGGAAGAAAGCAGGTCTTTGACGTTCTGGGTCGCCCCGGTCGGGATGCCTCCCCATTTTCTGAACCGCTTCCAAATCTCGCAGGAGAAAGCCGCCGTCTGTTCCTCTCGCAAAAGCAAATGGAACTCGTCGCAGAAGTACCACGTCGCCTTGCCTTGGCTGCGGTTTTGGGTCACACGGCCCCAAATCTGATTGTGATAGGTAATCCGCCGCTTTTGCCATATCTCCCGATATGGTAGTCAG
>CALESJ010000025.1 GCA_937907025.1 uncultured Faecalibacterium sp.
CCTGAACTACGGCCCCGAACCGGATACCATCAGCTACCTGATCAAGAACGGCGCCGTGGTCAAGGAAGTACAGGTGGAAATGGGGGAGCGGGTGGCCGGACAAAGCTATCTGACTTTCTACAAGAGCATCCAGTATATGGTCAAAATGGCCATTTCCATCCTGCTGATCCAGTGGTTCCGCAAGCGCGACACCGAAACCCCCTATCCCGAAAGGAGCCTTTGAGATGTTTGACCAAACCATTATCCGGGTCTGCCTGATCATCGGCAGCCTGGTCACTGCCATGTATGTGCTCATGCGTGTGCGCCGCGCCAAGGTCCAGATCGAGGATACCATCTTCTGGCTTCTGTTCAGCGTGGTGCTGCTGGTGCTGGCCATCTTCCCCGGCATCGCCTACTGGGCTTCGGGCCTGCTGGGGTTCCAGAGCCCTATCAACTTCGTGTATATCGTCATCATCTTTCTGCTGCTGGCCAAACAGTTTTTCCTGTCCATCCGCATCAGCCAGATGGACTCCCGCCTGCGCATCCTCACCGAGCAGGTGGCCCTGGACCGGGAAAAGGTGGAGCGGGAGAAATTGGACCTGTGACCTTGTCACCGCCCGGTATTTATGATATACTAACTTAGTATCATCAAAAAATACAAAAGCGCATTTTGTATCATATATCCCCAGTGAAAGAAGGTATTCCCATGGCTTTTACCCCTCAGCTGACCTATAAAGGCCGCCCGCTGGTGCGCTGCGGCAATGACATCTACTACGGAAACATGAAGGACCCGTATATCGTCTATCTGCAGATCCTGACCACCAAGAAGGAAAACGGCATCGACGTGGCCGACAAGGTCCACATCATCCTGCTGTCCACCGATGATTCCAAGCCCCTGCCCGAACGCATCGCCCGCCAGGCCAACAAGGTGGGGCTGTTCAACGCCCTGTCCTTCGGCGACATCATGCTGCGCGGCCAGCTCAAAGAAACCAAATAAACAAAACGGAAGCACTCCGCCGGGATTTTCCCGGCGGCTTTTTTATTGTACAGGACTTGCATTTTTCCGGCCATGGAAGTATAATAATACACGAATCTTGTAAATTTATACATTAACGATAAAGGAGCGTTCCACGATGGAGCATTGCGAACTCAAGGGCCGGAACTTTCTGACCCTGCTGGATTTCACCCCTGCGGAGATCGGCAGCCTGCTGGAGCTGGCGGCGGACCTGAAGGCCAAAAAGAAGGCGGGCATCCCCCATGATACGCTGCGCGGCAAGAACGTGGCCCTGATTTTTGAAAAGACTTCCACCCGTACCCGGTGCAGCTTTGAGGTGGCGGCCCACGATCTGGGCATGGGCACCACCTACCTGGATCCCACCGGCAGCCAGATCGGCAAGAAGGAATCCATCGCCGACACCGCCCGGGTGCTGGGCTCCATGTTTGAAGGCATCGAATACCGGGGCTACGGCCAGGCCATCGTGGAGGAGCTGGCCAAGTACGCCGGGGTGCCGGTATGGAACGGCCTGACCAATGAGTTCCACCCCACCCAGATCCTGGCGGACTTCCTGACCCTGAAGGAGCATTTCGGCCACCTGCAGGGCCTGACCCTGGCCTATATGGGCGATGCCCGGTACAATATGGGCAACTCCCTGATGATCGGCTGCGCCAAGATGGGCCTGCACTTTGTGGCCTGTGCCCCCAAGGCTTACTGGCCGGACCCCAAGCTGGTGGAAAAGTGCCAGGCCATTGCGGCGGAAACCGGCGCCACCATCACCCTCACCGAGGACACCGACGGCGTCAAGGGTGCGGATGCGGTGTACACCGATGTGTGGGTGAGCATGGGCGAACCGGAGGAAGTCTGGGCTGAGCGCATCGAGGCCCTGGCTCCCTACCAGGTCAACGCCGGGCTCATGGCCAAGGCGGGCCCCCAGGCTGTATTCATGCACTGCCTGCCCGCCTACCATGACCACAAGACCCTCATCGGCAAGGAAATGGGCGAAAAGTTCGGTCGGGCGGAGATGGAAGTCACCGACGAGGTCTTTGAGGGGCCGCAGTCGGTGGTGTTCCAGGAAGCCGAGAACCGCATGCACACCATCAAGGCGGTTATGGCGGCCACGCTGGGCGCCTGAACCCCTGCATAAAGATACAACAAAACCCGCCCTCTGCGCGCAGCAGGGGACGGGCTTTTCTTATACCTTTATATATATGGGTCAGCGGCAGTTGTGGAGCTTTTCGGCGGGCAGCATCCGGCTGCACAGCTCCCACAGGGCATCGGACCCGCCCCGTACCTGGTCGTCGGGCAGGATGTAGGCCTGGTCATACCGCACATACAGGTACAGGGCCTCCGCCGTGCGGTACACGCCCCATACGTTGGCCCAGGCCACGGTGGCATCGGCGGTCTTCTGCTGTCGCCCGGGCACATGTACCGTGATGCCGTCCGGGCCCAGCTCCACCCGGTAGGCAATGCGCGGCCGGGTCAGGCCCATGCGGTTGACCTGCTCGGTGACCGAATGGAAGAAACCGCCCACATAGGCGGCCGGCAGACCGATGCCCACCACCGCCAGCAGAATCCCCAGGATCACGGCGCCGTGCTGCTGTTCCGCCCGGATAAAGCACAGCACGGCCAGCGCCAGCATGATCAGGGCGAACAGGGCGGGGCGGCGCCAGCGTTTCTGGTGGCGGAAGGCGTCAAAGGAAGCGAAGGCCCGGAACCGCTGGGCGGTCATTTCCACGGGCACGGTGATGGTGCGGGGCATGGGGGATTCCTCCTTGCAGTGTTCTGATTCCCATTGTAGCACGGCCCCGGACCCGGCGCAACAAAAAGAAGCCGGGGCGCTTCCGGAGAGTGGAAACGCCTCGGCTTTTATGGGTGGTGTATCAGACTGCCATCAGGCGGCCTGGGTTTCGCTGTTCTTGCGGGCCGCAAAGTAGGCGCGCAGAGAGTTGACCACGATGGTCAGGCCCAGGGCGATGAGCAGCACAGCCAGGATCAGCTGCAGGCCTTCCACCA
Organism: uncultured Faecalibacterium sp.; assembly: GCA_937907025.1. Taxonomy (GTDB): domain Bacteria; phylum Bacillota; class Clostridia; order Oscillospirales; family Ruminococcaceae; genus Gemmiger. The sequence continues at coordinate 2,990 of CALESJ010000025.1, forward strand.
GGAAGGTGGCGCTGCCGGCCTGATAGGCCTTGATCATGGCAATGAGGCGCTGCACCAGCGCGGTGAAGGTGACGCACAGCATGATGATCAGCGGCGGGAACAGCATCTTGTTGTTGCGGCCGGTGACCTTCAGGAAGACGCACAGGGTGACCAGCACCAGTGCGGACAGCAGCTGGTTGGCGGCACCGAACAGGGGCCAGATGTTGGCATAGCCGATCTTGGCCAGGATGAAGCCGTACAGCAGGGTGACCAGGGTGGACACATAGGTGTTGCACAGCGCCTTGCGCCAGGGAGCGGCATGTTCCATATCCTCCACGGCCAGCAGTTCCTGCAGGCTCATACGGCCGATACGGGAAACGGCATCCAGGCTGGTCAGGGCCAGGGCGGAAACGCACATGGTCATGAAGCACTGGGCCACATACACGGGCACGCCGAACATCTCAAAGAAACCGGCCACACCGGCGCTGAAGATCTGGAACGGGGTGCCGCTGGCGGGCGTACCGTCAGCCGCAGCGGCCGCACCGGCCACGCACAGGGCCAGGACAGCCAGCAGACTTTCCAGCACCATGGCGCCGTAACCGACTTTCAGCATGTCCTTTTCGTTGCGGACCGTCTTGGAGGAGGTGCCGCTGGAAACCAGGCTGTGGAAGCCCGAAACCGCGCCGCAGGCCACGGTGACGAACAGGATGGGGAACAGATCGCCCAGGCTGTCGTTGTGGAAACCGGTGTAGGCGGGCAGGTTCATGGAGGGGTGTGCCACCACGAGGCCGATCACTGCACCCGCGATCATGCCAATGAACATGAAGGTGGTCATGGCGTCACGGGGCTGCTTCAGCAGCCACATGGGCAGGACGGCGGTGAAGAAGATGTACACAAAGGTGATGTAAATCCAGGCATCCTTGCCGGCGATCAGGGGCATGACCATGCCCAGAGCCAGAGAAGCAACGGTGAAAACCAGGCCCACCACGGCTTCCTTCCAGCCGGACAGGTGCAGGCGGCGCTGCATCAGGCCGAACAGGATGGCAAAGACGATGAAGAACAGCGAGATGCTGCCCGCCGCACCGTTGGTGGTGGCGGTGGCGGCCAGGTTGCCTTCGGCGTCGTAGGCGTTGAAGGTGCCGGCGACCATATCGGCAAAAGCCGCAATGACCAGGCCGCAGAACAGCCAGCTGAACAGCAGGAACAGCTTGCGGCCGGTCTTGCCGATATACTTTTCAATCAGCAGGCCCATGGATTTGCCTTCGTTCTTGACGCTGGCGTACAGGGCACCAAAGTCGGTGACCGCACCGAAGAATACGCCGCCAATCAGAATCCACAGCAGCACCGGCACCCAGCCGAACACCGCTGCCTGAATGGCACCGGTGACCGGGCCTGCGCCCGCAATGGAGGAGAACTGATGGCTGAATACGGTCCAGCCGTCGGTGGGGACGTAGTCTTTGCCGTCGTTTTTGACCACGGCCGGGGTCTTGGCGTTTTCGTCAATGCCCCAGGTGCGGGCGATCCAGCGGCCGTACAGCCCGTAGGCCGCGACCAGGCACACCGCAGCGATGAGAACGATCACGAGTGTGTTCATAAATAATTCCTTCCTCTTTTTTGGTTTTGCGGGCTTCAACAGCCAAATGCGGCGGAGGAGGAAATAACAAAAGCCTCCGTCCTTGCACCCACGGTTTCCCGTTGGTTTGCAAAGACGAAGGCTTGCATTTCATTCGTTCGGGGGGATTGTCCCCTGCAGGCTTCCGCGTTACCACTTTGCTTGCCGCTTTCGCACAAAAGCGGCCTCTCGGCCGCAGGGCCAGCGCCGCACACCCGGCTATGCCCCGCGCCCCCTGGTAACGGTGGGGTTCCGGCCTGAATTACGCAGCGTTCCCGGCCCTTCCGGTCGGGGTTACGCCTTCACGCAGGCTGCTTGCAGGTGAGAACCCCTTTGCGCCTTGCTGCCGCCTCGCACAACCGGCGGCTTTCTGAAAGCGGTGAGCAAATGGGTTATGTCCTGTTCGTCGCATTTGGCTGATGAAGTTGTATATTAATTTAATCCTATTGGCCGTAAATGTCAATTCAATCCGCTAAAGTTCGGCGAAAAAATCATCTGAACCGGGAATTTGACAAGAAAATTTGGACAAATTGTGAACAAAAGAAAAATTACTGTCCAAAAAAACGTACAAAAAACGGCGGTTCAGGCTGCCGGGTGCCGGGACAGAGCGCCCGTACCCCCAAAATAACAATGTGTATTTATGCAGTGTATACAAAATGGGCAGGAGGGGCAGCCCTTGATGAAAACGGACGGAAAAGCCGGCCCGGAAAAGGGCAGAATCACTATATAGGGTGAATTTTCTTGTGCAATCCGGATATTGACAGCCAAAAGAACCCACGGTTATAGTGTAACCAAGAATAAGGCTTGATTTGAGCCTGGGAGAAAAGGAGGGAACGGTAATGGAGGCATGGATGTGGCTGATCCTTGTGTTGGCGGTGGTGATTCTGGCACCGTTGGTCCCCCATCTTCTGCGCAAGATCGACTCTGAACGGCAGCTGCGGGGGAATATCCCGGAGCGCAAAGCCCCCGAAAACCTGAACACCAACACCCCTCACCCCGGGGACGGCAGCACCACCGACGGGGAGATTCTGGCCGGGCAGGCACGGATGAAGTCCGGACAGAACGTGATGGGTATGCACTGAACTTTCCGTCGGAAGCATCCCGGAAAGGAGAGCCCAAAAATGAAAAACAGCAAGATACTGTCCCTGGCATTCCTGACGGTGGGCACCCTGGTCCTGGCACTGCTGCTGCAGATGGCGGGCCGGGGTGTTTTGCCCCGCGGCAGCCGGACCGGAAGCCAGCCTGCGGCAGAAATCCAGGTCACCGAACCTATGACCGGGCCTGAAACGCTGCAATATTATGCCGGGCGGCAGGGCGTTGATGCCGACACCGCCCAGCGACTGCTGGGGGCCAAGGTGGAATCCTTTGCCGACGATGCCACCGTGGTGGTGAGCGTGCCGATGAAAACGACTTCGGCCTACGCCCCGTATCTGGACCTGTATTGTCAGGTGGATGGCGACGGGACAGACTGGTCTGTTCTGTCCATCTATTCGGTGCAGATGTCGGGGCCACAGGGGGACAATCGACCCTTTGCCGGCGATATATCGGTATTTCTGCGGGGCGACAGGGAGATCGAGTACATTGTCAATGGGGACTTTTTCCGGAAAGGCACCATGGATGCAGACCGCGCGGGCCGGGTGGACATCGGGCCGGGAGATTCCGCCAGCATGGCTTCGGCTATCCGGGATGGGGACCCGGAAGAACAGGGCGCCTACTGCTACCAGAACGGGACGGTGAAACTCTGACGGACAACCCCACCGCCGCTGCGCGGCACCTCCCCTTGCACAGGGGAGGCTCCCGGGG
>CALESJ010000026.1 GCA_937907025.1 uncultured Faecalibacterium sp.
CTGATTCACTAATTTCTACCGTGCAGGTGTCCAACTTGCACTTGCAATTTGCTTTTTAATTATATTATTTATGGTAGGTTAATGCAAGGGACAAAAATTCGAAAATCAACGATATTTCTGACTTCTTTTCGGTTGTTTTGCGACGTTATCGCCCAAAATTAGGAGACAAAATCCATGTTAAAAGCATTATCTATATAACAGCATTTGCCTTGAGGGCAGGTAGGGTAATGGCTCTCTTCAGAGCGGGGCAGCCATACATTTCCCGCCGCCCGGCATTGTTACTCCGCCAGGCCTTTTATGTAAGGCAGTTTCCGTGCCACCGGCGAACGGAAGGGGCTCCCCCCTCCGAGTCCTCCAACGGGGGCGAAACCTGTTGGTATATGGCTTAGATTGAGTCTAGTTGATATACCTTTGCCGGACAGCTACTGCCTACCGCATTCCGTGTGTCATCCTAAGCACACAAACATCCATGCATGTGCCGGACAAAAGGTACCAGATTCCGTGTTGTCATTTCTTCAGATAGTACCGACGTACCGTCTGCAAAGCCGCCTTGTCTGTGGCTTTTCCACGGGAGAGCGACAGGTGAAAATGCCGTGCCGTTTCCGCCACGGAGCACTCCGTATCATCGGTAAAACCCAACCGAAAAAGCAGCCAGATGCGCAGCCGGAAACCAGATTTCTGCTGGGCGGTGTGCACCTCTCGGATGGTTTCTTTCCGCAGATAAGTCTATCCCGGGGTCTGCTGGTAGGGGTCAACCACAAAGCAGGAAAAGGGACGCCAGTCCTCCTGCGACACACTGTTCAGCCACAAAAGGATACTGGCATAGCGTAGCGACTTTCGAAACGGTTCTAGGCTGCTGCCACGGCATCCAGCATGGCGTTGCGGATGGACAGGGCACATAGTTCTTCATTCGCCATGGTCATTCTCTGTATTCACCGTAAGATTTTCAAATAAGGAAGCAAAAGCGGTCCACAGTTGTTCCAGCACGGTCTGATCCTTCAGTGGAAAATTACTCAGCACATCCAGCAAGGCATCTGCCATTTTTTCCGGCTACAGCAGCGTTTCCAGCTTGTCCTGTCCCCTTGCGCAGCTTTACATACAACTCCTCCGCAGTCTGCCGGGTCAGCAGGGCTGCCCGGTCAATTTTGAGGGAAGCTGTTTTGGCCACCGTGCTTTTCTTGATTTCCTTGATGTTGATCAAGAATTGTCTTTGGAGAGTGTCCAAATCCGGCTGTTTCACGGGAATTTTCAGAATTTCAACCCGGCGCGCCGCCGGGTTGGTGGTGGCCTTTCACTGGTTGCTCCATTTTTGTGCTTTCGCCATTTCTTTGTCGGTGGAGGACAGTACCTGGGTGCAGAGCGGCATCCCCTGAGGCGATGGCGTCGGAAAAGTATTCCGACGCCAGTTCGGTCACCAGGCCGAACTGAGGATTCTCCAGCAGCAGGCTGACTACCTGGGAAGCCACCCAGCCCGTGTACAGATTCCGGGCCGCCTGTACCGAAAGCCCCAGTTCTGCGATGTCGTAGTGGATGCGGCCCCGGCCATCACTTTCGCTCATCAGAAAATCTGTGGACACCTGAAAAATCCGGGCAATGGCAATCCCGTTGTCTGCACTGAGTTTGTCGATCTCGCCGCTGAGAAACCGGCTGAGAGTTCCTGCCGTCATCCCGGTCCGAGCTGCCAGTTTCTGCTGGGTCACGGTTTTCTCTTGCGTCAGGTCGGCGCTCTACTCTCGGACATCGCCGAGTAGATGGGTCTAGCTCATCTGTGGCACCTCCTTGCGTTCATTATCCCAAGGCCAAACTATACCACAACCTTTCCTTTGTTGGACTGGCCGGATTCCTGCTCGGCCTTCTTGCTATCTTTTTGGTTTCTCTGTTTACCGGACTGGTCATCGCTGCCCTGGGCCTTGTCCTCTTGGTTTACGCCAGCGATCAGGAAAAGAAAGCCATGGTGCAAGCCTCTAAACAAAGCCAAGAAGTACAGGCACGAAAAGACGAAGCTATTGAACGAATGAAAGCCTGCCGCCAATATCGGACCGCCAAAAAAGAGGCGGAGGAAAAGGGCATCTCCCCGGCCGACGTACAGGATCTGGTGGCCCAGCTGACCATGCAGAGCTAATCCCCGGTTTCCTTTCTCCATCGAAAACCCGGCCAAATCCTTCATATATTATTTGAGTAGAGTCACATGGAAAACTTTCCATGTGGCTCTATTTTCATTTTACAAGGAGGATTTGTCCTATGAACCTGTGCTGAGAATTTTCGCATTCCCGAAGGTGTGGCGGAAGCCCTGGCAGCCCTGACTGTTGCCGTGATGACTGCCGCCATCACCGCCCTGTCCGAAGAATCCGACAATGAGTGAGAAAGGAACCAACAATGAAAGATACCATGACCTGTGTATGCTGCGGTGCCGAGGTCCACCGCGACGATGTTTATTTTGTAAATGACCAGCCCCTTTGCCGGGACTGTGCCGATGAAGAAACCTTTGTGTGTGACAGCTGCGGTTTCCGGTACTGGAACAGCGACAACCAGGGCGACAACACGCTGGACCTGTGTCCGTCCTGTCGGGAGGAATACTATGTAGCCTGCAGTGTCTGCGGTCGGCTTGTACGCATCAGTGAAGCCTGCTATGCGGAGGACGAAGAAGGAGCCGACCCGTATTGTGAATCCTGCTATCAGACCCATGTGGGCGACGCCCTCCACAGTTACAGCTACAAACCGACGCCCATCTTCTACGGCGGCGGCCCGCTGTACATGGGGGTAGAGCTGGAAGTGGACGGCGCCGGGCAGAGTGCTTCCCACGCCCGCACAGCGCTGAACGTGATGAACCGCCAGGCGGAATACGCCTATGTGAAAACCGATGGCAGCCTGGATGACGGTCTGGAGCTGGTCACTCATCCCTGCAGCCTGGAAGAACACATGACCAACGTTCCCTGGGCAGACACCATGGCTGCCTTCCGGGAAATGGGGTACAACAGCCACAACGCCGGAACCTGCGGACTGCATGTCCATGTGAACCGGACTGCCCTGGGAGAGCACAGCGCTGCCCAGGATGAAACCATCGGCAAGATCCTGTATCTGTTCGAGCGGTTCTGGCAGGAGATTCTGAAATTCAGCCGCCGCACCGAAAGCCAGATGAACCACTGGGCCGCCCGGTACGGGTACAAGAACAGCGCCAAGGAGATTCTGGATCACGCCAAATACGATTCCGGCAACGGGCGCTATGCCTGCGTCAACCTGACCAACCACGACACCATCGAGTTCCGGGCTTTCCGGGGCACCCTCAAATACAATACCCTCATCGCCACCCTGCAGTTTGTCCAGCACATCTGCGAGGTGGCGCTTTCTTTGTCCGAGGGGGAAATCAAGGACCTGGGCTGGCCGGAACTTGTCACCTATCTCACCGACAGTACAACCCCGGAATTGGTGCAATACCTGAAAGAGCGGCGCTTGTATGTCAATGAACCCGTTTCGGGCGAATGGGAGGTGTGAGTATGTGCGGACTGTTTGGATTCAGTGACCCTTACGGCAGCCTCACTCCATGGCAGGCCCGGCAGCTGGTGCGTGCCCTTGCCGTCAGCAGCATGGTGCGCGGCACCGACGCCACCGGCATCGCCTACAACAGCAAGCATCGGCTCCACATTTACAAGCGGGCGGAGAAAGCCAGCGACACCCTGCTCTATCCTTCCGCCGGGTCCCGTGTGGTGATGGGCCATGTGCGCATGACGACCCAGGGCAACGCCAAATTCAACCACAACAACCATCCCTTTCCCGGTGATCTGGACGGACACAGCCCCGGCAGCGGTCCCGACTTTGCCCTGGCCCACAACGGCGTTCTGACCAACGATCTGATCTTGCGCCATCAGCTGCACCTGCCCAAAACAAGGATCGAAACGGACAGCTATGTGGCGGTACAGATATTGCAGGCCGCCGGAACGCTGGACATGGACACCCTGGCCGAACTGGCACAGCAGCTGGAAGGCACCTTCACCCTTACCGTTCTGGACCGGGAGGACAACCTCTATTTCGTGCGGGGCAACAATCCCCTGTGCCTGGTGGAGTTTTCACACCTGGGGCTGTTCGTCTATGCCAGCACGGCGGAAATTCTGCAGGAAGCCATTGCCCGGTGTGCCTTTCTCAACGCCCGTCTGTTTTCCCGCGTCTGGACCGAGGAAGGTGAGATCCTGAAGCTGGGCTGTGACGGCCGCATGGAAACCCGCTACTTTGACACTACCCGGCTGCATGAATCCTTTTACGGGCTCTGGGGCTGGCAGAGGAACAAGCCTGCACACTGCGCCACCGGGACCTCCGACCTGTTGGACACGGCCTGCAATCTTGGTTACGATGAGGAGGATGTGGCCATTCTGCAGGCCTGCGGGTACTGCTCTGAGGAGATTGAGGAACTGCTGCAAGACCCGGAATTGTTCCGCTCTGCCCTGCAGGACGCCCAATGTGAGTTCGTCATGTACGGGGGTGATTACCTACCATGAGGATTGCCTATGTACGGGTTTCCACTGCCGAGCAAAATGAGCAGCGTCAGATTGCAGCGCTGGAACAGCACCACATTGAGCGGTGGTTTACCGAGAAGGTATCCGGCAAGGACACCAACCGCCCTCAGCTGCAGGCCATGCTGGAGTTTGCCCGGGAAGGTGATACCATCTATGTGCACGATTTCAGCCGCCTTGCCCGCAGTACTGCCGATCTTTTGAAAATCGTGGAGCTGCTGCAACGCAAGAAGATTCACCTGGTCAGCAACAAGGAGAACATCGACTCCTCCACCCCCACCGGCAAGCTCATGCTGACCATGATCGGGGCCATCAATGAGTTCGAGCGGCAGAACCTCCTGGAGCGTCAGAGGGAAGGCATTGCCATTGCCAAATCAAAGGGGAAATACAAAGGCCGGTGTCCCGTTCGACTGGATCCCATGCGTTTTGAAGAGGCCTATGCCCGGTACAAAGCCAGGGAAATCACCAAGAAAGAGATGGCACGCCAGCTGGGCATTTCCCGTCCCACGCTGGACAGGCTGCTGGCCGAGTATCTGGCCGGTCCCTGCGAATCATAAAAAGACGGTTCCTCTCTGTCACGCCATCACACGGCCGACGGAAGAGGAGCCTCTTTTTTTTGCCCGCCTGTGCAAAGGCAGGGACTTTCGTTACACTTTGTAAAAGAATGCGTTTTAGGACCCGTATTTTACACAATAAGAGCCCGGAGATAAGCGAATTTAGAGTATACCCTATTCTTCTTCAAATTCCTTCTGCAGCACATACAAAGCCAGCATGTACAAGCTGGGCATCCAAAGACGTCCGCTGCGTTTGCGCAGGGTTGCGGGGGACAATCCAAGCTGCCGGTACCGTTCCAGGACCATCTGCAGTTCGGGCATTTTTCCCCGGTCACGCATCTCTGCCACCAGGGAATCATAGGTTCCCTGGTAATACAGGTATTGCTGTATATCCCTCATTTTCTCTTTGGTGCTCTCATGCCAGGATGTCTGCTTTTCAATTTCCGCCTTGACCTTTTCTATGGACCGGTAAGGAGAAATGTCCAGACAGGTTTGAATGCCTTGGCACATCGCTTCTGGCGCGTTGTCCATGAGCCATTTGAACAGAGCATAGCGGTCAACGATATCCAGCTTTCTGCCCAGGCTGCGCAGTCCTGCCGGGTAGAGCTGGTATTCGATCCTCATCAGGCTCATTCCTGATACGACATCTTCCTTTGAAAAGCGCTTTTGCTCATGGACCTTGTCATAGACCACCAGGCCGCGCCTTTTGTTGGCGATCTTGAAACTGTACCGTTCATCTTCCTGACGGGGCAATGACAAAAGATGATAGGTGTTTTTGTGGGGTGTCCTTTTCAGAAGGTCCAGATAATCTGGAATGGAAAAAGGTTCCATAAATTCAATTCCCATACACAGATCGATGCGATTGACCTGACAATCTTCCATCTTCAGGAAAGACAGACCATGCCGCCAAAAAAAATCATTGAAAATAAATCTGCATTTACTGAGGATATCACTTCTGCAGTCAGTGATTGCCAGGTATCCCTCCTCTTTGTCCACCATGACCCGTGGATTCACAAACAGCTTCAAATATTGCCAGATACCATTATTCAGGATTTTTGCTCTCAAGCCGGGACAAAGAGAAAATTGGTACTGATTGTGGGCATACCTCTTACATTCTTGGGTCAGGAACTGCCATACACTTTTGATATGATCATATCGATTGGACTCTGAGAAGGTATAGAGCAATTCAATAGTATGAATTCCCACTTCCCTGTGATACAAACGACAAGAAGGAATTGCAAAACGATCCCAACTATTTTTGGGCATAGGAATCCTCTTTTCTATCAGAAAATGTAGGTTTTCAAAGAATTTTTATCTGAAAAGATCAAGAAACTTTCACACAAAAAGAGCAGACATAAATAGGTAAAAAAAGAAGACCGGTCGAATCTTTCCACCTGTGGTGGTCAGACTCAATCGGCCCCTTTTGGCTCCGTGAAAGCAAACTCGATGGTGATGTTTTTCTCATCATCCACTTCAATCCGGCGAACGAGTTGCTGGAGCTGGGCTTTGTTCAGTTTTTCAAATTGCAGAAAGTCCCGTATCTTGCGTTCCATCTGGAGCAGGTCCTGCCCGTCCTGTCTGGACTTTCGGAGTTGCTCAAGCTGCCGCCGGCAATTGGCTTCTTCCCGGCGGAGTTCCTTGGAGATATACTGGAACTCTTCCTTGCTCAGCGTGCCGGACGCCTTGTCTTTATAGGCATTCAGCCGGGTACGCTGCGCTTTTTCCAGGTCCCGTTCCAGTTTGCGTTCCCGGGATTTGGTATCGGTCGTGTGCGTTTCCTTTTCTGCCCGTTCCCGGGCGATAGCTTTTGGATCGACCATCCCCCGGGCCAGTTCTTTCAGGGAATCCACCACCGCCTGAAGCACCGTATCCTCCCGGATACTGTGAGAGGTACACCGGCGGGCTGTGGGGTCCCGGTAGTAACCGTAACAGTTCAGGTACCAGTACTTGCCCCGCTGCTTGGCATACATGGGACTGCCGCAGTCGGCGCAGAAAACGATGCCTGTGAGCAGGTGTTCATGGTCGGTGGCATCATAAGTGCGCACGCGGAGCAGCTTCTGGGCCAGGGCGAAATCCTCCCGGCTGACAAGGGGTTCGTGGGTATTCTGTACCACAACCCAGTCTTCCGGTTCCACACGGCGGCGTTTATGTACCTTGTAATTGATGGTCTTGGTAAACTGCTGGGCCATATCTCCCTGATACACAGGGTGGCTCAGGATGCGGCGGATGGTTTCGGCGTTCCACAGCCCGGTGAACTGCCGGCTTTTGTCGGTCATACCTTTCTGGGCCGCCGGGGATGGTATTTCATCCCGGTTCAGCCGCTTGGCAATGGCTGTGCGGCTGGTACCGCCCAGAAACAGCCGGAAGATGCGGCGCACCACGGGAGCGGTCTGTGCATCAGGCAGCAAGTGGTACTTGTCCTTGGGGTCGATGCGGTACCCGTAGGGTGCCTGCCGCCCCAGGAACTTGCCCTGGCGTTTCAGGATGCCCAGCGAAGTACGGACCTTGGCGCTGGCATCAGCCGCATAAAAATCGTTGAATACATTTTTAAATACCGCCATCTGCTGGACGGTGTCGGTGTTGCGTGCCGAGTCGTACTGGTCGTTCACTGCCACGAAGCGGATTCCCATACGCGGGAAAATCTGCTCTAGGTAACGGCCGGTTTCGGCATAGTTGCGTCCCAGGCGGGACAGGTCTTTGACGATGACGCACCGCACGCTGCCATCCAGCAGGCAGGCGTTCAGTTCCTGGAACCCAGGCCGGTCAAAGTCGGTGCCGGTATGTCCGTCATCCACGAATTCTTTGGTGATGACGAATCCGTTGTCCTGCGCCCAGTTGGTTAAGTAAGCGCGTTGGTTCTGAATGGAATCCGACTCCGCCGCCGGGCCGTCTGCGGAAGACAGGCGCAGATAGATGGCCGCTTCCGTCAGTCCCGGGGGCAGGTCGGTGTTTTGTTTTTGTTTCATTTCAGCTCTCCTCCTTGGCATCCAGGCTCAGGTTGCGCAGTATCTGCTCCAGGCAGCTTGCCAGCGACTGGGCGTTGGCCTCGGTGGAGAAGCGAATCGTTACAGTGTTGGTACCCATATACAGGTCCCTCCTTATATAGTTTTCACAGCAAGCAGCTTTTCTTTAGCCAATAATATGCAGAGTTTTATGTGGGTATTTTCGATGATTGCTGTGATTACTTACCTGTGTTGGGTCCTGTTTAATTTTTTACCACCCTCCCTGCCGCAGGTGGACAGGCAAGCCATGAAGGGCTATTTTGCACTATCCCCTTCTGCCCGTATCGGCAAAAGCTGCCTTCCAAAGTCCTCCTTGTAATTGACGTATATATCTATATTTGATATAATATTTTCAATTAAAATTCGGTTTTTCGCTCGCACAGAATCACCTTTTTCCGCAACATGTCAAAACTCACAGGAGGGATTTCAGTATGAAGAAAAGAAAGCATCCCCATGCTCAGGGTGGCGATACCTGGATGGGGTTTCCACAAAAAGGGCAAAAGACGTTTACCGATCTGGTGAATGAAATCTTGACCGCCCCCTACGCCATGGATTACGATCCAATCCTGGATGATCCCGAAGCGCTGACAGAATATATAAAGAAAAAATTTGTCCGCAAAGTACCGATTGACGCCACTCCCACGCATGATGTATCCTTCATGAAACGGGAACAGATGGATGGTTTTGCCCAGTTTGCCAACTGGCTCCAAGATTCCCGGAACATCCCCAACTATTCCGCCAAGAGACGAGAACAGTTGATTTCCCTTTACCGTGAAATGTTTCATGATCTGCAAAAAGCCATCTCTCACAAACAGCGGCTGGAATATTCCATTCCCGAATACGATTCTGATTTCGTCCTCGACTCCAAAATTCTTTACCCATGGGATTATGCTTTTGATGTCGGGTGCAATTACAACGCATACAGTCTTCTACCGAACGGTCATGTGGTCTTTCAAGGGTCCGGCACAGACACGAAGATAGAGCCGTATTATCTCTACATAGTGGCGCTGATTCAAAACAAATCCGACTTTTCTCCCTCGCATCTGCAGGCCTTTGTAAGGGTCAAACACGAAACTGACAACAAATTGATCTATCTGCCCTCACTGGATAAAACCTCCATCCTGCAGTTTGCCAAAAATCTGGGCTTCACCGGCGAATTTGCCCAGTCTTTCCATACCTTTCTGCTGCAGAACATTGCATTTTCCTGGGGGAACGTTCCCAGCTTTCTTCCCTCCAAAAAGTATCAGCGCACCTGTTTCCACCCCGCCACGTACCTTCTCTGGCGCAGGGAATTGGAGGTTAGAACGCACCTGGCCCGCGACTACTTTATAAACCAATACCGTAGAACAGACTTTTTCAAAGACTTTACCCGGTTGCTTTCCTTCTATGACCGGGATACACAGACCGGCGGCGCCCCTGCCTGCTACATGCATCCCTATCCCCCGGTCGTTCAGTTCCTGTATCCTTATACCCATAAACCCAAGAAGGATGATCTGGAGAGCCTCAGTGATTTTGGTTTCCGGTACACCAGCAGCTGTTTCTTGTGCGTCGAACTGGTCCGTCTGTATTTGCTGGAAATCGGGGCATTTCCCCGCCACCGAAAACTTTTGGACACGGAAAAAACCGTCTTTTTTACCAAGGACCCTCTCCCGGCCGATACCCGCAATCAACCGGTCTGGCTCTTTCACATCCAGAATAAAGCCAGCTTTGACCGCGCCGTCAGGACCATTTCCACCCAAAAATACCAGAAGCAGCAGGACGACCTGCCTTTTCTCCTGCTGAACTTTGCTCCCAGCTTCACCCAAAAACTCACAGCCATTTCCTTGTTCCCGTTCCTGCACAGCTGCAAGTCTTTGATTCTGTGCGGTTGTACACCGCCGGCCGATCTACCACGCACCCTTTGTCTGCCTTCGGAGCATCTGGCCACCGTGCTTTCCTATTTTCAGAAAGAAAAAGGAAACCGACAGGAAATTCTGAACGTACAAAGTCTTCTGTTGAACGCCTTGAACCAGCTTTTTGCTCACCGTGCGGAATCCTTCAATAACCAGATGATTCTGGAAAGTGCAACCGCGCCCTTGAAGCCTGAGGAGTACAGCCACCCCACCCCCACCTACACACTGAATGGATTTTTTCCTAAAATGGATTGGGAGGCGTATTTTTCCGACCTGGAAAAAGGCCAGCGTTACGGAGTGAATATTCTGCGGACCAATAAGTTTTACAGCAATGCAGCCAAACGTGTAGACACCCTTCTGAAGCCTTTCCGGGATTGGTGTCAGATCTATCTGAAAGCGAACAAAATTCCTCGCAGCCAGCAGAACCTCTGGATGGAGCAGTTCCTATCGGCCCTGTTGGTGGATTATATGATCCAGGAGAGTCTTTGCTTTTCCTTTGCCAGACCCGAACCCCATACCTATTTTGAGGCCTGGTGCAATGCCATGAAGCAGAGTGATTCCCATACAGAAGCGCCAGCTCCGGCTTTGCTACCTGCCTTTTTGAAGTTTGTCCGCCAGCTTTCCTTCTGCGAAAGTAAGGAGGACTACTTTGCCCTCCAGGAGCAAGCCGCGATTCTGGGCTGGGCGGATGCCGACACCCTGTACCTGGACTATGACCGGTTCTGGCCCGCTTTCCTTCAGTATGCCGGTCTGCCAGACCAGTACCGGGAACTGCGCAACCGCTTTCTGCGTGAAACGTTCCGTCCTGGCTGTCCCGGAGAGCACTTTGCCTACCAAACGGACGTCAAAAGCGGACACTGGGGACATCCCATCCGGGAAAACAAGTACGCAAAGCCGCTAGGCCGGTTCCTGCGGCTGAAAGCGGACATTCTCACCGCAGAATGCAACCACTGACATAAGCCCCCTGCGACGCGGGCAATCAAAAGAAAGGACGTGCAGGATGCAGAGAAGAAACCTGGAATACTTTGTGGCAGTGGTGGACTGCGGCAGCATCAGCGCTGCCGCCCAGAAGCTGCTGGTGGCACAGCCCAGCCTCAGCCGGACCATCAATGCCATGGAAAAGCAGATGGACTGCCAGTTGCTGGAACGAACCGGACGGGGCGTGACCCCCACCGCCACAGGACGGCAGCTGTATTATTACGCACGCTCCATTCTGGACAAGTTCCAGATGCTGGAGCGCTTATATCACGGCGGCGAAGAGCAGCTTGTCAGCCGCCTGCATGTTTCTGTGGCGTTGCTCTTTTTGAAGGACAGCCTTCTGGAAAATGTTTATCGCCAGATGAATACCCCCGACACGGAAATCTGCTTTTACGAAACGACCCTGGAGCCTCTGCTTGAACAGGTGGCGGAGGGCCAGTCGGAGCTGGGACTGGCCGTAGTAAATGATGCCCAGCTTCCCGTCTTTACCCGCATGTGCCAGGCACGGGCGCTGGAGCCTGTTTCCCTGGATCAACCGCAGAAGCCTTGTGTCCATGTGCACAAAACCCATCCGCTGACCCAGTGCCCGCATCTGGAGCGCCAACAGTTAACAGCCTATTCCAGACTGACACCGCCCGGTGACTTTTTTAGTCACCTGAACCAGACCGCTCTGGAAACGTCACACCGTTCTTCCGACGCAGCGCACCGAACCATTGTGGTGAACAGCTACCACACCATGCTGCGTATCCTGCACCACACTGACAGTTATATGATCGGCAACTGCTGGCAATCCCAGGAGCTGGCCTGTTCCGGCATTGTCAGCCTGCCGCTGCAGGATGTTTCGGTATGCCAAAACCTGATTCTGGTGCACCGTCAAAGACAGTTGTTCTCCCCCTGTGCCAGGGTCTTCCTGACCGATTTTCTGCGCGACCAGGGTTTGCCCATGGTATAACGCAATTGTTATATCTATCTATGGTAAAATTGGTATTTGTTGGATAAAGCAGTGTATGGTATCATAGCCCCCGGACAAAAAACGGATGTGCATGACGCCGAAACGTGCGATGCCTTCCCCCTCGAAAACAAAACGCAAGAAGGAGAATCCATCACCATGAAGAAAACAACTCTGCTTTCTCTGGCCACCGCCGCTGCGGTGATCACCACTTCCGTCGGCACCTTTGCCGCTTTCGACAAAACCAGTGCCAACAACACCGGCAACGGGGCCGCCCTGACCTTCAAAAATCCTATTACTGTGGAACTGAATGTGGACGCCGCCACTGTCAGTGAGCGCAGTCTGAATGAAGCCCCCAGCGTGACCACCACCGCTACCGTGGAAGTAGCCAACGAGGATAACCTGGCCAAGAGTATTGCCTTGTCCTTCGACCTGGGCGGTGACGATGGCAGCACTCTGAAAGCAGGCACTGACTACACCCTGAATGTGGCAGCCAATTCCGCTTACTCGGACGGCAGCAGCACCATTTCGTCCAGTGAAAACAATATCAACTTCACAGACTCCAACGCCACGACTGGCACAAAAACCTACGACGTTACTGTAACTCTGACTGACGATGGCGCTGACGCAATCGCAAAAAAAGGCGCCGCTGCCAATGTCACACTGGAAATGACTGCCACCTTGAACTGAGTGAAGTTATCCATCATATATGAAAAAGCCTTGTAGACGCCTACAAGGCTTTTTTCAAGGTTACAGACACCGCAAAGGAGGGCAAAAGATGTGCAACAAACTGGGAATGATCAAAACGGGTCTGTTCTGGCTGGCATTCAGCCTGGCGGTGGCATGCGCCCTGGTAGGCCTCTTTCTGCCCGGTGTGGCCGAGAAATACATACCTTTCCGGCTGTATACCGTCCTTACAGACAGTATGTCCCCCACGATTACGCCCATGTCCCTGGTTCTGGTACGCCAGATTCCACCGGATGCTCCCCTGGAACTGGAACCGGAACAGATCATCACCTTCCGGGCAGATCGTTTCGGACATTCCATTATCCAGACTCACCGTTTCTCCCACACCGAGTGGGATGAAGAATTGAGCCAGATCATTTATCGGACGCACCCGGAGCAAACCGCCGATCTTGATTTTTATAAAACGACACGCCGTGACATTCTGGGCGTTTATGTATGCTCTGTGCCCTATTTCGGCAAAGTGCTGCTGTTTCTGAAGAGCCGCTGGGGACTGATTCTGCTGGGAGAAGAACTGATCATCTTTCTGTTGAATCAGCTAATCAAAGCCCGCTGGGAAGAACGCAGCACCGGAGAAAAAGGCAGCACTCCTCTTCCCTTGCCGCTGCCGGAATAATCGCCTCTTACAGAGTTTATCCCTGACGCTTTTAACCTTTTGAGCACTTCTGTTTGTGTTACATCTGTTACATGATCAATATATGCAACGTCATTTTGGTAAAATCTGTCTGTGCCCGTATCTTGACACGATGTCCAAAAAATCTTATACCAAGGCACTTTATTATACCAAAAGCATTTTGTGGAAAACGCCAAAATCTTTTGTTTCCCCCTATTTTCCCACACACTTTAAGGTTGATTAAATTTAACTGATGGGGTATAATAGTGTCAATTATGAAAAAACACAGTTGTTTTCCCAAAAGTTGTTACTCGTTTTTTCATATTGATTCCGGAAACTGCGGTAATTCGCCTTTATCTGCCTGACACATGGAAGGCGTACCGGAATCCATTACCTTTTATATATAAGATGCGGTTAACCCCGTATTTTATATAAGTATCGGAGAAAGGAGGAATTTCCAATGAACAAGATGAAGAAACTCATCGCTGTTGCTGTTTGCCTGGTGATGGCTTGCGTTTTCGCAACCAGCGCTTTTGCTGATACCACTTCCGATGTGAAGGGCTACATGCTGGCTAAGGGTGTTACCGTTACCGGTACCCTGTCTCAGGACCAGGCTCAGTCCCTGGCCGCAAACTCCGGCGCTCTGAAGAGCAACGCTGATGCTCTGTTCGTCGCTTCTCAGGGTTCCGACCTGGCCACTGTCCAGGCCAACGCTGATACGGCTGCTAGCATCATCCGTGGCATGAAGGGCTTCGAAGACCTGAAGGTCACCGTGAGCATGGTTGGCAGCAACCTGGTTCGCGTTACCGCGACCTCCGGCAACATGTACGCTGTCGGCGATGTGACTGTTGGTGGTGGCAGCACCGCTAACAGCGGCGTCATCAAGGCTACTGGCGATCACAGCGCTGTTGTGCTGGCCGTCTGCCTGGTGTCCGTCGTCGGCGTGATGGGCATGGCCGTCCGCAAGCGCGAGGAGTAATCCCCGTACAAATCGAAAGGAAACTTCGGTTTCCTTTCGATCTTTTGTGTATATAACGTTTTTTTGCCGTTTCTATATAGAACCCTGATGCGGGATTTCGGCGGAAAGCAGCCGGGGTCCCGCATCGGATACTATCATCAAAAAGCAGGAGGATATTGACCCATGACCCATCCATCGGGCAAGCACTCATTTCTGCGCAAAAGCTGGGCGGCTTACGTTGTAATGCCGGTAGTTTTTGCATGTATCACCATCGGTGCCATATACGGAGTCGGCAGTGCGCTGCTCAGTCCCTATAAGGAAATGGCAAGCTGGTTCTTCACCAAGAGTGAAGAGAACGAAACCAACCGTGACCTGTATTCCCAGGCGATTGCCGCTGCGCAGGACAGTGCCACATCTGAGGACAGCACCGAATCTCAGACGATTGACAAACAGACCATCACCTACCCCCATCCCGGCGACCGCTACGGTGAGATTTCCATCGACGGAACCACGGTCAGCGCGCCGCTGTATTACGGCGATGATACCGCCACGCTGAACAAGGGCGTCGGCACCTATAAGGACGATGCCGGTGTGGGCATTCCGGGTGAAGGCAAGACCATCCTCCTGGCCGGACACAATAACACCTTCTTCAACGGTCTGCAGCAGGTGGAAGTGGGCGATATCGTCACGATTGAAACCCATTACGGCACCTATACATACGAAGTCACCGACATGCAGGTCAAAGATTACCAGGATTCCTCCGCCTACGATTTTACCCGTACTGATGAGAACCTGATCATGTACACCTGCTATCCGTTTGATGCGCTGGGCTTTACCCCGAATCGCTATTTTGTCTACGCAAAATACGTTTCCGGCCCGGTCTTGGTTGATGGGGAGGGCTGAAAATGAATACGAACAAACAGGCACAGCGTGCCTCCAATATTCAGCAGATTCTGCTTTCCTATCTGCTTTCCCTGTTTCTGGTGGGCATTGCCCTGGCACTGGTCCTTCTGACCAGCTTCGGCCGTGCCGGCTACTTCAAGTCTGCTCTGAAAAAGAGTTCTTACGCTACGGCTGTGTATGAATCTCTGTGTGAAAACTACGAAAGCTATGGTGCAGCCGCAGGCTTCACTCCCGAAGTCATCACCAGCTTCATCTCCCCCGAACAGATCGATGTGGATCTGGGCAAAGCCGTGGACGCCATGTACGACGGGGATGTTTCCATGCAGGAGCACCCGGAGATTCATGAAGCTGCCATGACGGCCATGAAAGACGATGCCACCGCCCGCGGCTACGAAGTCACCGATGAGGTGGAAACGGCACTGGAACTGGTGGCGGATGCCTGCCAGGCTGATTACGACAACTATGTCTGCGTGCCCCTGGTCAGTCAGATGGGCGGTTTCATTCACAAGGTTCAGACCTTCTCCATCGGGATGCTGGTTGTTTGCCTGCTTCTTGGTGTGGTCGCCCTTTGGGTCATCACCAAACGGCCCGGCGCCGCCCAGTTCAAGGTTCGTCTGCTGACCTTCAGCCTGTTGGCTTCCGCACTCGTTTGTGCGGTTCTGACCTTTGCTGTTTATCCCATGATGCACCTGGGAGATTTGAACATCTCCCCCACCTCGCTGAAGCTGCTGATCTGCAACTATGTACATGGGCTCTTTACTTCCTTTGGAATTTTCCTGATCATCTATGTCGTCATTTCCGCCGCCCTCATTGCGCTGGAAATTGCCGCACGCCGCAACGCCAAACACCGCATTTCGAAAAGTGAAGGGAACGAAGTATGACGAATCAAACGAACCAGAATGTCGCCATGGTCGACAATGAAGATTACGATACCATAGACCTGCTGGAAGTTCTCAATGTGGTCCGCCAGCACATCCTTGTCGTGATCCTGACCACAGTCATCGCAGCAGTCGCAGGCTTTTGTGTGTCCCAGTTTCTTCTGGTCCCCAAGTACGAATCGTCCGCGCTGATGATTGTCAATACGCGTCAGGATGCCACGGCCAACGTCACCAGCGACCAGATCACTTCCGCCACCAAACTGGTGTCCACCTACAGCATTATTATCAAGAGCGATACCGTTCTTCAGAAGGTTATCGACAATCTGGGGCTGACCCTTACTTATCCGGAGCTGAAGGACCGGGTAACCGTTTCAGCAGTGGATGACACCCAGGTCATGCAGATTACCGTCCTCAGCGACAACCCCGAATGGGCCCGGCAGGTCTGCGAACAGATCACCCAGATTTCCCCTGATGTCATTCTGGAGTCGGTGGAAGCTGGTTCTGTCAAACTGATTTCCCAGGCTTCGGTCCCCACCGAACCCGTTTCTCCCAACATTCTGAAAAATACGGCTATTGCTGCTCTTCTCGGCCTGGTATTGAGTGCGGGCATCGTGATCCTGCGCGAGATGCTGGACAACCGGATCAAAACTGAGGATGACGTCCGCAAGTATCTGGATATGCCTGTAATCGGGGTTATTCCCGACTTTGATATGGGAGGGAAACGCTGATGGCAAACAAGACGAAACATTCCCACCGCAAGTTGAATCTGGTGGGCCCCAACGCACCGTTCCAGTATGTGGAAGCCTACAAATCCCTGCGCACCAACCTGTCCTTCCTGTCCGGCACTTCCCAGTGCAAAGTGATTATGGTCACCTCCTCGGTTCCCGAAGAAGGCAAGAGCAATGTGGCCATCAACCTGTCCATGACCCTGGCCGAGGACGGCAAGCGGGTTCTTCTGATGGACTGTGACCTTCGCAAGGGTTCCCTTTCCCGGTATCTGAACGTCAAGCGTTCTCACCCCGGCATCTCCAATGTTGTAGCCGGCCAGTGTGGCCTGGCAGAAGCTCTTGCTTCCGTCGGCGGTGCACAGTTCACCCTGCTTCCTGTTGGCCCTATCCCCCCGAACCCGGCGGAAATGCTGGCCACCGACAAGATGGCTTCTCTCATCAAGGCGGTTCGTGAGGCCTTTGACTATGTGATTGTGGACACGCCCCCTGTTTCCGTCGTGACCGATGCTGCGGTTCTCAGCCGCCTGGTGGACGGTGTCGTCCTGGTTGTTCGTCCCGGTATCACCACCATCCAGGGCGCCCAGTTAAGCAAAAAGAACCTGGAAGCTGTCAACGCCCATGTGCTGGGTGTCATTCTGAACGGGTACAACGCCAAGCAGTCCGGCAAGAAGGACGGCTACTACTATTCCTACACCTACGACTACTACAAGCATGATGACGACGACGAGGACGCCAAGGCGCGCAGCAAAAAATGAGGAGTAACGTTACATGCAGTTGATTGACTTACATTGTCATATTCTTCCGGGAATTGATGACGGAGCCAAAAACGTAGATGTTTCTATGCAGCTGCTGCAACAGGAACGCACCAATGGAGTTGTAGGGGTTTGTTTTACCCCCCACTTCTATTATGAGCGCATGAGCATCGATGAATTTCTGACCAACCGGCATCAGGCTTTCACACTGCTGAAGAGCCAGATCAAAGCCTCCGGCATCGAGATGGCCTTCAAGACCGGTGCAGAAGTTTATTTTTCTCCTGCTCTCCCCTCCCTCGATCTGAAGAAGCTCGCCTTTTACGGCACCAATTATCTGCTGCTGGAACTGCCTACCAGTTTTCATCCCAGCGGAATCGAAGATCTGCTGTTCGAAATTCAGCAGCAAGGTTTCACTCCCATTCTGGCCCATGTGGAACGGTATCCGTACGTCTGCGAGAATCCTTCCCTGCTCTACGATTGGGTTTCCGGCGGCGCCCTGGCACAGATCAATGCATCCGGTCTGATTCGAAAAGGACATACGGCCAAGCTGCTGGAGAAATTCATTGACTGGAATCTGGTACATCTTCTGTGTACCGATGCGCATCATCCCGAGAAGCGTCCGGCACAGCTGAAAGCCGGATTCGACACGCTTCCGGTCAAAGTCCAGTCTTACTTCCAGAAAAACGCCATCGACGTTTTTCTCGGCAACGACATCCGTCAGCATGAACCCGTTATGCCGCGGTATCGTTTCGGTCGCTGGACGTGAGTTTTTTCATTTTGAATTTCAAAAAACGCCTTCCTTTGCAGCTATGCATCGGAGAGGCGTTTTTCATTTATACATTGTAAAAAACAAAACCGGCCCCCTGCGTGGGATTTTTCTTTCCCGCAGCAGAGTGCCGGTTCTTTTATTTTTAATTACCTTTTACACACAATAATCCACATGGTTCAAACTGACAGAGTATCCGCGCTTCACGCTTTTACTCTGCGCGGGCCATGGCCTGCTTGAAGTCCGGCAGGTCGGTGAAGATTTCGTTGGTGTACGGGTTCTTCTTCTGTTCCACCGACCGCTTGATGATGATGGCCAGCACAATCACGTTGACCGCCAGCGCCAGGATGGCAATGACGCCCTGCATGGTGGGGTCAGCCGCCGTGGGCCGGGTCGCCGCATCCATGAAGCCGTCCACATACAGCACGGGGATGGTGGCAAACACGCCCTGATCCTGGAACATGGGGAACACCTGGGCGAACATGCACCACAGAGCCAGGGTGTTGGCGCGGTTCTGAATCCAGCCGCCCTTGTTCCAGAACGCGTTGGCAAAGGTGGGGGCCAGCAGCAGCGCCACGCCGCAGTACCAGGCATGGGTGGGCAGGTTGTTGTAGGTGTATTCAAAGTTCCACAGGTCGTAGGCGACGATGTACAGCACGGTCATATCGGGCCAGAGCATGTCCTGCTGTTTCTTGGAGGTGTAGATGCCCCACCAGCCGGTCATGCACAGGATGTTGATGATGCCCGCAATGCCGTTGACCCAGTTCCACCAGCCGCCGTACAGCCAGACGTTTTCGCTGGAAAGCCACCAGCGGGTACCGGTTTCGGCCATAGCCATGGCGCCGCGGATGCCGGACTCAAAGTCGCTGGCAACGGCGATCAGGATATTGATGGCCACAATGGCGAAGGGGAACGCCTTAAACCAGTGGGTCTTGCCCACGCCCCACTTGTACTTGAGCATCATGAAGCCGATGCAGCCGATGGTGGCAGCGTAGAGCTTGGCGTAATGGAACCAGCTGTTCATGTACAGGTAGGTGGGATTGTTCAGCGCCCATTCTGCTCCCATGGCAGCACCCACAGCCACGGCAATGAAATACACCGTCAGGCCCGCAGGCAGGATCAGGAAGCAGAAGATGCCGCCCTGCTTGGTGCGGCGGGCCAGTTCATTGACCAAGATCAGCCCCACAAACACCAGCAGCCAGCCGAACAATTGCCAGCCGGCGTTTTCGCCGTAGATTTGAAACAACATACGATATTCCTCCTATCGCAAAAATGTACTTGTTTGTTACAGTGCGCTTTGGGCCTGGGGCGTATCCGCCTCTGTCCCCTCTTCCTCCGGCACCGTAATATCCCGGATCATGGTTTCGTTGCCCTGTATCAGATGCGTATGTCCGCTGCCGCATCCGGGGCAGGTACGGCCATGAGCCACGGTGGGATAAACCAGCCCGCAAGCCTCGCAAAGAGTCTTGGCCGGGATGACCTCCACCTGCAGCTTTGCGCCGCGCAGCATGTCCGACTTGGACGCGGCCCAGTTCCAGCAATCCTGGAGGTAGTCCTCCAACACACCGGAAACCTCGCCCAGTTCCAGCGTCACCGCGTTGACGCGCTTGACGCCGTTCTGGCGGCCCACTTCTTCCACGCTGCGGATGATATGAAATACGATTCCCAGTTCGTGCATATCAATCTTCCTTCTTGCCGAACCGAATCTTGAATTCCCGCTTGATCATGTACGGCAGAATGGCCTTGAACTTGTCCTCACTGCGCACCATGGTGCTGCATTCGGGCAGTTCGCGGGAAAGATGGATGGCATCGAACTCGCACTTGGTGGTGCAGATGCCGCAGCCAATGCACTTGTTGGGGTCCACCACCGAGGCACCGCAGCCCAGGCAGCGGGCGGTTTCTTTCTTGACCTGCTCCTCGGTAAAGGTCTTGTGGCCATCCCGGAAAGAGCGGTGGTAGTCGATATCCTGGGCCATTCCGGCCACCTGGCGGGCCGTGGTATCGTAGCTTTCCAGTGCGATATCCTTCTTATTCAGCTCGATGAAGTCCCGGCGATTGCGGCCGATGGTCATGCTGGTGTTGGGCTGGACAAAGCGGTGGATGGAAACAGCGCCTTCCTTGCCTGCCGCGATGGCATCGATGGCAAACTTGGGACCGGTGTAGACATCACCGCCCACGAACACGTCGGGCTGGGCCGTCTGGTAGGTCAGCGGGTCGGCCTCTGCGCGGCCGCCGCGTCCGAACGTTACTTTGGAGCCTTCCAGCAGGCTGCCCCACTGGATGCTCTGGCCGATGCTCAGGAACACATGGTCACATTCCACCGTAACGGTATCGTTTTCGTCATAGGTGGGTGCAAAGCGGCCTGCATCGTCGTATACCGACACGCAGCGCTTGAACACCACAGCGGTGGCCTTGCCGTCCCTGGTGATGATTTCCTTAGGGCCCCATCCGCAGTGGACCTTGGCGCCGTCTTCCTCGGCTTCGGCCACTTCATCGGGGGTGGCAGGCATCTGGTTCCGGGCTTCCAGGCAGTACATATCCGCCGCAGAAGCGCCACAGCGCAGGCCGGAACGCACCACGTCGATGGCCACGTTGCCGCCGCCCACGACCACGATACGGCCGTCCAGAGTCACCTTCTCCCCTGCATTCACACGGTGCAGGAAGTCCACGGCGGTGGTCACATTGGGGGCATCCTCGCCGGGGACCCCGGCTTTGCGGCCGCCCTGGCAGCCGATGGCCACATAGAAGGCCTTATATCCCTGGGCACGCAGTTCATCCAGGGTCACGTCCTTGCCCACTTCCACGCCGCAGCGGATGTCCACGCCTATCTGGCGGATGACATCGATTTCGGCTGCCACCACATCCTTTTCCAGCTTGTAGGAAGGGATGCCGTAGGTGAGCATACCGCCGGGCTTTTCGTTCTTTTCAAACACGGTGGGGTGATAGCCCTTTTCCGCCAGGTAGAATGCGCAGGACAAGCCCGCCGGGCCGGCACCAATGATGGCGATTTTCTCGTTGAAGCCGCCCCGGTTGGACGGCGGATTGATGGGCGGGATATAGCGGGTATCCGCATCCAGATCTTTCTGAGCGATGAACTTCTTCACCTCATCAATGGCCACCGCCTTGTCCACGGTACCGCGGGTGCAGGCGTCCTCACAGCGGCGGTTGCACACGCGACCACACACCGCCGGGAAGGGATTTTCCCGCTTGATGAGGGCCAGGGCTTCCTGGTAGCGTCCCTGGGCTGCCATCTTCAGGTAGCCCTGTACCGCGATATGGGCCGGGCAGGCGGTCTTGCAGGGTGCCGTGCCGGTGTCATAGCAGTTGATGCGGTTCTTGTCCCGGTAATCGATGGTCCACTTTTCGGGGCCCCATTTGACCTTATCGGGCAGCTCCTGCCGGGGGTATTCCACCGGGCCGTGGCTGGTGCACAGCTTCTGGCCCAGCTTCACCGCCCCGGCGGGGCAGTATTCCACGCAGCGGCCGCAGGCCACACAGTTTTCCGGGGTGACATGGGCCACATAGGCGGAACGGCTCATGTTGGGAGTGTTGAACAGCTGGCTGGTACGCAGGGCGTTGCAGATGTTCACATTGCAGTTGCAGATGGCAAAGATCTTGTTTTCGCCGTCGATGTTGGTGATCTGGTGCACGAAGCCGTTGTCCTCGGCCCGCTTCAGGATGCGCATAACCTCGTCATAGTCCACATAGTGGCCCTTCTTGGTTTCCACCAGATAGTCGGCCATGTCGCCCACGCCGATGCACCAGTCCTCCGGGTCGTCGCCGCAGCCCTCGCCCAGGCGGGCCCGGGACATACGGCAGGAGCAGGGACTGGCAGCGTATTTGCCGTCGTACTTTTTCAGCCAGTGGGAGATGTGCTCAATGTCCACCGACTGGTTTTCGGTTTCGATGGCCTTTTCCACCGGGATGACGTGCATGCCGATACCGGCGCCGCCCGGCGGGACCATAGCAGTGATGTGTTCCAGCGGCAGGAAGGTCATCCGCTCAAAGAACGCGGTGACTTCGGGATTGTTTTCGATCTGGCTCTTCTGCATGTTGAAGAACTCGGCGCTGCCGGGCACGAACATGGGCAGAACGTACTGCTTTTCGTGCCGCTCGTTCTCCCAGTTGTACTCCAGCAGGCCCACATAGCTCATCTGGTACAACAGGGGTTCCAGCTCCTCGGCGGATTTACCGGTGGCCTTGACCAGCTCGGGCAGGGTCATGGGTTTGCGGACCTTCATTTTCAGGGCCACATCTGCCATCTCGTCGGTGATCAGGCCTGCCAGACCCCAGTATTCCGGGTCTTCGGCGGTAAGGGGGCGCAGTTTGGCGGGCACACGGTCAGTGATTTTCTGGCCCAGTTTCAGGATTTTTTCCCGGGGCTGTTCGTCCTTGGGAATCTTGAAAGGCAGTTTGCTCTCGTCCAGCGGAAAATGGGTCTGGCTCATAGTTGTGTCCTTTCTGTTTACTGGTTGGCCCGGTTCTTCCAGGCGGCTACTTCGGCCCGCAGCCAGTCGGCCCACTGTTCAATGCCCTCTCCGGTGCGGGCACAGATGGGAATGACCTTGGCGTCGGGATTGCGCATGTGGATGTATTCCTTGCACTTGTCCATATCAAAATCGAAATACGGCATCACGTCGATCTTGTTCACCAGCACCACATCACAGACGGTGAACATCAGCGGATATTTCAGAGGCTTGTCGTGACCTTCCGGCACCGAGAGAATCATGGCATTCTTGACTGCGCCGGTATCGAATTCCGCCGGGCAGACCAGGTTGCCCACATTTTCCAGAATGGCCAGGTCCACATCCTCCAGGCCCAGACCGTCCAGTCCCTGGCGGGTCATGTCGGCATCCAGGTGGCACATACCGCCGGTATGCAGCTGGATGGCCTTGGCACCGGTTTCGGCAATGGCCTTGGCGTCCACATCGGAGTCGATGTCGGCTTCCATAACGCCGATGCGCATCTCCTCTTTCAGCGCTTCGATGGTCCGGCGCAGGGTGGTGGTTTTGCCGGACCCCGGCGAGGACATGAGGTTGAGCAGAAACACGCCTTTCTCTTTCAGCTGCCGGCGAACCTCGTCGGCTTCGCGGTCATTGGAGGCAAACACGCTCTGTTTGATTTCCAGAATCTTTACCTTTTCCATCTTGCTTGTCCTTTCTCCCCTGTTTTGTGGTTATGCCACACAGCGGCACCACCGCAGGCAGCAGAAAACTTTTCCTTTTGTGAATAGTTTAACGCTCATTGAAACAACGGTCAACCATGCCGGATTATTTCAGTGAATCCATGCAAAGAAAGGCTTTTTATTTGGCAAAATGTATGATAAAATTGAGTCATGGTATGTGGTATAGCCACAGCACAGAAAGGAGTGCCGGTATGGAGTTTGAAAAGCTGTCCGCTCCCAGTCTGAAAGACCTGTTCATCCAGCAGCTGCAGCGGATGATTTTGTCCGGCGAGCTGGCCGTGGGCACCCAATTGCCCCCGGAACGGGAACTGGCCCAGCGGATGCAGGTAAGCCGGGCGGTGGTCAACGGCGGCATGAGTGAGCTGGCCAAGCAGGGGTTTGTGGAGATCCGG
This sequence comes from uncultured Faecalibacterium sp., assembly GCA_937907025.1. GTDB lineage: Bacteria > Bacillota > Clostridia > Oscillospirales > Ruminococcaceae > Gemmiger. Next base: position 23,800 of record CALESJ010000026.1, read on the forward strand.
CCCCGGCAGGGCGCCGTGGTGGCCGATTACCGGCGCAGCGGCAACCTGAGCACCCTGATTGCCATCATGGAATACCAGGGCGGTGTTCTGGGCAAGGAAGAGATCCAGTCCATTCTGGAAGTGCGCCTGGCGCTGGAGCATCTGGCGGTGTCCAACACCATCGACCGCGCCTCCGACGAGGCTCTGGACCGGCTGGGCAAGCTGCTGGCCGCCATTGCCGAGTGCGAAACACCAGCGCAGGCAGCCGAAGCTGCCTGGGAGTTCCAGCACGAGCTGGCGCTGGTGAGCGGCAACAGCATTCTGCCCCTGATCTACTACTCCTTCAAACCGCCGGTCATTACCCTGTGGACCCGTTTCTGCCGGCTGTACGGCATCGGGGCGCTGTGTCACAACACCGAAAAACTCTACGACTTTATCCGCGCCCGGGACCATGACGGTGCCGCCCGCTGGATCGATGAGTATCTGGGACAGGCTATATCGGGCAACCAGCAGATTTACGACGATTGAGATTTTTGCTTTTTAGCGGGAAAAGAGGTCTATGGCACAGATGAAAGTAACGTGCATGCAAGGAAATACCACAGTCAGCAAAACAGATGTGGTGGAATTTTTTGATGAGATGGCTCCCCTGTGGGACCGCGACCTGATTGTGGACACGGAGAAGATCAACGCGATTCTGGATGCCGCCGAGGTCAGGCCCAACGCGAGGGTGCTGGATGTGGCCTGTGGAACCGGCGTTCTCTTCCCTTTTTACCTCCAGCGGCAGGTCAAGGAAGTTCTGGCCGTGGACATTGCACCGGAGATGGCAAAAATCGCTGCCGAAAAAGCCCGCTCCCCTATCCGGGTGGTGTGCAGTGATATTCAGGCACTTCCGGGGACCGGTGACTACGACTGCTGCATGGTTTACAACGCCTTTCCCCATTTTCCCGACCCGGCGGGTCTGGTGGCTGATCTTTCCCGGTGGCTCAAGCCCGGCGGACGGCTGACCGTGGCCCACAGCATGGGGGTAGAGCAGTTGAACCTCCATCACTCCGGCCGGGCTGCCAAAGTATCCATCGGTATGCTGCCTGCCGAGGACCTGGCAGAAATTTTTGCTCCCTGGTTTGAGGTAGACCGGGTGGTTTCCGACGAGGGCAAGTACATTGTGTCGGGAACGAGAAAAGCCTGAGCAGAACAACCCGCAAACAAAAAACGGAAACGGTAAATACCGTTTCCGTTTTTTTGCATTATTCATGGATTTCAATTGGCAGGCCGTCAGGGTCAAAAAAGAAGGTCATCTTTTTTGCGGTATAGGCATCCAGGCGGACCGGCTCGCAGGGAATGCCGAGGTTCTCCAGTTCCCTGACCGTGTCTTCCACGCTGTCCACGCGGAAAGCCAGGTGCCGCAGACCGCAGGCCTCCGGACGGCTGACACGCTTGGGAGGCGCCTTTTCTGCAAAGATTTCCAGTTCCGTCTGGGCATTCACGCGCAGGTCCAGTTTCCAGTCGTCCCGGTCTGCGCGGTAGTTTTCCCGAATGATGGGAAACCCCAGCTTGTTCACATAAAATTCTTTTGCCGCCTGGATGTCGGAAACGATGATGGCGATGTGGTGGATGGAATCAAACTGCATATCAGGTACCTCGCATTTTTACTAAGTAATAAGTTATGCGGCTGGCTGAGAGTCGGAAGAATCGTCCTTCTGCGACGAAATACCTTCCACTTCGTTGCCCAGGGCCGCCAGCTTTTCCTTGGCCTGCTGCACAGTGGCTTCATCTGGAATCATCACATACAGATCCTGGTTCATGGAGTAGGTCGTAGAATGTGCATCCGAGCCGTTCACACTGAAAGATTCAACGCTCCAGCTCGCGCCACTTTCCAGCTGCTGGCGCACCAGATCCGCCATCACATCATAAGGGACGCTGGTATCAATGCAGTCCTGTACACTGTTCAGAATGGAAAGATAGCTGGACAGAATGCTCGGGCTCATGGCTTTTTTCAGCACCGCTTCAATAACAGCCATCTGGTTGGCCCCGCGCTGACGATCTCCAGCCGCAAAGGAATAGCGATCTCTGGCAAATGCAAGAGCAGCTGCACCATCCAGTGTATTCACTCCCTGATGGTACTCATAATCTCCTGACGAGAAATCATAGTCGGAATAAACGTCCACTCCGCCCAGCGCATCAATGATCTTGACGAATCCGGTAAAATTCAGGCGGAAATAGTAATCCAGATTGATTCCGTACAGATTGCTCAAAGTCCCCATCAGTACATCCATACCGTAAATGCCTGCATGCGTCAGCTTGTCATAAGCATCCGGCTCGCCCACATCCAGGGGGACAAAATAATCACGTGGGGTGGAAAGAAGCAGAATCTGGTGTGTTTCCGTATTGATGCTGGCGATAACGTTTACGTCACTGCGGCCACGCTGGTCCAATACATTGCTGCGGGTGTCGCTACCGCTGATCAAAATGTTGATCATATGATCTTCGTTCGCTGTGCCGGACTCAATCACATGTTTCACTTCATGGGTAGAGATCATTTTCAGCTGCGACGGAAACTCTTCATAACCACTGGTTTCTTCATAAATAGGAATGTATGCCTCATTCAGCACAATTCCATCCACCGAGCCGTCCAGCAGGGCGTCGGCCAACGCTTTCAGGCCATCATACTCCACCGTAGTCAGCGCCAGCCCCTGCGTTTCCTGTACCTGCTGCAAGGCCGCATCCGTGTTAGCACGGTCCAGTTTGGCCAGAATACCGAAAGTTCCCCCTGCCATATCCTCCAGAGTTTCAGCGGAAGAATTCTGCAAGGTATAGAAAGAAACGGTGGATGTTTCGGTCGCCGCATTGGCCACACGCTGGAGAGTATTCACCGTCCGGACAATGAAATAGCTGCCAATCACCGCGCCCACAAGCAAGATAGCTGTGAGGACTGTACCGGCAATCTGCCGTTTGGAATTTTTCTGCTTTTTTGTCAGGAAGTAAACAGCCGCTGTCAGCGCCAGCCCTACGATGACCAGCACCACCAGGTAGAGTGTCGGCACAACTTTGGTCAGCGCCAGTAAAATGGTCAGCACAAGCGTAATGCACACCATCAGGGCCGTATCAATCAGGCACAGGCACGGCAACCTGCTTTTGCCCGGTTTGTTCTCCCGGGCAGAACTGTTTTCTGTTGTTTCGCGCTTTATTTTCATAGTTTTCCTCGGGCTCTTTTTCCGCCCGGTTCCCAGATTGGGCAGGTCGTTTTTTCAATGCTTTTTTATATACGAAAAAATCCACTGTACAGCTTCAAACGGGAAAGGGAGGTCAGCTATGTTGACCTCCCTCTTCTATGCGTGGCCGCATTCTGAACGACCGCGTTTTTTCCGGTTCACTTCCTCCACTTCCACAGCAGGAACTTGGTGTTGGTTTCAAAATAGCGCTTGAACAGGCGCTTCGGGTCCTGCAGCAGTCGGTACAGCCATTCCAGATTCAGCTTCTGCATCCACTGCGGGGCGCGTTTGATGTTGCCGGCCTCGTAGTCGAAGGCTGCGCCTACGCCAACCATCAACGCATGCACACGGCCGTCGTGGGCTGCCATCCAGCGTTCCTGCTTGGGAGCCCCCAGACCGACCCAGACAAAATCCGGATTGGTTGCGTTGATCTGCTTGACGATTTCCGCGTCTTCCTGGGGCGTCAGGTCCCGGAACGGCGGCGACATCATACCTGCAATCTGCGCACCGGGATACCGTTCCTCAATCTTTTTGCGCAGCATTTCCAGCGTTTCGGGAGTGGAGCCATAGAAATAGTTGCGCCAGCCTTTTTCCGCGCTCATGGCCAGGATTTCCTTCATCAGGTCCGGACCGGTCACACGCTGGGCCGACTGATATCCCTTTTCGCGGCTGTACTGGGACAACGGGCCGCCATCCGGCAGCGCCATGACAGCGCCGTTCTGGATATCCCGATAATCCGCGTCACCATGCGCCGTGACGGTGGTATGGACATTGGCTACGCAGATATACTTGCCGCGCCAGTCCTCCAGCTTTGTTTCAATCAGGCTCAGTGTCTTGTCCATGTCGGTGACAACGATATGGACACCCATGATATCGCAGGTATCCACCAGGGCCACATCCACCAGATGAATACCGTTCACAACACTGATCTCGGTTTTTCCGCTGACGAAATCGTTATAAACCGGAATCACGGCCATGCGAATATGGTACGTATCTGCAATGGACACCAGATTCTGGAGCGTGCGGCGGTCCTGCGCTTCTTCCGCCACCACGACAAGGTCCACCTTGACTTTCTGCAAAACATCGTGGAACTCTTTGGTGGAACCCAGATAATTTTGCATATCGGCGGCCGGTGCATCGGCAAGATAGCCGACATACCGCATGGAAGCCGTATGTTTCGTCAGCACATCCTTATAAAAACGATGGGCCATCGGACCGCTGCCGACAACGACCACCCGCATCTCGATATTGTGCTTCTTTACATACCAGGAGGCAATCTTGTCAAAGGCAAACCGCTTGATAACGATGATTGCCACGGACAGTACATAGAAAATTCCGAGAAGCAGCCGGGAAAACTGGGACAGCTGGAAGATAAAAAGAATGGTGGCAACCAGCGCAAAACCAAACAGGTCGGTTATGAGAACCTTAATGAGCTCCCTTTTGACGCTGCGAATGCGAAGGGTATGGTAGCTGCCTTCCGCCCAGTAGCACAGTACCATAACAACGCCGTACAAGACGGACAGGGGCATAAAGTGATAGATATCTTTCATGGAAAAGGTTGCCCCGATGGGAAATACCACGCGAAGCAAACCCGACACGAAGAAGATGGCAACGATCAGAACAAAATCTATCAATACATTGGTTGCTTTCAGGAGTTTCGAGTTGTGATAATGCATCTTTCACCTCATTACTAAGCGTTCGGAATCGCAAACCAATCAAACATTCACAGCATGGTGAAGGTCTGTAAGCATTTTTCCTCTACAACACCCGCAAATTTTGTGCTTTCTCATACTTGCCCGGCATACACCTGCCGGTTTTAGGGTCGACAGACCGCGCATACTGAAACCGGCTTCTGTTCGTCTTTTCCGGTCGATTTTGGGGATGATGCAGGACAATTATGGTCACATCTATATTATCATCGGACGAACCATTTTTTCAAGCCATTGCCGAACATTTTCTCCTCTGTCTGTGAAAGCATTTTCTGCATCGGTCTGCCAAAAAAGCCCTTTTGCCCCCATATACGACCTCGTACGGTATTTTTTTGAGGATGCTGCCACAAAAAAATAGCCGCACATCCGGTAAAGGATGCACGGCCGAAACGGTTTTGAACCGATCCTTGTTTCCGTGTCACTTGGCGCCCACATGGCCAAACACGACCAAAACGGTTTTTGCCAGAATCTTCAGATCCAGCCAGATGCTCCAATGGTCGATGTATGTAACATCCAGCTTGACCACATCTTCGAAATCTTCGATATTGCTGCGGCCGCTGACCTGCCACATACCGGTAATGCCCGGTTTCATAGACAGACGACGCTTGTGGTGGCTCTCATAACGGTTATACTCATCCAATGTCGGAGGACGGGTGCCTACCAGACTCATATCGCCTTTCAAGACATTGAAGAACTGGGGCAGCTCGTCAATGGAAGTCTTGCGGATAAATTTTCCCACTTTGGTGATACGGGGATCGTCCGTGATCTTGAACATCAAGCCATTCATCTCGTTCTTGGCCATCAGGTCCTTCTTCCGCTCTTCCGCATCCATATACATGCTGCGCAGCTTGTAAATATAGAAGACGCGTCCGTTCAGGCCAACTCGTTTCTGTTTGAACAGCAGCGGCCCCTGGGATTCCAGCTTGAGGGGAATTGCCGTAATTCCGATGATGGGCAGGCTGATGATCAGACCGATCAGGCCGCCCACGATATCCATGCAGCGCTTCAGCACCATGTCACCAAAGCTGCGCTTTGTGGCCTTCAGGGTAATCATGGAAACGTTGCCGTATTCCTCCACACTCTCCACCGGGTTAGGATACCATGTGGCTTTTTCGGAATTTGTCCGCTCGTGCAGTTTTTCCAGCAGCGGCACATTGAAATGAATGGTAACGCCCATGCTTTCCAGCTCTGCCAGATACGGGAGCAGGGACATACTGCTGTCATAAGGCACGTTGATATAGATTTCATCCAGAGAATCGCGCCGCACCCAATCCAGGAATTCAATGCCGGCCACCTTGACGGGAACACCGTTATACTCGGTCCCCACCTTGTCCGGTCCTGCATCCAGCAGTGCCATGCCGCGAACCGTCTTGGTCCAGTCCTTGTTCAGTTCCTTGAGCAGAGCCTCCGCCCTGTCTGTCGTCGTCACAACTCCCACCAGTGTAGCCAGCCGCTTCACTGCTTCGGACTGGTTGAGATACCTTTTCAGCAGCTGGTGCAGCAGGAACATGAGAACCACATTGCAGATGACGATTCCCAGCACGAGATACCAGGAATCCGACATTGTTGCTTTGGTCAAAACCAGCAGAGCCGTAAAAGCGGCCAGCATAATCACATTGAACAGCACAACAATTTTCAGTTCTCCCAGCCAGCTGCGGCGTATTATGTTTTCCGTTTGGTCAAAACAGAGAAACGTCACGACAAAATCCAGCAAAAGCAAGCCATAAAAATGGATTTTGTCCATGCTCATATATTCAGGGATAAGGTTCAATGCCTTATCAAACACGAGCAAAGTCAGAGCAACGCCGCATCCAAGACTGAGCAAATCGGTAAAGAATGCCAGCGTGTACTGCAGCTTCTCTCGATTCGACATAAACTTACCCAAAATTTCTATTCACTCCTACCCGTATGCGCATGACATCCGCATTTTTTGCGCACACTTTTCTTCCAATTGGACTACCCGGGGATCACAAAAATACTTGCTGCGGAAAGCCTGGCCATGCAAGACAGCATGGCGTTCGACTTGTCCCAGGGTAAGACAAATCTCTCTGAGCGGGCGGCCTCATCGGTGTTCTTTGCCTTACCAAATTCCAGGCCAAAATGTCCTTTGACCGAGGCTTTTTCCCCACGCAAAGCATAAAAGTAGCAATTTATTCAAGATATTTTCCATTATACCGCCAATTGTTGCAAAATTCAACAAAGATTCGCACAAACACAGGGCAGGTATTACTATTTCGTCGGTCTTCACAAAAATGTACGGTCAAAAGCCACCTCTATCGAGCATTTTAAAATCATCTTATCTACGCCGATTTCAATCGAATTCTGTTTTTTCTTTTTTCGCTTACATTCAGTCATAGTTTTCTATTTTTATTTTTTTTTCTCTGATTTTGTGACCATATTTGTGATATGTACTGTTTCGTTGTAACAATGTTTCGTACATACCTGCGAGAGAAGAGCAACCGAATGGCTTCCCATACAGCTTATTCTGCATCAATCCTTAGCGGAAGGTTTTGCCTGCATTCTGCGGTTCCGTGACTCGCCAAGCACTTTTCCTCGGGCGAAATTCTCTCCTCCACTTTGTCCATACTTCATTGAACTTCCCAGAGAAAAAACGCAACTTGCAATCCCAGCCAGTTTCTGCTATACTAATTTTGACGATAATATGTAAAGAAATCATGGTCCAAAACCATGTACCGGCCCCATCCGGTCGGCGGTATAGTATTCGCTGCGCTTAATTTCACCGGGCAGATCGATGCCAGTGGCTTCCCGCAGGCCAAAAGCCGCAAAGTAATCGCAGAAGGCTTCCTTGCCCAACCGGGCCCCCACCTGGATGAAGCACGGATTGCAAGAAGCCGCCAGCCCCTGTGCCAGCGTTTCCAGGCCATGAATATGGCCGTTGGCACAGCGGAATGTCGTACCGGACACCTTGATTTTACCGGCACAGACAAACTGAGAGTCCGGTGTAACAACGCCGGTATCCAATGCAGCGGCGCAGGTAATCAGTTTGAACACACTGCCGGGTTCATACAGGTCGCTGATTGCCTTATTGCGCCATTGGGCTTGCTGAGCAACTTGCAGCGCTTGGCTGCGCTCTTCTCCAGACAGCGCATTGACCGCCGCACGGGTTTCCTCATCCACAATAGTCCGCGGATTGTTGGGGTCATAATCCGGCTTTGTGGTCATTGCCAGAATGGCCCCGGTCTGCACATCCATCACAATGCCCACACCCCGGGCCGCCACATTGTGTTCAGCCACAGCAGCGGAAAGAGCCCCCTCCAATATATGTTGAATATTGGCATCAATGGTAAGCGTCAGACTGTTTCCCGGCACCGCCGGGACAAGTGTGCTGTATTCTTCGGGCATATCGTAGCCCCAGGCATTCTTGGCCGTCAGGACTCGGCCATTTTCTCCGGTGAGTGCTTCGTTATATTCCAGCTCCAGTCCCCATAATCCGGCATTATCCACATCAGTGAACCCCAGCAGGCATCCCATAAAATCCCCTTGCGGGTAAACGCGGCGGGTATCCTGCCGAATCTGGATTCCCTGGGCACCGTTTTCTTCGCACCAGCTGCGGACAGCATCGGCCGTTTCCCGGTCCACCCGGCGGCGCAGCAGGCAATCGTTGGAACTGCGCTGTTGGAATTTTTCCAACGTTTCCGTCTCGTCAATGTCCAAAATCGCGCTGAGCGCTTTGGCAGCCGGTTCCACCAGTGCGTCATCCAGTTCCCGGGGAGCCGCCCGAATGGTCCAGCAGGTTTCGCTGGCCGCCAGCAGCGTACCGTCGGCGGAGTAGATTTCTCCCCGGGCCGCCGGTACCACCGTATCCCGCAGCTGCTGATCGGCGGCGCGGGCCGCATACCCGTCCGGATCGATCAGCTGCAGCCAGAACAGCCGTGTCAGCAACCCACCAAAGCAAAGTATCGCCAGCCCCCCTGCGAACACCCGGACTCTGCGACGGATATGTCGATCCAGACCGGGCGTGACGGGCCGCCAGGCAGTACCTGACTGACCGTTGGGTTTCTGTTTCATTTTATACCGCCCTCCCCCGTTTTTCTCTCTCAAAAGGGGTATGCGATATTCCAAAACGGTATGCCCTTGTTCTTTTGGCGCATTGCATGTATGATAAGGTAAAAAATTGCGGAGGTTCCGGATATGAATCAATCCGGCTGTTTTGTTCTTTACCACAGCACACCGGCAGGACTTTTACGTTTGAGTGCCGATGACAAGGGCATCTGTGAAGTTTCTTTCGTTGCTCAAAAAGAAGCGGGCGGCACGGCCAGCGAACTGCTGCACCGCACCGCCCGGGAATTGGACGAATATTTTGCCGGGCATCGCCGGACTTTCGACTTGCCGCTTTCTGTACACGGAACGCCGTTCCAGCTGCGGGTATGGGCTGCCCTGCGGCAGATTCCTTATGGAGAAACCCGCAGTTACGCAGAAGTTGCTGCCATGGCCGGCACCCCGAAAGCCTGCCGGGCCGTGGGTATGGCCAACCACCGCAATCCTGTCAGCATTCTGGTCCCCTGCCACCGGGTCATCCATGCCGACGGCAGTCTGGGCGGATACGGCGGCGGGACTGACAAAAAGCGCTTTTTGCTTCGGCTGGAAGGAGGTTCTTTCTGACAGAACCTCCTTTTATTTATACATGGAACACATACGAATCCAAGCGGGCAAATGCTTCCTGCACCCGGTCCATGGGCAGAGCCAGATTCATACGGATGGCACAGGGACCATGGAAAGGTCGTCCATCCTGCCAGGCGACACCCACATCCCAGCCGGCGCGCAGAACGTCTGCCACCGTACACCCGTGGGTCTGGCACCAGCCGCTGCAATCCAGGAACAGCATGTAAGTTCCCTGGGGATGCGCCACCTGGACGCCCGGATAGTTTGCCGCGATATGGTCACAGGCATAACGGACATTTTCACTCAACACGGAGCAGAGTTCATCCACCCACTGGCTGCCGGCTTCGCTGTAAGCGGCAATCAGCGCATGCATGGACAGGACATTCATGGAATTATAGTGAGATTTGCTGCTGGCCGCCTTGATCCGGTCCCGCAGCCATTCATTATAAATAATATGATAGCTGCCGATAAGTCCCGCCAGGTTGAACGTTTTGCTGGGCGCATACAGGGCCACGGTGCGCTGGCGGGCGTCCTCGCTGATGGACTGGGTAGGAATATGCTTATGTCCGTCCAGCAGAATGTCCGACCAGATTTCATCCGAGATCACATAGCAGTCATTTCGGCGATAAATCTCCATCGCCTGTTCCAGTTCCTCCTGCGTCCATACACGACCGCAGGGATTGTGCGGGCTGCACAGAATGGCCGCATGGATGTGATTGGTGCGCAGTTTTTCTTCCATATCGGCAAAGTCCATACGCCAGATGCCATGTTCATCCAGATGAAGCGGACTATGGACGATGCGGTATCCGGCATTTTCCAGGCTGTTGGTAAAACCGATATAGGTAGGACTATGAACCAGCACGGCATCCCCGGGCGCTGCCATAACAGACAGGGCCGACACCACGCCGCCCAGCACACCATTTTCGTAGCCGATCTGCTCTTTTGTCAAACCTTGTACGCCATTGCGCCGTTTCTGCCAGTTGCAGATGGCGTCATAGTAGGCATCCGTAGGGCTGAAGTACCCGAACGCCGGGTGTTCCGCGCGGCGGCAGATGGCCTGCGGAATATCCGGCAGTGTGGGGAAATTCATATCCGCCACCCACATGGGGATAACGTCAAACCCATCTTTCGGCGCACCGGGGGCTCCACCGCGTCCCACACCGTCCACAGCGATGGCATCCATTCCATGCCGTTCCAGATGAGAGGTAAAATCGTACTGCATGCTGCATCCTCCTTTTTTATAACGCCTGATTCATCGTGCCAAATTCCGTTCCAAGCCTTGCAGAGAAATTTCCAACTGTGCTTTGTGCAACTTGCCGGTTGCTAAAAATGGAAAAATTTGCTATCTTTTAATAAAGTGATATCTTTTTCAAATTTTACTCACAAATCGGCATAGCTGACTAAAAACTTGAGGGAGCGTGGTCCTGTGCGCGACAATGAACTCTTGGAACTGGTCAAACAGTCCATCCCTTTTTGGGCGGATGTATGCGGTTCCGGCACCGAAATCTGTGTATATGATCTTTCCGATCCGGAACATGCGCTGGCTGCCGTATGCCACGCCCGCTCCGGTCATGAACTGGGCGCCGCCCTGCCCGCAGCCTTGAGCAAACTGCTTGAGGAAGGCTTTCCCGGCCCGCAGAGCTGGGTTCTTTTGCCGCCCGGACAGGGCGCATTGGCCGACCTGTGCTGCCGGGTCTACCCGATCGGCGATGCGCAACATCCGGCCGGCCTTTTGTGTGTGACAAAAGACCTGGCACCGGCCCGGGAGCTGAAAGGCGCGCTGGAAGCCGTGTTGGAACGGTACGCCCTGGAACGCCCCCGGGAACCCATCCCCGAAATATCGGCACCGACCCTGACCGCTATGATGCAGGAACGCATCTGTGCGGTGATTCGGGAATACGGGGTTCCCCCGGCAAGGATGTCTGTCCCCGAAAAGGTGGAAGTGGTCCATCGACTGAACGAAACCGGAGTGATGAACATCAAGGGCGCAGTCAACGAGATTGCCGCCCAGCTTGCGGTTTCGGTTCCCACCGTATACCGGTATCTGAACCGCCCTTCCCAACCATAAAATTCGACTTTGAGCGGCTGCCCGCCGGGGTAGCCGCTCTTTTATTATAGCTCGGCAGAAGTCGTTTGAACAGTCCCCTGTCCCCTGCAAAAAAGATGCGCTGTGTCGTACAGGATTTTTCATAGTTCTGTTTTTAGGCGACGGTTCCCGGCTTTTTCCCTATCATAAGCCGTCGGCCGAAAAGCGCAAAATACATTCGTTTTGTATAGATATTGACATACTTGTCGGACGGGGCGTATAATAGCCGATACACAATATGCTGCCAAAATATGGGAAGAGGAAGTGCTTCAACAAATGACAGATACGGCGCAGATCCGATCAGGTCAACCTATGTTCAGCCGCAGCGCTTTGAAAAAGCTGATTTTCCCCATGCTGCTGGAACAGCTGCTGAGCGTGACCATGGGTATGGCGGATACCCTGATGGTTTCCGGTGTGGGCGAAGCGGCGGTTTCCAGCGTAAGCCTGGTGGACAGCATCAACATCCTGATCATTCAGATCCTGTCTGCCCTGGCTACCGGCGGCGCCGTCATCGGCAGCCAGTACATTGGCCGCCACGATGAGGAGAACGCCCGCCGCAGCGCCGCGCAGCTGTACACGGTCCTGGCGGTGTCCACCCTTTCGGTCATGCTGGTAACCTTGGTACTCTGCCGCCCCATCCTGCGGCTTGTGTTCGGCCAGATTGATGATGACGTGATGAATTTTGCCCAGACCTATTTCATCATCAGCGCCATTTCTTATCCGTTCATCGGTGCCTACAACGCGGGGGCTGCCCTTTTCCGGGCTCAGGGCAACAGCCGTATCAGCATGCTGGCCAGCCTGGTCATGAACATCATCAATATTGCCGGCAATGCCCTGCTGATCTACGGTTTCGGGCTGGGCGTACTGGGCGCTGCACTGGCCACTCTGGTCGGGCGCGTGTTTGCGGCCTGCTGGGTATTCTGGCAGCAGCAGCAATTTGAAAACCCGCTGCGCATTGAAAAATGGCAGGATATGCGCCCTGACCGCACCATGATCCTGCGAATTCTGAGCATCGGTATTCCGTCCGGCCTGGAAAACGGCATGTTCCAGATTGGCAAACTCTGCGTCAGCAGCCTGACTTCCACTCTGGGCACCTCCGCCATCGCCGCCAATGCAGTGGCCAACTCCATCAGCAGCCTGACCAACATTCCCGGCAACACCATGAGCCTGGCCATGATTCCGGTGGTCGGCCAATGCCTGGGGGCCGGTGAGAAAAAACAAGCAAAGCACTACGCCTGGCTGCTGTTGGGCATTGCTTTCGCCGGCCTGGCAGCCACCAACGCGGCGCTGTTTGTCGGCGCTCCACTGCTGTGCCGGATTTACAATCTGACCCCCGAAGCCACCGCCATGTGTGAGCAGGTTCTGCACTGGTTTGCTGCTTTCAGCATCTTCTTCTGGGCATGCAGTTTCACCCTGCCCAATGCCCTGCGTTCCGGCGGTGATACCAAATATACCATGTCGGTGAGTATTTTCAGCATGTGGCTGTTCCGGGTGATTTTGAGCTACTTCTTTGTGCTGCAGCTGCACATGGGCCTTTTGGGCGTTTGGCTGGGTATGTTCATTGACTGGATCTGCCGCTGCATCTTCTTTATGGTGCGCTTTGTAAGCGGAAAATGGATGGAGCATAAAGTTATCTGAACCAAATCTGAAACAGAAAGCAGGCGGTATGCCCGATGAGGGTGCACCGCCTGCTTTTTGTTGCCAACAAAAAAAGGAGCCCGCTCCTTTTTAAGGAGCAGGCTCGACTTTTCCATTCCCCTTGCGGGGCGGTTTCCTGATTCTATTTACTGCTGCAGTGCACGGACAACACGGTCCAGTTCCTGCTCATCGTCGCAGACGATCTTGACAGGGCGGCTGTAGTCCAGGCTCATCATGCCGAGGATGCTCTTGGCATCGGCAATGCTACCCTTCATGTCATGCACGCCAACCTCGTTATAGCATTTGGCAGCGGCAGACACGATCCCCTGTACTTCGGTGAAGTTGGAAACCTTGACTTGTCTTACCATATTGAAGACCTCCATACATATCCCCCCGCGCCAGCCTATCCGGCGCGGGCAAGGCGGCGGGAGCCGCGCTCCTCTTCCTTGCCTTGCATGGGTATTATAGCATGATTATCGGCCGGGATTTCATCTTGCAAACACCGGAAGCCTTGAATTCTACAAGATGCACAAAAGGGTCAATACTTCATTTTCGGTTTTGTTGGCTCTTACAATTTTTAGTGAACACTTTAACCAAGTTATCACTCTTTTTTATTCAAGTGCTGTTCTATTTTTATATTTCAGTGTTTAATTTTATGCCTTTGGGCCTTTTTTTCCATATTTTGCACATCATGCCTACAGTTTGTTCGTCAAACAGGCACAACAATACTCCATGATGAAAAGGATTTTCGAGGTTTGCCCCGTTTTATATCCTTTTTCACTGTGTCACGCCCTTCATTGTCAATGCAATGCGCTTTTTTGCCGTGTCCACCTGCAATATTTTGACTTTTACCACCTGGCCGACTTTCAGCACATCCCGGGGATGTTTGACGAAACGATCGGATATTTGGGAAATGTGCACAAGCCCGTCCTGATGCACACCGATGTCCACAAAAGCACCAAAGTCAATAACGTTGCGAACGGTACCGGTGAGTTCCATTCCGGGTTTCAGGTCATCCATACTCATGATATCGCTGCGCAGCAAAGGCTTGGGCAGGCTGTCGCGCACATCACGGCCGGGGCGGCAGAGTTCGGCCGCAATATCCAGCAGGGTGGGCTCACCCACGCCCAGGGCTTCGCACAGCGCAGCCGTGCCTTTTGCCTTGATGCGCTTGGGCAGTTCCTGCATGGCATCGGTGCCGATGTCGGCGGCGGCATAGCCGCAGGCATCCAGCAGCCCCTTGGCAGCGGCGTAGCTTTCGGGGTGGACCGCGGTGCCATCCAGCGGATTTTTGGCACCGGGCAGGCGCAGGAAGCCGGCGCACTGTTCAAAGGCTTTGGGGCCCAGCCCCTTGACCTTTTTCAGCTGTGCGCGGGAGGTAAAAGCCCCCTCCTCTTCCCGCCGGGAAACAATGTTCTTGGCGGTGGCAGCGGTAATGCCGGCCACACGGCGCAGCAGCGGTGCGGAAGCCGTGTTCAGGTCCACGCCAACCGAGTTGACGCAGTCTTCCACCACGCCGTCCAGCGTTTCGGTCAGACGTTTCTGGGGCATATCGTGCTGGTACTGCCCCACACCAATGGCCTTGGGGTCAATTTTGACCAGTTCGGCCAGCGGGTCCTGCAAGCGGCGGGCGATAGAAACCGCACTGCGCAGATTGACATCAAACTGGGGGAATTCCTCCGCGGCCAGCTTGGAGGCAGAGTAGACACTGGCGCCGGCTTCGCTGACCACCATATACTGCAAATGCAGGCCCTTTTCGGCAGCCAGTTCATGAATGACTTCGGCAGCAAACTCCTCGGTTTCATGGCCGGCCGTGCCGTTGCCGATGGCCATGAGTTCCACATGGTGCTGCAAGACCATGGCTTTGATACGGGCCTTTGCCTGGTCCACCTTCTTGAATTCCGGCACCGGGTAGACCACGCCGGTGTCCAGCACCTTGCCGGTGGGGTCTACCACCGCCACCTTGCATCCCATACGGTAGCCGGGGTCCAGCCCCATGACCACCTTGCCCGGGATGGGCGGCTGGAGCAGCAGCTGGCGCAGGTTATCACCAAAGACCGAGATGGCCCCTTCCGCCGCATTGGCGCTCAGGTCTGCCCGCAGCTCATTTTCCAGGCTGGGATGAATCAGGCGGGAGTAGGCATCCCTGGCGGCTTCTTCCACCACCAGAGCACTGGCACCGCCCGTCTTTTTGCGGGCAAACATCCAGGCCACAATGGCCGCAACGCGCTCAGAATCCACGGCAATGCTGACTTTCAGGAAGCCTTCCCGCTCACCGCGGTCCAACGCCAGAACACGATGGCCGGGGATTTTGGACAGGGGCTCGCTGTACTCATAATACTGGGCGTAGACGCTGTCCTCTTTCTTGGCCTGCACGCTCTTGATCTGACCGAAGGCCTTGTAATACCGGCGCAGTTCGGCGCGGCAGCGGGCATCATCGGAGATCAGTTCCGCAATGATGTCCTGGGCACCGGCCAGGGCGGCTGCGGCGTCGGGCACTTCCTCATTGCAGTAGGCTGCCGCTTCGGCCTGCGGGTCAAAATCCGCCTTCTGCGCCAGAATCGCATCGGCCAGCGGCTGCAATCCCCGGGCCCGGGCAATACTGGCCCGGGTCTTGCGCTTGGGCTTGTAGGGGCGGTAAATATCCTCCACTTCCGCCAACGTCTTGGCAGAAGACAGGGCAGCGGCGATTTCCGGGGTCATGGCACCCTGTTCATGGATGGAAGATTCCACCTCGCCCTTGCGCTTGTCCAGACCGCGCAGGTATTCCAGGCGGTCACCCAGGGTACGCAGCGCCTGGTCATCCATGGAGCCGGTGGCTTCCTTACGGTAGCGGGCAATGAACGGAATGGTATTGCCTGCGTCGATCAGGTCAATGGCTCCCTGAACGTTTTTGGCGGACAGGGACAGTTCCTGTGCGATTTGTTCGGCGTAGTTGCTCATGGTTTCTCCTTCTTATAAGACCTTTTTCTATAACTTCAACTTATATTAAAGTAAGTTGGCAAAAAACACGGCGGTCAGACCGCCTTGCAAGCAGTGCGGCGGCGCAGCCACAGCAGATAGACCGCATACACAGCCAGAGCCCCCAGGCTGATCCCCGCCGAAAGCCCCAGACCGGGGGTGTGGTAGGTGAAAACGATCTTGCTTTCCCCGGCCGGTACCGGAACAGCCATCAGGCCGTTGTCCACATTGAGGACGGGCACACTTTCCCCGTTGACGGTGGCCGTAAAGCCATCGTCATAGGGAACACTGAAAAAGACCAGGGTCGGCTGTGACTGGCTGCTCATGGCCGAAAATCCCGTGCGGGTGGCAGTAAAGCCGACCACCCCGCTGGAACGGCGTTCGGCGCAGTCCAGCACATACATTTCATAGTCCCGGGTTTCCAGCAGTTCCTCGGGCAGGGGTTCCAGGTTGCTCCCCCATTGTTCCACCTGTTCCGGGGTCAGCAACAGCGCCTTCATCAGCACCTGGGCACGCTCATTTTCCGGCAGATTCTCAAACCGGTCCGGGGTGATGTAATACTCATAGGTAAAGCCCATGGGCACCCAGTCCTGGTTTTCGTAAATGGCATAATGTTCGGTGGAAGAAACCAGTGCCCAGCTGCGGGTCATATCGGCTTCCCAGTCAGCCACCTTGTCCTCTGGAACCAGTGTGTACCGGACGCTCAGCAGGCCGCGCAGGGCATACAGGTCGGTGGACGGCTTGGAGCTGACGTCCCGCGTGACCCCCACCGAGGGGTAGAATTCCAGAATGTGCGGTGCCACGGTGGAATGGAAGCACTGGATGCAGCTCTTGTCCAGCCAGATGCCCATATTATTGTAGCAGTCATAGGCGTCCAGACGGTAAAAACTGTCCGAGGGCAGTTCCGCATTCACTTCCTCCACGTCGCCCCAGGTCCTGGCAGGATATTCCAGGTCATGGTCCCACTGACCATATTTGGCAATGGAGATATGCACCGTTCCATACAGGAAGGTAAAGCCCAGAATGCCTGCCAGCAGCGCCGAGGAAAAGCGGCGGGGATGCCGCAGGCCGTAGCGCAGCAGCAGCGCAAACAGCCCCACCCCCAGCAGACTGAGGACAAACAACCCCCAGAACCGGTACTGGTTATCCACCACGCCCAGCACGAAATTGCCGTCCTCGTCTGTGTTGGGCACCAGTGCGAATGCCATGGCGGATATGGTGATGACAAGCGCCGGCATTAAAGCCCGGGGAACTTCGGTTTCCCGCACAGCCTCATTGCGCAGAGCCAGCACACTGGCTGCGCACAGAATCAGGATAGGCATATAAAACCAGCGGGCATAATAGCTGGAATTGAGCGCATAAAAAGCGCTGTTGAGTACCGGGACAAAGGCACATACCACGCACACCTGCAAAATGCGGGTGAACGGGTGGCGCCGCCAGACCCGGCAGAAGGCCAGCCCGGCCACGATCCCCACCACCGGCAGATAGGCCGTCAGGCTGGTCCATTTGGTGATGCCCTCGGTGAACATATCGGCAAGGTAGGGCGCATCCGGCGCCAGGAAGGCGCTGTACAGGATTGCCAGATACTGCTGGGGTTTGCTGTACACCAGATACCCGTACCCGGTATACGGGTCGATGGTGCGGGGATTCTGCAAAAGGGACAGCCCGGCGGGGATCAGCAGCAAACACCCCGCCGCGCACCCCAGCAGGGTTTCAAAAGCCAGACGCCCGAACAGGCGCAGATTCAGCCGGTAACGCCCGGACACGCACATGCAGACAAAGTAAACGATGAGGAACACCGCCTGCCCGGCAAAGAAAAAGTAATTGTTGAGCAGGTTCAGTGCGGCCCAGAACGGAAAGCGGCCGTATTTGCGGTCCAGCACCGTGTCATCCAGCGCCGCCAGCATGTACGGGAACAGAGCCGGGGCATCCAGAAAGAAATAAAAGAAGATATTATATAGGTTGAACCCACAGAACGCATACAGCACACCGCCGATGATGCTCCATTCTTCGCTGCGCACCCACCGGCGCATCCACAGGTAGGCGCCGCCGCCTGCCACCGCAAACTTGAGGCACAGCATGGGCACCATGGTGAAGGGCATCCACCGGGCGGGAATCAGAATGGTCAGCCAGAAGAAGGGTGACCCCAGGCAATAATAGGAGTAGGCGTTGATGAACCCGCTGCCCAGGTCGGTGGCCCAGCTGAATGTTCCGCCCTGCTTGACGAAGTCATTGGCGTAGGCGTAGAACGGGATCATCTGGTCATTGAAGTCACCCGCATAATGAAAGAATCCGCCGGTCACACCATCAATGATACAATGGGGCACAAAAAGTACGGCTGCCAGCGCCAGGCAAAGCCCGAACACCTGCCAGTAGCAGGTGCGGCGCGCACGCAAAGGCAGCAACGACATGGCAAAACCCTCCTTTGGACGGAAAAAACCGTTTTCCAACACCGGGGAATGTGGTATACTGAATTTATTGTCAGTGAAAGGACCTGCAAACCATGCAAACGTTTCCCTTCAACGCCCTGCTGGGGCGGATGAAATATATCACGCGGTGGGCCCTGATGCGCAATGGCCGGCCCGAAAGCCTGAGCGAGCACACCGCCGACACGGCCCTGATTGCCCACACCCTGTGCCTGATCGCCCAGAAGTGTACCGGCACAGGGGCCGGTATCCGGCCCGACACGGTGGCCACGGCGGCGCTGTACCATGATGCCCCGGAGATTCTCACCGGGGACATGCCCACGCCGGTCAAATACAAAAACGACGCTCTGCGCACCGCCTACAAGGCGGTGGAGGCAGAAAGTGCCCGAGCCATGGCCGGGCTGCTGCCGCCCGAATTGCAGGACACCGGGGTGTTGTATCTTACCGGCACGGTACTCACCGAAGCCGAGCGCAAACTGCTGAAAGCGGCGGACCGGCTTTCGGCCCTCATCAAGTGCATGGAGGAAAGCCAGGCCGGCAACCGGGAATTTGAGGCTGCCATGGCCCAGCAGCGCCAGGCGCTGGAGGACATGCACTGCCCCGAGGCGGATTATTTTATGGAGCACATGCTCCCCTGCTACACCCAGAATCTGGATGAGCTGACCCGGGGACGGTTCTGACCCTTATTCCTGGCAGCGATAGACCGCGTCGATGAGTTTGTCCACATCTTCAAAATGAGAGAGGGTGGCGCAGGCACGGCGCAGCGCCGCCGCTCCGCGCAGGCCTTTCATATAATGCATGGCCTGGCTGCGGGCCTGGGGCATGGCTGCCCACTCCCCTTTTTCCTCGCACATTTCGTAGATCTGGTTGCGCAGGGCGTTCATCCGCTGGTTCAGGGTGGGTTCCGCCGGCTGGGGCTGGCCCAGTATGGCAGCACGCACCCGCTCAAACAGCCAGGGGTCGCCCAGCGCACCCCGGCCGATCATGACGCCGTCACAACCGGTACGCTCCATCATCTCCATGGCGCCCTCGGCGGTGGTGATGTCGCCGTTGGCCAGCACCGGGATGGATACCGCTTTCTTCATGGCGGCAATGGCTTCCACATTTACCGGCGGGATGTACATCTGCTCCCGGGTACGGCCATGCACCACCAGAAGATCGGCGCCGTTCTCCTCACAGGCGGCAGCCACCTGCACACCGGTGAGATGTTCCTCATCCCAGCCGATGCGCATCTTGACGGTGAGGGGGGTATCAGGCCCCAGGGCCTGCCGGGCTGCCTTGACCATCGCCCCGCACAGGGCCGGGTCCAGCATCAGCTTGCTGCCTGCCCCGCTGCCGGTGATTTTGGGTGCCGGACATCCCATATTGATATCCAGAATATCGAATTTGACGCCTTTTTCCCGCACAATTTCAATGGCATGGGCCAGGATTTCCGGCTCGTTACCAAACAGCTGGATGGCATACAGCCCGCCGGGGGCGTCATCCCGCAGAAGCTGCACACTTTTATGGTCGCCGAAGGTAATGGCCTTGGCGCTGGCCATCTCGCTGACGCTCCACGCCGCACCGTGCCGCATCATCAGATGACGGCAGGCGGCGTCGGACAATCCGGCCATGGGGGCAAACACGGCCCCGGTCGGGATGTTCAGATTTCGTAACTGCATGGGGACCTCTTTCTTACAAAACGGTACGGGCGCCGCGCGCCCGGTCTGATTATTGTATCACACTCCCCACAAGTTCGCAATTTGTGATATACTGGTTCCGGCTGTTTCAGCCGAACTTTTACAACGGAGGACAAAATGAAACTGCTGGTACTGGATGGCAACAGCCTTTTGAACCGCGCATTCTTCGGCATTCGTGTGCTGACCACCAAGGATGGAAAGTACACCAACGCCATTTTCGGATTCCAGAATATTCTTCTGAATCTGCTTTCTACCCACAATCCCGACGCTGTGGCCATTGCCTGGGATGAAAAAGCTCCCACCTTCCGCCACAACGCCTTTGACGGCTACAAAGCCACCCGCCACGGTATGCCCCAGGAGCTGGCCGAGCAGATGCCGGTGATGAAGCAGCTGCTCACCGACCTGGGGTTTGCCCAGGTGAGCCTGGCCGGATGGGAAGCCGATGACATTCTGGGCACCCTGTCCGCTGCCTGCGAGGCAGCCGGCGGGCAGACCCTGCTGGCCACCGGCGACCGGGACAGCCTGCAGCTGGTGGATGACAACACCACCGTACTGCTGGCCACCAACAAGGAAACGCTGGTCATGGACCCTGCCGCCATCCGGGAAAAGTACGGCGTGGAGCCCATCCAGCTCATTGAAGTCAAGAGCCTGATGGGGGATTCTTCGGACAACATTCCCGGCGTGCCGGGCATTGGCGAGAAGACCGCCCTGGCTCTGGTGCAGAAGTTCGGCAGCCTGGAAGGGGTGTACGAGCATCTGGACGACAAGGCTATCAAACCCAAACAACGGGAAAAACTGGCGGCTTCCCGGGATATGGCGGACCTGTCCCACATGCTGGGCACCATCCGCCGGGACGCGCCCATCGACACCGACCCCGAGCATTACCGCCGCACCAAGGGCGACCCCGCCGCCGCGGCCAAGCTGCTGGCGGAGCTGGAGATGCACAAGCTGGCCGCCCGCTGGGGTCTGAATGACGCCGGAACCGCCGAGCAGGCCCAGGCTGAACTGCCCAAGGTAAGCCCTGCTCCCCTGCCGCTGGTGCCGGAAGGCCGGTTTTACCTGGCCCAGACCGCCGGCAAGGAGGGCGGTGCCTGGTACGCTGTGCAGGGCGATACCGTGTTTGCGCTGGATGAAAGCCGCCTGCCCGGCTTGCTGGACGGCAGCGCCGAGCTGTTCGTATTTGATTCCAAGCCGCTGTACCGTCTGGCGCTGGAGCACAGCGGCGTAGGAGCGGCCATCCGGTTTGACGGCAAGCTGGCTGCGTATCTTCTGAATCCCTCCGCCAGCGATTACCAAGTGGCTCCTCTGGCGGCGGAATACGGGGTGAAGCCCGCTTTTGTCTGCGAGGAATACCCAGATGCCGGCGTGCTGGCAGCTGTGTGCGATACGCTGGCCAGGCATCTGGACGAACAGGGCCAGCACAAGCTGCTGGCCGAGATGGAGCTTCCCCTGGCCCGGGTGCTGGCGGATATGGAGCGCATCGGGTTTGCGGTGGATGCCGACGGCATCCGCGCATTCGGGGACAGTCTGCGGGCAGAGCTGGACGGCATTCTGCGGCGCATCTATGACGCTGTGGGGTACGAATTCAATCTGAACAGCCCCAAGCAGCTGGCTGAAGCCCTGTTTGACAAGCTGGGTCTGCCGCCCCGCAAAAAGACCAAGAGCGGCTATTCTACCGACGCCGAAACGCTGGAAAGCCTGCGCCCGTACAGCGAAGTGGTGGACGACATTCTGAAATACCGCACCTACGCCAAATTGCTTTCCACCTATGTGGAAGGGCTGCTGAAGGCGCTGGGACCGGACGGGCGCATTCATTCCACCTTTATCCAGACCGAAGCCCGCACCGGGCGCATCAGTTCCACCGAACCGAACCTGCAGAACATTCCCATCCGCACCGAGCTGGGCAGCCGCCTGCGCGGCTACTTTGTGGCCGGGGAAGGCTGCACCCTGGTGGATGCCGACTACTCCCAGATTGAACTGCGCATCCTGGCCCATATCACCGGCGACGAAGCCATGTGCCAGGCCTTTGCCTCCGGGGCGGACATTCACCGCTCCACTGCTGCCAAGATCTACCACATTCCGGAAGAAGATGTCACCCATGAGCTGCGCAGTGCCGCCAAGGCCATCAATTTCGGCATCATGTACGGCAAGGGTGCCTTCTCCCTGAGCAAGGACCTGAACATTCCGGTCAAGGAGGCTGACCGGTTCCTGCAGACCTACCTGAACACCTTTCCCAGCGTGGACGGGTATATGAAAGACTGCATCGCCCACGCCAAGGAAAAGGGCTATGTGGAAACCCTCTTCGGACGCCGTCGTCCCCTGCCCGAGCTGGCCAGTTCCAACTTCCAGGTGCGCAGTTCCGGCGAACGCATGGCCCGCAACACCCCCATCCAGGGCACAGCCGCGGACATCATCAAGCTGGCCATGGTCCATGTATGGCAGCGCCTGCGGGATGAAGGGCTGCGTGCCCGCCTGCTGCTGCAGGTACACGACGAACTGATTGTGGAAGCCCCCCAGGAGGAAGTGGAAACGGTGAAAACCCTGCTGAAGCAGGAGATGGAGCAGGTAGTCCAGTACCGCGTGCCCCTGACCGCCGAGGTGGGAACCGGCAAGACCTGGCTGGAAGCACACTGATAATATAAAGAGGACTGGGATTTGTATGTATATACTTGGTTTTGAATCCACCTGTGACGAAACCGCGGCTGCCGTGGTCAAGGACGGGCGGGAAGTCTGTTCCAACGTCATTGCCACCAGCGTGGCCGAGCAGGCCCTGTACGGCGGTGTAGTGCCGGAAATTGCCAGCCGCCGCCATGCGGAAAACATCAGCGCTGTGGCCGAGAAAGCCCTGGCTGATGCCAACCTGACCATGGACGACATCGACGCCGTGGCCGTGACCTTTGCGCCGGGACTGATCGGTGCAGTGCTGGTGGGCGTCAACTTTGCCAAGGGCCTGGCCTATGCCACCGGCAAACCGCTGGTACCGGTGCACCATCTGCGCGGGCATATTGCGGCCAACTATCTGACCCATCCGGACCTGAAACCGCCGTTCCTGTGCCTGGTGGCCAGCGGCGGCCACAGTCACATCGTGCTGGTGCAGGACTGGTGCCGGTACCAGATTCTGGGCCGTACGGTGGACGATGCCGCCGGCGAAGCCTTCGACAAGGTGGCCCGCACGCTGGGGCTCCCCTACCCCGGCGGGCCCAGCGTATCCCAGGCGGCCCGCACCGGTGACCCCCACGCCTACCGCCTGCCGGTGCCCCATGTGCAGGGCAAGTACAACGTGAGTTTTTCCGGCCTGAAGACCGCCGTCGTCAACGAGGTCCACAACGCCGAACAGCAGGGCGAAACGGTGAGCGTGCCCGACATGGCTGCCAGCTTCCAGGAGCGTATCGCTCAGATTCTGGCTAAGAAGCTGCTGGCTGCTGCGGCCGACACCGGCGCCAAGACCGTCTGCCTGGCGGGCGGTGTGGCAGCCAACGGACGGCTGCGCCAGCTGGTGAACGACGGCGTACAGAAGCTGGGGGCCAAGGTGTATCTGCCCGAGCTGAAATATTGCGGCGACAACGGCGCTATGATCGCAGCCCAGGGGTATTATGAGTATCTGGACGGCAATCTGGCCGACTGGACCCTCAACGGTCTGCCCACCCTGGAGATCGACTATCGCTGAGGGCTTGCGTTATTGCGCCAACTATTGTAAAATATGGGAATTGTAACATTCGATTTGGGGTGTCATTATGTCTGACGAAAAGTTTTCCAATTTTCTGACCGAGATCGTGGATGCCGACCTGGCCGAGGGCAAGGTCAAGGAGATTCACACCCGGTTTCCGCCGGAGCCCAACGGTTACCTGCACATCGGTTCGGCCAAGGCCATCTACATCAACTATATGATGGCCAAGACCTACGGCGGCAAGTTCAACCTGCGCTACGACGATACCAACCCCGCCCGTGAGGACGACGAGTATGTACAGAGCATCCTGCGCGATCTGAAGTGGCTGGGTGCCGAGCCCAATGGCGGCATCTTCTATGGCAGCGACTACTTTGAGAAGTGCTACGAATACGCCGAAAAGCTCATCCAGGAAGGCAAAGCCTATGTGGATGACCTGACCCGGGAAGAGATGCAGGAATACCGCGGCAACGATGCCGGCAAGCCCAGCCGTCCTTCCCCCTACCGTGACCGCACGCCGGAAGAGAACCTGGACCTGTTCCGCCGCATGCGCGCCGGTGAGTTTGCCGACGGCGAGAAGACCCTGCGTGCCAAGATCGACCTGGCCAGCCCGAACATGAACCTGCGCGACCCGGCCATCTACCGCATCAAGCATGTGCATCATCACCGCCAGGGTGACAAGTGGTGCATCTATCCCCTGTACGACTTTGCCCATCCCATCCAGGACGCCATCGAGGGCATCACCCACTCCCTGTGCAGCCTGGAGTTTGAGAACCATCGTCCCCTGTACGACTGGGTCATCCAGAACGTGTTCGGCGGCGAGTTCCCCAAACAGCGCGAATTTGCCCGCTTGAATGTGACCAACACCGTCATGAGCAAGCGCTATCTGCGTGAACTGGTGGAAAAGGGCATCGTGGACGGCTGGGATGACCCCCGCATGCCCACCCTGTGCGGTCTGCGCCGCCGCGGCTACACCCCCACCAGCATCTTTGAGTTTGTGCGCGGCGCCGGCATCTCCAAGGCCGACAGCCTGGTGGATATGCGCCAGCTGGAAGCCGTTCTGCGTGCCGAGCTGGAACTGAGCGCCCAGCGCCGCGTGGCAGTCCTGGACCCCGTCAAGCTGATCATCGACAACTACCCTGCCGACAGCTGCGAGTACTTCGACCTGCCCAACAACCCCAACCGGGAAGCCAACGACACCACCACCCGTCCGGTGGCCTTCACCAAGGAAGTGTGGATCGACCGCAGCGACTTCTTCGAGGTCCCGCCGCCGAAGTTCAAGCGCCTGACCCTGGGTAGCGAAGTCCGCCTGATGGGCGCCTATCTGGTGCGCTGCACCGGCGTGGACAAGGACGCCGAGGGCAACATCACCGCCATCCATGCCGAAGCCGACCTGGAAACCCGCAACGGCAACCCTGCCGATGGCCGCAAGGTACGCGGCACCATCCACTGGGTCAGCTGCGAGCATTGCGTGGACGCCGAAGTCCGCCTGTATGACAAGCTGTTTACCGAGGCGAACATGAACGGCATTCCCGATGACGCTGACTTCAAGGATTATCTGAACCCCGAAAGCGTCACCGTCCTGTCCCACGCCAAGCTGGAAAAGAGCCTGGAAAATGCACAGCCGGGCGAGCGTTTCCAGTTTGTACGCATGGGCTACTTCACCCCCGACAGCCATGACCCCCATGTGTACAACCGCATTGTGACCCTGAAAGACAGCTTCAAGCTGGGCTGATTTTTTTCATAGACAGCAGCCGCCGGTAAATGGATACCGGCGGCTTTTTGTTATACAATAAAATAGTCCCGCCTTCCTGCTGTTTGGAAGGCGGGACTGTTTTGTAAGTAAAAGAAAAAGAGCCGACACACAGTCGGCTCTTTTGGCGGAGTAAGAGGGATTTGAACCCTCGCGGCCCGTTAAGACCCTACGCCCTTAGCAGGGGCGCCTCTTCGACCTCTTGAGTATTACTCCAAGTCAAAGTGATCAAACTATTCACTTTTTACAAAAAATGGCGGAGAGGATGGGATTCGAACCCATGGTCCGCTCGCGCGAATCGCTGGTTTTCAAGACCAGTTCCATAAACCACTCGGACACCTCTCCATAGTGGCTCCACCACAATGCGAGATATATTTTAGCATACGGTCCTGCCCCTGTCAAGAGTATTTTTATATTTCTTTTTTGATCTTTTTTCCCAATGCTTGCAATGCGCCCCCGGAGCCGATATACTAAAGGACAGAAACCATAAGGAGGACGCCGTATGCGTTTGTTTGATGTTCTTGGTCCGGTCATGACCGGACCTTCCAGCAGCCACACCGCCGGCGCGGTGCGCATCGGGCTGACAGCGCGCAAACTGCTGGGGGAACAGCCGGTCCAGGCCGAGATCCTGCTGCATGGCAGCTTTGCCGCCACCGGCCGCGGTCACGGAACCGACAAAGCCCTGGTGGCAGGGCTGCTGGGCATGCAGCCGGATGATGAAAGCATTCCCCGCAGCTTCGCCCTGGCCCGGCAGGCCGGAATCCTGTTCACCGTAAGCACCATCAATCTGCGCGGCGCCCACCCCAACACGGCGCTGATCCGTCTGCGCGGGCAGAATGGACAAAAACTGGAAGTTATGGGTGCCTCCATTGGCGGCGGTCGTATCAGCATCTGCCAGATTGACGGCATCACCACCAACTTCGGAGCAGACCGCGACACCCTGATCGTACGGAATCAGGATACGCCGGGGCATGTTGCCGCTGTGACCTCCTGCCTGAGCGAAAGCAACATCAATATCGCCACCATGCAGCTGTACCGCTCCACTGCCGGCGGATATGCGGTCATGGTGCTGGAATGCGACGAGCCGATTCCCGAAACGATTGTGGAAAAGCTGCGCTCCATGCCCGGTATTGTAAAGGTAACCAGTCTGAATCTGTAAAGGAGAACAAGATGGCATATACATCGGTGCGGGACTTACTGAATGCCTGCAAAATCGAGGGCACCAGCCTGGACGAGATGATTCTGCGCAGTGATCTGCCGGAAAGCGGCCTGACAGAAGAAGAATCCCGGGCACAGATGCACCGGCTTTGGCAGGTCATGACCGAAACCAGCCGCAACTACCGGCCGGAGGACCGCTCTGCCAGCGGCTTTGCCGGCGGTGATGCCGCCAAAGTGGAACAGGCCACGGCCGCCGGGTTGCTGTACAGCAGCGGCTATTATGCCCAGGTGATTGCCGAGGCGCTGAAAACCGCCGAATGCAACGCCTGCATGAAGCGTATTGTGGCCGCCCCCACGGCAGGCAGCTGCGGCGTTCTTCCTGCCGTTCTCATCCCTCTCTGGCGCGCCGGAACATATGACGAAGACGCCATCTGCCGTGCTTTGTATGTGGCAGCTGGTTTCGGGCAGATCGTAGCGGCAAGAGCTACTCTGGCCGGCGCCGAAGGTGGCTGCCAGGCCGAGGTCGGTGCTGCTTCCGCTATGGCTGCCGCAGCCCTTGTCCACCTGAAAGGCGGTACCGCCGAAGCCTGTGCCGAAGCCTTTGCCCTGGCCCTGTCCAATTTGGAAGGCCTTGTCTGTGACCCGGTTGCCGGCCTGGTGGAACTGCCCTGCATCAAACGCAATGTCATTGGGGCGGTCAATGCAGTTTCCGCTGCCGATATGGCACTGGCCGGTGTGGTCGGGCATATTCCCGCCGATGAGGTCATCGACGCCATGTCGGAAGTCGGGGCTTCCATGAGCCGTGACCTGCGCGAAACCGGAATCGGTGGATTGGCCGGCACCCCTACGGGCCATGCGATCCGGGATATTGTAACCATGTCCGGCCGGGAAGACTGATTTCCCCACCCTGCCGTCCGAAAGGAGTTCTTTCACTATGGAAAATCAAACCGTCAAAAATTCCCGCTATGCACGCATTCTTCGGCGTCTGGGGGCTGGCATTCTGATCCTGCTCTGCCTGGGCGGGATTCGTATACTGCTGGGTTCACGTCAGATGATGTATCTGTCGGCAACGGACATCGACCACATTGATGTGACCATCACACCGCCTGGCACTACCCTCACCTCCGTGGGAGATGATTCCGCTGAGGCCGTCAAAATTTTAAGTCAGACCGTATGCTATTTCCCGCGTTCCGAGAGTGTAGCGGGACAAGCGGTGACCCTGACCATTTACAAGCATAACGGCACCACCATGACCGTAACTTCCTGCGGCAACCACTGCACCATTGATGGAAAGGCATACCGGGTCCGCAGTTCTGACGGGGAAGCTCTGGCGCAGTGGGCGCTCTCCCTGGCAGAAAAGCAGAACGTTCAGTCGTAATCGTATTCCGGGCTTTCAGCCGCACGGCTGTCCAGGTATCGGGCCAGACGTTCCATATCTGTAAAGCTGACCCGTCCGGTGTCGGCCAGTGCCCCCAGCATGGCCCGCAGATCCCCGCCGTACAGCCGCTGCAGGTGAGCTGCGCTGACCGCCCCGCAATAGGTAACGCGACGTACCAGCGGTGTATAAATATTTTTGTTGCCCTGCTTTTCCGGCCGTACAAAGCCTTTCTTTTCCAGCCGGAGCAGGAAGTTCAGCAAAGTGGAATCCGCCCAGGTACACACAGACGGCAGCCGGGCCGCGATCTCCCGCCGGGTGGCCGGTTTGCCGCAAGCCCACAATGCTGTCATGACCTGTTCTTCGCTGTGAGAAAGGAGTTCCATAAGGCGCCATCCTTTTACGTTTGTGGTTGATATTCTGTATTTTATTTTACGTTTGTGGTAAATATTCTGCAAGACGAAAATGTGCACAAAAACAAGTGCCCGTTTTCGTCTATTATTTTTGCCAATTCTTTTACGTTTGTAAAAGTATTTGTCTTTGTTGGAAACACATTTGTCTGCATTGTTCTTATGAGCCCTGTTTTTGGCTGTCTTTTCAGGATTTTGCCGATGCTTTTTTCCTTGCAGCCGAGAATCAGAGCAGCGTATAATACCGGTATCGGGCCGCCAAAGCCCAATACCGACACAGAATAACAGGAGGAGTTACCCATGGCGAGAGTGTATAATTTCAGTGCAGGGCCTTCGATGCTGCCCGAGAGCGTACTGCGCAAAGCGCAGGCCGAACTGCTGGATTATCACGGTTCCGGTCAGAGTGTGATGGAGATGAGCCACCGCAGCAAGTGGTTCGATGACATTATCAAGAACACCGAAGCCTCCATGCGCCGGGTGCTGAACGTCCCCGACAATTATAAGATTGGTTTCTTCCAGGGCGGCGCCACCCAGCAGTTTGCCATGGTTCCGCTGAACTTCATGACCACCGGCACCGCCGACTATCTGGTCACCGGCAACTTCAGCAAGAAAGCCGCCGAGGAAGCCGCCAAGTTCGGCACCGCCCGCATTGCTGCTTCCAGCAAGGACAAGAATTTCACCTACATTCCCGACGTGAAGGCCATCGACTATGACCCCAACGCCAGCTATATCCATATCTGCCAGAACAACACCATTTTCGGTACCACCTTTGTGGACGTTCCCCAGGTGGAAGGTATTCCTCTGGTGGCGGATATGAGCTCCATGATCTTCTCGGAACCCACCGACGTGACCAAGTACGGCTGCATCTATTTTGGCGTGCAGAAGAACGTGGCGCCCGCCGGCATGGCCGTTGCAATCATCCGGGAAGACCTGCTGGGACACAGTGCCAAGGGCATTGAACCGGAAAAGATCCCCACCATGATGAACTACACCACGCTTCTCAAAGCAGACAGCATGTACAACACCCCGCCCTGCTGGTGCATCTACATGACCGGCTTGGTCATGGATTACCTGGAGCACGAAGTCGGCGGCCTGGAAGAGATGAAAAAGATCAATGAGGCCAAGGCCAAGGTCCTGTATGATTATCTGGACAGCCAGGATTTCTTCAAGAATCCGGTGGAGAAGCCTTATCGCAGCCGGATGAACGTGACATTCACCTCCCCCACGCCGGAGCTGGACAAGGCTTTCTGCGCGCAGGCCACCGAGGAAGGTCTGCTGAACCTGAAGGGCCACCGCCTGGTGGGCGGTATGCGGGCGTCCATCTACAACGCCATGCCGCCGCAGGGCGTGCAGAAGCTGGTGGAATTCATGGAGAAATTCCGTAAGGAAAACGCCTGAACCAAACAAGAGCAAGATACAGGAGGGCTGAACGCCGATGTTTACCATTAAAACCATGAACGCCATTTCCCCCGTGGGGCTGGCCAAACTGCCCGCCGGGACATTTGAAATCGACAATGATGCCGCCGCTCCGCAGGGCATTCTGGTGCGAAGCGCCGACATGCACGAGATGACTTTGCCGGACAGCCTGCTGGCCATTGCCCGGGCCGGAGCCGGCACCAACAATATTCCCATTGACCGCTGCACCGAGGCCGGCATCGTGGTGTTCAACACCCCGGGTGCCAATGCCAACGCCGTGGCGGAACTGGTCATTGGTGCCCTGGTGGGCGGCAGCCGCAATCTGCCCGACGCCATCCAGTGGGCCAAGGGCCTGAAGGGCAGCGCCACCCTAGCCAAAGATGTGGAAAAGGGCAAGAAGCAGTTTGTCGGTCCCGAACTGCGGGGCAAGACCCTGGGCGTCATCGGCCTGGGCGCAATTGGTTCCCGGGTGGCCAACGCAGCCGTAGCACTGGGCATGGAAGTGCTGGGTTATGACCCGTACATCAGCATTGATGCAGCGTGGAGCCTGTCCCGCAGCGTTCAGCACTGTGTGACCCTGAGCGATATGCTTCCCCGCTGCGATTATCTGACCATCCATGTGCCGTACATGCCCTCCACCAAGCACACCATCAATTCCCAGACCCTGGCCATGTGCAAGGACGGTATCCGTGTGCTGAACTTTGCCCGCGGCGAGCTGGTGGACACCGCCGCCATTCTGGAGGGCCTGAACACCGGCAAGGTTGCCTCCTACTTCTGCGACTTCCCGGCAGAAGAACTGTTGGGTGTGCACGGGGTGTACTGCACGCCGCATCTGGGCGCCTCCACCCCTGAAAGTGAAACCAACTGCGCCGTGATGGCCGCCAACGAATTGAGCGACTACCTGCGCAACGGCAACATCACCCACAGTGTCAACCTGCCCGATGTACAGCAGCCCCGTGTGGGCGGACGCCGCATCTGCATGATTCACAAGAATGCTCCCGGCGTCATTTCTGCCATCACCGGCGTGCTGACCGCTGCCAACCTGAACATCGAGAACATGGTGAACAAGAGCAAGAAAGATGTTGCCTACACCATGCTGGACGTGACCGGCAATATGGATGACGCCCTGGCCCAACAGCTGGCTGCCATTCCCGATGCCATCCGTGTGCGGATTCTGTAAGCGTTTTCACTCTCCAACATAGAAAAAGCAGGCACCTCTGGCCGCAGAAGCCGGGGGTGTCTGCTTTTTTGGGCTGATGGGTCGCTGCTTCAGCGGGTATACTGGGAGATCATGTGGTCCAGTTCCTTCATGGCCTTCTCGGCCCCGCGGGTCACCTTGTTCATGGTCTTGCGCATCTGGCGCTTGTCCTGTGTGGCCACATACACGGCAGCTGCGCCCATAGCTGCGCCCACGGCGGCCGTCGCCATGCTGGTCATCGTTGTGTTTTTCATGATAATACGTCCCCTTTCGGTGTACTTTTTCCCGGTTTTCGGGATCAGTGATAGTTTTCCAAACAGTTTCGCCATTATGCGTCTTTTTTTCTCCCGGTCAATATGGTAAAATCATCTCAATCGCCCGAAAAGGCCAAAATCTCCACGAAAAGAGCGTGCATTCCATGTCAGTAGCTCCCAAAACTGTTCTGTGCATCCACGATCTGCCCGGTTACGGGCGGGCCGGGCTTTCGGTCATTGTGCCCATCCTCTCGGCCATCGGTGTGCAGGCTGTGGCGCTGCCCACGGCCGTTCTGTCCACCCATACCGGCGGGCTGGGGGCACCGGCCCGGCTTTCCAGCCCGGGATACGGCCCCGCCGCGCTGGCCCATTACCGCCGCCTGGGAGTCCGGTTTGACTGCATCTACTCCGGGTATCTGTCTGAGCCCGAACAGGCCCTGCTGGTGGAGCAGGCCATGGAATACTGGCCGGATGCCTTGACCGTGGTGGACCCGGTGATGGGCGACAACGGCCGGATGTACAGCGGACTGGCCCAGGAGATGGTTCCCGCCCTGTACACCCTGTGCAGCCGGGCCGATATGATTCTGCCCAACGCCACCGAGGCCGCCCTACTGCTGGGTGACCCGCTGCCTGCGCCCGGCACCGTGACGCCGGAAGCCGCTGCCGAGTCCGCAGCCCGTCTGACCCGGGTCTGTCCCCAGGTGTTGCTGACAGGGGTCACCGCCGGGCACAGCATCGTCTGTGCCGGGGCAGACAAAAACGGTGCGGCCTACACGGTGCGCACGCCCATGATCCCCCGTCTGTTCCACGGCACCGGGGACATCTTCGGTGCTGTGCTGGTAGGGCGTCTGCTGCAGGGCAATGTGCCCGAAGCCGCCGCCCAGGCTGCCGCCGTATTTGTGGGTGACTGCCTGCGTGCCACGCCGGAAGGCGCCGACGAACGGTTGGGCGTCTGGCTGGAATCGGTGCTGGGCAACCTGATTCCCCGCCCGTAATCTTTTTCCACTTTATTACATAAGGAAGTTGAATTCATGCCTGTTTTGAACATTGTCCTGGTTGAACCGCAGATTCCGCAGAACACCGGCAACGTGGCGCGCACCTGCGCTGTGACCGGTGCCCGGATGCATCTGGTAGGCCCCATGGGATTCAAGATCGACGATAAGAAATTAAAGCGCGCCGGTCTTGACTATTGGGGCCAGCTTGATATAACATACTATCAGAGCCTTTCGGAATTTATGGAGAAAAACTCCGGCCCGTTTTACTATTTTTCCTCCAAGGCAACGCACAGGCACACGGATATTGCGTATCCGGATGGTGCCTATCTTGTTTTTGGGCGGGAAGATGCCGGCCTGCCCGAAGAGCTGCTGGCCGCCAACCCCGATTCCTGTGTGCGCATCCCTATGCGCCGGGGTGAACGCTGCCTGAACCTGTCCAACTCCGTGGCAATCGGGGTATACGAAGCTCTGCGTCAGTGGAACTTTGCGGATCTGGAAACACAGGGACAACTGACCAAATATCAATGGAAGTGAGAGAAGTGAGTACACCGATGGAACGTAAACTTGCGATCATGACCGATTCCAGCTGCGACATTCCCAAAGATCTGGCCGAGAAGTACGGCATCGACGTCTACGACTTCCCGATCAATATCGACGGGAAGGAGTATTTTGAGCGCCGCGACCTGACCTGCGACCAGTTCTATGAGCTGATGCGCAACGCCCAGGGCGTGCCTACCACGTCCGCCATCACGGCAATGCAGTGGCTGGAAATTTATACCCGTTATGCCGATGAAGGCTATACTGACGTGCTGCATGTAAGTATCAACAGCGCCGGTTCCGCCACCTACGGCTATGCCCAGCAGGCAGCGGCCCAGCTGGCCGAGGAACGCCCCGACTGCCGCATGAAGATTTACCTCATCGACAGCCACACCTACTCCATGGTGTTCGGCTATTATCTGTGCGAATGTGCCCGCAAGCTGCGCAACGGCGGCGAGCTGCACAGCTGCATCGCCGAGCTGGAACACAAACTGGCCTGTGCCGAGGTCTGCCTGGCTGCATACAGCCTGAAGCAGATGAAGAAGTCCGGCCGTGTTTCGGCCGCAGCCGCTTTTGCGGGCGAGCTGCTGGGTCTGCGCCCCATCATCAGCCTGAACGACGGCGTCAGCCATGTGGAGGCCAAAGTCCGCGGCGATGCCGCCGTGCCCCCTGCCATGCTGAAATGGATCAAGACCCGGGTGGATGATATGCATCAGACACCGTACATGGTCGCTTACACTTCCAGCACCGCCAAGCGCGATGAACTGCTGAAGCTGTGCAAGAAGGAATTCGGTCACGCCCCCATGGGTGTCTTCCAGCTGGGCGGCGCTGTCAGTGCCAACACCGGCCCCGACGCCATCGCCGTTGTGTTTGAGGGCAAGCCTCGCCGTCTGGTGGATTACCAGCCGCCGCTTCCCTGAGTTCGTTTTTGCGGGCCATCGTCCTGCCTGCCGCTTTCCCCGCCTCCGGGCGCTTTGAGCAGCCGACAGAGCGGCGGCCTTTTTGCTGTCTTTTTTTCTTGCGGTATCATTTGATTTTTGGTGTAAAAAGGACGTGAATCCCATGCAGACAAACAATACCCTGACTTTGCGGGAATGTGTTCTGGGCGACCGTTCGTTCTATCGCCATGTGGCGGTGGTGGTCATGCCCATTATCGTACAGAATACCCTGTCCAACGTGGTCAGCCTGCTGGACAACGTGATGGTTGGCCAGGTGGGCACCCTGCCCATGAGTGCGGTGGCTATCATCAACCAGCTGCTGTTTGTGTACAATCTGGTCATCTGGGGCAGCCTGGCCGGCGCCGGCATATTCGGGGCCCAGTTCTTTGGCCAGGGCAACATGGAAGGTGTGCGGCAGACCTTCCGCATCAAGCTGGTCACTGCCGCCATCCTCACCGCCGGGGCCATGATTCTGTTTGCGGCGGCAGGCACCCCGCTCATTGAACTGTATCTGAGCGGCGACACCACTCCCGCCGACGCAGCCGCCACCCTGGGATATGCCCGGGATTACCTGTGGGTGATGCTCATTGGCCTGATTCCCTTTGCGGTCACCCAGACCTACGCCGGCACGCTGCGGGAGTCCGGCCAGACCACTCTGCCCATGCAGGCCAGCATGACCGCCATGGTGGTGAACTTTATCTTCAATGGTCTGTTGATCTTCGGCCTGTTCGGGTTCCCGGCCCTGGGTGTGGTGGGCGCAGGCATCGCCACCTCTATTTCCCGCTTTGTGGAATGCGCTATCGTGGTGACCGGGTCCCACCGCAGTGTGGAGCGGTATCCTTTCTTTGCCGGTGTGTATGCAAACTTCCATATTTCCGGCGCCCTGGTGCGGCAGGTGGCCGTCAAGGGTGCTCCCCTGCTGGCCAACGAATTCCTGTGGAGTGTAAGTCAGGCCGCCCTGCTGCAATGTTATTCGGTGCGCGGCATCCAGGTTGTGGCAGCGCTGAACATCTGCAACACCATTACCGTCATCTTCAACGAAGTGTTCCTCTCGCTGGGCAATGCCACGGCCATTCTGGTTGGCCAGGAGCTGGGCGCCGGGCGCAAAGACGGGGCCCGCCGCACCGCCTGGCGGATGATCGTGCTGAGCGCCTCCAGCTGTCTGGTCATGGGCACGCTTCTGGCCCTGTTCAGTCCTCTCATTCCCCATGTGTACAACACCGAGATGTCCATCCGCCTGCTGGCCTCCAGCCTGATCCGGGTGGCAGCGCTGTGCATGCCGCTGTTTGCCTTGTCCAACGCCATGTACTTTACTCTGCGGTCGGGCGGCAAGACCTTTGTGACCTTCCTGTTCGACAGCTGCTTTACCTGGGCCGCCAACGTACCCATGGCCTTTGTGCTCACCCGCTATACCGGGCTAAACATCGTGCTGGTCTACTTTCTGGTGAATGTGTTGGACCTGATCAAGT
Organism: uncultured Faecalibacterium sp.; assembly: GCA_937907025.1. Taxonomy (GTDB): domain Bacteria; phylum Bacillota; class Clostridia; order Oscillospirales; family Ruminococcaceae; genus Gemmiger. The sequence continues at coordinate 59,277 of CALESJ010000026.1, forward strand.
GCATTCTGGGCTTTGTGCTGGTCAAGCGCGGTTCCTGGGTGCGCACCATCGTGGAGTGACCGGATTTTTCCTTTTACAAACCCGCCCCGGCATCTTGCAAGGTGCCGGGGTTTTTGTTATAATAGCCATTTGTTGAGCAACTTAGGATTTTAGGCTCCGCTGCCGGTTTTGTACCGTGCGGCGACAAACCGACCGGGGCTGGCGGTCCCGTGTCCGGTCAAAATCTATCCGCCGGAGTATTGTAGTATGATGAAATGGATTATCGTGTTCGTGGCCGCTGTGCTGGCGGTCTTTCTGGGTGTTCGTCTGGCCATGCGCCGTGACGATTCCGCACAGGGCAGTGCCGTGCGCACCAACCGGATGGTTCGCTGCGCCATGATCGCCGCCGTGTATGTGGTGCTCTGCCTGGCGCTGCAGCCCTTCAGCTACGGGGCCGTACAGGTCCGTCTGGCTGAAGCCCTGTGCCTGCTGCCGGTGTTCGGCCCCGAATACATCGTGGGTGTGACCCTGGGCTGCCTGCTGGCCAACGCCCTGGGCTCCACCGTCATCGACGTGGTGTTCGGCACCCTGGCCACCCTGCTGGCCTGTCTGGTCACCTACGCTCTGCGCAATGTGCGGCTGAAGGGCCTGGCCCTGCCCGCCTCTCTGCCTCCGGTGATTTTCAACGCCCTGATCGTAGGCTGGGAAATCAGCGTCTTTTTCTCCGACACGCCGGCCACCCTGCCCGTCACCCTGTTCAACATGCTGACGGTGGGCATCGGCGAAGTGATCAGCTGCTGCATTCTGGGCGTGCTGCTGGTCCGCCTGATTGAAACCAACCGCGAACTGAAAAAGCTGTTTGTGGAACCTGTGAAGCATTCCGTGGGCTGAGCCCGCGCCGAAAGGAGGACGCCATGCGCCCCGAACTGATTTTATGGGACTGGAACGGTACCCTGCTGGATGACGTCGAACTCTGCCTGGACGCGCTCAACCGTCTTTTGGCCCGTTTCGGCTACCCGCAGCGGTACGATATGGCGTCTTACCGGAAGATCTTCGGGTTTCCTGTGAAAGACTATTATCTGCGTGCCGGGATGGATTTTTCCCGGCACCCTTTTACTGTTCTGGCCGAAAGTTATATGGCCGATTATATTCCCCACGCGGCCGCCTGTACCCTGGCACCCGGTGCCCGGCAGGTCCTGCAGACCTTCGCAGACGCCGGGCTGCGGCAGGTCATTCTGTCCGCTTCCCCTGTGGATGTGCTGGAACAGCAGGTCTGCGAGCGCGGTATCCGGCCGTACTTCGACCGCCTGCTGGGCCTGGGCGACATCTACGCCAAGAGCAAGGTGGAGCTGGGGCTCAACTATCTGCACGAAAGCGGGCTGGACCCCAAACGTGCAGTCATGATCGGTGATACGGTCCATGATTTTGAGGTGGCACAGGCCATGGGCGTAGGATGTGTGCTGCAATGCGGCGGGCATCAGGATGCCGAAACCCTGCGCACCACCGGGGTACCTGTGTATGAAACGCTGGGCGACGCAGCCGCCCGCATTCTGGAGGGGTGATTGTGATGCAGTCCATCAGCAACAATGTAAAAGGCGGTTTTCTGACCATGTTCGGCGCTGCCTGCTGGGGCATTTCCGGCTGCATGGGACAGTATCTGTTTGATGTGCAGGGTATGGATGCCTTCTGGCTGGCCCCCATCCGATTGTTTCTGGCGGGCGTTCTGCTGTGCGGGTATTTCCTGATCCGGAACCCCAAACTGCTCTTTGCTCCCTGGCACGGACGGCGCAACATCCTGGACCTTCTGATTTATGGCATTGCCGGTGTCAGCGGCTGCCAGATGCTGTACTTCACCACCATCCAGCTGGCAGGCGCCGGTATGGCCACCATCCTGCAGAACATCTCGCCGGTGTTCATTCTTATTGTGGTGTGCTGGCAGGCCAAGCGTCTGCCCCGGGGCTTTGAGGTCGGGTCCATCATCCTGGCCCTGATCGGCCTGTTCTTCCTGACCACCCACGGCAGCCTGGACGGACTGGCCATCAGCCCCGAAGCGCTGGTCACCGGCCTGTGCTGCGCCCTGTGCGTGGTCATCTACACCGTGTGGCCCCGCAATCTGCAGCAGCAGTTCCCCACCCCGGTGTTGCAGGGCTGGGCATTTTTGGTAGGCGGCAGCCTGTTCAGCCTGATCTGCCGCCCCTGGCAGACCGGCTATGTACCCACCGCCATGGGCTGGTTCGGCATTGCGGTGGTAGTGCTCATCGGCAACGTGGTGGCTTTCTGCTGCTTCATGCAAGGCGTCAAGATGGTAGGTGCCCAGAAAGCCAGCCTGTACAGCTTTGCAGAGCCGGTGACGGCAGCCATTATCAGCACCCTGGTACTGGGCTCCTCCTTCACTTTCTGGGATGCTCTGGGCTTTGGATGTATCTTCCTGATGCTGGTTCTGCTGGCCAGACCGGAACCCAAGCCCGTTTCCCCTGCCCCGCAGCCGGCCAAGGCACACACCTGAACGCTGCTGCGATAAAAGAAACTCCTGATTTACACCCGCGCAAGGTTTGACACAGACCCTTGCGCGGGTGTATTATATTGGAGTGTATCACAACCTGCATACGACAAAACCGACCGCCTTCGGGCGGCAGAAATGATAGGGGTTCGTATATGTCTTTTATGGAGAAACTGTTCGGAACTTTTTCCGACAAGGAACTCAAACGCATCAAACCGCTGGCTGACAAGGTTCTGGCTCTGGAACCGGAAATGCAGAAGCTGACCGACGCCGAGCTGCAGGCCAAGACCCCCGCTCTGAAGGAGAAACTGAAGAACGGCGCCACACTGGATGACATCCTGCCCGAAGCCTTTGCCGTCTGCCGTGAGGCCGACTGGCGTGTGCTGGGCCTGAAGCCGTATCCGGTGCAGATCATCGGCGGTATCGTGCTGCATCGCGCCTGCATCGCCGAGATGCAGACCGGTGAAGGCAAGACCCTGGTGGCCACCATGCCCGTGTACCTGAACGCCCTGACCGGCGAAGGCGTGCATGTGGTTACCGTCAACGACTACCTGGCCAAGCGCGACAGTGAGTGGATGGGCAAGGTTTACCGCTTCCTGGGCCTGACCGTGGGCCTGGTCATCCATTCGGTCACCCCCGCCGAGCGCAAGAAAGCCTATGAGGCCGATGTCACCTACGGCACCAACAACGAATTCGGCTTTGACTACCTGCGTGACAACATGGTGGTCTACAAGGCCAATATGGTCCAGCGCGGCCATGCTTACGCCATCGTGGACGAGGTGGACTCCATCCTCATCGACGAGGCCCGTACCCCGCTGATCATCTCCGGCAAGGGCGAGGATTCCAGCGTGATGTACAAGCGCGCCGATGACTTTGCCAAGACCCTGAAAAAGAGCGTCATCGTAGAACTGGATGACAAGGTGGCCGCCGAAGAACAGGTGGACGGCGACTACGTCGTGGACGAAAAGCACAAGAGCTGCACCCTGACCGAGAGCGGCGTGCAGAAGGCGGAAGCCTGGTTCGGCGTGGACAACCTGTCCGATGCCGACAACATGACCCTGCGCCATTACATTGACCAGGCCATCAAAGCCCGGGGCGTCATGCACCGCGACACTGACTACATCGTCAAGGACGGCGAAGTCATCATCGTGGATGAGTTCACCGGCCGTCTGATGTATGGCCGCCGCTACAACGACGGTCTGCACCAGGCCATCGAGGCCAAGGAGGGCGTGAACGTGGCCGCCGAGAGCAAGACCCTGGCCACCATCACCTTCCAGAACTACTTCCGTATGTACAAGAAGCTGGCCGGTATGACCGGTACCGCTTCCACCGAGGCCGACGAATTCAGCGAGATCTACGGTCTGCAGATCGTCAGCGTTCCCACCAACAAGCCCCGCGCCCGCAAGGACCTGCCGGACAGCGTGTACAAGACCGTCAAGGGCAAGTACGACGCCGTGATCAATCAGGTGGTGGAATGTCATGAAAAGTGCCAGCCTGTTCTGGTTGGCACCGTCAGCGTGGAAAAGAGCGAAACTCTTTCCAAGATGCTGAAAGCCCGCGGCATCCCCCACAACGTGCTGAACGCCAAGAACCACGAACGCGAAGCCGAGATCGTGGCCCAGGCCGGTAAACAGGGTGCTGTGACCATCGCCACCAACATGGCCGGTCGTGGTACCGACATCATGCTGGGCGGCAACGTGACCTACATGGCAAAGGCCACCCTGCGCAAAGAACTGGAACGCAAGCTGGCCCAGGACGACGAGAAGATCGAGGCCGAGTATCAGGCAGCCCGCGCCGCTGCCAAGGCAGCTGACCAGCCCCTGCCCGAAAAGCCGGCCCCGGTGGACCACTCCGCCCGCCTGGACATGCTGCTGACCGAAGCCGATGGCCATGCCGATACTGACGACGCCGAGATTCTGGCCGCCCGCAAGCGGTTTGATGAACTGGTGACCGAGTATGAGCCCGAAGTCAAGGCGGAAGCCGAAGCCGTGCGTGCGGCCGGCGGCCTGTTCATCATCGGTACCGAGCGCCACGAGAGCCGCCGTATCGACAACCAGCTGCGCGGCCGTGCCGGCCGTCAGGGTGACCCGGGTGCTTCCCGCTTCTTCCTGAGCCTGGAAGATGACCTGATGCGCATTTTCGGCGGCGAGCGGGTGCAGAACATGATGAACTCCCTGGGCATTGACGAGGATATGCCCATTGAGAACAAACTCATCACCAACACCATTGAGAGCGCCCAGAAGAAGCTGGAAGCTTCCAACTTTGCCATCCGTAAACAGGTGCTGCAGTATGACGATGTCATGAACCAGCAGCGCGAGATCATTTACAAGCAGCGTCAGATGGTGCTGGACGGCGAGGATATCTCGGACAAGCTGCATGAAATGATGCGGGAGTCCATTGAGGAAAGCTGCAACTCCTTCCTCAGCGGCGATGTGCCGGACGATTGGGATTTTGCCGCCCTGCGCCGTCATTACATGAACTGGCTGTGCCTGCCCACTGACTTCAACTACTCCACCGAGCAGCTGAGCAGCGTGACCAAGGAAGAAGTGGCCAAGACCCTGTATGACCGCGGTATGCAGATTTTGCAGGCCAAGGAAGCCAAGTATGGCTCCCAGACCATGCGGGAACTGGAACGTATCTGCCTGCTGCGCAACGTGGACACCAAGTGGATGGACCACATCGACAACATGGACCAGCTGAAGCAGGGCATGGGTCTGCGCGGCTACGGCCAGCATGACCCCGTGGTGGAATATCGTCTGGAAGGCTTTGCCATGTTCGACGAGATGATTGCTACCATCCGTGAGGATGCCGTCCACATGTTGCTGACCATTGAGATTCGCCGCCCTGAGGCCCAGCCCCAGCGGGAGCAGGTAGCCAAGCCCACCGGTGAGGGTGCTCCCACCCGCCCCGGTGCCAAGGGCAGCGCTCCCGTGCGCGTGCAGAAGATCGGCCGCAACGATCCCTGCCCCTGCGGCAGCGGTCTGAAGTGGAAAAAGTGCACCTGCAAGGAATACCACCCCGACCTGTGATTGAACGTTTTAGACCGGACCTTCGGGTCCGGTCTTTTTTATGCCAAAAGAACGGCAGGGTCTTCTCAAAAACGGTCAACGGCTTATAATGAAAGCATAGGCCGACCGAAGCGGTCAACAAACGGAGGTGTGTGGTGAACGAGAAATTTTATCTGCTCCCGCCGGAAAAACAAAAAGCCATTCTGGCCGCCGGATACCGGGTATTTGCCCGGTGCCCCTACCGCAAAAGTCCCATGCAGGAGATTGCGGATGAGGCAGGCATCAGCAAGAGCTTGCTGTTCCATTATTTCCGCAACAAGAAAGAACTGTACCTGCATCTGTGGGACCATTGCGTGGAGCTGACCCTGGACGAGCTGCACCGCTGTGTGGCCGAAAGTTCCGGAGAACTGTTTGCCATTCTTCGCTGTTCCATGAAAGCCAAACAGGGGCTGCTGCGTTCCTGCCCGGACATGGCTTTGTTCGCCCTGCGGGCTTACTATGAAAAAGACCCCGAAGTGTGTACCGATATACAGCAGCGCGCCGCGCCCTATCTGCGGCTGGAATATCTGGCCGAACTTACCGGGCTTCTCCAGGAAAAGCTGATTCCCGGACGCAACGCCCAGCGGTTCTGGCAGGCCCTGTGCCGGGACTGGATCGGATTTTTGTGGCAGGTACAACTGCGGGGACGTCTGGACCTGGACGCAATGCTGCGGGAATGTGAAGAAATGCTGCGCTTTTGGGAAAGTATCTGCCATCGTCAGGAGGAATTGTCATGCAAGCCATCCGAACCCAACAACTGACCAAATTTTACGGGCACGCCCGGGGCATCGAAGGGATGGACCTGATGGTGGAAGCCGGAGAGTTCTTTGGCTTCATCGGGCCCAATGGGGCGGGCAAAAGCACCACCATCCGTACCCTGTTGGGACTGATTGCCCCCACAGCCGGCCATGCCGAGGTGCTGGGGTTGGATATCCGCACCAAGCGGCAGGAAATTCTTCGGCAAGTGGGGTATTTGCCTGCCGAAGCCTTCTTCTATCCCGGACAACGGGTGCGGAACGTGCTGCGTCTGTCCGCCGGGCTGCGTGGCCTGGACTGCCGCAGCACAGCCCGGGAACTGTGCGATCGGCTTCAGCTGGACCTGGCCGCCAGAGTGGATGCCCTGTCCTTCGGCAATCGCAAAAAGGTAGGCATCGTCTGTGCGCTGCAGCACAACCCGGCACTGCTCATTCTGGACGAGCCCACCGGCGGGCTGGACCCTTTGATGCAGCGCGAATTTTTCGCCATTTTGCAGGAGCGCAATGCCGCCGGCGTGACGGTGTTCCTCTCCTCCCACATTCTGTCCGAAGTACAGCGCTACTGCACCCGGGCCGGAGTCATCCGGAGTGGCCGGCTCATTGCCTGTGACCGTGTGGACGCCCTGGCAGACACCGGCATACGCCGGGTGCTTGTTCGCGGTACGCCAGACCTGCACGGTCTGGCAGGCATCCGGGGATGGGAACCGCTGGAGGACGGCGTCCGCTTTTTGTACAGCGGGCCCATGCAGCCTTTGCTGCAGGCTTTGGCTTCTGCCCCGGTCCGGGACCTGCAGATCACCGAACCCGATCTGGAAGAAGTCTTTCTGCACTATTATACCGAAGGAGGCACACACGCATGACTCTGTTCTTTCATGAACTGCGCCAGGGCCGGTTGAGCCTGGTTGTGTGGACCCTGTGCATTGGCTTTTTTGTGCTGGTCTGTATTTTGATGTATCCGGAATTTGAAGGACAGATGGAGGAAATGGGCACCATGTTTGCCTCCATGGGCGGCTTTACCGCCGCTTTCGGCATGGACCGGCTGAACATCGGCACCCTTACCGGCTTTTACGCCATCGAGTGCGGCAGCATCATCGGGTTGGGCGGTGCCTTCTATGCCGTTCTTACCGGTATTTCCGCCCTGGCCAAGGAGGAAACCGGTCACACGGCAGAATTCCTGCTCACCCATCCCGTTTCCCGGATCGGCATTGCGGGAAGCAAGCTGTCGGCTGTTCTGGTACAGGTACTGGTGCTGGACCTGTTTTGCTTCGGATTCGGCGTACTTGCCATCCTTCTGGTTGGCCATCCTGTCCCCTGGCAGGACCTGGGATTGCTGCATGCGGCTTACCTGCTGCTGCACCTGGAACTGGCGGCCCTCTGTTTCGGGCTTTCCGCATTCCGGCACAGCAACGGGCTGGGCATCGGACTGGGATTGGCCGTCAGCCTGTATTTTGCCAACCTGATTGCCAATGCAGCCCCGGCGGCCGACTGGCTGAACCGCATCACCCCCTTTGCCTACACAGACGGAGCCGACCTCCTCACGGACGGCAGTCTGCCCCTTTCCCTGGTCCTGCCGGGCATGGGATACGGCGTGGCAGCTGTGGTGATCGGACTTCTGCACTACCGCCGCAAGGACATCCGGTAAGCCATAACCTTTGCTTTCGGGGCAGAATGTGGTAGAATAAAATCCATTCCATGACCACTATTTTCAATGGATTCCGGAGGTTTTCCCTATGAAAGCACATATCCAGGCAGAGCCGCGCTGCGTGCTGCTGTGGAATTTTGGCCCGCTGAATGCGGGATATGACCATCTGGCCCGCACGGCGGGCTCCTATGGGCTGAAGGTCCGCACCCTAGGCCCTGCCGACCTGAATGCCGTGGTGGGGCAGCTGTGCGCCGGGCGGCATGCCCCGGCCGGCGACCCGCTCCCCTCCCCCACCGACAAAGCCGCCATGATCATCAGCGGCCTGCGCCATGACGACGGTTCTCTGGGCCGGTTTGTGGACGAAGTGCGGCGAGGCGGGGCAGCCATTCCCCTGCGCGCTATGGTGACCCCCACCAGCCGTGACTGGACCCTTTCTGCCCTGCTGAACGAACTGTGCGACGAACATGCCGCCGTGGGAGGCAACGCATGACCCGACAGCGTGGAATTGCACTGGTTTTGTGCCTGGCGCTGGCAGCCATTGTGGGATTCAGTTTCTGGCAGGACCGCACAGCCCCCAAAGCTTACACCGCCACCTGGTGGGACGTGTTTGACACCGTGACGGTGGTGACCGGCTACGCCTCCAGCGAGGAGGAATGGCAGCAGCAGTCCGACGCCCTGCACGCCGACCTGCTGCACTATCACCAGCTGTTCGACATCTACAACACCTATGACGGTCTGACCAACATGGCCACCGTCAATGCCAAAGCCGGGCAGGAGCCGGTACAGGTGGACGACGACCTGTTTGCTCTGCTCCAGTTCGGGCAACAGGCCTACGACCTGACCGATGGCGCCTGCAACATTGCCGCCGGTACCGTTCTATCCCTCTGGCATGATGCCCGCACCGCTGCCGAGGCGGCATCCCCGGAAACGGCTCTCACGGCGGAGATTCTGCCATCCGAAGACGCCTTGCAGCAGGCCGCCGCCCATATGGACATGTCGGACCTGATTCTGGATGAAAACACCCGCACTGTGACCTTTTCCGACCCGGACCTGCAGCTGGATGTGGGTGGTATCGCCAAAGGCTGGTCGGTGGAACAGGTTGCGCAGCGAGCCGAAGCCCGGGGACTGACTTCCGCCATCCTGAACGTGGGCGGCAATGTGCGGGCCATCGGCAACAAACCGGACGGCAGCCCCTGGACCGCCGGGGTACAGGACCCGGACGGCGGGGACAACCTGGCCGAAGTGCAGCTGCAGCCCGGCCAGAGCCTGGTGGTCAGCGGTGATTACCAGCGGTATTTCATGGTGGACGGGGTGCGGTATCACCACCTCATTGACCTGCAGACCCTGCAGCCCGCCCGGTATTGCCGCAGCGTAGCCATCCTGTGCCAGGACAGCGGCGTGGGAGATGCCCTTTCCACCGGTTTGTTCTGCCTGCCCCGGGAACAGGGTCTGGCCGTTCTGGCCAAGGTGGACGGCACCAGTGCCTTGTGGGTCCTGGAGGGGGATGTGCTTCAGCCTTCCGGCAACTGGCCCCAATACAACTGAAACCAAAAAGGAAAAGACCTTTCCCGCCGGGAAGTTCCCGGGTTGGGAAAGGTCTTTTTTCAGGTAAAACTGCCGTGAGGCGGCTGTTCCAGCAGCCCCATGGAAACGCCCAGGGCCTCGTCCACCCGCTGCATATCCTCGGGCGGGATGCGCCCGGCCCGCTCCCGCAGGCGGCGTTTGTCCAGGGTGCGGATCTGCTCGGTGAGAACGATGCTGTCCTTACTCAGACCGCAGCGGTCGGCCCGCACTCCGATATGGGTGGGCAGGCGGTTTTTGTCCTGCCGGGACGTGATAGCCGCCGCAATAACAGTGGGGCTGTGCCGGTTGCCGATCTCGTTCTGGATGATAAGTACCGGCCGCACGCCTCCCTGTTCCGAGCCCACCACCGGGCTCAGATCGGCATAGAAAACTTCTCCTCTGTGTACCTCCATGGGGTTTCCCTCCCTGCTTGTTTGTTCTGTTTACAGTATAAGCAGGCAGAGTGGGATTTAATCATCCCTGTTCCAAAACCGTAAAGGCACAGGCCAGCCCGGCATCATGGGTCAGGCTCAGATGGGCCGTCAGGTGCTGTTCCTGCACCCAGCGGGCCGCTTCACCGGACAGTGCATAATAAGGCGCGCCGCTCTCCCGGCGCAGGACCCCGATGTCCGACAGGGCAAACCCGCCCAGCCCCCGGCCGCAGGCCTTGAGGAACGCCTCCTTGGCCGCGAAATTGGCCGCAGCAGTTTCGGCCCGGCGCTTGCCGGTATGGGAGGCAAGCAGGGTCTGTTCCGCTTCGGAAAACACCCGCTGCACAAAGGGTTCCCGGGCGATGGCCCGCTCCATCCGGGCGCTCTCGCACAGGTCGGTCCCAATGCCGTAGATCATGCCGTGTCCTCCTTTCCGGGGTGCGGGACGCCGGATTCAGCGCACATACACCACATAGTTTTCCTTGCGGGGTGCGGCAGGCTTTTCACCGCCGGGGGCCGCATAGCCCAGGATGCAGTTGCCCACACCCGCCAGATGTTCGGCTTCGGGTACGCCCCACTCTTTCAGCAACGCTTTGCCTTCCTCAGTTTCAAACATTTCATAGGCACGGTTGATCCAGCAGGAGCCCAGACCGACGCTGGCCGCCGCGTTGAGCATATTGCCCATGACCAGGCTGCCGTCGGCCTTCCAGTTGGGCTGGCGGGTATCGGCCAGCACCACCAGAACCACCGGTGCCCCATAGAACGGGTCGTTGTTGCGGCCCATGACAGCGGCGTTCATGCGGGAAAGGTGATCCCGCACTTCCTTATTTTCCACCGCCACGATCACCGGGCTCTGCTGGCCCATGGCTGTGGGGGCATACATACCGGCTTTCAGCACGGCTTCGATTTTTTCGGCTTCCACCGGGCGGTCCTCATAGGCGCGGCAGCTGCGGCGGGTATACAGGGTACGGAGCGTTTCATTCTCCATCATAGCAAAATTCCACCTTTCCGGGGCGGTTGCCGGGTGGCACCGCCCTTTTTTTGCTTTTATTATACCATGCCGTGCAAGGCTGCTGCGCCAAAATGTGTTAAATTTTTTCAAATTTGTTCCCTGGTCCATTGCCTTTTTTAGCGCTTTCGGCTATACTAAAGACAGTTCCATTATAGTGGCATACAATGGCATACAAGGAGGTAGTTTCCCATGGAAACTTATGGAATCGAAAAGTTCGGTATCATTGGCCCCAAGGCCGTGTACCGCAACCTGACCCCTGCCCAGCTGACCGAGGCTGCCCTGCGCCGCGGTGAGGGCACTCTGTCTGACACCGGCGCTCTGGTTGTCACCACCGGTAAGTACACCGGCCGTTCCCCTAACGACAAGTTCATCGTCGACACTCCTGCCGTCCATGACGACATCGCCTGGGGCAAGGTCAACCGTCCCATCAGCCGCGAAAAGTTCAATGCCATCAAGGGCAAAGTTGCCGCGTATCTCCAGGGCCGCGAAGTCTTCATCTTCGATGGCTTTGCCGGTGCCGACAAGAAGTACACCAAGAAGTTCCGCATCATCAACGAGCTGGCCAGCCAGAACCTGTTCATCCATCAGCTGCTGATCCGCCCCACCGCGGAAGAACTGGCCAACTATGGTGAAGCCGACTACACCATGCTGGTGGCTCCCGGCTTCAAGTGCGATCCCGAGGTCGACGGTGTCAACAGCGAAGCTGCCATCATGATCGACTACGAGGCCCACATGATCGTCATCTGCGGCAGCCAGTACTCCGGCGAAATCAAGAAGAGCGTCTTCTCCACCATGAACTATGTCATGGTCAAGGAGAACGTCCTGCCCATGCACTGCTCCGCCAATATGGACCCCGAAACCCATGAAACTGCCGTCTTCTTCGGCCTGTCCGGCACCGGCAAGACCACTCTGTCTGCCGACCCCGGCCGCAAGCTGATCGGTGACGACGAGCATGGCTGGAGCCCGGACGGCGTCTTCAACTTTGAAGGTGGCTGCTATGCCAAGTGCATCAACCTGAGCGCCGAGAACGAGCCTGACATTTACAATGCCATCCGCTTCGGCTCTCTGGTCGAGAACGTGGTCATGGACCCCGAAACCCGTCAGTTCGACTTTGCCGACGACAGCCTGACCGAGAACACCCGCGTGGGCTATCCCGTCAACTACATCAACAATGCGCAGATCCCCGGCGAGGGCGGCATCCCGAAGGTTGTTATCTTCCTGACCGCCGATGCGTTCGGTGTTCTGCCTCCGATCAGCCGTCTGGACAAGAACGCTGCTATGTACCACTTCGTGACCGGCTTCACCTCCAAGCTGGCCGGCACCGAGCGTGGCATCACCGAGCCGCAGCCCACCTTCTCCACCCTGTTCGGCGAGCCCTTCATGCCGATGGATCCTTCCGTCTACGCTGAAATGCTGGGCGAAAAGCTGGAGAAGTACGGCACCAAGGTTTACCTGGTCAACACCGGCTGGGCCGGCGGCAGCGCAGCTTCCGGCGCCAAGCGCATGAAGCTGGCTTACACCCGTGCCATGGTCACCGCTGCTCTGAACGGCAGCTTCGACTCCATCGAGTTCAAGCATCATGACGTGTTCAACGTCGATTACCCCGTCAGCTGCCCCGGCGTGCCCGACGAGATGCTCGACGCCCGCGGCATGTGGGCCGATAAGGACGCCTATGACGCCCAGGCCAACAAGCTGGCTCAGATGTTTGCGGACAACTTCGCCAAGAAGTATCCCAACATGCCTTCCGAAATTGCGGAAGCCGGCCCCAAGCCCAAAGCCTGATTTCTTTCGGCTGAACTGAATCCGTAACTCACCGTCCCCGCCCCTTGCAGCTTGCACGGGGCGGGGACGGTTTGTTTTGCAAGCGGCGTAAAAAGGGCTAAATGTTTTTCCTGCGGCGCAAGCGGTAGCAGTCTGCCGATTTGGCAGGACACCGCGGCTCTTTTCCATAAATTCATTGCCCTGGCCGCGGGGGAATGTTATACTGTAATCATAGTTCTGATAGAAAGAGGGAGTATCATGTACAATCCTGGGGATTCCATGATTGAAGTGCGCGAACTGCTTATCAAGGCGTTTGCCTCGGCGTGGGAGGTATGCGGTTCCGGTATGACCAACACCGACCGTGACGGCTACATCACCAGCAGCATCACGGTCATTGACAGCATGCAGGTCAGCCCGGAAATGATTTATGCCGAGGAGGGCTCCGGCCTGACTGACGGCGAAGAACTGGACCACCTGAGTGATCTGGTGCGTGCAGACGGCATTTGGGTGTATTACGGGGTTCCGGCAGAGAATTTCTTTCTGGTAACCTGGATGCCCGACGAGGACGCAGCCCGCCAGAAAGTCGCTGCCCTGATGGAAGAGGGCGACTGCGTGGCCTGCACGGTGGACCTAACCCAACAATGGAATTTTGAATGAATTTGTAACCTGAAAGGAGGCACGGATATGAACCTGAACACCGAGATCCGGCCTCCGGAACAGGCGCTGTCCCTGCTGAACAAACTGCAACACGCCGGCTTTGATGCGTATATTGTGGGCGGCTGTGTGCGGGACAGTCTGCTGGGCCGCACGCCCGGCGATTGGGATATCTGCACCAGCGCCCGCCCCGACGAAATCGAAGCCCTGTTTGCCGGGCAGCGACTGCTGCTGAAGGGCAAAAAGCACGGCACGGTAGCGGTGATTCTGGACGGGAAAAGCTGGGAGATCACCACCTTCCGGCAGGATGGTCACTACACGGACGGACGGCATCCGGACTGCGTTCGGTTTGTTCCCTGCCTGCGGGAAGATCTGGCCCGCCGGGATTTTACCGTAAATGCCATGGCCTGGTCCCCGCGGGAAGGTCTGATTGACCTGTTTGGCGGACAACAGGATTTGCAGGCCGGAATTCTGCGCTGTGTGGGCAACCCTGCCTCCCGCTTTGACGAGGATGCCCTGCGCATTCTGCGGGCTGTACGGTTTGCGGCGCAGCTGGGGTTCCGACTGGACCCGGCCACCGCCCAAGCTGCCGTACAGGCCCGAATGTCGGTACGTTGTGTATCCGCCGAGCGTATTTTCACCGAGCTGGATCGCCTGCTGGAAGGTTTTGCCGCCGGAACGGTCCTGGCCCAATATGGCCGCATTCTGGGCGGTGCTATCCCGGAAATTGAAGCCTGCATCGGCTGTACCCAGCCGGGCCGCTGGCACTGTTACGATGTGTGGGACCACACCTCCGCCGCCGTAGGTGCTCTGGATACCACCGGCCTGGACGCCCGCAGTGCCCGGGTGCTGCGCTGGGCTGTTCTGCTGCACGATATGGCCAAACCCCTTTGCCGCACCGTGGATGCGGCTGGTGCCGCTCATTTTCCCGGTCACAACCAACGGGGCGGGCGTTTGGCCCGCCAGATCCTGCAGCGGCTGCGGGCGCCGGTTTACCTGTGCGATGGTGTCTGCGCCCTGGTGGCGGTCCACGACGGTCCCCTGCCCCAGTCTGATGCCGATATTCTTGAGCAGTTGCACCAGCGCGGACCGCTGTTCTGGCAACGGCTTTGCTGCCTGAAACTGGCCGATCTGGCCGCCCACACCAACAATGACGCGGTGGCGCAGCGCTGCCGGGAGGTCCTGGACTTTTCCCGCCGGATGCAGGTTCTGGCCGACACCGGCTGCTACACGGTTTCCGGTCTGGCCGTAAGCGGCAGCGATCTGATTGCTGCCGGGCTGACCCCCGGCCCCCTGGTGGGCAACACGCTGGAAGGCCTTTTGCAGGCCGTCATGCACGGCCAACTGCCCAACGAGCGGGAAGCGCTTCTGGAAGCCGTTCGCAATCGTCAAACTCCATAAAAACAAGCCGTCCGCTTCGGAGCGTTCCGAGGCGGGCGGCTTTGTTTATACCGTCATATCAGTTGAACTTGAAGATTTTCTGGGCCACGCGGTATCCCCACAAAGTAACGCGGCGGCCGGCCTTGCCGGGCAGGTTGCACAGACCCGCCACCGACGCCACACAGCGGCGATAAACGCGGCGGTCGTGCAGTTTGAGGAACTGCCACAATTCTTTTTTCTTGGTCAGGGCTTCAGCACTGCCGTCCATGGTCAGGAAGACGCTGGAAATGGTCATCATCATGGACAGATAGTTGAACATGTAAGCACGCAGCTTCTTCTGTTCCGGGGGCAGCGCGTACAGGTCCACCGCGGTGATCATCAGCTTGGTGACGCGCACCTGCTGGTCCACCCGCTTGACCATGACCTTTTCATTGACGCTCTGGTCCTCGCGGCCGATAAAATACCGGTACAGGTCCAGGTCCATGTAATACAGGCTGCGGCAGCTGGGCAGCGGCAGATACACAAAGACGTTATCCACATAGAACGTATGCTTGGGCAGGCGCAGACCACAGTCCCGCAGGACCTGCGTGCGGTAGATGACCGAATGCATCAGAATGTTCTGGCTCTGGGGGAAATGTCCGATGTCCTGCCAGGTAAAAATCTTATCCTGGGGCAAAATCCCGGTGTACCGCACGGTGTGGTGGGTGTTGTCCACGGTATGCTCATACACATAATTGCACAGCAGCAGATCCACCGGCTGGGGCATGGCCGCAAACTCCCGCAGCTTGGCCATGACCTTCTGCAGAGCGTCTCCGTCCAGCCAGTCGTCCGAGTCCACGACCTTGAAATACAGGCCGTTGGCGTTGCGGATGCCCTGGTTGACGCCCTCACCATGACCGCCGTTCTCCTGATGGATCACGCGGATGATGGAGGGGTACTTCTCGGCCCAGGCGTCCGCAATGGCGCCGGTTTCGTCCTTGGAACCATCATCCACCAGGATGATCTCGGCATCTTCCCCTGCGGGCAGCAGAGTCTTGATGCAGCGGTCCATATAAGCGGCCGAGTTGTAGCAAGGCACGGTAAAGGTGATCAGTTTCATGATGACTTCTCCTCTTCGGTTAGGTTTTGTGCCAGCCAGTCGGGCCAGCGTTCGCACAGGCTGTCGGCCTTCTGCCGCAATTCCGGCCAGGCATCCGCAGTGTAGGTATCCCACACAGCCACCGTATACAGGCCCAGTTTTTTGGCCGTAGCCAGCGCCGTGGGGGAATCTTCAAACACCATGACCTGTGCAGGGTCGGGGCCACCGAATGCCTGCAGGGCACGCAGATAGACTTCCGGGTCCTGCTTGCCCCTGGGCGTTTGACAGGAAAGAGTAAATTCAAACCGGTCCAGTACCCCCAGATGCTCCAGAGCTGCATCCACCAGCGGTTTGTCGGTGCCGGAGGCCACACACATCCGTACGCCTTTGGCCCGCAGGGCATCCACCACATCCATGGCACCGGGTTTCAGGGTGGCCTCGGTGATGTAGGCGCGGCGGGCTTCGGCACGGATACAGTCGGCAGCTTCCTGTGCCGTGACCGGCAGATGATAGCGCTGCACATAGTACTGCGCGGTCCCTTCAATGGTCATGGAAACCGTGTCGTTCCGGTCCTGCGGCGTCAGTTTCAGCCCCCAGCGGGACAGCACCCTTTCCCCTACCAGATCCCACATACCGGTAGAGTCCAGCAGGGTACCATCCATATCAAAAATCGCATACGGCCGCCATGGCACAGGCATTTCCCCTTTCGTTGGTATACTTATATAGCATACCTTTTTTTGCGCAAAAAAACAAGACCGGCCAACGCTTTTTGCGTCGACCGGCCCTGCGACATGTGTTTAGAAGTCGGTATGCTGGTAATCATGCACGCCGGACGGGATCACGTCGTTGTACACATCCTCCGGCAGACCGAAATCCTCGCCGCGCTGAATGATACCGCGCATCCATGTCGTAATCTTATGCAGGCTCAACATAGCGATCCCCTTTCTGTAGATGGGCGGGAAGCCGCTGCTTGCGGGTGGCTGCTTCCCTCTCTTTGCATCTATAGTATACACGGGAGTGTGCGCTTTTGCAACCTACAATTTGTACAAACTTACAAAAATTATTTGGATATTTTCAACATTTCCGTTGTTTTGTACACATTGCGTCCACGGTTGTACGCCTTACGCGCACAGTTCGCGCCAGGCCTCTTCCATCGTGTCGGCAGAGAAAAGGAACTCTCCCTGCGCGGAATACACCTCAATGTGGCCGTTGACATTCTTGAAACTGGTGGTCATGGAACCCGCCTGCCTTTCTTTTGTTTCTGTCTTTATTATACAGAAGCAAAAGGGACATAAAGCGGACTTTCGCCCGTTTTACCGGCAAGTCTAGTCCCATTAAGCGGACTTTTTCAGCAACAGGCAGCGCAGCGTGCGCAATCCGCCCAACAGCCAGAAACACAGCAAAAACCACAACAAGCTATACTTCGGGCAAATCAGTCCGGCTACATTTCCCCACTCGGCACTGTAATCCCACACATGCAGGCGCAGCAGGTAGGTACACACCACCCCAAAAGCCAGTTCCACCCCGGATACCCCCGCCGCTGCCAGTAGTGCTGCGGCAGGCAATGGACAGCGGAACCGGTCATCGAACCAGCGCAGCAGGCACAGGCACACGCCCCCGGCAAAAAACATGGTCCAATGGGTGGTGCCGCGCCAGGCCATCTCCAACCCCAGATAGGCTGTGCCGCCCAGCAGGAACAGTGCGGCTGCCTCCCAGCGGCAGCCACGGACCAGCAACATAAAAAGCCCCCTTCCCCGGCAGAATTCTTTGCAAGAGTAGTCTGTGCAGGGAGAGTGGCTTGTAATCACTTTGTAACCACTTTTTGTGTTTTTACTTGGACAGCCGCTTGAGCAGTTCGCTGCGGGTGTCCCACAGCTTCTGGCTCAGGTCCACATAATAGCGGTGGGGGTTTTCAAACCGTTTGACTTCGTCCCACAGGGTGTTGATCTGGGCCTTGCAGAACTTGCGGATGTCGTCCAGGCTGGGGCTGTTGTACACGCGCTCACCGTTGACGTAAATGGGAGTGGACAGGCAGCGGGCGGTGCAGTTGACGTAGGTGCGTTCCTTCCAGGTTTCCACCGGATCAAACAGGGTGATGCCGTGCTTGGTTTCCACCTGCTCGTCAGCCACCGTGATCAGGTCCGCCATAGCCTTGTTGTCCTCGTCGTAGATACGCCAGACTTTCTTCAGGCAAGGAATGGTGGTCTTTTCTGCCGTTTCGCTGAGTTTCATCTTGGGAATGTAGCTGCCATCATCGGCCTTGACGGCAGCCAGCTTGTACACGCCGCCGAAAACAGGGTTGCTCTTGGCGGTTATCATGTTTTCGCCAATGCCGAAGCTGTCCACCCGGGCGCCCTGCAGGATCAGGTCACGCACCAGGTACTCGTCCAGGCTGTTGGAGGCACAGATGGTGCAGTCAGGATAGCCGGCTTCATCCAACATGCGGCGGGCTTTCTTGGACAGGTAGGCAATATCGCCGGAGTCTATGCGCACACCTTTGGGGCGCTTGCCCATGGGTTTGAGGACCTCGTCAAACACCTTGATGGCATCGGGAATGCCGTGGCGCAGAACATTGTATGTATCCACCAGCAGGACGCAGGCGTCCGGATACATTTCGGCGTACTTCTTGAAGGCATCATACTCAGTGGGAAACATCTGCACCCAGGAATGGGCCATGGTGCCGGACGCAGGAATGCCGAAGTCCCGGGCCGCCATGACGCAGCTGGTGGAGCCGCAGCCGCCGATATAAGCCGCACGGGCGCCAAAATAGGCAGCGTCGTAGCCCTGGGCACGGCGGGCGCCGAATTCCATCACCGGACGCCCCGCAGCAGCACGCACGATGCGGCTGGCTTTGGTGGCGATCAGGCACTGATGGTTGAAGGTGACCAGAAGAAGGGTTTCCAGCAGCTGGCATTCGATGGCCGGGCCTTCCACTGTGACGATGGGTTCCTGGGGAAAGATGGGCACGCCTTCTTCAATGGCCCAGATGTTGCAATGGAGCTTGAAGTTGGCCAGATATTCCAGAAAATCTTCCCGGAACATGTTGGTCGACCGCAGATAGTCGATGTCCTCCTCGGTAAACTTCAGATGATCCACGGCGTCGATGAACTGCTGCAGGCCCGCCATAATGGCGTAGCCGCCGCCGTCCGGAACGCGGCGGAAAAACATATCAAACACCGCGATCTTGTCCTTATACCCCTCGTCGAAGTATCCGGCGGACATGGTCAGTTCGTAAAAGTCGGTCATGGTGGTCAGGTTGCGCTTGATGTCCAGCATGGTGTTTTCCTTCCTTTCGGTCAATAGGGTCCATATTGACGCAAAGCCGCAAAAGGCGGCTGTACTACAAGGTCAGGCAAAAAAGGCGTTCTGCACGGCGCACAGCACCGCGGCGCGGGCGGCGGTAAAGTTCACGCCGCCCTGCAAATAGCAGGTGTAGGGCTCGCGCAGAGGTCCGTCGCAGGAAAGTTCGATGGTACTGCCTTCGGTAAAACTGCCGGAGGCCATGATAACTTTATCCGTATACCCGGGCTCGTCGGCCGGTTCGGGGGCAGCGATGCTGTCGATGGGACTGCCCTGTTGGATGCCGGTGCAGAAGCCCTGCAAGGCCGCTGCGCTGCCGGAATCAAAGCAGGTCACGATGTCGTTATGGTCGGCGGTGTAGCAGGGCACCGGCTTGACGCCTGCCAGCTCCAGCAGGCACTGGGCGTAGATGGCGGTCTTCAGGGCCTCGCACACCACACCGGGAGCATAATAGAAGCCCAGGAAGGTATCCCGCAGGCTGTCTTGGGTGCAGCCCAGCTCGGCACCGATGCCGGGGGCGGTGAAGCGGTGGCTGACCTTTTCCACCAGGTCGGCCCGGCCGGCGATATAGCCGCCGGTGGGCGTAATGCCGCCGCCGGGGTTCTTGATGAAGCTGCCGGCGATGAGATCGGCGCCCACTTCCAGGGGTTCCTGCTTCTGGGTGAATTCCCCGTAGCAGTTGTCCACAAAAATCACAGCGTTGGGATTGGCCTTGCGGGCGATTTCGGCCACTTTCCGGATGGTGGCCAGGTCAAAGGCATTGCGCTGGGTATATCCCCGGCTGCGCTGGATATGCACCACCGTGGCGTTCTTGGCCTGACGGGCAATCGCATCGTAATCAGGGGTAAAGTCGGGTTTGAGCGGACATTCGTCGTACAGCACGCCGAATTCCCGCAGGGTGCCGCAGCCCTTGCCGGCCTCGCCGATGCCGATGACACCTTCCAGGGTGTCATACGGGCGGCCGGTGGCGGCCAGCAGGGTATCACCGGGGCGCAGCAGGCCGAAGAGTGCCACCGCCAGGGTGTGGGTGCCGCTCATGAACTGCGGACGCACCAGGGCAGCCTCTGCCCCCATGCAGCGGGCAAAGACTTCTTCCAGCTTGTTGCGGCTGTCATCCCAGACGCCGTAGCCGGAAGATCCCCAGAAATGGCGGGCTTCCACGCCGCAGCCGGTAAAGGCCTTGAGCATTTTCAGCTGGTTATAATCGCGGATTTCCTCCACATGGGCAAACTGGTCCTTGCAAAGTTCCAGAGCCTTTTTGTCCAGAGCCAGGACTTCCGGTTTCAGGTCAAAAAATTGTTCGATCATTGGTTTTCTGTTCCTTCGTTGTTGTCTTGTGGGGGCAGGAGGTACTGGCCGTAGGTCAGGGTATGGACAAAGCCCAGCCGGTCATAAAAATGGCGGCGCTTATCCTCACACAGAAAGGTCACAGTGTACCCCTCGGCAGCCAATTCGTTGGCCAGCGTCACGATCAGGTGTCCGCCGATGCCCTGCCCGCGCAGGTCGGCCCGGGTTTCCCCTGCCGCCATGTAGGCTTCCCCATTGCAGATGGCGTAAGCACCCACGGTGCAGATCATCTCCCCTGCCCCGTCCCGCACGGCCAGCACCCGGGCATAGCCATGATTGAGGGCCGTGCAGGATTCCGAGTAAAAAGTTTCCTGCCGTTCAGGCTCCCCCGGAAAGAGTTCGGCGCTGATGACCTGCATGGACGGGCTGCGGTCAATACGCAGTCCCGGCAGCAGCGGCGGCACCGGCAGGCATGCGCCGGGGGCCAGAGTATACAGGTACAGGTTCCGGCGCAGAGGCCAGGTTTCGGGCGGCTGCACATTCATAGTCAGCCGTTCCACCCCGGCAAAGCGCAGAAACAGGGACAACTCTTCCCATTCCGGTTGTTCGGTCCCGTTGCAGCACAGCTGGGCTGAACGCCCGCTCAGGGCCAATGCCCCGCCGGGCATCGTAAACAGCCGGGTAGGTGCACCGGGGTTGCCGGTCCAGAGAGCAGCATCCCGGCCCAGCAGCGCCCGAAAATAGGGCTTGCCGGCCACCGTTTGCAGCAGTGTCTGTTTGCCGACCGCATCGGATACAGCCTGAATCACGCAGTGGTCCTCCTGTTACAGTGCATTGACAATTTGCTTGTATTCCCGTCCGCGGGCTTCAAAGTTGGGATAATGGTCAAAAGAGGCCGATGCCGGGGACAAGCTGACAATATCGCCGGGCTTGGCGGCGGCACGGGCCTGTTCCACCGCATCCTGCATGGAATCCGCGTGCAGAATCTGCAGGCCACTCTCGGCAAAGCCGGGGCAGGCACGGACTTCCCGCTCGATGATCGGACCGGTATCGCCCATCAGAATCAGCACCTTGACGTGGGCAATCAATTCCGGGGCCAGCGGTGCGTAGCTGATCTTTTTGTCATAGCCGCCGGCAATCAGAATCAGCTTCTGGTCGAAGCTGCGCAGCCCGGCGATGGTCCGCGTGGGGCTGGTGGCGATGGAGTCATTGTAATACTGCACCCCGTCCAGCATGCGGACCGGCTCGATGCGGTGCTCCACGCCGGTGAAGGTGGACGCCACCCGACGCATGGCTTCCACCGGGACCAGACCCCACACAGCAGCCATCGCGGCCAGCAGATTTTCTACGTTATGCAGACCGCGCAGCTTCACATCGGCGCGGGGCACAATGGGAGTCACCACACCGTTCTCGGCATAGCAGAGAGTATCGTCGGAGGCGCGCAGGAAGGCACCCTTGTCGGTTTCATGCAGGCGAGTGAACCAGACCTGCTCCCCTTTGCAGTCAGAAGCCATTCCGCGGGTAATGTCGTTCTCATACCCCAGGACCGCACGGCAAGGCGGCGTCTGCCACAGCAGGATGTTGCGCTTGGCATCAATATATTCTTGCATATCCTTGTGATGATCCAGATGGTTGGGGGTGACATTGGTCACCACCGCCACCTTCGGGCTGTGCCGCATGCTGATTAGCTGGAAGCTGGACAGTTCCGCCACCGCAATATCGTCGGCGGTGACGGTTTCCAGCTGGGGCAGCAGAGCCGCACCAATGTTGCCGCCCAACAGCACATGGCGGCCGGCGGCTTCCAGCATCTTGGCAATGAGGGTGGTGGTCGTGGTCTTGCCGTCCGAGCCGGTCACAGCCACGATCTCACAGGGGCAAAGCTCAAAGAAGAGTTCCACCTCACTGGTAACCATGGTACCGGCTTTCAGGGCAGCCTGCAATTCGGGCTTGTAATACTCATAGCCCGGGGTACGCATGATGATGTCCTGCCCGGCAAAGCCGTCGGTATAATGCTCGCCCAGGCTCAGGCGGACGTTCAGGCGGCGGAGGGTATCGGCGTAATCGCCGAAGGCTTCCAGATTGGGTTTCTGGTCACACAGGGTGATCTGGGCCCCCAATGCGGCAAACTGTTCGATGCACGGTTTGTGGCTGACACCCGCCCCGATAAAGGCCACCTTTTTCCCGGCGACCATCGCGCGCAGACGTTCGATTGGCAGCATACAAAACCTCTCCTTTTTCGGCAAAGGGGCTTGCGCCCCGGATTTCTTTATACCCCATTATTATAGCGGTACGGGCGCTTCAATGCAAATTTTTTGCCTGTGCCGAAACGGCACAGGCAAAAAATCAAACTATTCAGATCAGACAGGTACTCAGCAGCCCATGGGAATGCCGTGACGGTTGAGCAGATCCCGGATTTTGATCATCGGGTCGATGATGCTGGAAACGCTCTTATCATGGTTGATGGCTGCAATGAAGTAAGCGGTGTACTTGGACACATCCACGTCATGGTACCACTCGCGCTCCAGCAGTTCGGGCATCCGGTAGGTCAGGTTGGTACCCAGAACAGCGGCCACAATGCCATCCTGGTAAGCCTTGTCGAACTTGTCCAGGCCGGCGGTGAACAGCGGGAAGGTGGCGTAGGTGAAGATCTTGCGGGCACCGCGCATCTTCAGGCCGTAGGCAATGTCCAGCATACTCTCGCCCGAAGCAATGATGTCGTCGGCAATGAAGACATCTTTGCCTTCCACGCTCTCGCCCAGGTATTCATGAGCAACGATGGGGTTGCGGCCGTTGACGATCTTGGAGTAGTCGCGGCGCTTGTAGAACATGCCCAGGTTGCAGCCCAGCACGCTGGAGTAGTACATGTTGCGGTTCATGGCGCCTTCATCGGGAGAAACGACCATGAAGTGATCCTTGTCAAAACGGATATCCGGCACATGATGCAGCAGGCACTTCAGGACCTGATAGGTGGGGATGACGTTATCAAAGCTCATGGTGGGCACAGCGTTCTGGACGCGGGGGTCATGGGCATCGAAGGTGATGATGTTCTTGACACCCACAGAGCGCAGCTGCTGCAGGGCAAAAGCGCAGTCCAGGCTTTCGCGGCTGACGCGGCGATGCTGACGGCCGCCGTACAGGCTGGGCATAATGACGCTGATGCGGTGAGCACGGCCGGAAACAGCCTGGATCAGGCGCAGCAGGTTCTGGAAGTGGTCGTCGGGAGAGAGATGGTTCTCATACCCGAACAGTTTGTAGGTAACACTGTAGTTGCCCGGATCAACAAAGATGAAAATGTCGTCACCGCGGGTAGAGGCCTTCACCAGGCCCTTGGCGTCACCGGACTGGAAGCGCGGGCAATCAGACGGGATAATAAAGGTATCCACATCCATACCGACTTCGCGCGCCCAGCGCACCAGATGACCATCGACCAGATTGGCCAGTTCCTCGGCACCGGGGCAGGCCAGAAGCCCCAGGTCGGCGATTGCGTCCTCTTTTGCAAAAAAGTCACGGGGGCCAAGATTCATGTCAGCCATACGTTGCTCCTTCACTGAACTTTATACATATTTTGTGCGCACTGCGGCGCATCGTAACTCATCATTATTTTATCACATGGGAACGGCAAAAGCACCTGTCAACCGTACTTTTTTTGTACAATCTTTCATTTTCCGCACCTTGCACATCCCCTTTTGGGAGGCGCCTTAAAATTTCTGGTGTTTTTTACAAAAAATTTGCAAATGTGTCGGATTTTGCCTTCTTGTGCTGTCCGATAGACTCCCCTGCCCTGCGGCCGCCTTGACAGCCCGAAGGCGGTGTGTTAGACTTTTGGTATCTGGTCTATCGTTTTAGACCAACCGTTTTTGCTTTTCTTTTACGATCTCGATGACATAGAAATGAAGGAGCGATGAAAACGAAACCTTCACGGACCTCGCTGCTGGATGCCTGGCGCTGTCGCCGGACAGTCCGGCGCTGGCATAAAAAGGAAAAGCGCAGCGCGACCCAACACCGAATTCTTTCCCGTGCCCGAGCCATGCCCTACTGGCATGAAACAGGGGCGTTCCTGTACGCCATCGGCTTCCTGGTCGAGTACACGCTCATCTGTCTGGCACGCTCCATAGGCTGGTTTGTAGCCTTGCTGCTGCGCGGTTTTGTTTCTCTGTTTGAAGTCCTGATTCGGCCGCTATCGCCTCCCGATACCGGACAGGCCATCCACATCACGCCCGGTCTGCTGCTGCGCAGCGTCTTTCTGGCGGCGGCCGCCGGTCTGCTGGGTTTTACCGTATATACCGGTCTGGACCGCAGTTATGTGCTGCAGGTCCAGGTCAATGGAAAAACCGTCGGCTATGTGGAGAACGAACAGGTCTTTGACGATGCCCGGGCGGCGGTGTACGAGCGTGTGGAAACCGCCCAGCGGGTACTGAACGACGCCGGAAAAACATCGGCAGAAACCGGTTTTGAGATTTGGCCCACCTACACCCTGACCACTGACTATGATCAGACCATGGGACAAAGCGAACTGGTCAATGCCCTGCTGATGGCATCCGGCGGTGAACTTCAGGAGGCCACCGCCGTATACCTGGACGGCACCTTGCAGTATGTGACCGCCGACGGTGATCATCTGCGCAGTTTCCTGCAGAGCTGTCTGCTGCCTTACAAACAGGTGGACAACCCCAATCAGCGGGTGGCTTTTGTACATGATGTAGAGCTGGTAGACGGCCTGTTCTTCTCCGATTCGGTACAACCCTATTCCGATGTGCTGAACCAGCTGCGCAGCGACGCAGACCTGCTGAAAGTCCGGTCCATTGAGCGCCAGACTTACCAGGAAGAGATTCCCTATCCTGTATATACCCAGGAATCCGCCGCCTATGACTACGGCGAAACAGTGGTACTGCAGGCCGGACAGAATGGCGTGCGGGAGATCACCCAGGATGTGACCACCGTGGACGGTGTCCAGACCGATGTACAAACGGTACAGGTCAAGACACTGACCGACCCGGTGGCCGAAGAACGGGTCACCGGCACCCAGCTGAAAGACTACATGTATGGCAGCATCGGCGGGTATGATTTCATCTGGCCCGCCCCGGGATATCGGCACATCAGCCAGTGGATGACCGGTGGACACACCGGCATCGACATTGCCGGCCCCAGCGGAACGCCCATCCTGGCTGCGGCTGCCGGTACGGTGGTGCAGACCTACACCTGGAACGGCATTGTGACCCGCGGCGACTGGAACAGCTACGGCAACTATGTGGTCATTGAGCACGACGGCGGATACACCACCCGGTACGGTCATCTGCTGCAGTACATTGTCAGTGAAGGCGAGCATGTGGAAGCCGGCCAGGTCATTGGTTACATGGGTTCTACCGGCAACTCCACCGGTACGCATCTGCACTTTGAGATGTATGGTCCGCAGGGTCGATTCAGTGCCCATCTGGTCTTCCCCGACATTCCCACCTGGAACAAATAAAAAATACACGCGATATAAGGAAAGCCCCGGCACCTCAGTGCCGGGGCTTTCCTCATGTCAATACGTCAACAAGCCTAAACAAAAACCCGCCCCTGACTTTCGCCAGGAGCGGGTTTCTTATTCAGTCAACGCTGAAACGGTCTGATCAGACCAGTTCCAGAATCGCCATTTCGGCAGCGTCGCCGCGGCGCATACCGGTGCGGATGATGCGGGTGTAGCCGCCGTTGCGGTCGGCATACTTCGGACCATACACATCGATGACCTTCTTGGCAACATCTTCCTTGGTGATGTAGCTGAAGATCTGGCGCTTGTCGTGCAGATCGCCGGCCTTGCTCAGGGTGACCATCTTCTCGGCCATGGAGCGAACCTCCTTAGCGCGGGTAACGGTGGTCTCGATCTTGCCGTTCTCGAACAGATAAGTGACCATAGCGCGCAGCATCGCCTTGCGGCTGTCGGTGGCGCGGCCAAGCTTTCTAGTACCGGGCATTCTGTTTCACTCCTTTATCAGTTGTCGTCGTCTTTGGTGAGCATGAAGCCCAGGCTATCCAGTTTCGCCATGACTTCTTCCAGGCTCTTGCGGCCAAGGTTTCGCACCTTCATCATGTCGTCCTCACTCTTGTTGATGAGGTCGCCCACGGTGTTGATGCCGGCGCGCTTGAGGCAGTTGAAGGAACGGACGCTCAGGTCCAGCTCTTCAATGGTCATCTCCAGCGCTTTTTCCTTGCCCTTCTCGTCGTTTTCGACCATGATTTCAGTCTCGGCGGCTTCATCACACAGGTTGACGAACAGATTCAGGTGTTCGGTCAGCACACGGGCAGCCAGGCTCAGAGCCTCCTGCGCGTTGGTGGTGCCATCGGTCCAGACCTCGATGGTCAGTTTATCAAAGTCGGTGATCTGGCCCACACGGGTGTTTTCCACCGTGTAGTTGCACTTGAGCACCGGAGTATAGATGCTGTCCACAGGCAGGGTGGTGACATCGTTCTTTTCGATGAGCGCCAGTTTGTTGCGCTCGGCGGGAACGTAGCCACGGCCCTTGTCAAAGGTCAGCTCCATGACGAGCTTGGCTCCTTCGCCCAGGGTGGCAATGTGCCATTCGGGGTTGAGGATCTCCAGGTCGTCGCCCTGCTTGATGCTGCCGGCAGTGACTTCGCACGGGCCAGCGGCTTCCACGCGGACGGTCTTGGGGCCATCGCCGTAAATCTTGGCGGCAATGCCCTTGAGGTTCAAAACGATCTCAGTCACGTCCTCGCGCACGCCCTCGATGGTCGAGAATTCATGCACGACGCCGTCGATCTTCACACTGGTGACCGCCACGCCGGGCAAGCTGGAGAGCAGCACACGGCGCAGGCTGTTGCCCAGCGTAGTACCGAAGCCGCGCTCCAGAGGCTCCACCACGAACTTGCCGTAACGGCCGTCGGGGGAAAGGTTGGCCATCTCGATCTTGGGGCGTTCAATCTCCATCATAAAAACCCTCCTTGATCAGCCGGCCCGCAAAAATACCGGGCCGGTCTTGGTGAAAAAACGGTATGGCAGAGGATTACTTGGAGTACAACTCGACGATCAGGTGTTCCTGGACCTCGTAATCGATGTCGCTGCGCTCGGGCAGCTTGGTGACGACGCCCTTCAGGGAGCCGGTCTCACGGCTCAGCCAGGAAGGCAGAGCAACAACCGGAGCATCGGCGCCGGTCAGCTTGGCGAACTTTTCGATCTTGCGGCTGGACTCGCACACTTCGACCACATCACCGGCCTTGACCTGGTAAGAAGGAATGTTGACCTTCTTGCCATTGACGGTGAAGTGAGCGTGGCTGACCAGCTGGCGGGCATCACGGCGAGTGGAAGCGAAGCCCAGACGGAACACGACGTTGTCAAGACGGCATTCCAGCATCTGGAGCAGGTTCTCACCGGTCTGGCCCTGACGGCGTTCGGCTTCGTTGAAGTAGTTGGCGAACTGCTTTTCCAGAACGCCGTAGATGAACTTCAGCTTCTGCTTTTCCTTCAGCTGAGTGGCGTACTCAGACTGCTTCTTGCGGAAGTTGCCGGTAGAGTTGCGGGTGGTATTCTTCTTGGCATAGCCCATGACGGCGGGAGAAATGCCGAGAGCTTTGCAACGCTTTGCGATAGGCTGCGTATTCTTAGCCATAATTCAGTATCCTCCTTCCATCAGACGCGGCGGCGCTTGGGCGGGCGGCAGCCGTTGTGCGGGATCGGGGTCACGTCACGGATCATGGTGACCTCCAGGCCAGTGGCCTGCAGAGCGCGGATAGCGCTCTCACGGCCGGAACCCGGGCCCTTGACGTAGACCTCGACGGTCTTCATGCCATGCTCCATCGCGGCCTTGGCGGCCACTTCGGCAGCGCTCTGGGCGGCGTAAGGAGTGCTCTTGCGGGAACCACGGAAGTTCAGGGTACCCGTGCTGCACCAAGAAATGGTGTTGCCCTGCGTGTCGGTGATGGTAACGATGGTGTTGTTGAACGTGCTCTGGATATGAGCAGCACCGGCGCTGACGTTTTTACGCTCTTTGCGCTTGGTGCGGGTCTTAGCAGTTGCTTTCGTAGCAGCCATTTACAGTTCCTCCTTACTTCTTCTTGTTAGCGACGGTGCGCTTCGGACCTTTGCGGGTACGCGCATTGGTCTTGGTGCGCTGGCCGCGCACAGGCAGGCCCTTGCGATGGCGGATGCCACGGTAGCACTGGATTTCAGTCAGACGCTTGATGTCCAGCGCAACGTTGCGGCGAAGATCGCCTTCCACGATGATATTGTTCTTGTCGATGTAGTCACGGATCTTGGCTTCATCTTCGGCGGACAGATCCTTGACGCGGATGTCCGGGTTAATCCCGGTGCCGGCGAGAATCTCGTCAGCAGTACTCTGACCGATACCGTAGACATAGGTCAGACCAACCTCGATCCGCTTCTCGCGAGGCAGATCAACACCAGCAATACGTGCCATAAAGCACCTCCATAAATAACATCCCATGTCCTGTGTCGGGGCCTGCGCCGGGAATCTACGCACTTGGCCCCCAAGCGTTTTGGGTATGGTTTCCAGGGGGAGTCCCCCGGACCTTTAGCCCTGACGCTGCTTATGCTTGGGGTTGATGCAGATGACCATCACGCGGCCTTTGCGCTTGATGACCTTGCACTTTTCGCAAATGGGTTTCACGGAAGGTTTTACCTTCATGATGTTAACCTCCTTCTATGACACAAGGCGTTTACTTGGAACGCCAGGTGATCCGGGCTTTGGTCAGGTCGTAGGGCGACATTTCCATGGTGACCTTGTCGCCGGGCAGGATGCGGATGAAGTTGGTCCGCAATTTGCCGGAGATGTGCGCCGAAACCGTGTGGCCGTTGGGCTTGCCCTCTTTGTTGAGCAGTTCGACCTTGAACACGGTGTTGGGCAAAGCCTCACGCACGACGCCTTCTACTTCGATGACATCTTCTTTAGACAAGCTGATTGCCTCCTTGAAGGGTTCATTCAGCGGGATGCGCCGCGTCATAGGCGGCGATCGCTTCACTGAGCAGTTGATCGCTTTTCAGAAGCTCGTTTGCCAGAACGGTGGCGGTAGGTGCCACATGCCGGGCTTTTTTGCGTTTGGGTGCGGTCAGGGACCGCTTGCTCCCGTTGGCCAGCCACAGCATGCAGCCCTCGGCAGCCACCACGGCGAAGGTGCGGGTCTTATCGCGGCCCGCCTTGGAGCGCACCAAACGGCCTTTTACAAAGTCCATTCGGGTTCCTCCCAGCCGTGGGTCAGGATCTCGGGCCCATCCTTGGTGATGAGAACCGTATGCTCAAAGTGAGCAGCCAGTCCCCCGTCACAAGTCTTGACCGTCCATCCATCGTTCAACGTCTTTACCGCGTACTTGAACTGGTTCACCATCGGTTCGATGGCGATGCACATTCCGGGAACCAGGCGGGGTCCGCGGCCCGGGGTGCCATAGTTCGGAACTTCGGGGTCCTCATGCAGTTCCTTGCCGACGCCATGGCCGACAAAACTGCGGACAACCGAGAAGCCGTTCTCTTCGACGTAGCTCTGCACGGCGTGTCCCACATCGCCGATCCGCGCACCGGCCTGGGCCGCAGCAATGCCGCGGTGCAGGCTTTCACGGGTGACATCCAACAGACGCTGTGCTTCCTTGTCCACTTTTCCGCAGGCAAAGGTGCAGGCGTTGTCGCCGTTGAAACCGTCGATCTTGCATCCGGTGTCGATGGATACGATATCACCGGGGCGGATCTTCTGTTCGCGGCTGGGGATGCCGTGGATCACGGTGTCGTTAACGCTGATGCAGGCGGTGGCCGGGAATCCGTACAGATGCAGGAAGTTCGGCCTTGCGCCATGGCGCACGATAAAGTCGTAGATGATCTTGTCGATCTCTGCCGTTGAAATACCGGGTTCGATCGCTTCGCCGCCCGCCTTGAGCGCCGCCGCGCTGATAGCGCAGGCGCGGCGCATTTTTTCGATCTCGGCAGCGTTTTTGATTTGGATCATGGGTGCGTTATGCCTCCAACTCTTTGAGGATCAGCGCAGTGGTGTCCTCGATGGAGCCCTGATCGGGAATCTCCACCAGTTTGCCGCGTTCGCGGTAGAAGGCCACAAGAGGCTCGGTCTGTTCGTGATACGCTTTCAAACGGTCCAGCACGGTGGCGGGCTCGTCGTCCTTGCGGACGACTAGTTCCCCGCCGCACCGATCGCAAACGCCCGGCTTGGCGCTGGGCTTATTCTTGATGTGATAGCTGGCGCCGCATTTCGCGCAGACGCGACGGCCGCTCATACGCTCCATGATGGCTTCGTCAGCAACGGTCAGGTTCAGAACCTTATCGATCTCCACGCCCATAGCTTCCAGGGCTTCGCCCTGCGCAATGGTACGCGGCATACCGTCCAGGATGAAACCGCCGGCGCAGTCGGGCTGTGCCAGACGTTCCTTTACGATGCCCACAATGACATCGTCGGGAACCAGCGCGCCCGCGTCCATAAAGCTCTTGGCTTTCAGACCCATCGGGGTACCGTCCTTAACGGCGGCACGCAGGATGTTGCCGGTGGAAATGGTGGGGATACCCAGTTTATCGCAGAGGATTTCTGCCTGGGTTCCTTTGCCGGCGCCGGGGGCGCCCAAAAGGATCAGTTTCATAAGTGTTTCCCCTTTCCTGTCGGCTGCTTTTGGAGCAGCCTTCCGCTGTTATTCCAAAAAGCCTTTGTGATGACGAGCGGTCATATAGCCTTCCAGAGAACGGGCGGTGTCGAGCGCGACGCCGACCACGATCAGCAGGCTGGTACCGCCGAGCTGAATGGAAACGTGGGTAATGTCACCCAGAACAATGGGCAGGCCCGCAACAACAGCCAGGAAGATGCCGCCGATCAGAGTGATCTTCTGCAGGGTCTTGGTGATGAAGTCGCTGGTGGGCTTGCCGGGACGAATGCCCGGAATCGTGCCGTTGTTCTTGCGCAGCTGGTTGCTGATGTCGATGGGGTTGTACTGGATCGCAACATAGAAGTAGTTGAAACCGATGATCAGCAGCACATACACCACCAGGTACACCGGGCTGGTGTAGTTGAACACCTGGAAGAAGATGTTGTCGGTCCAGCCCAGGAAGCTGCCAACCATGTTGGGCAGGCTGCACAGCGTCATGGCAAAGATGACAGGCATAACGCCGGACATGTTCACCTTGATGGGGATGTAGCTTGCCTGGCCGCCGTACATCTTACGGCCGACCACACGCTTGGCGTACTGTACCGGGATGCGGCGTTCCGCGTTGGTCAGAATGACCACGAAGATGACCGCAACGATGGCCAGCACCAGCAGAACCGGCAGCAGGATGTAATATCCGCTGGAGGTCTGCGCGGCGGTGAGAATGCTCTTGACCATCGTCAGCACACGGGACCAGTTGGCCACGATGCCGGCGAAGATCAGCAGCGAAACACCGTTGCCGATGCCCTTGGAGTCGATCTGGTTGCCCATCCAGGTAACCAGCTGGCTGCCGGCGGTGAAGCACAGCACAATGACAATGGCGGTGAACACACCGGCAAAGCCATCAGTGTACTCCAGCGCAGAGCTGCGGCGCAGGATGAAGTAGTAGGCGATGGACAGCATCAGAGCGATGCCGCAGCCCACATAGTTGGTGATTCGGGTCAGCTTGCGGCGGCCCTCCTCACCTTCCTTGGAAAGATTTTCCAGGTAAGGAATGGCGACAGTCAGCAGCTGTACGATAATCGAGGCGTTGATATACGGCTGAACGCCCAACGCGAAGATTGCGCACTGGCTCAGAGCATTACCGGACATCATATCCAGGTAAGTCAGCATGCTGCCGGTGGTGTCGAACATATCCTTCAGGTTGCCAGCGGTGATATAAGGTACCGGAATCGCACAGCCCAAACGGAAGAGCACCAGGATCAGGAGCGTAAACAAAAGCCGCTTACGCAGGTCTTCGATCTTCCAGGCATTGCGGAAGGTTTCGAACACCTTAGATCACCTCAGCTTTCCCGCCTGCCTTCTCGATTTTTTCCTTGGCAGAGGCCGTGTAGGCCGCGACCTTGACATTGACCGCTTTGCTCAGCTCGCCGTTGCCCAGGACTTTGACACCGTCCAGGGTGCGGGAGATGATGCCCTTTTCCAGCAGGGCGGCGGCGTCAACGGTAGCGCCGGCCTCAAACTTCTCAAGGTCGGAAACCTTGATGGTGACATACTTGGTAGCGAAAATGTTGTTGAAGCCGCGCTTCGGCAGACGACGCTGCAGCGGCATCTGGCCGCCTTCGAAACCGGCCTTCTTGACGCCGGAACGGGCTTTCTGGCCCTTGTGGCCGTAGCCGGCAGTCTTACCATTGCCGGAACCCGCGCCGCGGCCCTTGCGGGTAACGGCCTTGCGGGCGCCCTTGGGCGCGTTCAGTTCATGAAGCTTCATGCTTGCACCTCCATTACAGCTTGGTCACAACGACCAGGTGAGAGATCTTAGCGATCTTACCGGCAGTAGCGGCGTTGTCAGGCTGTTCGACAACGTCACCCGGACGATGCAGGCCCAAAGACTTCGCGACGGAAATCTGCTCTTTGCCGCGGCCGATCAGGCTCTTGGCAAGACGAATGCTCAGTTTTTCCATGATTCAGCGCCCTCCTTAGCCCAGGATCTCGGCGACGGTCTTGCCGCGCTTAGCAGCAACAGACTCGGCGTCGGTCAGACCGCACAGGCCGGCGAAGGTCGCAGCGGTAACGTTGATCGGGTTGTTGGAACGCAGGCTCTTGGTACGGATGTCCTTGATGCCGGCGCATTCCAGAACCGCACGAACCGGGCCGCCGGCGATAACGCCGGTACCGGGAGCAGCGGGACGCATCAGCACGCGGCCGGCGCCAAATTCGCCGACGATCTCGTGCGGGATGGTGGTGCCCTTCATGGCGATCTTGTGCATGTTCTTCTTGGCAGCACCCTCGCCCTTGCGGATAGCCTCGGGAACTTCGCCGGACTTGCCGACGCCGTA
Source organism: uncultured Faecalibacterium sp. (assembly GCA_937907025.1). Classification (GTDB taxonomy): domain Bacteria; phylum Bacillota; class Clostridia; order Oscillospirales; family Ruminococcaceae; genus Gemmiger. The sequence continues at coordinate 92,587 of CALESJ010000026.1, forward strand.
GCCGATGTTGCCCTTGCCGTCGCCAACGACGATCAGAGCGGCGAACTTCATAACGCGGCCGCCCTTAACGGTCTTGGAAACGCGGTTGATGGAGACGACCTTAGTGATCATGCCGTCATCTTGTTCTCTGTTTCTCTGCATGGCCATGTTCGATCCCTCCTTACAGTTTCAGACCGGCTTCGCGGGCGCCCTCAGCGAGAGCCTTCACGCGGCCGTGGTAGACGAAACCGCCGCGGTCATAGACCACTTCGGTAATGCCCTTTTCCAGGCATTTCTTGGCAATGGCGGCGCCGACCTTCTTGGCGGCCTCGACGTTTCCGCCGTAGTCCTCAAAGTCCTTGTCCAGGGTGGAAGCAGCTGCCAGAGTCACGCCGGCAACGTCATCGATGACCTGAACGTAGATGTGCTTGGCAGAGCGGAAAACATCCAGACGAGGACGCTCGGCCGTGCCGCTGATCTTGCCGCGGACGCGGCGGTGACGGCGAAGACGAGCTTCGTTCTTATCAGCCTTATTGACCATAATGTTTCTCCCCTCCTATTATTTGCCTTTACCGGCTTTGCCTTCCTTGCGGATGACATACTCGCCAACGTAGCGAATGCCCTTGCCCTTGTAGGGTTCCGGCGGACGCTTGCCGCGGACTTCGGCAGCGAACTGACCGACTTCCTGCTTATCGATGCCGACGATGCTGAAGTGCAGAGCGTCCTTGACTTCGATCTGGATGGTGTCGGTCTCTTCGACGTTGACCGGGTGAGAGAAGCCCAGGGTCAGGGTCAGGGTCTTGCCCTGCTTGGCGCAGCGGTAGCCGATGCCCTGGATCTCCATATCCTTGCGGAAGCCTTCGGTCACGCCAACAACCATGTTATGGATGTTGGTACGGGTCAGGCCGTGCAGGCTGCGGGCCTGTTTTTCGTCATTGGGGCGGGTAACCAAAATCTCATTGCCCTCGACCTTGACGGTCATCATGGGATGATATTTGGAATGCAGGGTACCCTTGGGGCCTTTCACGGTGATGGTGTGTTCGGCCTCGTCGATCTTCACATCAACACCCGCAGGAATGACGATGGGTTTTCTTCCAATTCTCGACATTGTCTTCTAGCCCCTTTCTTACCACACAAAGGCGAGCACTTCACCGCCGACATGGGCAGCGCGGGCAGCCTTGTCGGTCATGACGCCTTTAGAAGTGGAGATGATCGCGGTGCCCAGGCCCTTCATGACCTTGGGCATGTCCTCGCAGTTGGTGTAGATACGCAGGCCGGGCTTGGAAACGCGCTTCAGGCCCGCGATGACCGGCATACCATTGTCCTGGTACTTGAGGGTCAGGGTGATAACGCCCTGCTTGCTGTCCTCGGTCACTTTCATACCCTTGATGTAGCCCTCATCAACCAGGATCTGGCAGATCGCCTTTTTCAGGTTGGAAGCAGGGATATCCACGGAAGGGTGTTTGGCAGTGCTCGCGTTGCGGATGCGGGTCAGCAGGTCCGCGATAGGATCGGTGATTTGCATGCCACTAACCTCCTTAGGTTGTGTTAAAGATGTTGTTGTTACGTCTTTTCCTGTCTCTGATTACCAGGAAGCCTTCTTCACGCCGGGGATCTCGCCCTTGTAGGCCAGCTCACGGAAGCAGATACGGCAGATGCCGTACTTGCGCAGATAGGCATGGGGACGGCCGCAGATCTTGCAGCGGTTGTAGGCGCGGGTGGAGAACTTGGCCGGGCGCTGCTGCTTGATCTTCATAGAAGTTTTTGCCATTGGTTTTCTTCCTCCCCTTCTCAGTTGGCGAACGGAGCGCCCAGAGCCTTCAGCAGCTCCTTGGCTTCTTCGTCGGTCTTGGCCGTGGTAACAAAGCAGATGTCCATGCCGCGGATGGCGTCGACCTTATCGAAGTCGATTTCCGGGAAGATGATCTGCTCCTTCAGGCCGAAGGCGTAGTTGCCGCGCCCGTCGAAGCTGTTGCCGGAGATGCCGCGGAAGTCGCGGACACGGGGCAGAGCCACGTTGAACAGGCGATCGACGAACTCGTACATACGCTCGCCGCGCAGAGTGACCTTGGCGCCGATGGGCATGCCCTGGCGCAGCTTGAAGTTAGCCACGCTCTTCTTGGCCTTGCAGACGACGGCCTTCTGGCCGGTGATCTGGCCCAGGTCAGCGACGATGGCGTCGATAACCTTGGCATTTTCCTTCGCCTCGCCGGCGGCCACGTTGATGATGACCTTGTCCAGCTTGGGGATCTGCATCACGCTCTTGTAGCCGAACTTTTTGTTCAGGGCCGGAGCGATCTCGTTGACATACTGTTCTTTCAAACGTGCCATGATTCAAACTCCTCCCTTACAGTTCGGCGCCGCACTTGCGGCAGATGCGGACGGTCTTGCCGTCCTTGACGGAATGGCCCACGCGGGTGGCCTTGCCACACTTGGGGCACACCGGCATGACCTTGCAGGCGTAGATAGCGCCTTCGGCCTTGACAATGCCGCCCTGCTCGCCCTGACGACGGGGCTTGACATGCTTGGTGACCATGTTCAGGCCTTCGACAATGACCTTGCCCTCTTTCGGGGAGGTCTGCAGGACCTTGCCGGTCTTGCCCTTGTCCTTGCCGGAGATGATCATAACGTTGTCGCCGGTTTTAACATGAAGATTGTTCATTCTTATTAAAACCTCCTTACAGCGATTCGGGAGCCAGGCTCAGGATCTTGGTGAAGCCGGCGTCGCGCAGCTCACGCGCCACAGGTCCAAAGATACGAGTGCCCTTGGGGCTCTTGTCGGCCATGACGATGACGGCGGCGTTCTCATCGAAACGGATGTAAGAACCGTCGTCACGGCGCAGGCCATGCTTGCTGCGGACGATGACAGCCTTGACCACATCGCCCTTCTTCACGGTGCCGCCGGGAGCAGCCTTCTTCACGCTGCAGACCACGACGTCGCCGATGTTGGCATATCTCTTGCGGGTACCGCCCAGTACACGGAAGCACATTAACTCCTTGGCACCGGTGTTGTCGGCCACTTTGAGATAAGTTTGCATCTGAACCATCTTTCAGGTCCTCCTTTCAAAGTACCAGGCTGATTATTTCGCTTTCTCGATGATCTTCACCAGACGCCAGTTGACGTCCTTGGAAAGCTTGCGGGTCTCCATGATCTCGACGCGGTCACCGATGCCGGCCTCGCCGTTCTCGTCATGGGCCTTGAACTTCTTGGTGCGCTTCATGATCTTTTTGTAGAGGGGGTGCTGGACGCTGTCCTTGACTGCGACAACGATGGTCTTGTCCATCTTGTCGGACACGACGACGCCCACACGGCTCTTTCTCAGATTACGTTCCATGTTTTACCCTCCCTCTTACGCGTTCTTCGCGTTCTTTTCCGCCATGATGGTCATCACGCGGGCGATGTCCTTCTTGACGGTATCGATGCGCAGCGGGTTTTCCAGCTGGTTGATGGCGTGCTGAAAGCGCAGGTTGAACAGTTCCGCTTTCAGATCTTTGAGCTGCTTTGCCAGCTCAACATCGGTCATTTCGCGCAGTTCAGTGGCTTTCATTCAGCGTCGCCCTCCTTCACAGTGTCGATTTCTTCGCGCTTGACGAACTTGCAGCGCACCGGCAGCTTGTGAGAGGCCAGGCGCAGAGATTCACGCGCGGTCGCCTCATCAACATCAGCGATTTCAAACAGCACACGGCCGGGCTTGACAACGGCCACCCAGTATTCCGGGCTGCCCTTGCCGGAGCCCATGCGGGTGCCGGCCGGCTTTTCGGTAACAGGCTTGTCGGGGAAGATCTTGATCCAGACCTTGCCGCCACGCTTGATATAACGGGTCATAGCAACACGGGCTGCCTCGATCTGGTTGGAAGTGATCCACGCCGGCTCCAGAGCCACCAGGCCGTATTCGCCCTGGTTGACCTTGTTGCCGCGCATGGCCTTGCCGGTCATGCGGCCGCGCTGAACGCGGCGGTATTTAACACGTTTCGGCAGTAACATTACTGTTTGCCTCCTTCCTTCTTGGCAGCGGTCTTAGCGCCCTGCAGGATCTCACCCTTGTAGATCCAGACCTTGACGCCGACCTTGCCGTAGGTGGTGTTGGCCTCAGCGAAGCCGTAGTCGATGTCAGCACGCAGGGTCTGCAGGGGGATGGTGCCTTCGTGGTAGCTTTCCACGCGGGCGATGTCGGCGCCAGCCAGACGGCCGGAGCAGGTGACCTTGATGCCCTTGGCAGGCACGCCACCGCGGGGCTGCATCGCGTTGCGGATAACCTGCTTCATCGCGCGGCGGAACGCAATGCGGCGCTCCAGCTGAGAAGCGACATCCTCGGCCACCAGCTGAGCGGTGGTGGAAGTGCCCTTCACTTCAACGATGTTCAGGTTGACGTTCTTGCCGGTCATCTTGGCGAGCTGCTTTTCCAGCTTGGCGCTCTCAGCGCCGCCCTTGCCGATGACGATGCCCGGCTTGGCGCAGAAGACGTTGACCTTGACGCGGGGAGTGCCGGTCTGGCTGTCAACGGTGCGCTCGATTTCGATCTTGGGGATACCGGCGGAATACAGCTGCTTCTTCAGCGTGGTGCGGATCTTGTGATCCTCCACCAGGGTGTCGCCGAAAGCCTGCTTAGAGGTAAACCAGCGGCTGTCCCAATCCTTGATAACACCCACGCGCATGCCGTGGGGATTGACTTTCTGGCCCATTTGTTTACCTCCTTACTCTTTCTCTTTCAGCACAACAGTCATATGGCTGGTGCGCTTGAGGATGCGGTACGCACGGCCCTGTGCGCGGGGCATGATACGCTTCAGCGTGGGGCCGGGGCAGACGTAGCATTCGGCAACGTACAGGCTGTTGCGGTCCATGTTGAAGTTGTTTTCAGCATTGGCAGCAGCCGAGTTGACCAGTTTCAGAAGGGGCTCGCAGGCCGCCTTCGGGGTATACTGCAAAATAGCCAGCGCTTCGTCCAGGGGTTTGTTACGGATGAGGTCCATCACGATCGAAACCTTACGGGGACTGATGCGGGCGTAACGGAGAATAGCCCGTGCTTCCATCTTATGCTCCTCCTCTCTTATTTACCGGTGGTCTTGCCGCCGGCATGGCCCGAGAACTTACGGGTCGGGGCGAACTCACCGAGCTTGTGACCGACCATATCTTCGGTGACGTAAACTGGCACATGCTTGCGGCCGTCATGCACAGCGAAGGTGTGGCCAACGAACTCCGGGAAGATGGTGGAGGCGCGGCTCCAGGTCTTGACGACGCTCTTCTTGCCGCTTTCGTTCATGGCTTCGACTTTCTTCATCAGAGAAGGCAGGACGTAAGGGCCTTTTTTGGTGCTGCGAGACATAGTACTTTACCTCCCTTAACCTTTGGCGCGCTTGACGATGAACTTGTCGGAGCGAGCATGATGTTTGCGAGTCTTGAGGCCCAGAGCCGGCTTGCCCCACGGGGTACGCGGGCTGCTGTGGCCGACCGGGGCGCGGCCTTCGCCGCCGCCGTGCGGGTGATCGCAGGGGTTCATGACGGTGCCGCGGCTGCCGGGACGAACGCCCATGTGGCGCTTACGGCCGGCCTTGCCCAGGTTGACGTTCTCATGGTCAAGGTTGGAAACAACGCCGATGGTCGCGATGCAGTTCAGCGGGACGTTGCGCATCTCGCCGGAAGGCAGACGAACCAGAGCGTAGCCATTCTCTTTAGCCATCAGCTGAGCCATAACGCCAGCGGAACGGACCAGCTGGCCGCCCTTGCCGGGATACAGCTCAATGTTGTGGATCATGGTACCGACGGGGATGTTCTCGAAGGGCAGAGCGTTGCCCGGCTTGATATCCGCGTGAGGGCCAGCCATGACCTTGTCGCCCACCTTCAGGCCATCGGGAGCCAGGATGTAGCTCTTGACGCCGTCTTCATATTCGACCAGCGCGATGAAAGCGGAGCGGTTCGGATCGTATTCCAGAGTCTGGACAGTGGCAGGAACATCAAACTTGTTGCGCTTGAAGTCGATGACACGGTACTTGACACGGTTGCCGCCGCCGTGGTGACGGACGGTGATCTTGCCGGTGTTGTTGCGGCCGGCATGCTTCTTCTTGGGTTCCAGCAGGCTGCGCTCGGGACCGACCTTGGACAGCACGCTGTAATCGGTAACAGTCATGCCGCGGCGGCCGGGCGTAGTCGGCTTGTACTTTTTGATCGCCATGGTAGTACTCCTTTTTAGTATCTTATGAATTTTTGTCGGGGTCATATCCCCATAGCTGAGCCTTCGGCAGGCTCGAAAGGATCAGGCGAAGTGCCCGATCAGGTCATGCTGGTGAAGAACTCGATCTCCTTGGAGTCGGGGGTCAGCGTGACGATGGCCTTCTTGCTCTTGGCGGTGTAGCCGGCATGCAGGCCCTGGCGGCGGTACTTGCCGCGCACACTGATGGTGTTGACCTTGGCGACCTTGACGCCGAACAGCTCTTCAACAGCGTTGGCGATGTCGACCTTGGTGGCGTCGGTAGCGACCTTGAAGGTGTACTTCTTGTCAGCGATACCGGCCATGGAGTTCTCGGTGATGACCGGAGCGAGAACGATATCCTGTGCGAATTTCATCAGCCCAGTACCTCCTCAAGTTTCTTGGCCGCGTCCAGGCTGATGATCATCTTCTCGGCGTTGACAACGTCGTAAGTGTTCACGCTGGTAGCGGTGGTGGTTTTAACGCCCGGGATGTTGGCAGCGCTCTTGACGAACTTGGCATCGACAACATCGTTGACGACCAGGTTCTTCTTACCGGCGCCGACAGCAGCCAGCATGGCAACCACGGTCTTGGTCTTGTACTCTTCAACGGCCATCTTGTCCACGACGATCATGTTGCCGTTGGCAGCCTTGTCGGACAGGGCGCTGAGCACAGCCAGACGCTTGACTTTCTTGTTGATGCGGTAGCTGTAATCACGCGGCTTGGGGCCCAGAGCAACACCGCCGTGGGTCCACTGCGGAGCGCGGATAGAGCCCTGGCGCGCATGGCCGGTGCCCTTCTGACGCCACGGCTTGCGGCCGCCGCCACGGACTTCCTTGCGGATCTTGGTGTTCTGGGTGCCCTGGCGCTGGTTGGCCAGGAAGTTGACGACCGCCTCATGGACGGCCTTTTCGTTCGGGGTGATCCCGAAGACGGCGTCGGAAAGCTCAACGGTGGAAACTTTCTTGCCGTTCATATCGACGACATCAAATTTAGCCATTGTGTTTTCCTCCCTTACGCTTTGACGCTGTCGTAGATGGTAACCACAGAGCCCTTCGGGCCGGGGATGGCGCCCTTGACAGCGATCAGATTGTTTTCAGCATCAACCTTGACGATGCTGAGGTTCTGCACGGTCACACGCACAGCGCCCATATGGCCGGGCAGCTTCTTGCCCTTGAACACACGGGACGGGGTGGAAGTGGAGCCGTTGGAACCGGCATGGCGGCTGACAGGGCCGGTGCCGTGGCTTTCACGCAGACGGTGCTGGCCAAAGCGCTTGATAACGCCCTGGTAGCCCTTGCCCTTGGAAGTGCCCACCACGTCGACCTTGTCGCCGGCGGTGAAGACGTCAGCCTTCAGGATGTCGCCGACGTTCACGGCGGCGATGTCGTCGAAGCGGAACTCACGCAGAGTGCGCTTGGCGGCGACGTCGGCCTTATCGAAGTGGCCCTTGGCAGCCTTGTTGACTTTCTTGGCAGAAACTTCGCCGAAGCCAAGCTGGACAGCCTGGTAACCGTCGCTCTCGACGGTCTTCTTCTGCACGACGGTGCAGGGGCCGGCCTCGATCACGGTAACCGGGACAACCTTGCCGTTCTCGTCGAACAGCTGGGTCATACCCAGCTTCTTGCCGATGATACCTTTTTGCATTGTTTTTTCCTCCTAAAAAGGTTATTGGTTGGTGGGGCTTAACGGTGCCTCCATCAACATGACCTCTCCGCGGTCATTCATCTTGGTCTTGCTGCTTGCCTTGACGCCGCGCTTTGCCGGCGGTCAACGTTCACGGCCGTTCGGACCGGCGTGAGAGCAGCGTATAAATAAGGTTTACAGCTTGATTTCGATGTCGACGCCCGCGGGGAGCTGCAGGCTCATGAGAGCCTCGACCGTCTTGTTGGACGGCTTCAGAATGTCGATCAGACGCTTGTGGGTGCGGGTCTCGAACTGCTCACGGCTGTCCTTGTACTTGTGGACAGCACGCAGAATCGTGACGACTTCCTTGTCGGTGGGCAGGGGGATCGGGCCGGACACGCGGGCGCCGGTGCGCTTCGCGGTTTCGACGATCTTGGCTGCTGCCGCATCGATCAGGGATGCATCGTAGCTCTTCAAACGAATTCTGATTTTCTCCTTGACTGCCATTACTTTCGCCTCCTAATTTAGTGTTGCCTTAGGCGAGCCGATAAATTACACACGCTTCCGGGTGTTCAATCTCTTCGCATGACAAAATCCGGTGAACCGCTAGGCAGTTCTCCCGGAAAGAATCCTCGCAAAGCATGATGGACATTGGTCCGTGCCGCAGAATGCAGCGCCGTACGTATCCCTTCGCATCCGTAATTCTTTCGCCCGGTTCTAAGATCGGACATACTCCGCGGAAAAACCCGCTTCTTTCTGTTGGGCACAGAAAGGGCGGCAACCTCCCGCATCAACGCATATCGCCGGCTGTGATGAACGGATGTTCATCACACACCGTTCGCAGCCATGGAGTAGTATATCACACGTTCCCGTGTGTTGCAAGTGTTTTTTCGGCCATTTTACAAATTTTTTTGAAAAAAATCTGCGTTTTGCCGAAAGAAGAGGTCCATCCGGTCAGAACGGTGCCTCCGCCTGCGCCACACGCCAGCCATCGGCGGTGGGAACAAGATGTACAGGAGCATAATACATCCTTCCCTGCCCTTCGTCAAGGGGGGTTCCCATATCATCGGTGGCACACAGACAGATTCCGGCAAAACGCAGGCTGCCGTCCGGCTGCACCTGGGGTTCGGTACAGGTCAGGCCGGACTGAGGAACGATGTGATCGAAGGCATACCCCTGAATCCACAGTTCATCGTCCGGGCCTTCCTTATAATAGGGGTCTGTCCCCTGCCCGTCCAGCATGGCAGACACCACTTCGGGGGTATAGACGCTTTCCAGCCAGGATTTTAACCCGGAGTAGGTATCAAAGCGCACACCGGAGGTCACCTTGACATAGTCGGTATTGTCCGGCAAAGGTTCGGTGGTGAACCCCTGCCCGTTGGATTCCATCTGATAATAGCACAGCGCCAGCGCCCCGGCGGCGTCATCCGCCAGAGCATCGGGAAGCTGGTAGGTCCGGCTTTCATACGGTTCAGGCATGCCGGGCATGGTCACTGTGACCCGGCAGACTTCCGTCTGCGGAACGGACCAGGCTTCAGACAGAAGCAGTTCCATACCACTGCTCTGCAGTTTTCCCTGGTCATCCTCGGTGACATACGGATTCAGTATGCGTAGGTCCTCGGCAGAAAATCCGGTTTTCTCCGCCACCTCTTCCCAAGTCATCCCCTGCCAGTTTCCTATATAATAGAGAGGCTGGCTCTGTTGCGGCAGCGGGCTGCCGTCATACAGGGTGGCAGGCTGTCCCCTTTCCACGGTTACCTGCTCCCGCCGCACCGCAGGGGCGGCCAGCTCCGGTGTGGTGGCTGGTTGGGCCGTTTCCGCCGTAATCACCGTAGCCGGTCCGTCAGCGGGTTCCGACGAAGAGGCACCGGTACAAGCTGTCAACAGAAGCATTGCCAAAGCAGCCGCCGTCGGGCAAATCCACAAACTTCTTTTCATGGTATTCTCCTTTGCTTCTTTCCGGCTTTTCTGGTACCGGGTCACGCTCCGGGCAGTTCCGCCTGATGCCAGCCGTCCTCGGCTTTCACCCACAGAACCGTACCCTCCCAAGCTGTACCGGCGTACTCACACGGTACAACTTCGGTGCCGGTAGAATCCAGCAGTCCCCACTTTCCATCCCGGCAGACGGCGGCATAACCGTTTCGCAGACAGGCAGCGTATTCCGGGGGATTACCCTCTCCCCCATCGTGCCAGACGGGCTCATAGACCGCTTCGGTGGCCAGATTGCCGTCACGGTCCGTATACGCCCACTTGCCGTCAAACGAAACCGGGGCAAGAGCCTCCTGGAAAAACCAGCCTGCCTCGTCCGGTTCTTCCCCGGCTGCATTGCGGGGCTGCAGCTGTTCCCCGGCCGCATTGACGTACATCCAGCCGCCTTCCGCCGGGCCCACATCATATTCATCCTGCATCCGGGCGGGATAGACAGGCAGCCAGTCCCCGAACGTGGACCAATCGCTTTCCTTTACCGGTTCGTTAAAGGAAGACCCGTCCAGGACACTGTACCGCCGGGCCTCCCGGGCATCCAGATCATAGTAGTACCATCCATAGAGTACCCCATGAGCCAGGCAGAGGGGTCTGCCGGTAGCTTGCCGTAAAGCGATGGCATCAGGATGTTCTTCGGTGGTGTAGGTCTGCAGGGCTTCGCAGATCCACTCATTTTTGTCGCAGATATCGACAGGCCTTTCATTGATGCAGGGCACCAGTTCCCGCCCGTCAGCAGTGATAAGCCCCCACAGGCCGTCCTTGCAAACGGTGTAGTATCCGGGTTCGGAACGCATGAGGGGATTGCCCCAGATCCCCACCGGCTGCATGGTATCCCACGAATAGGCTTCTTCCGAAAGGTGCAGGGTCGGTTCCGCCGACGGCGCGGCAGAGGAAGGCGCGGTTTCTCCCGTTTCCGCCGGGACGGCAGGCGATGGCGTGGAGGATGTATCCGGTGGCGTAGCCGGGGATGTTGCGCATCCGGATAAAAGGGCCGGGGCAAAAAGCAGGCAAAACAGTTTGTTCCCCATGAAAGTCACGCTCCTTATTATAATAGGAAGGGCGTTCCGCCATCACAGTGGCTTTCCGGTTCAGGCCGGGAGTGCTTCCTGGTGCCAGCCGTCGTCCGACTTAACCCACAGTTTGGTGCCGTTCCAGGCAACGCCGGGGTGTTCGCAGGGGATGACCTCGGTGCCGGTGGCATCCAGCAGCCCCCATTTTCCATCCCGGCAGACGGCGGCATAGCCGTTTTGCAGGCAAGCGGCGTATTTGGGTGTGGTGGGTTCCTCCGGGTTGGCGTACTCTCCCTGGGCGCCCCAGGTAGCAGAATAGACTGCTTCGGTTTTCAGATTGCCGTTGCGGTCCACATAGGCCCAGCCGTCCCCGATCTGTACCGGTGCCAGCTCTTCCTGGAAGAACCAGCCGGCCTGGACAGCGCCGGGAACGTAGAAAGCGGAACCATCTTGGCAGATATACCAGTACAAAGCCCCGGTATCATCCGGCACAGGGTCACCAGGGAACTTGGGGTCACCTTCCTCCCCTTCCTCGTGAGCAGAGTACACCGGCAGAATGCCGCCGTAGGACGCCCACAGCGTGTCATTCATCTCAGACACATCTCCTGGCGTTCCCATACGGTACCAGCGAAGGGCGCTCAGGTCCACAGCCGTGGTATCCCGCCCCGGGGAATCCAGGTCATAGAAAAATGTATCTCCCAAACCACCGTGACCAGGGCAGAGGGCGCCATCCCCCGCTTCGGTAAGTTTGGCGGAAAGGGCATCGAAGTTCTCCCAGCTCATGGGCTGTTCCGGGAACCAAATCCAGTGGTCCTCCGCCCCGCAGCGGGAAATCGGGTCGGTGGACTGGCACGGCAGCACTTCAGTTCCATCGGAACGCATGAGGCCCCACAGACCATCCTGGGACATGGTGAAATAGTCCCAATTGGGAGTGGAGGGTGTGGCATCCAGCTCCTCGATGCTGCGGATTTCGTCATAGGGAAGACCGGGTTCTGCTGCCGGAGTGAGTTCCGGTGTTTCCGCGGCTGAGGCCGACGACGCGGCCGCCGGGGCTTCTTCTGCTGTTGCAGAAGAAGTGGAGGCAGACGCAGGGCCGGTGCAGGCGGTCAGCAGCAGGCCGGCAGCAATGGACAAGTACAGAAGTTTGCAGCGCATACAGGGGTCACGCTCCTTTTCCTTATAATATAGCAATGTGTCAGGCAGGCAGACCCAGTTTATCCACCCGCCAGCCGGTTTCGGTAGGGATAAGTCGCACTTCGCTGATGCTGGCCGTATCGGGGGTATAGTCATAGCCCTCCACACACCAGCCCCGGAAGTCTTCTTTTTCGATGGTCAGGGAAAGCTGCCAGAACAGAATGCTGCCATCCGGCTGCAGTTCCGGCTGGGTATAGACGGTACCACAGTGGGCGATGTTTCCGCCTCGGTCGCTCATGCAGAAAACGATGGCATCATCCGGGCCCTGGTAGTAGGTTCCAGGCTCCCACGAGCCATCCGCCGGCAGAAGTCCGCAGAGCATCTTCTCACACCGGTCCGCCGAAAAAATGTTTTCGAGATACTGTTCCAGATCGGTATAGCGAGTGTACAGAGCCCCTTCGGTGGAGATATAATACCCTTCCTCTTCCTGGTATTCGCCGGGGTCAATGCCGATGTGCATTCCGTAATGCTCATACATGAAATCATAGGCTGCCGCCATAGCAGCGGCCGCCTGTTCATCCAAAGCCGCCGGTACCGTGTAAGTGTTCACTGCCTCGGTGCGAGTAAAGGCCACCCAGGGCGTTTCGATGGTCACGTCCTGCATCTCGATTTGCGGCAGGACATAGGCATCATCCAGGCAGAGGTTATAATAGCCGCCGCTGTAATCGCTGATCTCCGGGTCTGGATTCATTGCCTGGAACGTTTTCCAAGGGATGTTATAGGCTTCGGCGGCTTCCTCCAGGGTGCCGGGCCAATACCAGATTTTCAGCCGGACCGTTTCCGGCCAGTTCACCTCCTCATACAAATCCAGTTTCCCCGGTGCATAGGAAAAACTCGGGGCATTCTCCGGCATATCGGCCAGCCAGACATCCAGGGAAACCGGTTCATAGGCAGGCACCGGTGTAGCCGTCGGGTCCGGCGTCGGCGTGGGGTTGGGTTCCGGGTTAGCGGTGGGTGTCGGTTCCGGGGTAGTAGTTGGTTCCGGCTGAGAGGCCGGACCGGCGCAGGCGGTCAGCACCAGCCCGGCGGCAAGGGTCAGGGACAGGCAGGCAAGGCGGGCACCCATGGGACATTCCTCTTTTCCCGGCTGCCCCGGACAAGGGCTCGGGACAGCCTTTGTTTCTTAGTTTCAGTATAACATAAAGCGCGTCCCCTGCCCACAAAAATTGGGCAAAGAACGCGCTTTTTTTACAGGTGTATCTCAGATGTATCCGAATACCTTATTTCTGCCGCAGCTGATCTTCCAAACCGGGGCGCGGCGTGACGTACACAGTGGTATAGACTTCATACAGCACCATGCCGGGCTTGGCGCCATTGGCTTTCCAGATGTTCTTCACTTCAGTGGTATCCACCGGCACCTTGGCGCCGCCGTTCTGCCTGGAATGAAGCACCGCCAGCTCGGCTGCTTCCTGTTTGGTGGTGTCGGGGATGTCCTCGCCACGGCTCATGACCACTGCGTGGCTGCCGGGGGCTTTCTGCACATGGAACCACAGGTCCTTGCCCCGGGCCGTGTGCAGGGTGAGCTTGTCGTTCTGGACGTTGTTGCGGCCCACCAGGATCTCGAAGCCATCGCTGGAGCGGTAGCGCAGGAAATCGGCAGGTTTCTGGCGCTTGTCCCGCTGCTTGAAATATTTCAGGTATCCCTGGCTCTTCAGTTCGGCCCGGATCTCATTGAGGGCCTGTTCTCCGGGGGCAGATTCCACCTCATACATGACAGTGGCCAGGTATTCGATTTCGGTTTCCCCTTCTGCCAGCAGTTTCTTGAGCATTTCACCGGCGGTCTGCTTCTTTTTATAGTCCTTGAAATATTTCTGGGCATTCTCGTTGGGGCCCAGACGAGGGTCCAGCCGGATGGTCATGGGCTCGCCGGTGTAATAGTTTTCCACCGTCACTTCCCGGTCACCCTTATGGAACGCCCACTGGTTTGCCTGGAGCAGCTCCCCGCACAGGCGCAGGGTATCAGCTTTCTGGCTCTGGGCCTGTTCTTCCCGGCGGGCAGCTTGCTTGCGCACGGCACGCTCGTACATATTATGAACAGCCTTGTACAGTTCCCGACTCTTCTGGCGCAGGCGTTCGGCCCGGTCCTTGGTGGCATAGTAATCCTCCAGCATGATGCTGTAAGAAGGATATTCGGTCAGCTGCGCCTTGCTGCCGTACTGCTGCGGCGCAAAGAAGCTGAACTCCACCGGCTTGAGGGAGCCATCCCCCTGGGGCAGACGCACCGCCGTGGGGTGCCCGCCTGCTGCATGCTCCGCCTTGAGGCCATCCAGTGCGGCGCACAGTGCCTGCCGCTGTTCCTCATTCAGATCGCAGGCAGCCAGGGCGGTTTCCCCGCCAAAAGCACGCCAGGCAGCTTCCCGCAGGACCACCGGTCCCACACCGCCTACCGCCTTGCCCAGAGCCTGGGCCACAGGCAGATCGGTTTTGCAGGCAGCCTCCACAATGGCTGCCCCACTCACCGCCAGAAAGTCCGGCTTGTTGGGCTTGGGCGGCAGCGTGTAAGGCAAACCGGGGAGTAGCTGGCGGATCTCGCTGTCCTCAAAATCCACACGCTTGAGGGCATCCACGATTTTGCCGTCCCGGAACAGTACCAGGTTGGAATACCGCCCCATGAGCTCGGCGGCCAGGGTATTCACCACCAGGTCGCCCATCTCGTTGGTGCAGCGAAAATCAAAGAAGACGATGCGGTCCCCCGGTTCCCGGCGCAGATCAATGAGGCGGCCGCCGGTCAGGTGTTTGCGCAGCAGCATGCAGAACCCCGGCGGGGTGAGCGGGTTTTCAAAGGTTTCCTGGGTCAGGCAGACGCGGGCAGACCCGCTGCGGGCCGACAGGAGCAGTCGATGGGTTTCGGTGCGGGTGCGCAGGGTGATGAGCACCTCATCCCGGGTAGGTTCAAAGATCTTGTCGATCTTGGAGTCCAGCAGCTTGCCGCGCAGTTCGGCAGCCACCAGATCCAGAGTCGCGGCATCCAGTGCCATAGATTCTCCCCTCTTTCGGTGTGGTGTCCCCGGCGCCCCGGGGCATGAATTTTACAGGTAAGTAAACGGGTCGGTATCGGACAGGGTCAGGGTAATGCGCACTTCATCCGGCAGATTGGCAGCCAGATGTTCGGCCAGCACCCGGGTGACCGGATGCTCAGTGGCCCAGTGTCCGGCCACCACCAGCCCCACGCCCTTCTGATGGGCCAGCAGGGCGATATGATGGGCAGCCTCCCCGGTGACAAAGCAGTCTGCCCCCAGGTCAATGGCCTCCTGCAGGTAACTGCCGCCGCCACCGCTGACTTCCGCCAGGCGGGTGACAGGGCGGTCCGTTTCCACAAACTGGGGATGAGCACCCAACCGTTCGGCGCACAGCTTAGCCAGTGCTGCGGCGGTGGTGGGCTTCACATTGCCGATGCGGCCGCAGCCTTCGGCAAAGGATTGGGTATCGGTCATACCCAGAATACCGGCCAGCGTATCATTGACGCCACCGGCCGTGGCATCCAGGTTGGTGTGCATGCAGATGGCGGAGATGCCATTTTTGATGAGCAGGGCCGGCACATCATCGGCCGCCATACGCTTGATGGGGTTGAAGATGACCGGATGGTGGGACACGATGAGGTCACAGCCGCTCTCGGCCGCCTCCTTCACCACGTCGGCGGTGATGTCCAGCGCCACCGCCACCGCATTCACCGGGCGTCCGGCATCCACCAGCAGACCCACGTTATCCCAGCTGCAAGCCAGTTCCGGGGGCGCGAATTCTTTCAAGATCTGCAAAACTTGCTGTACGGTCACGGCCATTTTCCTGCCTCCACTTCTGCAATCAGGGCATCCACCGCATCCGCTTCGGCACCGGCGGTCAGGCCCCTGCGATATTTTTTCAGTTTACCGCACTGCTGGGTACGGTACTCTTCGGCCCCGGGCTGTCCCTGCACCAGTCCGCACAGGCACCACAGACCGTCCGGTTCATGGGGGTCAGCGGTGTAGCGGGCATTCATCACAGCATACCAGCGTCCAGCGGCATGGGCCAGGGTTTCCCCTTGCAGGGTAAATCCCCGTTGGGCCAGCCAGCGGCGCAGCAGGCTGTGCTTGGTGGCCGGCACCAGCACCAGGTTATAGACCGGGTCAAACACCCAGGGTGCTGCCTCCAGGATTTCCATGATGGTCTGGGCACCCATGCCGGCGATGATGATGTCGGTGACCTCACCGGGGCGGATGACTTCCAGCCCGGACCCCAGCCGGCACTGTACCTTCTCCCCGTAAGGGGCGCAGGCACAGCGGGCTTTGGCCAGCGGGTCCGGGCGAAGATCACATGCAAAAACCAGCGGGCAGCGTCCGCTGCCCGCCAGCCATGCACTCAGTTTGCCGTGGTCGCACCCGATATCTGCCGCGATGCTGCCGGGGCGGACGAAATCCGCCGCAGCCGCCAGACGGGCATCCAGGTGCGGAACCGACTTACTGCTTGGCAAAGTATTCATTGAGCTGAGCGATCAGAGCGTCGGCGTCCAGGCCATGGACAGCGCAAGCCTGCTCCACGGTTTCGCCATGGGCAGCCATGCAGCCCAGGCAGTGCATGCCGGCGTTCTGGAAGATGGGCACGCAGCCCTGGGCGGGGTCGTTCTTCAGGATGTCGATGATGATAGTATCTCTCTGAACAGTCATGGTAAATTCCTTTCCTGCAGCCGTTTTCCGGCTGGATGTGTGATTTTATCAGAAGCGGTCCCGCCGGGGCGGATACCGGTTTCCGGCATAAAAAGGTTCAGGCCATCTGCCACAGGGCATACAGGCCGGTGCCCTGCAAAAGCACCAGGGAGGTCAGGCAGACCATCACCATGGCAGCAGGGCGGGCAATGCTGCGGCGCACCGCAAAGGTGCGGGTGCTGCCCAGCAGAATCAGGGCCAACGGCAGGACCGGCAGCCAGTACCGTCCCTGCACCCCAAAAATGGTGGTGTAATTGATGGGAGTCCAGCTGAGGGCCGCGAAGAAGGTCAGGCCCACCACCAGGGCCACGATGACCCAGCCGCCGGCACGCACACGGCCCGGCAAGGCAGAGTCTTCCGGCCGGGGCAACGCCGCCGCCAGCAGCATCAGCACAAGGCCCACGCCCAGCAGCCAGCTGACCGCAATGGGGTAGACGATAGGCTCACCCAGCGCCGTACCCAACAGTCCCTGCAGCCAGGCAGCGCCCTCCGCGCTCACCGAGCGCAGCAGCAGCTTGATGGTGCCGGGCAGGTTACGGCAAATATAACCGGCGGAGTAGGTGTAGATGGAGTCGCCGTTGGCCTGTACGCTGTTTACCAGCTGTTCCGGCGTCAGGCCGCCCCACATATGGGTCAGCCGCCAGAACATGACCGGCACAGCCACACACAGGCAGACCGCCAGCACCCCGAAGAAGGCTTTTTTCAGGCGGGGGTTCCTGTGTATTTTCCAGTATACAAGGCCCAGCAGCGCCGCGGCGATGACCACGGCAACGGCAGCGCGGGTCAGCCCCACATTGTCTACGTCCCGGGTGGCATAAAGCAGCGCTCCCATGTTCAGGTAGACCCAGCCCAGCACAGCCAGCACCAGGGCCAGAATCTTGACCAGAATGCCGGGGCGCACCTGCCATTTGGCCAGCTTCACCGTAGGAGCAGCCGGATGGCGGCGGGGGTCCAGATGGGCAGCCGGGACCATGAGCACCAGGGCCGGCACAGGCAGATAAATAGCCTTGGCCGGTCCGATGAGGAACGCCAGCACCGCCAGCAATACCAGTTCGGCGCGGCGGGCGGGGCGCTCCCGCAAGGCAAAGCAGAGGGCAAGGAAGCAGAACACCAGCCCCAGAACGGTGGCATCCGCGGAAAAGCTGGCCGCCAGCTGCAGAGTCTGAGGCAGCAGAGCCACACAGGTCAGCAGGCCCTGCCACCGCTTCGGCATAAGGGCCACCGCCAGAGTCGCCAGCACCAGATACACAAGCAGGTTGCCCAGGCGTCCGGCCAGCAGCATGGCGTGGAAGCCGCGGCCCAGGGCGCGGGCCAGCGCAACGCCCAGTGTCTGCCCCAGGTACAGCGTACGGTTGAAACTGCCGCCCACTGTGAAATTGCTGGAGGTATCCGTCACCGCCGAAGGTGCCGTATCCCCCAGGTGGGACAGATACTCTTTGTAAGCGAAGATGCTGATGTCACCGGTCTGGGCGTCGAAATAAGGCGCATCACAGGAGCGCACCAGCAGATGCCAGCCGTCCTCTTCCCCATTGGTCAAAGGCTGTCCCAGCAGCTCACTGGCTGCCTGGTAGCTGTTGGCCATGTGGGTGTATTCGTCGGGGCCTACCAGCGGCGGCGTCACGATACTGAACGCCCCGCCCAGCAGCGCACCGCAGACCAGCACCACCGTCCAGAGAGCTCCATGCCGTGTCAGCAGCACAAACGCCAGCAGGACGGCGGCAAAAATCAGCACGCCCAGAATCACGGACAAGGTCCGGGACCAGTGGCCGGAGTAATCCACCACATACTGCACCGCCGCCGTGGCGTTGAGATTGTCCTGGGCAGCATACCGCCGCAGGGCCATGGGGTCGGTCGGGTAGCCTTCTTCGGCCAGAAACACCGTGGCCTCGCTGGCCCACAGACCGAGGGGGCAGCCGGCGTCGGCATCGGTGGTGCCGTCATACCAGACATGCAGATAGAGCATCCGGGATTCGGCAGGCGTGTAAGGCTGCTCAAAAATCATCGCGGCAAAAGTGTTGTCCTTCAGGGTGATGCAGTCCAGACTTCCCCGGGCCAGCACCTGCCCGGCCTCGTCGGTCAGTTCTGTATGCAGCTGGCCGGTGGCAAAGGCATGGTCGTAGATGGTCAGGTTCAGGCGCATACCATACAGCGTCTGCCCCCCATGCACCGGCAAGGCCTGGACAAGGCCGCCATCCGCCGGGATTTCCACCGTCCGACTGTAGGTATCGTTGATGATTTGATAAACCGGCTCCTCGTCCACCCGCTGGGACAGGTCATACCCGGCCCAGGCAAGAACCAGAGCGGTGACGATTGCCAGAAGCAACCCCGTCAGCAGCAAGCGCCGGCGTACCATAAGTGCTTTGATTTTTTGCAACGGTCTTTCGTCCTTTCCTGTCATGGGTTTCTGCCCGCACAAGGGCACGAAAAGATGGTCACATACGGGTTTTATTATATTCCAAAACCAGGCAAAGCGCAACCAGCCCCGCACGCAAAAAGCCGCGTCCTGACCGGGAAAAGCCCCGGCAGGGCGCGGCTTGGCGCTTAGAGGTTACTTGTTGAAACGATCACGCAGGTTCTTGAAGAAGCCCTTGCGCTTTTCGTAGTTATCATCCTTCAGGGAATCGTCAAAAGCCTTTAGGGCGTCGCGCTGGGCGCGGGTCAGCTTCTTGGGGATCTCCACTTCCACGATAACGTACTGGTCACCGCGGCCGCGGCCATTCAGATACTGGATGCCCTGTCCGCGCAGACGGAACCGGGTACCGCTCTGGGTGCCTTCGGGAATCTTCTGGGAAACACGGCCATCCACGGTGGGAACTTCGATCTCATCGCCCAGGACAGCCTGGCTGTAGGTAATGGGCAC
Organism: uncultured Faecalibacterium sp.; assembly: GCA_937907025.1. Classification (GTDB taxonomy): domain Bacteria; phylum Bacillota; class Clostridia; order Oscillospirales; family Ruminococcaceae; genus Gemmiger. Next base: position 112,103 of record CALESJ010000026.1, read on the forward strand.
GCGCACGGTCACATCGTAGCCGTCCCGCAGGAAGATGGGGTCGGGTTTGACGGTCACATGCACGATCACGTCACCGGCCGGGCCGCCGTTGGAACCGGCGTCGCCCTGACCGCGCAGCGCGATGTTCTGATCATCGTCAATACCGGCCGGAATCTTGACTTCCAGCGTCTTGCGCTTGCTGACCTTGCCGGTACCACGGCAGGTCTTGCAGGGGTCCTTGATAACGGTGCCGCGTCCGCCGCAGTGCGGGCAGGGCTGCTGGCTCTGCATCACGCCAAAGGGGGTGCGCTGCTGGGTCACCACATACCCGCGGCCGTTGCACTGGGGGCAGGTTTCGGGGCTGGTGCCCTTGGCCGCGCCGGTGCCCTGGCAATCGGGGCAGGATTCCTGCCGGTTGATGGTGACCTTTTTGGCGCAGCCATGGGCTGCCTCCTCAAAGGTCAGGATCACGCTGGCCTGAATATCATGGCCCTTGCGGGGGGCATTGGCGCTGGAGCGGCTGCTGCCGCCGCCGAAACCGCCAAAGCCGCCGAAACCGCTGCCGAAAATATCGCCGAAGATGTCGCCCAGGTCCACACCGCCGAAGCCGCCTGCGCCGCCAAATCCGGCGCCGCCGCCGTTGGCTGCGGCATAGTTGGGATCAACACCCGCAAAGCCGAACTGGTCGTAGCGCTTACGCTTTTCCGGGTCGGAAAGGACGTCGTTGGCTTCGTTGACCTCTTTGAACTTTTCCTCGGCGGTCTTGTCTCCGGGGTTCAGGTCAGGGTGGTACTTTTTGGCAAGCTTGCGGTAGGCGCTCTTAATCTCTGCTTCGCTGGCATTTTTGCCAACGCCAAGCACCTCGTAATAATCTCTTTTGTCTGCCATAGAATCACACCTTTATTTCTGTACAAGCCCCACAATGGCCGCCACCGGATGTGCCGGCGGCGGCCCAATGGGAACTTACTGGATTTTGGACAGATCAGACTTCATGGAAGTCGGCGTCAACGGCGTCGTCATCCGCCTGGCCGTTGTTCGGAGCCTGCTGGCCGGCGTCAGGCTGGCCCTGTGCGCCCTGCTGCTGGGCAGCCTGCTGATAAACCTTCTCGCTGATGGCGTAGAAAGCCTTCTGCAGGTCGTCCTGCTTAGCCTTGATGTCGTCGATGGTGCCGGACTTCAGGGCTTCCTTCAGAGCAGACAGCTTGGTTTCGACTTCGCTCTTCTCAGAGGCGGAAACCTTGTCGCCCAGCTCGTTCAGAGCCTTCTCGGTCTGGAAGACCATCTGGTCGGCGTTGTTGCGGGTATCCACTTCTTCACGGCGCTTCTTGTCCTCGGCGGCATACTGCTCGGCGTCCTTGACAGCCTTGTCGATGTCGTCCTTGCTCATGTTGGTGGAAGCAGTGATGGTGATGCTCTGTTCCTTGCCGGTGCCCAGGTCCTTGGCGCTTACATGCACAATGCCGTTGGCATCGATATCAAAGGTAACTTCGATCTGAGGCACGCCACGGGGAGCCGGAGCGATGCCATCCAGATGGAAGGTACCCAGACTCTTGTTGTCGCGGGCAAACTCACGTTCGCCCTGCAGGACGTTGACTTCCACGCTGGGCTGGTTGTCGGCAGCGGTGGAGAAGATCTGGCTCTTCTTGGTAGGAATGGTGGTGTTGCGGTCGATGATCTTGGTGCAGACGCCGCCCAGGGTTTCGATGCCCAGGCTCAGCGGGGTGACATCCAGCAGCAGCAGGCCCTTGACATCGCCCTGCAGAACGCCGCCCTGAATAGCAGCGCCGACAGCGACACATTCATCGGGGTTGATGCCCTTGAAGGGTTCGCAGCCCAGTTCCTTCTTCACGGCGTCATAGACAGCCGGGATACGGGTGGAGCCACCAACCATCAGGACCTTCTTCAGGTCGCTGGCCTTCAGGCCGGCATCAGCCAGAGCCTTGCGGACAGGGGTCATGGTGCGGTCGACCAGGTCAGAGGTCAGTTCATTGAACTTTGCACGGGTCAGGGTCATATCCAGATGCTTGGGGCCGTTGGCATCGGCAGTGATGAACGGCAGGTTGATGTTGCTGGAAGTGGCGCTGGACAGTTCGATCTTGGCCTTCTCGGCAGCTTCCTTCAGACGCTGAGCAGCCATCTTGTCCTGACGCAGGTCGATGTTGTTCTCGCGCTTGAAGTCTTCAGCCATCCAGTCGATGATGCGCTGGTCGAAGTCATCGCCGCCCAGGTGCGTATCACCATTGGTGGCCAGAACTTCGGTGACGCCGTCGCCCATTTCGATGATGGAAACATCGAAGGTACCGCCGCCCAGGTCGTAGACCATGATCTTCTGGTCGGCTTCCTTATCAATGCCGTAAGCCAGAGAAGCGGCCGTGGGTTCGTTGATGATACGGCGCACATTCAGGCCGGCAATGGTACCGGCGTTCTTGGTGGCCTGACGCTGGCTGTCGTTGAAGTAGGCAGGCACCGTGATGACGGCTTCGGTGACAGGCTCGCCCAGGTAAGCTTCGGCATCAGCCTTCAGCTTGCTCAGGATCATAGCGCTGATCTCTTCGGGGGTGTAGTCCTTGCCGCCGGCATGGACCTTTTCCGCAGTGCCCATCTTACGCTTGATGGAAGAAATAGTGTTTTCGGGGTTGGTGATGGCCTGACGCTTAGCGACCTGGCCGACCAGACGCTCGCCGGTCTTGGTGAAGCCGACAACAGAAGGCGTAGTACGGGCGCCTTCGGAGTTGGCGATGACAACGGGCTCGCCGCCTTCCATAACGGCGACGCAGCTGTTAGTAGTACCAAGGTCAATACCAATGATCTTACTCATAGTGAAAAACTCCCTTCAATTACCTTTCCCTGTCCCACTTTTTCGGGGTGGTAGGTTGTTGTTGTGTTTATGGTTCGATGATGAAATTGGAAATATCTATTTATCTGAAACGGGCATCTGCCCGGTTCATGCTTTATTCGGCCACGACCACTGTGGCGTGGCGGATGATTTTATCGCCGATCTTGTAGCCTTTCTGGAAGACCCGGACGACGGTGCCGCTCTCCTGCCCTTCTTCGGGCGGAACCTGCTGCACGGCGTTCATGAACTGCGGGTCAAAAGGCTTGCCCAGCGCTTCGATCTCGACGATGTGCAAGGTATCCAGGGCTTTGGCGGCCTTATCCAGGGTCATAACCACGCCCTTCTTGTAGTTTTCGTCGGTGCAGTCGGCGTTGGCGGCCATGTCCAGCGTATCCAGAATCGTGAGAATCTGGGTCACGGCGTGGCTAACGCCGTCGTTGAACTTCATATCGGCTTCGCGGGCCGTGCGCTTGCGGTAGTTATCGTACTCGGCAGCGGTGCGCAGCAGCTGATCTTTCAGCTCCTTGTTCTTGGCCTCGGCTGCTTCCAGCTTGGCCTGCGCTGCCTCCAGTTCGCGGTTTTTCTTACCGAACCAATCCTTCTTTTCCTTATCAGGCTTGGCGTCGGTCTTGTCTGCCTCGGGCTTGGTGCCTTCGGTCTTCTGCTCAGCGTTCGGTGCAGTGTCGGTGGGAGCGTTCTGGGCTTCCGCCGTGGGTTCTGCTGCCGCGTTGGGCTTCTTCGTTTCGTTCGTAGAGCTCATGTCTGCTCCTCCTGCTTTTTTCCGGACATCTGCTGCCCGAGTTTTGTTGCAAAATATTCAAGGATGGGAATGACCCGTTGGAAATGCATCCGGTTGGAACCAATCAGCGCCACCGTACCGGTCAGGCCGCCGCCCGCCAGATATCGTTTGCTGACAACGCAGACACTCGGCATTTCGGGGCGGACATCCTCCCCCAGCGTGGCGGTCAGTTTGTTGCCATGGGGTTCGATGAGGGTGCGGGCCGCCTCGCTGTCGGAGAAGATCTCCAGCAGCAGGCCCAGGTTCTTGCGAACATCGGTCATCTGTGCCAGATACTGTGCACCTTCAAAGTAGACCCGGGGCGTGGTGCGTACCAGCGCTTCGGCGGCACGGACCACCGGCGCCAAACGCTCGCCGGCCGCGATCATCAGCTCGGCGCTCAGGCTTTCGGTCACGTCATCCGGTACCACGAAGGTCAGATTGCAGTTGAGCAAAGTGGCCAGGGTCTGTGCATCGGCGCGGGAGAATCCGTCCGCCACACGGGCCACGCGGGTCCGCACGCCGCCGGCGCTTGTCACCGCCAGCACAGCGGCGGTGTAGCGGCCGACCTGAACGACCTCAAAATGGGCGATGCACAGATCGTCCGACTGCGGTGTGGTGACCGCCGCCGCCATACCGGTGGTTTCGGCCAGGGCGCGGGCGGCGCTCTGTGCCAGCTTTTCCGGTTCGGCGTCCATCGCGGCAAAAAGCTCATCGATGTGATTGCGGTCCTCCTGGGGCAGCTCGGTAATGCCCGGCGCCCCCAACAAATGATCCAGATAATAGCGGTAACCCTGTGCGCTGGGCACCCGGCCCGCACTGGTGTGGGGCTGCTCCAGCAGTCCCAGCTTGGTCAGGGCAGCCATCTCGTTGCGCAGTGTGGCGCTGGAGAGGGCCATGTCGAAATAATTGGCCAGCAGGCCGGAACCGACCGGTTCTCCGTCGGCCCCGTACAGGGCGACGACGGCTTCCAGGATGCGCTGCTTGCGCCGGTCCATTGCCATGCCGCCCACTTCCTTTCGTTCTTGTTTAGCACTCTCTATCTCCGAGTGCTAAGTCTATTATAGCTCACCTTCCCCAACTGTCAAGGGTTTTTGCAGAAAAGTTTGAAAGTTTAACAGTTTTGACACAAAGCGGCCCGCGGAAGAGCCATCCAACCGGGGTCAGACGGTCCGCGGGCCGTATCATCATTCTTCCATCCACCTTGCCAGGAAAGCCGCCGCAATAGCAAGGGAAGCCGTGGTGTGCTCATCCGGCGGGGTATCCCGGGCCGTTCCCAGCAGCAGCACCCCGCCTTCCACGTCACCGTGGGCCACAATGGGCGCGGCACACAAAATCTGGCGGTCGCTGCGCTCCAGTGCGCGCAGACGGCGTTCGGGGTCTTCGGGGGCAGTATAGTTGGTGCGCATGGCCAGCAGCTTCTGCATGGCATCGGACACCGGTCGTCCTTTCAGGTCCGATTTGCTGGGTCCGGTGGCTGCCACGATGCTGTCCCGGTCACACACCAGCACCGGACGGTGCAGGTTCTTGGCCAGTACATCGGCGTACACTTCCGAAAGTTGTCCCAGTTCCACCAGTGGGGAGTACTTTTTAAATACCACTTCCCCGCCGGCATCGGTAAAAATTTCCAGTGCATCGCCCTGACGGATGCGCTGGGTGCGGCGAATTTCTTTGGGAATGACCACCCGGCCCAGCTCGTCAATGCGGCGCACAATCCCTGTTGCTTTCATACACAATCTCCTTGAACGTCTGCATTTCTGGTATTTGCTTCCTTACCTGCTGGTATTGTCTGCATCTCTATCCAAATTATACAGGCTTTTGGGTTTGACCCATTCCTGGCGGCATGTTAAGATGTAGGAAAGTCCACCGGCAGGAGGTTCGTTATGGAGCTGTTGCAGACCACTTTGTGCTATCTGGAGCGTGACGGGCAGTATCTGATGCTGCACCGGGTGAAGAAAAAGAACGATGTTAACAAGGATAAATGGATCGGCGTGGGCGGCAAGTTTGAGCCCGGCGAGGACGCCGTTGCCTGCGCCATGCGGGAGGTCCGGGAAGAAACCGGCCTGACCATGAACGCGCCATTGTACCGCGGCATTGTGGATTTTTTCTGTCCGCCCTGGCCCACCGAACGAATGCATCTGTTCACTTGCACCGATTTTACCGGCGAGATGCGGGTGTGCGATGAAGGGGACCTGGAATGGGTGGACAAGAAATCAGTCCCTTCCCTGCCTATCTGGGAGGGGGACAAAATTTTCTTTGCGCTCCTGGCCAAAAATGAACCGTTTTTTCACCTAGCCCTGCACTATGAAAAGGATGTTCTGGTACGCGCCTGCCTGAACGACCGGGATCTTCCCCTCTGACTCTTCCTTACCAATATAAACTATAAGAAACTATAAGAATATAAGAAAACAGCCCCGCACGGTTTCGTAAAGCCATGCGGGGCTGTCCTATATTCTGTTATGGGGAATCAGTCGGATGTCGCCGTGGACGTGGCCGGCTCATCGGTGCTTTCATCGGAGGTTTCTCCGCCGTCACCGGTATCGCCCGTATCACTGGAATCTCCGGTGGTATCCTCCTCGGCAGGCGTATTTTCATCGGTGGTACCGTCCTCATTCAGGGTGGCATCACCGTCCGTATTTTCCGAATCGGCAGTCGGTTCGGAAGTTGCCGCATCTCCAGTGCCGGCAGCATCGGTCATGCTGGAATCCAACTGATCCTGCACCAGTGCCTGCGGGTCATCCACCGAACTGGTGGGCGCCGGCGTGGCGGAAGTCTGGGTTTCCACCTGCATCTCGCTTTCCTGCAGGGCAGACAGATACCACTGGCGGTTCTCGCCGCGGCTGAAAACGAAGTCCATGTACTTGGTGGGCTCAGTAGGGGCCGTCAGGGACAATTCCCCGGAGGTACTGTTGCTGATGGTGGGAATGTAGCCGACCGTAACGTAAGTCTTGCCGGACTGGGTCCAGATCTTTTCCACTTCCGGCGTGTACAGACCCACAGCGCCGGTAACCGGGACCAGATAGCCCTGGCGGTCGGCGTCATAGTTGTAAACGAACTCTTCCGTTTCGAAGCTGCCCTCTTCCAGGGGGTAATCCGGGCCAAGCAGGTTGGTCAGGTAAGTATCGATCTCCAGCTGGGGCAGAATCAGCGAACCGGTTTCGGTGTCACGGTCGTAGTCATCCAGCGTACCGTCCTTCTGGGCCTGGTAGACGGTGCCCCAAATGGCCGCCTGGCGGAACACGGAGGAATCCACCTGGGATACATCATCAAAGGGCAGTACATCGAACATGACCAGACCATACACCCGGTCAGCATACCGTTCGCGGCGGTCGGAATCGTCCAGTGCGGCGCGCAGTGCGCCCACACACCAGTTCAGCACGGTGAACAAACCGATCACAACCAGAACCAGTGCCACGGCACCCAGAAGCTGGCGGGCCAGGCGGCGGCTGTTGCGCAGCTGTTCCTCACGAGAATTTGCCATGAAAGGGTCTCCTTATAGATTTTGATGAACCAAAATATCCAAACCGTGCGGCAAAAGCCGCGTGTCATACCTTGCAGTATACCACAAACGCCGCCGCTTTGCAAAGAGCCGCGGCGGCGTTTGTGTCGCATTTGAAAATTTTACTTGTTCTTGTACATCTGCTCGTAATATTTCTGGTAATCACCGCTGGTGACATGGTCCATCCACTCGGGATTGGCCAGATACCAGTCGATGGTGAGCACGATGCCCTTTTCGAACGGCGTTTCGGGATACCAGCCCAGATCGTTCTTGATCTTGGTGGGGTCGATGCCGTAACGGCGGTCATGGCCCAGACGGTCAGCCACATGGGTGATCAGTTCTTCGCTGATGCCGTCATCCTTCAGCCGGTCGTGCAGCTGGGCAATGACGGTCTTGACAATGAAGATGTTGGGGCGCTCGTTGTGGCCGCCCACGTTATACACTTCGCCGACCTTGCCGTCGGAAGCCACCATGTCGATGGCCTTGCAGTGGTCCATAACATACAGCCAGTCACGAACCTGCATGCCGTCACCGTAGACGGGCAGGGTCTTGTGATGCTTGGCGTTGTTGATCAGCAGCGGGATCAGCTTCTCGGGGAACTGATAGGGGCCGTAGTTGTTGGAGCAGCGGGTAATGTTCACCGGCATGCCGTAGGTGTCATGGAAAGCCATCACGAACATATCCGCACTGGCCTTGGAGCTGGAGTAGGGGCTGTGGGGGCACAGCGGCGTGGTTTCGGTGAAGTAGCCTTCGGCACCCAGAGCACCGTACACTTCGTCGGTGGAAACCTGCAGGTACTTCTTGCCTTCCTTCCAGGTGCGGGCGTCGGCATCATACCAGGCGTTCTTGCAGCACTGCAGCAGGTTCACGGTGCCCAGAACGTTGCTCTCCACGAAAATTTCGGGGTTCTTGATGCTGCGGTCCACATGGCTCTCGGCGGCAAAGTTGATGACGTAATCGGGGTCATATTCCTCCATCAGGCGGGTGACCAGATCACGGTCGCAGATATCACCCTGCACGAAGATGTGACGGGGGTCGCCCTCAATGTCCTTGAGGTTTTCCAGGTTGCCGGCATAGGTCAGCTTGTCCAGGTTGATGATGCGGATGTCCTGGTGCTTTTCCAGCATATAATGAACGAAGTTGGAACCGATAAAACCGGCACAGCCGGTAGCAAGGTAAGTCTTCATAGATTTATTCTCCATCCCAGTTTTTGAAAAAGTCATTGATGGCATCTTTCCAGTCCCGCATATCGTCGCCGACGGTGCAGCGCAGGGCCCGGTTTTCCAGGGCACTCCAGGCCGGACGGTTAGCGCTTTCGGGATGTGCGGCCGCATACTCGGCGCTGGTGCAGGGCTTGACCGTGCAGGGCAGGTTGGCCAGACGCATGATCTCGGCTGCGAAATCATACCAGCTGCACACCCCGTTGCAGGTGCAGTGGTAGGTGCCGTAATCATGGCTGACAGCCAGTTTCAGCAGATGGTAAGCCAGGTCCACCGCGTTGGTGGGGTTGCCCAGCTGGTCATTGACCACGGTGACTTCACTGTGGGTCTTGCCCAGGTTGACCATGGTCTTGACGAAGTTCTTGCCGTGATAGCCGTACAGCCAGGCGGTACGCACAATGAAATGGCGGCGGCAGAACCGCTGCACATACTGCTCGCCCAGCAGCTTGGTCTGGCCGTAAGCCGAAACCGGGGCAGGCACGCAGCACTCATCCAGCGGGGTATGTCCGTCTGGACCGTTGGGGGTGCCGGGGAACACATAGTCGGTGGACACATGAATCAGGCGGGCATTGATCTTATCGCAGGCAATGGCCAGGTTCCGGGGCCCCAGGGCATTGACCTTGAACGCTGCATCCCGGTTGGTTTCGCAGCCATTGACGTTGGTAAACGCCGCACAGTTGATGACGGTATCCGGCTGATGACGGCGGATATAAGCCACCGTGGCTTCCCGGTCGGTGATGTCCAGGTCATCAATGTCCACCGGGATAACCGTTGCCTTGCGCAGACGATCGGGCAGCGGCCCCAGAACACAACCTTCGGCGCTGAGCTGCCGCTGCAGTTCGGTGCCAAGCTGCCCGCGGCAGCCAGTGATCAGAATCTTCATCCGGTGATTTCTCCCCCGCTCTCAGTATTTGAGCTTGTCATCTGCCACGTTGCGCAGATGGGCGCCGTACGGGCTCTTGCCGTAGCGCTCGGCGCTTTCCAACAGTTTGGCGCGGCTGATCCAGCCATATTTATATGCAATTTCTTCCGGCGCCGAGATCTTGATTCCCTGGCGCTGTTCAATCATGCGCACAAAGTCGGCAGCCTCCACCAGGCTGTCCATCGTGCCGGTATCCAGCCAGGCATAGCCGCGACCCAGCAGCTGCACATCCAGCTGACCGTCTTCCAGGTACATTTCATTAAGGGTGGTAATCTCCAGTTCCCCACGGGCACTGGGCTTGACCTTTTTGGCACGCTCCACCACGTCATTGCTGTAAAAATACAGACCGGTGACGGCATAGTTGCTCTTGGGATTGGCGGGCTTTTCTTCAATGGAGGTGGCACGGCCTTCCTCATCAAAAGCGACCACGCCGAAGCGCTCGGGGTCATTGACGAAGTAGCCGAACACGGTGGAACGGCCGGCCTCGGCGTTGGCGGCAGCGGCCTTCAGCCGCTTGGAGAACCCGGCGCCATAGAAGATGTTGTCACCCAGCACCATTGCGCAGGCATCCCCGTTGATGAATTCCTCACCCAGCAGGAACGCCTGGGCCAGGCCGTCCGGCGACGGCTGCACCTTGTACTGCAGGTGCAGGCCGTACTGGGAACCATCGCCCAGCAGCTGCTCAAAGCGCGGGGTATCGGTGGGGGTAGAGATGATCAGGATGTCCTGAATGCCCGCCAGCATCAGAGTGGAAAGCGGATAGTAGATCATGGGCTTGTCATAGACAGGCAGCAGCTGCTTGGAAGTGACCATGGTCAGGGGGTACAAGCGTGTACCGGCGCCGCCGGCAAGGATGATACCTTTCATAGTTATAACTCCTGTTTCGCAGTGCGCCCGCCCATCCCAAAGGGGCAGAAAACGGCACGGTAATTATTTCTTACGATTATAGCGTAAATTCGTAACCATGACAAGGGGCCTGCACAAAAAACAAATCACGCCGCAGAAAAAATAAACAAAAAAGTCTGTGCAGTCCCGGATGGGTTTGCATATTTCGTACATTTTTGGTAAAATATAGGATATAAAACGATAATCGGCATACAAAAGTAACAGGGTCGGTTTTCTGTACTGCCCTGTCTTTGTAAAATATTTTCTTGCACTTTACCAGTTTAAAGGCACAGCCAGAGGGTTTCTGTTGCAGGGGGCTTTCTGTTTTTGTGAATATTCTGCTGTGTGGTGTGTGCGGCAGCAGCGCAGCCGCCTTCCACGCACGGGAAGGAAGTGATTGGGAAAATGTTGACCTTCAACATGGACGTGGAGCCGCGCAGCCGGTGGCTTCGGACCACGCCCGGTGCCGCGGCGCTTGCCCAGCCATATTTCTGCACCGAGGCCGGCCTGTTTTACGGCCGGGAACGGTTTGCCACCGCCCGCACCGACAAAGAATCGTATCTTCTGCTCTACACGCTGGAGGGCGCCGGCCTGATTGAGCAGAATGACACACAGGTGACGCTGGGTCCGGGATGCGCGCTGCTTCTGGACTGCCGCACACCCCAAAATTACGGCACTGCCCCGGGACAAAGCTGCTGGCACCATTACTGGGCTCTGGTTGAGGGCACCGGAGTGCACGCGCTGGCTTCGGTCCTGTGCCCGGAAAAGCACCCCTGTGCCGTGGCTCTGCCGGAAGCACAGGCCCTGTTTGCCGAACTGCTGGACAACATGGAAACCGAAACCGCCGACAGTGCCATTTCCACCGCGCTGGTCCTGCACCGCCTGCTGGCTGCCATGGCGCAGCACCAGCTGGCTGCCGACGCAGCCACCGCCAACCGCAGGATGATTGACGAGGCCGTGGCGCACATCCGTGCCCACTATGCCGAATCCCTGTGTCTGGATGAGCTGCTGGCCAGCGCCCACATCAGCAAGAGTTATTTTCTGCGCCTGTTCCGCCAGTATATGGGGACCACGCCGTATAACTTTCTGCTGTGCTACCGCATCACCCGAGCCAAAGAACTGCTGGCTCAGACCGACCTGCCCGTTGGTGCCATCGCCCATCAGGTGGGTTTTGGCGACGAGAGCAATTTTTCCACGCGGTTCACGGCCATGGTGGGGCAAAGCCCGCTGCGGTACCGTAAAAGCGCACTGCGCGCCAGATAGGACACTTTAATATGCATACAGCAAAATACCCCGCAGAGTTCGTGGTCAGTTCCTCGAGCTCTGCGGGGTTTTCTTTTTATATTTCTGTTCCGGTCATCAGACCACGTCAAACTGGACGGGCGTCAGGAACAGCCGGGAAACCTCTTCCCTGTCGCTTGCCTGCCCCAGTGCCCACATCAGCTTGACGGCAGCCGCTTCCGGCGTCATATCCCGGGCTTCCAGCACACCGGGCAAGGCCTTGGCGGCACGGCCCACCTCATAAACGGCCAGGTCGCTGCCCTCATGGGGGACCTGGGTGGTAAACACCACCAGGCGCCCGGCGGCGCACCAGTCCCGCACGGCCGCAAACAGTTCGCCATCATCGCCGCCGGGCAGACCGCCCACACCGAAGCTTTCCAGAATCAATGCCTTGCAGTGACCGGCCAACAGTGGAATGATATCCGCCCGCATGCCCGGAATCAGCCGCAGCACAAACACCGCCGGGTCCAGTTTTTCATAAAAGCGGACCTGTCCATAGCTCTGCGGGCGCGGCAGGAACGGAATCAGCCGCAGGTCCCGGAACTCGGCAGTATCAGGATAATCAATGCTGGAAAAAGCATTGAAGCTCTTGGTGCGGGTCTTGCGCGCCCGGGTCCCCAGAATGACCTTGCCGTCAAAGACCAACTGCACGCCCCAGGCCGAATCATGGCAGGCATACAGCACTGCCCGGTACAGGTTGTTGCGGGCGTCGGTATCCCGGTTGTAGATGGATTTCTGGCTGCCGGTCAGCACCACCGGTTTGGGGCTCTGCTGAATCATGTAAGAGAGCGCCGCTGCGGTATAGGCCATGGTATCGGTGCCATGGGTGATCACAAACCCGTCGTAGTCATCGTAGCGGCGGCGGACCTCGGCGGCGATCTGGGTCCACTGTTCCGGCCCCACACTGGTGGAGTCCAGGTTGAACAGCTGCACAGCATCAATATGGCAGACCCCAGCCAGTTCCGGCACGCAGGCCAGCAGTTCATCGGAGGTGATCATGGGGGCCAGACCGCCTGCCGCAGTGGGCCGGCTGGCAATGGTACCGCCGGTGGCGAGAAGCAGAATATGTTTCATGGATTTATCTCCTTTTGGTTGCTTACGTCCGATTATATCACAACTGTGCTCCCATGGACAGCTTGATTTTTTGGTTTTTGGATTCCGGGCAGGCTTGACAGTGCCCATAGCAGCGTGATACAGTGATAGCAAGCAAAAGTCTATTTGAATAGACCAGCCAAATCACACCGACCTGCGCCGGAATTTTGGCGTCTGGTTCAGTACACCATCACGAAATGAGGTCTTACTTTCATGGAAAAGATGCTGCGCCTGGCCGAAGGCGAATACCGTTTTGCCACCCTTGTATGGGAAAATGAGCCTCTGCCCAGCGGGCAGCTGGTACGCCTGGCGGCCGACGCCCTGGGTTGGAAGAAAAGTACCACCTACACCGTGTTGAAAAAGTTGTGTGAGCGCGGCATCCTGCAGAATGACGGCGGTATGGTCAGCTCTCTGGTCAAGCAGAGCGCCGTACAGCAGCAGGAAAGTACCGCTGTGGTGGACCGGACGTTCGGCGGCAGCCTGCCCCGTTTTGTGGCTGCCTTTCTGAACGAAAAGCCCATCACCAAGGCCGAAGCCGCCGAGATCCGGGCCATGCTGGATGCAGCCCGCACCGAACAGGAGGACGGACAATGACCGATTTCTTATGGTCCCTGCTCACAGCCGGTATCGGCGGCGCAGCGGCGGCTTTGGCCGCCCTGGCTGTCTGTGCCCTGCTGCGGCGGGCCCGGGCTCCCGGCTGGCTGCTGTGCGTGCTGTGGCTGGCAGTGGGGCTGCGTTTTGCGGTGCCGGGCGGGCTGTTTCCCGTCACACTGCCCCAACCCAAAAGTGAGCCTTTGCAGCAGTTGGCTGCCGCAGCCGAAACAATGCAGGAAAGTACCCCCGCCCAGGCAGCCGAACAGGCCGTTCATGTGCTGGACCTGGCCGGACTGGAGCTGACACCTTCCGCTGAAAGCAAAACGCTCGTCATAGACTGGGTCCTGCTGCTGGGAACGGTCTGGGCGGCCGGCACCATCGTCTGTCTGGCGCGGGCCGGTATTTCCGGTATTCGTCTGCGCCGCCGGGTAGCCCTGGCCTGCAAAACGGAGGATGGCTGCTATACCTGCCCGGAAGTGACGACGCCCTTCACCCTGGGGGTGGTACATCCGCGAATCTATCTGCCCGCCGACCTGCAGGGGGAAGCCCGCCGGGCGGTGCTGCTCCACGAGCGTACCCACATTCGCCGGGGCGACTGCCTGACCAAGCCTTTGTATTATCTGGTGGTCTGCCTGCACTGGTGGAACCCTCTGGCTTGGCTGGCCTTTGCCCAGTTTGAGCACAGCATGGAATGTGCCTGCGACGAAGCCGCCGTGCATGGATGCACCACAGCCCAGCGCAGCCAGTACTGTGAAAGTCTGCTGCGCTACGCCACCATGCGTGCCCCCGACGGTGCCCTGGCTTTCGGTGCACCGGGAGCCGGGCAGCGCATTCTGCACGCTCTGCGCTACCGCGCCCCCGGCAAGGTGATGCTGGGCGTCTGCGTGGTGGTGGCCGGGCTGGCCGCCGCCCTGCTGCTGGCACGGCCCACCCTGGCACAGGAAGCAGACCCCACCGAGAGCGTTTCCGCCTCTACTTCCGCACCGGCCGCAGAAGCGCTGCCCGCACCGGAGGACATTTCCCTTCCGGATGACGCCGCTGTACAGAGCAGTGCGGCGGAAGACGGCGTTTTTGACCCGGTGGGAGGGTTCATTCTGCCTTTGTCCGAGTACCGGTATTACTCCCGGATGATGGGGCCCTATCATAAGGGCGATGACATTGCCGCTGAAGCCGGTGAACCGGTACTGGCAGCCGCAGGCGGTACCGTAACCGTTGCCCGGTACCATTACAGCTACGGCAACTACATCATGATCGACCATGGTGCGGACGAACAGGGACACCACTGGTACACGCTGTACGCACATCTGGCCGATATCCTGGTAGAGGAAGGTCAGACCGTGGCCCAGGGCGAGCAGATCGGAACGGTAGGCAGCACCGGCAACACCACCGGCCTGGCGCTGCATTTTGAGCTGCACTGTGAAGACACCCTGCTGGCTCCTACCATGTATCTGCCCTATACCGAAACCATTCCTGTGCTGGCGGCAGAGCAGGGATTGCTGCTGCCCGCACTGCTGGAAGCCCCCGTCATCTCCAACGCCATCGCCAGGCGGGCCATCGTAATTAAATCTCCGGATACCCTGGCTTATCCTCTGCCCGAAGACAGTAAAATCACCTGTACATATGATCCGGACAGGCATGAAGGTCTGGACCTGAAACAGCCGGAAGGGACCGATGCGCTGGCCGCCGCCAACGGCATCGTCCTATTTACCGGCTGGGACGATACATACGGCTGGACGGTGGTGCTGGGGCACGGCAGCAACGATGCCGACCAGCCCCTGCTCACCATGTATTCCCATCTGCAGAGCAAGCCTTCTGTTCTGATGGGGCAGCTTGTGAATGCCGGGCAGACCATCGGACAAGTGGGCAGCACCGGTTTTGCCACCGGCCCGCATCTGCATTTTTCCGTGCTGCTGGATGGCCAGTCGGTCGATCCGCAGCGCTGGCTGTCATGAGGAACGCATTACAATGAAGCAATACCATCGTAAAATTACCGTATTCTGGGCCGCAGCGCTGTCCTTTTGTATCACCTTCAGTCTGTTCGGTTCCCGTTTTTCCGCCTTTGCGGCCACCCAGCAGGAACTGCAGCAGCAGGCGGACGACGCCAAGAAAGCCTACGACGAAGCTGCCCAGAAGCAGGAAGATCTGGAAAACCAGGCCAAGGAAACGGCGGAACAGATCAGTGATCTGAACAGCAAGTCCGACCAGATCTCTGCCCAGCTGAGCACGGTGTATGCGGCCCTGACCGATGCCCAGACCCAACTGGACGCAGCCCAGGGCGAAGCGGAAGCCGCCCAAGCGGCCCTGGAGCAAAAGCAGGCCGAATACGACACCCGCTGGGAGGAATCCAAGGAACAGCTGGCCGCCATGCAGCAGCTGCATTACAACGGCAGCCTTTCGATTCTGAGCCAGGTCACCAACCTGTTCCAGCTGCTGAACTTTGCCCAGGCACTGACCGATATCAACGACAAAAACACCGAGGTGCTGACCCAGCTGGACGCCGAAGCCGCCGAGCTGGAGGAGGCCCGGGAACAGGCCCAGGCAGCCGCCGACAAGGCCGAAGCAGCCCGGGACCAGCTGCAAACCACGGAAGATACCCTGCAGGCTACTTCTGACCAGCTGGCCGACGCCCTGATGGAGGCCAACGCCGACCTGGACCAGCAGCAGGCTGAAGCCGAGGCCCAGGCCCAAATCACCGAAGAGGCCAAGAAAGCCTATCAGCAGGCCACTGCCGAGCTGGATGCCTACGCCAAGAGCCAGAACAACAAATACACCACCCCCACGCTGTATTGCAGCCTGGATTTCGGCTGTGCCCTGACCCCCGGCATGAGCATCAGCTGCAATTTCGGGGACCCGGACGGCATTGACGGTTCCCCCCACGGCGGCACGGATTTTCCGGCCGCCAAGGGTACGCCCATCTACGCGGTGGCGGACGGCGTGGTAAGCGCCGCCCGGGCTATGACCAGTTACGGCAACTGTGTCCAGATCAGCCACGGCACCGCCGATGACGGCAACAACTACGCCACTTTGTACGCGCACATGTCCTCCATTGCCGTGAGCGAAGGCCAGACGGTCACCAAGGGACAGGTCATCGGGTATGTGGGCAACACCGGGGATGTCAGCGGCAAAAACGGCGGCTATCACCTGCACCTGGAGCTGCGCATCAACGGTACCCGGGTCAACGCCATGAACTATATTCCCCACTGATAGATTTCCCGGCTCTTCCTTAACAATATTTGGTCGGCAGCTTTACCTTTTTTGAATTCTATGGTACAATGCCGAATATAGTTAAGTGAAGCCGGGAGGTTTTTACGGATGGACCATATTGACCGCAAAATCATCGATATTTTGCAGCGGGACGCCCGCGCGCCTTTGAAACAGATTGCCGATCAGGTGTTTCTGTCCTCCCCTGCCGTGTCCGCCCGCATTGCCCGGCTGGAAAAGGACGGCTGCCTGACCGGATACCAGGCCCAGGTGGACGCGGTGAAGATGGGGTATCTGGTCAAGGCCTTCATCAATCTGGATATGGACCCCCAGCGCAAGCCGGAATTTTACCCCTACATTCAGGCCTGCCCCCAGGTGGTGGAATGCTGCTGCGTGACCGGGGATTACAGCATGCTCATTGAGGTGCTGTTCGCTACCACCCAGGAGCTGGACGCCTTCATCAACCAGCTGCAGCAGTACGGGCGCACCCGCACCCAGATCGTATTTTCCACCCCGGTGGAGCACCGGGGCGTACCGGTCAGCCGCCCGGAAGAGGAAAAAACGCA
Source organism: uncultured Faecalibacterium sp. (assembly GCA_937907025.1). Lineage (GTDB taxonomy): Bacteria > Bacillota > Clostridia > Oscillospirales > Ruminococcaceae > Gemmiger. The sequence continues at coordinate 128,956 of CALESJ010000026.1, forward strand.
ATAAAAAAGACAAGGCCCTCTGCCAGCCAACGGCAGAGGGCTTTTTCCTTTTGTCAGGGCAGGGCGTCCACTTCCGCGGCGGTCAGCGGACCCAGGTTGATATCATGTTCGTATTTTTTCCCGCCGGAATATACCAGATACCCCTTATAGTAGGCAATGTCCAGGCCTGCCGCGTCAAAAGCGGCTTTGGCATTTTTGAGCAGGGCGTTGGCGTCAGCTTCAGTGGGCAGGCGGTCGGTGTAGACCAGGTAGAAACTGGCAGTGAGGGGTGGCAGGTTACCGGGATCGTAGGGCATATCCAACATAAGCCCCCAATCCTCCGGGGTACTTTCCCAGCCTTTGCCGGGCTGTACATCCAGCCAGTCCGGGTTCATCCCTGCATTGTTCAGCGCCGTGGTCATGTCCTGCCGGGCGGCTTCGGTGATACGCACCTGGGTGTTGCTCAGGCCGGTCACATCCTGCTCATAGGTGGTGCTGCGCACCACACCCCAGGAAAGCTCCACGTCAAAGCTGGTGTCCTGGCTGGTCATGGACTGCACCCGCACCCGGTAGCGGTATCCCATCTCGTTATAGGCATAAACAGCGGTAAAATTGTTGCCGGGCCACTGTTCATTGGCGTAGTCCATGGCGTGGTGCCGGGCCCAGGCCAGGCTGACAGGGTCCCCCAGCACATAACCGGCCACAAACAGGATCAGCAGCACAATCAGGATACCGCCTGCCAGGGCTGCGGCACGGCGGCCTTTGGTGCGGGGTTGTTCAGGGGTCCTGGCGGATGTCTTCTTCCAATGCGTCATGGGGGTCCTCCTTTCTCAGTGCATAGCGGAATAGAGCAGCAGCCAACGTGCCCAGAGCACACAAAGCGCCAAACAAAAGGCCGTACAGAATACTCAGGCCCAAAATGGCGAAGAAGTTGTACCAATCGCCCTCAGCAAGGCGGCCTAACAGATAGTGGGCATTGGGACACAAGGTCACAGCCGTGATCAGCCCCCAGACCAGCAGCGGCAGCCAGCGCGCCCGCCGGGGGGAAAGCCACTGCACCGCAGCCCCAAGGACCGGCAGCAGCAGGATATTGTACCCCGCCTGCCCGGTGTTGGCCAGAACCATGCCTAGGATCAGCCCGGCGGCGGTCATAGCCCCCTGCCAGGCGTACAGACGGCGGCGGATACGCCCCAGCACCTGTTCCCGGTGTAGGAGCGGCGGCGGGGCTTCCTCGTCCCAGAGTTCCCGGCAGGCCTCACAATGGGCCACATGTTCCTCCACCGCCCGGCGGGATGCCTCGCTGGCCACGCCGTCCCGCACCAAAGGCAGCAGGTCGCGGCAGATATCACAGGGCAGGTCATGTTCGTGGGTCACAGCAACCCCTCCTTTTGCAAAGTTTCCTTGAGCCAGTGGCGGGCCCGGCAGTCGATGACCCGGGCCGACCCCGGGCTGATGCCCAGTTCCGCGGCGATGCGGTCGTAAGGGATGCCCTGCACCCGCAGCGCCACCACCCGCCGGGTACGCTCATCTTTTTGGGCCAGCAGTGCCCGGATGCGCGCCAGCAGTTCCCGCTGCACGGCAGTATCGGGCAGGGAGTCCTCCACATACAACCCCAGCAGGTCGTCATAACAGACGGTGGGACGCTGCCGGCGCAGGTCCTGCAGCCACAGATGCCGGGCAATGCCGAACAGCCAGGTCTTCTCCCCCGAGCGGGCCTCGAACCGGTCGATGCTCTGCAACGCCTGCAGGAATGTTTCGCTGAGCAGGTCCTCCGCCCGGACCGGGTCGTGGGTCAGGCTGACCAGGTAGCGGTAGACATCGTCGCGGTAGGCGGTGTACAGTTCTTCCATCATCTTCACGGCGGTGTCTGGCCTCCTTTCCTGCTCTTTGTCTATATGTCCCTTTCCGCGCCTTTGTGTTACAGAATCCGGCAAAAAAAGTGCCGGACCTGCTCCCAAAAGGCAGGTCCGGCCAAAACGGTTTACAATTTATACGCCGCGCACGATCTGGCGCAGCAGGGACAGGAAAGCCGCTGCCACCGCGGGTGCGAACAGCAGCAGAAGCCACTGCCCGCCATCAGGCACCAAACGCCAGTACCAGGCCACCGGCGGATTGAGTTCCACCCCGGTCAGGCGGGTGGGCACACCGCCCACACTGTCGGGGTCGATGCGCAGCCCGGTGACGGTGACACCGCCCAGGTCAAACACATAGCTGCCATCCTCGTCCTGCCAGGCATAGACTTTCTGGGTTTCGCTGTAATCGGTCTGGCCCGGTTTGAGGTAATACAGCGTTACGCTGCCCGGAGGCAGCAGCTGTTCCACCTGCAGGCGCACCGTTTCCACATAGGCGTCCCCGGTCCAAAGAATGTGAGGGTCGTTATCGGTGGACAGATACCAGTTTTCCCGGTCATCGGGGGCGGTGCTCCAGGGGTCATCGTCATAGTTGCGGAAGCTCTCATACGTCAGGTCCGCAGGCGTCAGAGTCTGCTGGCGCATGGTGCCGTCCATCTTGTGGCGCAGCATCAGGGCGCTGCCAAGAAGCGCATACACCAGCCACAGCATGACAGCCAGGGCATAACACAGGCCCAGCAGGCGGCGGGGTTGGAACACCAGCGTCCACCGGTCGGGAGCAGAGTTGCGTTTCATTGCATCACCCCGCTTTCTGCCACGGCCACCGGCACAAAGGCATATTCGGCATCGCTGCCCATGAAGCGGTACAGGGTCGCCGGCTGTCCGGCAGTGATACCGCCCTCAAACCGGGCGCTGAAATCCCGTTCCAGGTAATCGTCGGCCCGATCCAGCACCAGATAATCGCAGTTCTTTTCTTCCATATAGGCTTCCAGAGAGTTGACCGAGCAGACGGCTTCATGCTCGTACAAATCCCAGTTCAGGCTTTCCACCAGGTTCATGAAATCGGAATCCCAGCGGTTGGAGTAATCGCCGTCACCCCACCAGACGCCGCCGTAACCATTGACCACCTTGGCGGTAAGCTCGTATTTGTAGTAGTACCAGCGGGTGGCGTCGTCGCCCTGGCTGATGACCAGGACCCGGTCCCCCCAGTCCAGGACTTCATTCATGACGGAGGCCCGTTCTTTCACATCGGTACGGATGGAATAGACGCTGTCCGCCCGGGTCCAGAATCCGGCAGTGGGCACGCCGCGCCAGGCAAATATCCCCAGCACACCGGCGGTCCCCAGGGCCAGCACAGCCGCACCCACGCGGCGAGGCCAGGCTTTCACCGGCGCAACACTGGCTGCCTGTCCCAGCAGGCAGAAGGACACCAGCACCCATCCCTGCAGATAGGGGCCCAGGTAGCGCTCATAATCCTTGAGGGCACTGCCTTCGGCCTCGGAGAAGTTGTAGAAATACAGAATCAGGTGGAACACATACAGGGCCGCGAAGCAGAAAGCCATAGCCAGGAAGGAGGCGATGACCCGGCGGCGGGCCGATCCCTTGGGCGCGCTGACGGCGGCGGCTACCGTGATGACCAGCACCAGGGCCACCACCATGACCGGCGCACCGATGAGGCAAACGCGGCGGGTGAAGAAAGCCTCCCCCATAGCCTGCATGATCTGGGCGAAGCGGGGTTCCCGCCCGATGCCCAGCAGCTGCCGGATGCCGCCTGTCAGCACAGCACCGTAGCCCATCTGGTTGCTGCCCACGGTGGCAGCGCCGGAAGAGGGCGCCACCGCGGCGGTATACCGGCTCCAGCTGAGGAACACGACCAGCACCGGAACGGCCAGCACCACCGTGCGGACAAACCGACCGACCACCTGCCGTCTGTGGGAGATGGAGGCCTCATAGGGCGTACCGAACAGCTGGTCGATGCCGATCACAAACACAGCAATCAGGCCATAGGCCATGCCGATGTCCTTGGTCATGGCCAGCATGGCCAGCGGCAGCGCCGTGGCATAAAAGCAGCTGCGGCGTCCGCCCCCGGCGTAGTACAGGCACAGGCTGCCGCCGAACAACGCAGCCAGCGGCAGGTCCGCCATAGCGTTCTGATACACCGTACTGGCGGTGCCGATGGAGGCCGTGCTGAAGAAGAAGGGCAACACCGCCCCCACCGCAAAGACCAACACCCCCTGCGCCCAGCGGGCACGGGGCAGCACAGTGGCCGGGGCCAGGGCGGCCAGAGCCAGAATGTCGATAGCGGCCAGGCACTGCCATTCGGAGAACTGGCCCGGCGTGCGCTGGAACAGGTAGGAAAGCAAACTGGTGGCCGGGTAGGTAAAGGAAGCGGTCAAATTGACCGGGTCCGCCACATACAGGGCGGAACGCTCGGCCACCATCTTGGGAGCCAGGCCCCAGGCGGTAAACTCATCCCACTGGGTGAACATGGGCTGCAAGATTCCGAACAGCACCCACAGGAAGGCGGCACCGCCCAGGAACAGCCAGAAACCGGCGCTGCCCATGGCGTCCCGGATGGCCCGGGCACCGGCACGGACGCCGCAGTATACGCCGCCTGCCAGCAAAATGGCGATGACCGCAAACAGCCCCACATGCAGCATACCGGGCAGTGCCGAGATATACAGCACCACCACCGCGCCGCACAAGGTCGGCAGCGGCAGCAAGGCGGCATCATACCGCGTGCAGGCGGAAAAACAGATGCAGAAAGCCCCCAGGAACGCCAGCGCGATCAGGCCGGTCAAAATGGGTATCAACGGCATAGGGCAAGTCCTTTCTTCGTGAAAAGCAACCGGGGCACGGTACTTTTCCCTTACAGCTGGATGGTGTAAAACGGCCCCACATAGTAATGCTGGAACAGCAGCACTGCCCCAAACAGGGCATGGGCGGCAAACAGCGGCACAGCCAGGCGCTCGGCCCGTTCTGTGGACACCGCCGGGGCCAGCATATGGCGCAGCAAGGGGGCGGCCAGCAGGGTCAGAATCAGGAACACCGGCAGGAAGTACCGGGCCTGCAGCCCTACCACGCGGACCATGGCCACCGGCGTGTAGGTGATATACATGGCGGCAATGGCACCCAAAGCATAGACCACTGCAAACACACCCAGGCCGGCACAGCGGCGGCGGCCCAGGGCAGGCGTCTGCGGTGCGCACAGCAATGCGGCAACCAGCAGCACGACCGGTCCCAGCAGATTCAGTGCCTGAACGGGCATATCTTTCCAGCCGAACAGGCCCAGCTGCCCGATGAAGAATTCATTCTCGCACAGGGTCCCCCAGAAGGTGGCTACGCTGCGCAGCGGATTGGACAGCACAAACAGCAGCTGTTCCATACCGCTGACAGCCTCTCCCCCCTGCCGGGCAATGACGGGATAGTGGTACCGCAGCACGCGGCCGTAGGTTTCGGTGGCCATAGTCACGGCCAGACTGCCCGCCAACGCCCCCAGGGCCCAGTGCCAGCGGCGTCCTTTGGCGTGCCAGGCACGCAGCGGCACCAGCAGGAACAGGACCACCCACAACAGGTTCAGGTACGGTTTGGCCACGCTGACAAACAGGCAGGCCCCCAGATACATTCCTGCCGTTTTTGTGGTCCATTCGTCCCGCAGCAGCAGCGAAATCATCAGGTAATAGCAGGCCAGCAAGGTAGCATCATAGCTCAGCGAACCGCCCATGAACAAAGACAGCGGCAGCAGCATGACGCCCAGCAGCGCGGGGTGGTATTTCTGTGCCTGGCGCAATGCCAGCCAGCAGATGGCCGTGTATGCCAGCAGGTTGCCCAGGCGGCCGCCGTACAGGCAGCCCAGCGCGTCGAATCCCAGCAGCCGTGCCACCGCCATACCGATGGCGCCCGGCACAAAGGGCAGGATCAGGAAGCTCACCGGCTCATGCACCGGGTCTTCTGCCGGGGTATCTTTCGTGGCAAAATACTGTGCGAAGCTGTCGGTGATGCTCTCGATAGCTCCGTCGCTGCCGTACTGTTTGAGGGCATAGCCGGCGGTGTCGTAAGGCTTTTCCTCCCCGGTGTCGGGGTCGGTGCCCACGCCCACTGAGGTGTGAGCATTCACCCATCCGCCGGGGAATGCCTTCACAAGGGCTGCCACGTCATCCGGGTAGGTACGGTCGTAATCAAAATCGAACCGGCCCATAGAGATGGCGTAGGTACGCAGATAGTGGTCGGTTTCATCCGGCGTTTGCAGCGGCGGATTGGCAAAGCAGAACAGTGCTCCGCACAGCAGCAGGCAGACGGCGCCTTTGGCGGGCAGAGTACGCAGGCGGCGCAGTCCCGCCGCAGCCAGCACCACCAGCAGGCACAGGGCCACACAGCCCAGAGTGGGCACCAGCGGAGAAACCCGGCTGTCCAGATAGAAAAACACCCGCCAGTAGTATGCCCACAACACGCCAACGACAACCGCCGCAGCGGCCGCCAGCCCCCAGCGGAAACCTGGGTGGGAGAGCAGGCTTTTATTCTTGTTCGGTTCCTTCATCAAGCGGAAACTCCTACTATAATACAATCGGGCCGCCGGAAGCGGCTGCAGCGGACCGGCAGACATGCCGTGCCCCAGGCTCCGACGGCCCCTGTGGGCGGACAATTACAGGATATACTGTCCGATTTTATACGAATCAAGATGGCCGCGCAGGAACTCGATGGTTTCGGCCAGGCCCTGTTCAAAGGTGTACTTGGGCGCCCAGCCGGTGAGCTGGCGCAGCTGGGTGGAATCGCCCAGCAGACGGTTGACCTCGCTCTTTTCGGGGCGCAGGCGTTCGGCTTCGCAGACGATTTTGGCGTTGGGGTTGATCTGGGCGATCAGCTCGTTGGCCAGGTCGCCGATGGAATGCTCCACACCGGTGGCGATGTTCAACTCGCGGCCGATGGCGGCGTCGCAGTCCGCAATAGCCATGAAGCCGGCGGCGGTATCCTTGACGTAGTTGAAGTCCCGGGTGGGGGTCAGATTGCCCAGACGGATCTCGGTCTGACCGGCCAGCAGCTGGGTGATAATGGTGGGAATGATGGCACGGCCGGACTGACGCGGGCCGTAGGTGTTGAAGGGACGCACGATGGACACCGGCAGGTTGAAGCTGCGGTAGAAGCTTTCGGCCAGGCGGTCGGCGCCGATCTTGGTGGCCGAATAGGGGCTCTGCCCCTGGAAGGGATGCTTCTCGTCGATGGGCACATACTGGGCGGTGCCGTAGACTTCGCTGGTGGAGGTGACCATGATACGGGCGGTATCCAGCTCACGGGCGGCGTTGAGCACGTTCAGAGTGCCTTTGATGTTGGTGTCCACATAGCTGTCCGGGCTGTGGTAGGAGAACGGAATAGCGATAAGGGCCGCCAGATGGAACACCCGCTCCTGTCCGCGCATGGCGGTGCGTACGCCGTTGGGGTCCCGGATGTCCCCCATGAAGATGTCCATTTCGTTGCGGATCTCCGGCGGCAGGGTATCAATCCAGCCCAGGCTGCCGAAAGAGTTGTACAGGCAGAAGGCACGGACCTTTTCGCCGCGCTTGACCAGTTCTTCGGCCAGATGGCTGCCGATAAAACCGTCGGCACCGGTAACAAGAACAGTATGCGACATAAAGCAGTTCTCCTTTTTTAAGAAGGCACGGGCGGCATGCGCCCGGCACAGAGATTCCAATATATTACAAAATAGTATACCCGATTGGGCGGGTAATTTCAACCATGGCGCCGCAAAATGCCCCTTGCTTGACAGGCACGCCCTTTTGCAGTATAGTTATGCTTATTATATGTTTTGTGTCAGGGGCTTTGCGGCCCCGTTCCAACAGAAAGGAAATTCATTTTCTATGAACGCCGACGGTGACGGTAATCCGCGACGAAAAATGAATGATTGCGAATAGCAAAGGCAAAGCCTGTGTCCCCTGTGGCACCGGGCTCTGCCTTTTTTTGCTGCACAAAATATGGTTATACCTTATATATTGATTCTGACTGAAATTGAAGGAGTGTTTCATCCGTGGAAAATCTTCCCGCCCAAATATTGCTGCAGGTGGTTTTCATCCTGCTCAATGCCTTTTTTGCAGGGTCTGAAATTGCGTTTCTTTCCCTGTCCCCCATCAAGTTGTCCAAGCAGGCGGAGGACGGCGACAAAACTGCCGCTGCCCTGCTGAAAGCCGTGGAAAACCCCAACAGCTTCCTGTCCGGCATCCAGGTGGCCATCACCCTGTCCGGGTTCATGTCCGCTGCTTTCGGTACCGAAAACTTCTCGGGGTATCTGGATCATTTCCTGCTCAACACCCTGGGTCTTCCCCTGCCCGCCGGGGTGGTCGGCGTCATTTCCACCGTGGTGGTGACCATCATCATCTCTTTCTTCTCCATCGCCTTTGGTGAGATGGTCCCCAAACGTGTGGCCATGCAGAAGCCCATGATGTTTGCCGTGCCCGCCATCAAAGTACTGCGGGTGGTCAGCGTGGTGTTTGCGCCCATGACGGCTCTGCTGGACCTGTGCACCAACGGTTCCCTGCGTCTGCTGGGTATGAAGACCGAAGCCGAGGACGGTGTGGCCAGCGAGGAAGACCTGCGCCTGATGGTGGAGTCCAGCGGTGAGCAGGGCACCATCGACCAGGATGAGCAGGAGTGGATCGAGAACGTGTTCGACTTCGGCGACACCACCGCCAGCAACGCCATGACCCCCGAACCGGACGTGACGGCCTTCTCCCTGGAGGACAGCAACGAGGAGATCATGGAAACCATCCGCAGCACCGGTCTGAGCCGTTATCCTGTCTATGAGGAAGACATCAACGACATCTGCGGCATCCTGAATGCCCGGGACTTCCTGCTGAATCTGCAGGAGAAAGAGCCCCGCCCGCTGAAAGACCTGCTGCGTCCGGCCTACTTCGTGCCGGAAAGTGTCCATGCCGACCAGCTGTTCAAGGATATGCAGGCCCAGAAGCAGCATCTGGCCGTGGTGGTGGATGAGTACGGCGGCACCGCCGGCATCATCACCATTGAGGACTTGCTGGAGGAAATCGTGGGCGACATTTTTGACGAATTCGACCCTGCCGAGCCCCAGGACCTGACCCAGGTGGGTGAAGGCGTCTGGCGGGTGGCCGGCTCCATGCGGGTGGAAGATTTTGCTGAAGAAGTGGACTTTGAGCTGCCGGAAGAACGGGATTACGATACCGTAGCCGGCATGATCCTGAGCTGCCTGCCCAGTATCCCGGAAGACGGCACCACCCCCACCGTGAAAGTGTGCGGCCTGCAGTTTGATGTGCAGACCATCGAGGACCGGAAGATCCTGTGGGCGATCGTTCGCAAAATCACGCCTGCGCCCGCCCCGGAGGAGGAAGATTCCCGCCGCAAGCGCCGCAAACGGGACCGTGACGAGGAAGAAGGACGGAACGAGCCTTCCGAAACCGAATAAAGCCCACGAAAAAAGACCGGGAAGCCCGTTGGTTTCCCGGTCTTTTTGTATCAGTTTTCCTGGGTGTTCTGCAGGCAGGTTTCGCCGCCATACCAGGGCTGCATGCTTTGCTCACATTCCACCCGCAGGTCTTCCCGGCGGATGTTTTGTCCGTTGACGCAGGCAAAGCCGTACACTTTGGCCGGGCGGACGCTTTGCCCGGCACAGGGGCGCAGGTCCCAGCTGCCGGCCGGCCAGCGGCTGGTTTTGCGCAGGCGCACCCGCACCCGGCGGAAGCTCACATCCTGCAGCATGCCGGGTTCTTCGGCATACAGGAAAATCCCGTTTTCTCCGTCACAATTGATGTTCTCAAAATGGACATTGCGGACGGTCCCCACCGTGGTCCCTTCATGCCGGGGCAGAACCGTGATGGTGACAGGTTCCGCCTTGCCCCACCAGTGTTCCCCGAACCGGCGGGTGCGGATGTGGATATTGGAAAAGACCACATCCTCGATGTTGCCCTTGTCCCGCAGCTGCAGGGAAATGCCGCGGTTCGTCCCGCTGATGACACAGTTGCTGACCGAAATGCTGCGGAAGTCGGACTCGCTCTCGGTACCGATTTTCAGAGCCGCACTGGTGGACATCAGGGTGCAGTTGCTGACCACGATATTCTCGCAGGGCCCCAGGTCGGTATACTTGCCGGTATTTTTCAGCACAATGCAGTCATCGGCCGATTCAATATGGCAGTTGCAGATGCGCACATTCCGGCAATGGTCCGGGTCGATGCCGTCACAGTTGACCATACGGGTGTTGTTCAGGATGCGAATGCCGTCGATCAGCACATCGCTGCAGCCCACCATGTGCACGGTCCAGAAGGCACTGCGTGTCAGAGTAACGCCGGTGATGCTCAGATGCTGCACCTTGTACAGCATGAGCAGCGGGACCCGGGGATAATAGGTGCCCTCGATGAAATCGTTGGTCTGTTCGCCGTAATAGTTTTCTTCCGAGCCATCGATGCTGCCGAAACCGGAGACACGGACGTTTTCCGCCTCCTGCGCCACCACAAAGCAGCGGGGCGGTTCCCCGTCATAATCACAGTTTTCGTAATACGGAATCTGCTCCGCCGTTTTTTGGTCGGCATGGCGGGAGCAGAACGCCGCCGGGTCGGCGCAGGCCTTGAGTACCGCGCCGGATTCCAGATACAGTTCCACATTGCTGCGCAGAAAGATGGTGCCGCAGCTGTACACATGCCCGCCGGGCAGAATCACCCGGCCGCCGCCGTTTGCCGCACAGGCATCCAACGCTTTTTGAATGGATGGAGCATCGTTGGTGCTGCCGTCGCCTTTGGCACCGTAATCCAGAACAATATATTCCACCGGAATTCCTCCTTTGGTTGAAAAAAGCTCCGCACCGCGCCCGATATTTCGGGAACGGCACGGAGCCGCTGCGCCGGAAGCGAACGTCCCTCAGCGCTTGATGTCGTAACTCATATTCATCAGGTCACGGATGCTCTGGGCATCGTCGGTGATGTTGGCGTCACCGTGGATGGTATGCTTGATGGCGCTGGACGCCACGGCAAAGTTGATCATATCCATGGGACGGTACTGGTGAATCATGGCGTAGATCAGGCCGCTGGCGAAAGCGTCGCCGCCGCCCACACGGTCCAGAATGTTGAAGGTAAAGAGTTTGCTCTCGAAGGTATGGCCTTCGTACCACATAAAGGCTTTCAGGCTGTTCTCAGAGCCGGAATGGGCGTAGCGCACATGGCGGGCCAGGCACTTGATGTTGGGATAGCGCTCAATGAAGTGCTGGAACACCTCGTCCTGCTGCTCGTAGCTGGGCTGCAGGGGCACGCCGTCTTTCCAGTCGCCCTTGGAACGGTCCTCTTCATCTTTCCACAGATGATACGGTTCAATGCCGAACAGCACATCCACATAGGGCAGGCACTTGGTGCAGAAATCCCGGGCTTCCTCCCAGGTCCACAGGCTGCTGCGGAAATTGCCGTCAAAGCTGACGGTCAGGCCCTTCTTCTTGGCGGATTCCAGGCAGCGCAGCACAAAGTAGGCGCAGTTATCGCACAGAGCCGGCGTAATACCGGACAGATGCAGCCAGTCGTAGCCTTCCAGCAGCTCGTCCACATCCACCTTGGTCAGATCATACTCGGTAAAAGCGCTGTGTTTGCGGTCGTAGGTGACCTTGCTGGGACGGATGCCGTAACCGGTTTCCAGATAATAAGTACCCAGGCGATGGGTGGGAGTTTCCTCCGGCGTGGAGAGGATCATGGGCGTGCAGTGTACATCGTTGGAACGCAGCCAGCGCACCGCACTCTTGCCCAGAGAGTTATTGGGCACCACACTGAAGAAGGTGCTGTCCACCCCCAGATTGGCCAGAGCCAGGGCGATGTTGGCTTCACTGCCGCCATAGCTGGCCTCAAAACTGGTGGCCATGCGGATCTTTTCATAGTTGGGCGGGGTCAGGCGAAGCATGACCTCACCAATGGTAATGAACTTTGCCGGGCTTTCATTTCCCACCAGCAGAGGATTGTAATTTTCCATAGAGTTCCCTCTCTTCCGCCGGCACAGCGTGAGCCGGCTTTTGTTTGATACCTTCATTGTATTCGATTTTCTCGGAGATTTCAACGGAAAATTGCGCCTATCTTTGCAAAAACCGTGCAATATGACCCAGCTGCGCCAAATTGTCCGCCGGGTGGTTTTTGCTTTACACAAGGCGAAAAAAAAGGTATAATGTTTTGATAGTATGTCACTAATTCAGTGGGAAAGGAGCCCCCTTTCATGGGCTTGCAAACCATCCAGTATATGTTCTTCCTGGCCGTGGCGGCCGGGGTTTATCTGCACCTGCCGCATCGTGCCCAGCCGGTATTTCTGCTGGCGGCGTCCTGGGTATTTTACGCCCTGGCATCCGAAGGCTATCTGGCCGTGACCCTGGCGGTGGGTGCTTTTTCTTATCTGTGCGGGTGCGGCATTGGCTGGAAAGGCGGCGCCCACAAGCACGGGTTCGTTCGCCTGGGCGTGATCGGCAGCGTGGCCATCCTGGCTTTCTTCAAATATTTCGGGTTTCTCAACACCGTACTGCCGCTGCCTTTCCGGGTGGCCATGCCCCTGGGCATCAGCTTCTACACCTTTGCGGCCATCTCCTACCTGATTGATGCAGGCCGGGGCGACTGCGAGGTGGAGCGCAATCCGCTGTACTACTTTCTGTTCCTGACCTTCTTCGGCACCGTGACCCAGGGCCCCATTCCCCGGGCCGGTTCCCTGATTCCACAGCTGCGGGCAGAGCACCGCTTTGACGCCGAGCGCACCGTGCGTGCTTTGCGCCTGTATGCGCTGGGCCTGTTCAAAATGGTGGCCGTATCCGATGTGCTGGGCATGGTGGTGGACGAGGTGTTCGGCTCCTGGCAGAACTACGGCGGCCCCATGCTGATTCTGGCGGCGGTGTTCTACACCTTCCAGCTGTACTTCAACTTCAGCGGCTATTCCGAGCTGGCCCGGGCCACCGGCATGGTGCTGGGCCTGGAACTGCCCGAAAACTTCAAAACGCCTTTTTTTGCCACCAACTTTTCCGGATTCTGGAGCCGGTGGCACATCAGCTTTTCCTCCTGGCTGCAGGACTACCTGTTCATGCCTCTGGCCTGGGCCGACACCGAGCGCCTGACCGGCGGCAAGCTGCGCCGTCTTCCCCCCGAAGTATGCGTGTTCATCGTTTTCTTCGTGTCCGGCTTCTGGCACGGCAACACCCTGCCCTTTGTGGTGTGGGGCCTTTTGCAGGCCCTGTACCGTGTAGGCGAAGAACTGCTGCACCGCCGCCTGGGCAAGCCCAAGAAGAAAGCCCCCGCCCGTGTGCTGTGGAGCAAGCGGGCCGGCGTGTTTGTGCTGTGGACCCTGAGCATGGTGTTCTTCCGCATGGGGTCCGGCAACGGGTCGGTGGGTGCCTGCTTCGGGTATCTGGCCGGCATGGTCCAGGGCTTTGCCCCCGCCCGGTTTGCGCAGGAGGCCTACACCGCCGCCTATAATGGTTTTTACGCCAACAGCCTCATGGTGGCGGCGTACTATGCCTTCGTGGTGGTGGACCTGGCGCTGGCCATCTTCCTGGATTATCGCCGCTGCTTCGGCTTCAAGAATAAGCCCGCCGAAGTGATGGTCGCCGCCATCCCCGGCTGGCGGCGTCAGGTGCTGTACCTGGTGCTGGTCACCCTGATTCTGGTAGGGTACATCCTGCAGAACGGCGGCTTTGCGGCCGGTCTGGGCATGTATGCGGGGTACTGATGATGATGAATAGAAAGGCGGGTGCCCACGGCATGCTGCATATTATCAAACGCCTGGCTCTGCTGCTGATCCCGGTTTATCTGTGGCTGGCGTTTTTTGTGGCGTTTGAACCGAACAATTATTTTGGCCTCAAGGCCGATACCGATTCCTCCCAACCGGTGGCCCGGGTGCGGGCTTACCAGAAAGATCCCGGAGAGCGGCTCATCATCGGTGACAGCCGCCTGGCCCACTTCGACATGGACCTGGTCAGTGAAGTTTCGGGGCAGGAATGGCAGAACCTGGCTTTCGGCGGCGCAAGCCTGCGGGAGAGCCTGGATCTGGCGGATTTCGTGCTGGATTCCGGCAACCAGGTGGACGCCATCCTGTTTGAGCTTTCCTTTTATACCGTCAACGCCAACTATGACACCGACCGGTTCTCCACCCTGGAGGAAACCCTGAACAATCCCCTGGCCTACTGCCTGAACCTGGAATACAACGTCAACGCCCTGACCATGTTCATGAATATGGTGAACAACACCCCGGACAGCATCGAGTCCGGCAACTGGGGCCCGGCGGATTATTTTGACGCCGACGGCAATCCCATTCCTGTCCACCGCAAGCTGTACGAGTATCCCGGCCTGATCGACGAGAAATGCCGCAGCTGGTCGGTGAACGAGGAAGAACTGGTGCGCCTGGGTGATTTGGCCAAGCGTTGCAGCGAAGAAGGGGTGGAGCTGACGATCGTGTTGCCCCCCATGGCAGACCTGGTGCGCACCGAGGTGTGCGAGAAGTACCGCATCGACCAGCATATGCAGGAGGATGTTCTCCCCCTGTTGAACGACTGGAGCAGTGATTACGGCTGTACCGTGCTGGACTATGAGTGGCAGGGCAGCTGTATCACCGATGATGACACCCAGTTTTTTGATGGATTTCACCTGGACGAAAAGTACGGCCTGCCGGACTGGACCCGGCAGCTGTTCACCGAGATGGGCGCCTGATACGCCCGGTAAGGAAGCAAACCTATGGCTTTGGATTTTCTGATTTTGTACGAACACACCGTGCGGGAATACGAGAGTGACCTGCTGCTGAAGCTGGAACTGGAGCGCCGCGGTTACACTGCCGAGATCCGGCAGCTGCTGGACCCCAAGCATCTGCGTCTGTTCGGGCGGGACAAGCCCGAAGTGCTGGTGGCCAGCTGCATGTATGACAACGAAGCCATCAACAGCCATGTGTACAACAACATAGGCCGCTGCAACAAGATCGTGAATCTGCACTGGGAACAGATGCTCTCCGATACCCAGGAGGAGGGCGACTGGTTCAACATGAACGGCAACGCCAAGCGCTGCGTGCAGACCTGCTGGGGCAAGCGCACCGCCGCCCGGCTGCAGGCCCATGGCATGGAACCCAAGAGCACCCCGGTGACCGGCGCCGTGATGATGGATTTTCTGCGCCCGGAATTCAAGGGCTATTTCAAGGACAAAGCCACCCTGTGCCGGGAATTCGGCCTGGATGAACATAAGCATCTGCACCTGTACATTTCCAGTTTCGGCTATGCCAGCATGTCCGATGCCGAGGTGGCCGAACTTTCCAAAATGGCGGGCACCGATTTCACCGGTTTTGCCCGCACCAACCGCATTTCCATGACCGAAACCCTGAACTGGTTTGACCGGTATCTGGGGGAGCATCCGGAGGTGGAACTGGTCTACCGCCGCCATCCCAGCGAGTGGAACAGCCCGGCTCTGGACGAGCTGGCCAAAAAACGGCCCAACTTCCATGTGATCTTTGCGGACAGCGTGAAGCAGTGGATCGTGGCGGCCGATTCCATCTCCATCTGGATGAGTACCTCCATTGCCGAGGTCTACATGGCGGGCAAAAGCTGCCACATCCTGCGTCCCACCCCCATTGAGCATGAGTATGACCCGGTCATCTACAAAGGGGCCCGGTATGTGACCGACTACGACGGCTTTGTGGCCGCCATGGCAGAGAACGATCCCCCCTTCCCCATCGCGCGGGAGGTCATCGAAGGCTACTTTGACCCCAGTGAACGCCCGGCCTACCTGCGCATGGCGGATCTGCTGGAGGATGTATACCGCAACCCGCCCCGGGACACCCCCATGGGCGAAGGATTCAAACCGCATTTCAATCTGCTGAAATTTGTGGCCCTGTGGGGCGTACATCTGCTGTATCGCCACGGCTGGGAGCCCAAAAAGGTCTTTGCCTTCTGCCCGCCGCTGGCCAACTTTGCCCAGCGCATCTACGGCTATGTGGACAAAGCCCATGTGACCCCCGAGCAGGTCCAGGCCATGACGGAGCGTATCCGCCCTTATGTGACCGCACGCTGACCGTTCCCCACTTTTTGTACCAAAGGAGCCAATCATGCCCGAAACACCCAAAAAGCAGGAATCCTTTCTCGGCAGTCTGATGAAATACTCGGTGGCTACCTATCTGGGCTTTCTGATCAGCGGCGCCGCCCTGATTGTGAAGGGCGTTCTGCCCCCTGACCGCTACGCCGTGCCCGCCTCCTTCATGGCCTACACCACCTCCCTGATGAATGTGGGCATGCTGGGACTGGACCAGGGCCTGCTGCGCTTCTTCCGGGAACCGCCCGAAGGCGCCACCGGCCGCGGCATGTTTGCCGCCACCACCCGGCTTTCCCTGCTGGTCATGGCTGTGGTGGGGCTGGTTGGGTCCGCTTTCTTTGCCGAACCGCTGTCCACCGCCTTCGGCCTGGGGCAGAACGGGGCCATTCTGGTGCCTTTCCTGTTCCTCAACGCCGCCCTGTACATGCTGGTGCGGTATCTGAACGTGCTTCTCCGGTTGGAGAACAACGTCCGCGCCTACACCGCCGAAACCCTGTGGATGCAGGCCTGTCTGAATCTTTTGTATCTGCTGCCGGGCTTTTTCACCAGCAAGACCTGGGTGTTCATTGCGGCGGCTGTGATCAGTTTCGGCTGCGTGGCCATCGCCTTCTGGTTCAAGGCCAAGGCGCCCATCCGGGCCGGCAAGGTACCGTACAAGGCCATCTACCGCCAGATGGTTCCTTACAGCATTGCCCTGGCCCCCGCCGCTGTGCTGACGCCGCTGTTCCAGTCGGTCTGTCTTTCTTTCCTGGCCAGCAATACCTTTTCCCAGGGCTTGTTTGCCTTCGCCTACCAGCTGTCCATGCTGGTGACCACGGTACAGGCCGGTTTTTCCACCTACTGGGGCCCTTATGTATTTGCCCACTACCGCACCGAACAAGAGCGCATCGGGCGCATCCATGACCTGCTCAACTTCCTGATTTTCGGCTTTTTCTGCCTGCTGGTCATGTTTGAGGATATCATCTTTATCATCTTCCCCAGCAAGGCTCCCTGCATGCGCTTTTTCCCGCTGATGATGCTGGCAGCAGTGTTCCTGATCCTGATGGAAGGCACTGTCTATGGCAACGCCATCGCCCGCCGCCCCCAGCACGATACCATCGGCGTGGCCGTGGGCGTGGGTGTGGAACTGCTGCTCTGCCTCTGGCTGGTGCCGCAGTACTCGGTCACCGGGGCCGCCGCGGCTCTGGTTGCCGGCAATGCGGTGATGTTTTTGTACCGCACTCTCACCGGCCAGTACTACTACCGCACCATTCCCAGTTACCCCCGCACCATCTCCGGATTTATTCTGGCGCTGGCTGTGGGCGCCGTCGGGGTTGTATTTTACCAGCAATTTGTGGTAAAGTTTGTGCTGGTGGGCGCGATCCTGTTTATTTACTGCACCCTGTACCGGCCCCAGCTGCAGAAACTGTGGCAGCTGGGCATGGGCATGCTGCGCAAACTGGCGGCCCGCCGCTGAGGAGGCTTCTTGCCATGACACATCTGGGGACCGTTTCTCTGCATACTGACCGGCTGGAACTGCGCCGCCTGACCTTTGACGATTGTCAGGTCATGTTTGACCACTGGGCCGGTGATCCGCAGGTCACCCGGTATCTGCGCTGGAACGCCCACCGGGACTGGACCGTAACGGCCGAGTACCTGCATGAACTGGAAAAGTATTACGCCGACCCTACCTTTTACAACTGGGGAATCTGCCTCAAAAATGGAACCCTCATCGGCAGCATTGGGGTTGGGAGGGCCGAAAAGGAGGCTTCACAAGGCTGGCAGACCTTGCCTGCCGCCTTGCAGGGCACCGAAACCTGGGAAGCCGGGTACACGCTGGGCCACCCCTGGTAGGGCCATGGCTACGCCACCGAAGCGCTGAAGGCGGTGCTGGAGTTCTGGTTCAACCAGGTAGGCGCCCCCTGGCTGTTCATCTGCCATGCCGTGGAAAATCCTGCCAGCGGCAGGGTGATTGAAAAAGCCGGCTTTACCTATGACCACGATGCGGTATACCACAAGTTTGACGGCACACCCGTGCCCTGCCGCTCGTATTATAAAATCAAACCAAACAAGGAGATGTAAATGGACGACTTTACTCTGGATTTCACTTCCGACCCTCTGAGTACGCTGGACGATCTGGACCCCTTCCCTGCCGAGCAGCAGGAGGAGCACAAGGCCATTCCGGTGGTACTGCTGAGTCTGGATCAAGGGAAATTTGACGCACAACGCAGTCTGGACGAACTGGCAGCCCTGGCCGAAGCCAACGGTATGGAGGCCGTGGCCACTGTCTGCCAGAAGCGCTCCACCCCGGAAGCCGCCACCATGCTGGGCGAAGGCAAGGTTGCCGAAGCCCGCCTAGTGTGCATGAACACCCGGGCCGAAGCGGCCATCTTTGATGGCGAGCTTTCCGGCAGCCAGATCCGCAACCTTTCCGCCGCCTTGCAGGTGGAGGTGCTGGACCGCACCATGCTGATTCTGGAAATCTTCAAGTCCCGGGCTTCCACCAACGAAGGCAAACTGCAAACCGAACTGGCCATGCTCCGCTATCAGCTGCCCCGCCTGCAGGGTCTGGGCGAAGCGCTGAGCCGCCAGGGCGGCGGCGGTGGCGGCGGCGGCGGTGCCCGCCGAGGCGCCGGTGAAACCAAGCTGGAGCTGGACCGCCGGCACCTGCACCACCGCATTGAGCATCTGGAGGGGCGGCTGAAGGAGCTGGAAAAGCGCCGGGGTGAAACCCGCCGTGCCCGCCAGAAAAACAATGTGCCGGTGGTGGCTCTGGTTGGCTACACCAACGTGGGGAAATCCAGCCTGATGAACGCCCTGTGTGGGGCGGAAATTTTTGAGGCCGACATGCTGTTTGCCACGCTGGACCCTACGGCCCGGCGCCTGACCCTGCCCAGCGGCCTGACCGTGGTGCTGGTGGATACCGTCGGCTTTGTGAGCCGCCTGCCCCACCACCTGGTGGACGCTTTCAAGAGCACGCTGGAAGAAGCAGCCTACGCGGATGTGATCCTGAAAGTAGCCGATGCCAGCGACAGCGAGGCGGCAGCCCAGCTGGCCGTAACTGACGAGGTTCTGGAATCTTTGGGTTGTTCGGACATTCCCCAGATCGTCGTGTACAACAAGTGCGACAAGCCCGGCGCCATCTCCTTTGACCCGGCGGTGCTGCTGACCAGTGCCAAAACCGGGCTTGGTCTGGATGAGCTGCTGAAGCGTCTGGACGAAACCCTGTCCCACCGGGTGCGCACCATCGAAGTGCTGCTCCCCTACGACAAGCTGGCACTGGCCGATATTCTGCGCAGCCGCGGCAGCGTGGCCGAGGAGGAATACCGTCCTGACGGCGTGTACTACAAGGGCACCGTCAAGATTGATGACCTGCACCGGTTTGAACCGTATATGCTCTGAGAAATGGTTTTCATACAATAAAAGCGGCAGGCCCGCCGTACCGGATTGGTACAGGCGGGCCTGCCTTTTTGTATTTCAGAGGGCTGTGAAAGCTTATTTGCCGGCAGCGGCGGCACCGCTGGTATCCCCGGCCACCGCCTTGATGGCAGAAACCGTAGCGGCCATGTCCTGCATGTTGCTGGGCACAATGATCTTGGTTGCCTTGCCGTCGGCCACCCGTTCCATGGCTTCCATGCTGCGCAGAGCCAGCATATTCTCGGAGGGAGCGGCCTCGTTGATCAGGCGGATGGAGTCGGCCTTGGCCTTCTGCACCAGCAGCAGGGCCTGGGCCTGGCCTTCGGCTTCGCGGATCTTCTGTTCCTTGACAGCTTCGGCACGCAGGATGGCACTTTCCTTTTCGCCTTCGGCGCGGGTGATGGCAGCCTGCTTCTCACCTTCGGCCAGCAGGATGCTGGCGCGCTTTTCACGGTCGGCCTTCATCTGCTTTTCCATGGCGGTACGGATTTCCTGCGGGGGCTCGATGTTCTTCAGCTCAATGCGGTTGACCTTGATGCCCCAGCGGTCAGTGGCCTCATCCAGGGTGGCAGTGATCTTGGTGTTGATCAAATCACGGCTGGTCAGGGTTTCGTCCAAAGACATGGAGCCGATGATATCACGCAGGGTGGTGGCGGACAGGTTCTCAATAGCGGCAATGGGGCGGGTCACGCCGTAGGCATACGCCTTGGCGTCAAACACCTGGAAGAACACCACCGTATCGATCATCATGGTGACGTTGTCGCGGGTGATGACCGGCTGCGGCGGGAAATCGGCCACTTCTTCCTTGAGCGAAACGCGGCGAGCCACACGTTCGATGAACGGCACCTTCACATGCAGGCCGGCGTCCCAGGTTTCCTTATAGACACCCAGCGATTCGATGACGTAGGAGTTGGACTGCGGAACGATGACGACGCAGCGCACGATGACGAGCAGCACCACGATCAGCAGAATGGCGATCAGAATAACTCCCCAGGGCATAAACGATACCTCCTTCAATTTTCAGGGTTTTATTGCAGACCGGGCGGCGCAAAACAGGGATACGCCATCCCGGCCCGATCATACGGTTTCTTCCGCAGGGGCAGCGCACACCGTCAGCACATTGCCGTCGGCGGCGGTTACCTGGCAGCGGGTGCCCTGGGGCAGTGCCTCCTCGGATTTTGCCTGCCAGTCCAGTCCGTCCACCCGGACACGGCCCAGTTCCCCGGGCAGAATGGCCTGCAGCACCACGCCGCGCTTGCCCACGCTGAGCTCCGGCCCGTTGGTGACCGGGGCCTTTTTGTTGCGGCGGTGCACCGCCAGGGTGGGTACCATCACGGCCAGGGTCACGGCGGATACCAGAGCGAACACCAGGAACTGCAGCGGCAGCGATGCGGTGAACAGGCTGACGATCAGCGCCACCGCTGCGCCCACCGCGAACCAGATGGAAATCAGGGCGGTGGTGGCGGCTTCGGCTGCCACAAAGATGATGGCTGCAATCAGCCACAGAATGCTATCCATAAGCTGTGAATCCCTCCTTTTGCTTGTTTGACACAATATTAACAGGCCAGCACTTCAAAGTCAATACAACGTCTTGTAAAAACGTCGAAATTCCACCCTTTTCCTGCACGACCGGCCCGGTGGCTCTTCCCTACCCTATGTATCCGGTCCATCCGGCATGCAAAAAAGAGCCGCCGTCCCTTCCGGGACAGCGGCCCTTTGCCGTATAGATCAGTAAATTTTGAAATATCCCACGTTCTGCGGGTAGTTGTCATCCACCAGGATGGTGAACCCGCCAGGGTTGACTTCGGCCGATTTGCCGAAAGCTTCGGTGCACAGCAGATGCGGACCCCGGTTCAGGATGATTTCAGCGGTCTGGGTCTTGCCCACGCGGCGGTAATGCAGCACATCTCCGGCCGCTTCCACCACTTCCATCCGGCCACCGTGGAAGGCATCGCAGTTGCGGCGCAGCTGGGCCAGGTTGGCCAACGGGCCGCGCAGCCGCTTTTCGGTGCTGTTCCAATCGTAGAAAGCGCGGTTGAAGGGGTCACGGTAGCCCTGCATGGCAATTTCATCCCCGTAATAAACGCAGGGCACACCGGGCAGGGTGTAAATCATGGCGTAAGCCAGCAGCAGACGGCGGATGGCCTCCTCCATGCGGTTGGCCGGAATGCGCCGACCGCTTTGCCAGAAGCGGTCCCGTCCGTTGGCAGGTTCGTCCGCAATGGCCGTAATGGCACGCTCGGTGTCGTGGGTGGACAGGAAGTTCATGGCGCAGTCCAGTGCAGGTGCCGGGTAGTTCTCACAGATGGAGAGGATGCGGTCGGCCACTTCCTCCGTCTTGGCGCCGCAGACAAAATCAATGGCGGCATTGCGGAACGGATAGTTCATGGTGGTATCCAGCCCATGACCACGCAGATAGGTCCGACGGTGGCCGAAGCCTTCCTTGGTGGTGGCGTCCTCCCACACTTCCCCGATGAGCAGTTTGTCCTCGCCGTGAGATTTCACGGCAGCACGGATTTTTTCAATGAAATCATCGGGCAGTTCATCGGCCACATCCAGCCGGAAGCCCGAAGCGCCCAGGTTGAGCCAGGTATCAATGACGCCGCCCTTGCCGCAGACGAACTCGGTGTAGGAGGGAGAATCCTCCTGCACTTCGGGCAAGGTTTCAAAGCCCCACCAGCTGCGATACCCGCACTTGTAGCCGGAGTCAAAATCATACCAGCCACGGTACGGCGAATGGCGGTCGCGGTAGGCGCCGCCGGGCCCGTAGCGGCCTTCCCGATTGAAATACACCGAATCCGAACCGGTGTGGCTGAACACGCCGTCCAGAATGATGCGGATCCCATAGCGGCGGGCTTCGGTGCACAGGTCGGCAAAATCCCGGTTGGTCCCCAACAGCGGGTCGGCTTTCAGATAGTCGGCGGTGTTGTACCGGTGGTTGGCATGGGCCTCAAAAATGGGGTTGAGGTAGATGCAGCTGACGCCCAGCTTTTGCAGGTAGGGCAGTTTCTGACGGATACCGGCAAAATCTCCGCCGAAGTAGTCCATATTCAGGTAGCCTTCAGGCTGCTCAGTAGGCCAGAAATACGGCTCGCCGGTCTTATCCGGGCGGTAGATGCGGTCTGCAAAAGGCATCGGCTTGTTGGGCACGCCCT
This sequence comes from uncultured Faecalibacterium sp., assembly GCA_937907025.1. GTDB lineage: Bacteria > Bacillota > Clostridia > Oscillospirales > Ruminococcaceae > Gemmiger. Next base: position 151,363 of record CALESJ010000026.1, read on the forward strand.
CGCAGAAGCGGTCCGGGAAGATCTGGTACATGGTACCGCTCTTGATCCAGTCCGGTGTCTTGAAGTCCGGTTCATACACCGTCAGCTGCCAGCAATCCCCTTCCACCCAGGTCAGTTCGCCTTCGGCGTTGGCGCCGCGGCAGACCTTGCGGAAGTCGGTGTACAGGTCAAAATAATAGAAGTACAGGCCCGTTGTGGTGGGCTTGACTGTGACCGAGAAATGGTTGGACCCCTGGTCCTGGCCATTGAATTCCATACGATAGTGTACGGGGTCTTCCCGGTCCTTGGTCAGCACCAGGTGCGGGTCCACATAGCCGTAGTCCTGCGGCACATCCAGGTGCAGCGTGACCTCTGTCCCCGCAGGCACAGCGCCGAAAGGCGTCTTATAGCGGGTCAGGCGGCTGTTGAAAAAGGTGTGCGACATAGAATGATCGTCCGTCCCTTCGGAATGAGTTTACCCGAAAAGACCGCCGCACAAAATGGCGGCGGTCAGATTTCGGAAAGTTCAGTTCACGGGCGGCTCAGCGAACCGGAGTGGCGCCCCAGATATCGCGGGCATAGTCCATCACGGAACGGTCGGCAGAGAAGATGCCGGCGTTGGCGATGTTCATCAGGCTCATGCGGTTCCAGGTTTCGCGGTCACGGTACAGCTGCTGCACAGTGTGCTGGGCACGACGGTAATCCTTGAAGTCTGCCATGACCATATACGGGTCGCTGTTGCGCAGGTTGTTGGTGACTTCGCTGAAGTTTTCGCCGTTCCAGCCCTTTTCCAGCATATCCAGCACCGACATGGCGATGTTGTCGTCGGAAATATAGGCCTGGGGATGGTAGCCCATACCCTTCAGGGCGTTGACTTCGGGGGTCAGCATGCCGAAGATGATCTCGTTCTCATGACCGGCGGCATCGGCGATCTCCACGTTGGCGCCGTCCAGGGTGCCCAGAGTGATGGCGCCGTTGAGCATGAACTTCATGTTGCCGGTACCGGAAGCCTCGGTGCCGGCCAGAGAGATCTGCTCGGACACTTCGGAAGCGGGCATCAGCTGTTCGGACAGGGTGACGCAGTAGTCTTCCAGATAGACGATGCGCAGCTTGTCACGCACAGCGGGGTCGTTGTCGATGAGCTGGCCCAGCTTGCAGATCATACGGATCATCTGCTTGGCCATATAGTAACCGGGGGCTGCCTTGGCGCCGAAGATATAGGTCTTGGGGGTGAAATCGGCGTTGGGGTTGGCCTTCAGGTACAGATACTCGGCTGCAATGTTCAGGGCATTCAGGTGCTGGCGCTTGTACTCGTGCATACGCTTGACCTGGCAGTCGAAGATGGAATCGGGATTGATGAGCTGGCCGGTGGCACGCTCCAGATAGTTGGCGAAGTTCACCTTGTTGGCGCGCTTGACACCTTCCAGCTTCTGCAGGAAGGCCTTGTCGTTGGCGAACTTTTCCAGCTTCTTCAGCTGGGAAGCATCGGTCTTGAAGCCGTCGCCGATGCTCTCGCTGAGCAGATCGGTCAGGCCGGGGTTGGCGCACAGCAGCCAGCGGCGGTAGGCAATGCCATTGGTGACATTCTTGAACGCCTTGGGCTTGTACAGGAAGTAGTCATGGAAGACACTGTCCTTGATGATCTCGCTGTGCAGCTTGGAAACACCGTTGATGGAATGGCAGGTGTAGGCGCAGATGTTGGCCATGCGGACCTGGTTGTCGCCCAGGATGGCCATATAGTCGATCTTGCCCTTGTCGCCGGGGAAGACCTTTTCCAGATCGGCGCGGCAGCGGCGGTCCATCTCGCAGACGATCTGCCAGATACGGGGCAGGGTGGAACGGAAGATATCCACATTCCACTTTTCCAGAGCCTCGCTCATGACGGTGTGGTTGGTGTAGGCAAAGACCTTCTGGCAGATGGCAAAGGCATCTTCCCAGCTGTAAGAGCACTCATCCAGCAGGATGCGCATCATTTCAGGGATGGCCAGGGTCGGGTGGGTATCGTTCAACTGGATGGCCACCTTGTCGGGCAGGTTGTCCAGGGTGCCGTACTGGTTCAGATGGTTGCCCAGGATATCGGCCACAGAAGCGGCAGAGAAGAAGTACTGCTGGCGCAGACGCAGGATCTTGCCTTCGGTGTGGTTATCGTTGGGGTACAGGATCTTGGAGATCAGCTCGGCAGAAGCGCTCTGGCTGATGGCGGTGTTGTAGTTGCCGGCGTTGAAGCTGCTCATATCGAAGCTGGGCGCCTTGGCCTGCCACAGACGCAGCTTGGCCACGCCGGGCGTGCCGTAACCGGCCACATACATATCGTTGGGAACAGCGATGACGCTGTTGTAGTTTTCATACTTTACATGGTGGAAGCCGCCTTCCCAGGTTTCGATGGCCTGGCCGTCAAAGCGGATCTCCTGGGCCTGGTCGGGGTGGCTCTTGATCCACACCTGACCGCCGGGCAGCCAGTTGTCGGCGGTTTCCTGCTGCCAGCCGTCCACGATCTTCTGCTTGAAGATGCCGTACTCATACAGGATGGAGTAGCCGGTGCCGGGGATGCAGTCGGTGGCCATGCCGTCCAGGTAGCAGGCGGCCAGGCGGCCCAGACCGCCGTTGCCCAGACCTGCGTCGGGTTCCTGGTTGTAGATGTTGTCGATCTTGATGCCAGCCTTGTTCAGCACGGCTTCGGCAACTTCGTTCAGGCCCAGGTTGAACAGGCTGGTGCGCAGGCTGCGGCCCATCAGGAATTCCATGCAGAGGTAGTACACCTGCTTTTTGCCTTCGCCCAGAGTGCGGGCCTGGAACTTCTTCTGCTGGTCAGACATGATCTGACGGACAATGGCGGCCATGCAGCGGTAGATCTGATCTACCGAGGCAACATCGAGGGTGACATTGCATTCGCTCATAAGAGTATCTTTGAGCAGCTTATCAAACTCTTTTTCTGTATATTTCACCAAAACGACTCTCTCCTTTTACAGATTTTTTCGTTTTCGACGAACCGGCGGCGGCAGCCATAGCGGCCGGGCCGCGGGCAGCTTCTTGGGGCGGAATCAGGGGTTTGACACTTATACAGCAAACCACTTGATTTTCATTATAGTAAAAATCTCCGCTTTTCGCAAGGGTTTTTGCCCCCATCGCGTGAATTTTGCATTTTTACACAAAAGGGCTTTTTCTCTGCCCGGTTTTATACTATAATATAGTATACCTGTGAACAATAGCGTAGAGTCTGATTTTCCAGAAAGATTTTTATGCAGCAAAGGAGTTTCAGTATGCCTACTTCCAAAGTACGTTTGAATATCTGCGGGTCCAGCTATGTCATCGCTACCACCGAGAGCGAGGACTATATGCAGAACCTGGCCGACCGCCTGAACCTGGACATGAACGAACTGATGTCCTCTTCCAACACCGTGTCCATCACCACCGCCGCCGTGATGACCGCTCTGAGCTACCGCGATGAGCTGGAAAAGGCCAGCGGCAGTGCCGACAACATGCGCCGCCAGATCAAGAATTATCTGGAGGATGCCGCTTCCGCCAAGATGGCCGCTGAAGAACTGCGCCGGGAGAATGATTCGCTGCGCAAGCAGGTGGATGACCTGCGCCGCCGCCTGAACCTGCGCGACACGGCTCTGAACGGATGAGTATGCCCATCAAAACGCCGCGGCCGGAGATTCTGGCCCCGGCCGGAAATGCACAGATGCTTAGCGCCGCTGTGTTCAGCGGCGCTGATGCTGTTTATCTGGGCCTGACGGGATATAACGCACGGCGCAGTGCCGGCAACTTTACGCCGGACGAACTTTGCGACGCCGTGCGCTTTTGTCATGCCCGCGGGGTACGGGTCCATGTGACCTTGAACACCCTGGTGTTCGGCAACGAGCTGGCCGGCCTGGCCGACGCCGTGCGCGCTGTGGCCGGGGCCGGTGCCGATGCGGTGATTGCAGACGATCTGGCCGTGGCTGCCCTTGTCAAGAGCATTGCTCCCGGTCTGCATCTGCACGCCTCCACCCAGATGAGCATCCACACCCCTGAGGGGGCCCGCCAGATGGCCGAAATGGGCTATGACCGGGTGATTCTGGCCCGGGAACTGTCCCTGGAGGAGATCCGGGCCGTGGTCAAGGCCAGTCCCATTGAAGTAGAAGCGTTCATTCACGGGGCCATGTGTATGGCGGTGAGCGGCCAGTGCATGATGAGTGCTTTTCTGGGCGGACGCAGCGGCAACCGCGGCGCTTGCGCTGGGCCCTGTCGTTTGCCCTTTGACGCCACCCCCGGCCTGCGTCCCGGCCAGCCCGGCACCGCCTGCCATCTGAGCCTGAAAGACATGGACCTGGTGCCCCACATGGCTGCCCTGATGGACGCCGGTGTGGCCAGCGTGAAAATCGAAGGCCGGCTGCGCACCCCCGAATATGCAGCTGCTGCCGTGGCTGCCTGCCGGGCCGCCCGGGAGGGCAAGCCCTACGATGAAGCCCTGCTGCGGGATATTTTCTCCCGGTCCGGCTTTACCGACGGATACCTGACCAACCACAATGATAAGAACATGTTCGGTGTGCGCACCCAGGCGGACGCCGATGCCACCCGTGCGGCAGCCCCTAAGGCCCGGGAACTGTTCCGGCGGGAGCTGTCCCGCATTCCGGTCCGGTTTGAGGTGGAAGTACTGCCCGACGGCATCGCCCTGACCGCCGCCGACCCGGAAGGCCGCACGGCCCGCGCCGTGAGCCGCACCGCACCGCAGCCCGCCCAGAAAGACCAGAGCGAAGCCATCGCCCGGGCGTTTTCCAAGACCGGCGGCACCCCGTTCTGCGTGGGTGATATTCACCTGCCCGAAGAGGTGCATACGGCCTTTTTGCCGGGCAGTGAATGGAACGAACTGCGCCGGGATGTGCTGGAACGCCTGCTGGAATTCCGCAGCGCCCCGGCCCCCAAGGAGGTACGTCCCTGTCCCCTGCCCGACTTGGCCCCCCGCCGCCCCGGCGTGCCCAACCTGGCCGCCCGTTTTGAGCGTGCGGACCAGATTCCCACGGACCTGACAGACAAGCTGGCCTTTTTGGTAGTGCCGATTGCACAGGCTGCGCAACTGCCCGAGGCGCTGCGCTCCCGCACCCTGCTGGAACTGCCCCGGGTGTGCTTCGGGGCAGCGGAAGATGGGGTGAAAGCCGCCCTGGCTGCCTGTGAAGGGCAGAACTTCAAGGGCGTGGTGCTCAACAACCCGGCTCATCTGCGGTATGCCATTTCCCTGCCCCGGTACGGCGGTATGGGTCTGAACGTGACCAACCCCATGGCCGCCGGCCGCTGGCGGGAACTGGGTCTGCAGGGGATGCTGGTACATCCCGAAACACCTCTGTCCGCCATGCGCCTGATCGACCCCGGCATGCCCACCGCCGCTTTGTGCTATGGGCACATTCCGCTGATGCTGACCCGGGCCTGCCCGCTGAAAAACGTGCGGGACTGCAAGGGCTGTTCTCACAGCGGCAGTCTGCGGGACCGCAAAGGACGGGACTTTGCCGTCCGGTGTTCCGCCCCCGGCATGGCGGGCATCCGCACCGTTTACAATCCGGTCCCGCTGTACATGGGCGACCGGATGGGCGAACTGCCCGCCGATACGGCAGTGGCTGTCTTCACCCTGGAAGCACCCGACCGGGTACACCAGATTTTGGAGATGCTGCTGGCCGGCCGCGGATTTGACAGTGAGTTCACCCGCGGATTATACTATACAGGTTGAACCTTTACCGCAAAGGAGAAAATATGGAACGCAAGACCGTCAAATTCAAGCGACTGAATCCCGACGCCAAGGCGCCCGCCTACGCCACCGCCGGTGCAGCGGCCGCCGATCTGTGTGCCCTGCTGGATGCCCCCCTGACTGTGGAGCCCATGCAGCGGGTACTGGTGCCCACCGGGCTGGCCATCGAGCTGCCCGGCCCTGAGTGTGTGGCGCTGGTCTATGCCCGCAGCGGGCTTTCCATCAAGCACGGGCTGTGCATGGCCAACGGCGTGGGTGTGGTGGACAGCGACTATCGCGGTGAGCTGAAGGTTCCCATGGTGAACCTGGGCAGTGAAGCCTACACCATCGCCCCCGGCGAGCGGGTGGCCCAGCTGTGCATCGCTCCCGTCTGGCAGGCGGATTTTGTGGCCGCCGATACCCTGGGGGATACCGCCCGGGGTGCGGGCGGGTTCGGTTCCACCGGCCGCGGCTGAGAAGCGCCGTCTTTTTCGCCGCCGACCTATATTTCGTCAGGATTTTATATTGCAGCGCTATATAATAGCCAACGAAAGGAAACATCCCATGTCTTTGATCCTTGCATCCGGCAGTCCGCGGCGCCGTGAACTGCTTGCCCTGATCACCAAAAAGTTTACCGTCTGCGCCAGCGATGTGGACGAAAGCAAGATTGCAGCCGACTGCCCGGCCCATCTGGCCCAGGCTCTGGCTGTGGCCAAAGCCCGTGCCGTGGCCGTGCAGCACCCGGACGATGTGGTCCTGGGCTGCGACACGGTGGTGGAATGTGATGGAGAGGTTTTCGGCAAACCCCGGGACGAGGCCGACGCCGCACGCATGCTGCGGGCGCTGTCCGGCCGCACCCACATGGTCCATACCGGGGTCTGTGTATGCGGCGGCGGCAAGGCCGCCTATTGCGTGGAAACTTCCCATGTACATTTTGCCCCCATCGCGGAAGAGGACCTGCTGCGCTATGTGCGCACGCCGGAACCTTACGACAAAGCCGGTGCCTATGCGATTCAGGGCCACGCTGCGCTGTGGTGCAGCGGCATTGAGGGATGTTATTACAACATTATGGGTCTGCCCGTCCACCGAACGGCACAGCTGCTGAGCCAGTTCATGGCACTGTGACCGGTTTTTGTGCCGGGGACCCGGCACAAAGGAGAGTACGATGGCTAATTTTCTGACCCGATTTTTTCACAGCATCAGTGAGGGACTGCACAACATGTTTACCAAAGATATCGGCATTGACCTGGGCACCGCCAACACCCTGGTGTACATGAAGGGCCGCGGCATCATCATGCGCGAGCCCAGCGTGGTGGCGGTGGATACCCGCACCGACGAACTGCGGGTGCGCAGCGTCGGCCACGAGGCCAAAGCCGTCATCGGCCGTGCCCCCGGCTCCATTGTGGCGGTGCGCCCGCTGAAGGACGGCGTGATTGCAGACTTTGATATTACCGCCGCCATGCTGCAGAGCTTCATCCGGCAGGCCTGCGGCAAGAGCCTGTTTGCCAAGCCCCGGGTGGTCATCTGTGTGCCGTCCGGCGTGACCGAGGTGGAGCGCCGCGCAGTACGGCAGGCCGCTGTGCGTGCCGGTGCCCGCCAGGTCATGGTGATGGAAGAGCCCATGGCCGCCGCCATCGGTGCCGGGCTGCCCACCACCGACCCCGTGGGCAGCATGATCGTGGACATCGGCGGCGGTACCGCCGAAGTGGCGGTCATCAGCCTGTCCGGTATCGTGGCCAGCCGCAGCGTGCGCTGTGCCGGCGATGCCCTGGACCAGAGCATCATTGCCTTTATCAAGCGCAAATACAATCTATTGGTGGGCGAACGCACTGCCGAGCAGATCAAGCTGGAGATCGGTTCGGCCTGTCCCCAGGACCCAGAAACCTCCATGGAGATCAAGGGCCGCAACCTGGTAGACGGCCTGCCCAAGGATATTCTGATCCGCTCCGAGGAAGTGCGCGAGGCCATGAATGAGTGTCTGCTGCGCATTGTGGACGCCATCAAGGATACCCTGGAATGCACGCCGCCTGAGCTTTCCAGCGACATTATTGACCGGGGCATCATGCTCTCCGGCGGCGGTGCTTTGCTCCACGGCCTGGATACCCTGATTCAGAACGAAACCGGCATCGAGGTCCACATCGCCGAAGCGCCCCTGGATTGTGTGGCATTGGGTGCCGGCGCCGTGCTGGACCACCCCGAACTGGCCGGTCAGCGCCGGGAAGAACCCAGCTATCTGTGATGGCTCTTCCTTTCCCTGCTGACGGATTTGCTGAACCCTGAACATAGAAAAAAGGACTTCCCATAGAGGGAAGTCCTTTTTTATTATCCGGTATTTTATTGCTTGGCCGTTCTCTGTTCGGTTTCCCATGCAGTGAGCAGGACCGCAGATACCTGTTCCAGGTTTTCCCGTGCACTGACCACAGCCTGGGTTTCCGCCGGGGACATGGTTTCGGCTTTCTTGCGCCGGGTCTGCTTTTCCAGGGCCTTCTCCGCTTCCTTGATGCGGTTTTTGGTTTCCCGGTCCAAAGATTTGCCCGCCTTGCTGCCCAGCGCCGTATTGACCCGGTACAGGGCACTTTCGGCGGCGTTCAGAGCCTCAATGGCAGATTTGCGTTCCTTATCCTGTCCGGCATACATAGCGGCATCCCGCATAGCCCGCTGAATCTCTTCCTCGCTGAGGTTGGAGGTGCCGGTGATGGTGATGCTCTGCTGTTTGCCGGTGCCCAGGTCCTTGGCGCTGACCGTCACAATGCCGTTGGCGTCAATATCAAAGGTAACTTCGATCTGGGGCACACCGGCCCAGGCGCGCTTGATGCCCTTGAGCGTAAAGTTGCCCAGCAGCTTGTTATCCCGGGCAAATTCCCGCTCGCCCTGCAGCACCTTGATCTCGACGGTGGACTGGAACGGTGCCGCCGTGGTGAAGATTTTGGAAAAACGGGTGGGAATGGTGGAGTTACGTTCGATCAGATGGGTGGCCACACCGCCCACCGTTTCGATGGACAGGGTCAGCGGGGTCACATCCATGAGCAGCAGGCTCTCGCCGCCGCTGGCCAGCACTTCCCCGCCCAGGCGTCCGCCCTGTACGGCAGCACCCAGGGCCACACATTCATCGGGGTTCAGTGTCTTGGAGGGTTCCAGGTCGATCATGCGCATGACCTTGGCCTGCACCGCCGGGATACGGGTAGACCCGCCCACCAGCAGCACCTGGTCCAGGTCATTGGCGGCCAGTCCTGCATCCCGCAGGGCGTTCTTGACCGGCAGCGCGGTGCGTTCCACCAGATCGGAGGTCAGCTCGTCAAACTTGGCACGGGTCAGCGTGGTCTGTAAATGAATGGGTCCCATCGCCGTGGTAGCAATGAAAGGCAGGTTGATCTCTACCTGTCGGGCGCTGGAAAGTTCTTTCTTCGCCTTTTCCGATTCTTCCCGCAGGCGCTGCACTGCCACCGGGTCGTTGTGCAGGTCGATTCCGTGTTCGGTGCGGAAGTTTTCCATCAACCAGTTGGCAATGCGCTCGTCGAAGTCATCGCCGCCCAGATGATTGTCGCCGCAGGTGGCCAGTACCTGCACGATGCCGTCCCCAATCTGAATCAGGGAAACGTCAAAGGTACCGCCGCCCAGGTCATACACCATGACCGTCTGGGCCTTGCCGTTGTCCAGACCATAAGCCAGAGCCGCGGCGGTGGGTTCGTTGATGATGCGCCGGACGTTGAGCCCGGCAATGCGCCCGGCATCCTTGGTGGCCTGACGCTGGGCATCATTGAAATAGGCCGGCACTGTGATAACAGCTTCCGTTACCGGTTCACCGAGATACGCCTCGGCATCCGCACGCAGTTTCTGCAGCACCAGTGCGCTGATCTCCTGCGGGGTATAGCATTTTCCGTCGATGGGAATGCGCGTATCACTGCCCATCTTGCGCTTGATGCTGCAGATGGTGCGCTCGGCGTTGGTGACGGCCTGACGTTTGGCCGGGTCGCCTACCAGGCGTTCGCCCGTTTTGGTAAAGGCCACCACCGACGGCGTGGTGCGCTGGCCTTCACTGTTGGGGATGACGACCGGCCGGGCGCCTTCCACCACCGCCACACAGCTGTTGGTGGTACCCAAATCAATTCCGATGATCTTGCCCATTGCGTATAAGTTCCTTTCCGAAAAAAGCCGGTCCGCAATGCCGGTCCGGCGCAGTTGCCCCGCAGGCTCTGCGCCTTGTTACATTTATTTTAGCGCGGGGAACATCAAAATGTGTTGCCAAATCGTAAACAGTGTGCGAAAAAAGCAAGAAGGCCGTCAGCTGCGCGCTTTGGGTTGACGATGAACCGCGGGAATGGTATATTTTGTACTATACCTCAACGGGTGTAATTTGAGAACAGGAGCCCTTTTTCGTGACGCAAAATTATACAAGTCGTGATATTTATAAGAAATTATACGAAGAGATAATGTCCCTGCAGCGCAAACCGGGCGCTGTACTGCGGGAAAACGCTCTGTGTGAAGAGTTCGGCGTTTCCCGTACCCCGATCCGCAGCGTACTGCAGGAACTGCGCATTGCCGGGCTGATTGAGGTGACTCCCTACAAGTCCACCCATGTGACCCGGCTGGACTTTGATACCATCAGCCAGCAGATCTATCTGCGTGTGGCGGTGGAAACGGCCGTGCTGCTGGATTTCTGTGATCTGTGCACGCCCGAACAGCTGGAACAGCTGAAGGCGCGCAACAATGCCCTGCGCCGTTTGATTGCACAGCCGGACCCGGCACCGGAGGCCTTCTACCACCTGGACAGCTGCCTGCATGAATACTGGTTCACCGCCACCGGCAAGGACCAGCTGTGGAAGCTGATCCAGACCAACCAGAACAGCTATTCCCGCTTCCGGATGCTGGACCTTGTGGAAGCCCGCAACTTTGACGAGATCGTGACCGAACACGATGCCCTTTTGCAGGCCATTGCCGAAAAAGATACCGACCGGGTACGCGCCGTATGTTCCAAGCATCTGTACGGCGGCGTGACCCGCCTGGGGCAGGAGCTGCCCACCAAATTTGCCGATTACTTCGTGCCCGGCACCCGCTGGCCGGACCCGGCACACAGAAAAGATGAGGCCAGTCAGTCTTAAAAGGAGGGATGGATATGGGACGTTCGGCAACGGTGACCCGCAACACCCGGGAAACCCGTGTGACCGTGACCATTGACCTGGACGGAACGGGACGTGCCGACCTGCACACCGGCATCGGTTTTTTTGACCACATGCTGGACGGGTTTGCCCGGCACGGACTGTTTGACCTGAGCGTAAAGTGTGAGGGCGATCTGTTCGTGGACAGCCACCACACCATCGAGGACACCGGCATCACGCTGGGCATGGCCATTGCCAAGGCACTGGGTGACAAGGCGGGCATCGTCCGTTACGGCAGCTGCATGCTGCCCATGGACGAAACCCTGGCCCTGTGCGCCGTGGACCTGGGCGGGCGGCCGTACCTGGTGTACGATGCCGCCTTTGCATCCCAGAACTGCGGCGGCATGGACACCCAGATGGCGCGGGAGTTTTTCTACGCCGTTTCCTACACGGCGGCCATGAACCTGCATCTGAAAGTTCTGTACGGCGAAAATGACCACCATAAACTGGAGGCCATGTTCAAAGCCTTTGCCAAGGCGCTGGATGCCGCCACCCGTCAGGACCCCCGCATAGAGGGAGTGCTTTCCACCAAGGGCAGTCTGTGACTGTCCGTCTGTCAAGCGAAAGGAGCCAGCTATGTATCAGGATATGATGAACACCATCGGCTTTGTGGAAGCCGCCGACCCCGAACTGGGCGCCGCCATGCAGCGTGAGCTGGGACGTCAGCGCCAGAACATCGAGCTCATTGCCAGCGAGAACATCGTTTCCCCCGCCGTTATGGCAGCCATGGGCAGTGTGCTGACCAACAAGTATGCCGAGGGCTATCCCGGCCACCGCTACTATGGCGGCTGCCAGTATGTGGATGAGGTGGAAAACATCGCCATCCGCCGTGCCTGCGAGCTGTTCGGCGCCAAGTATGCCAACGTGCAGCCCCATTCCGGCGCCCAGGCCAACCTGGCCGTCTATTTTGCCCTGCTGGATGTGGGTGATACCGTCATGGGCATGGACCTTTCCCAGGGCGGTCATCTGACCCACGGCTCCCCCGTGAACATGAGCGGCAAGAACTACCATTTCGTGTCCTACGGCGTCAACGAAAACGGCTTCATTGATTACGATGCCCTGGCCAAGCAGGTGGCCAAGGTCCGGCCCAAGCTGCTGGTGGCCGGTGCTTCCGCCTATCCCCGTGCCATCGACTTCCAGAAGCTGGGTGAGATTGCCCATGGCTACGGCGCCATGCTCATGGTGGATATGGCCCACATTGCGGGCCTGGTGGCCGGCGGCGTGCATCAGAACCCGGTGCCTTACGCTGACGTGGTGACCACCACCACCCACAAGACCCTGCGCGGTCCCCGCGGCGGCCTGATTCTGACCAACAACGAATACCTGGCCAAGCGCATCAACTCCGCCATCTTCCCCGGCACCCAGGGCGGCCCGCTGGAGCATGTCATCGCCGCCAAGGCTGTCTGCTTCGGGGAGGCCCTCACCCCCGCCTTTAAAGAATACGCCTGCAAGATTGTGGAGAACGCCGCGGCCCTGGCCGACGGCCTGACCGCCCGGGGTGTGAAACTGGTGTCCGGCGGCACCGACAACCACCTGATGCTGGTGGACCTGAGCAACGAAAACTGCACCGGCAAGGAGCTGGAGCATAACCTGGACGAGGTACACATCACCGCTAACAAGAACACCGTCCCCGGTGAGAAGCGCAGCCCCTTTGTGACCAGCGGCGTGCGTCTGGGCACCCCCGCCGTGACCACCCGCGGCATGGGTCCGGCCGAGATGAAGATCATCGCCGACTGCATTGCCGACTGCATCTTCGACTTCGACAACAAGAAAGAGGAAGTGGCGGCGCGTGTGGCCGATCTGACCGCGCGGTTCCCGCTGTATGAATAATTGAAGTGAGGCGTAATATCCTTTTATGATTCGTTTTGAATGTGACTACGGCGAAGGTGCCGCCGCTCCGGTTCTGGACGCGCTGTGCCGTACCAATCTGGAACAGACTCCCGGCTACGGGGAGGACACCTACTGTGAACAGGCCCGCGCCCGCATCCGCACGCTGTGCAACGCACCGGACGCCGAGGTCCAGTTTCTGGTGGGTGCCACCCAGGCCAACTTTACCGTGATTGATGCAGCCCTCAAGCCCTGGCAGGGCGTTCTGTGTGCAGACAGCGGGCATATTCATGTGCACGAAACCGGCGCGGTGGAAGCCACCGGCCACAAATGTCTGACCCTGCCCAACCGGGACGGCAAGATCACCGCTGCCCAGGTAAAGGCCGCCGTGGACGCCCACTGGGCCAACCCCAGCCACGAGCACGAGGTCCAGCCCGGCATGGTGTACATTTCCAACCCCACCGAATGGGGCACCCTGTACAGCAAGAGCGAGCTGACCGAACTTTCCCGGGTGTGCCATGAGTGCGGGTTGTACCTGTTTGTGGACGGCGCCCGCATGGCTTATGGGCTTTCCAGCCAGGCAAACGACCTGACTCTACCGGATTACGCCGCTCTGTGCGACGTCTTCTATCTGGGCGGCACCAAATGCGGTGCCTTGTTCGGGGAGGCTCTGGTGCTGACAAATCCGGCGCTGGCCAAGGACTTCCGGTACGCCATCAAACAGCACGGCGGCATGCTGGCCAAGGGCCGGCTGCTGGGGCTGCAGTTCCTGGCGCTGTTGGAGGGAGAAAGCGATGCCATGCCGTATCTGGCTCTGGCCAAAAAGGCCGACGCCCAGGCCATGCGCATCCGGAATGCATTCCTGGCCAAAGGCTGCCGCATGCTGTACGACTCCCCCACCAACCAGCAATTCCCGGTTTTGCCCGACGCTTGGGTGCAGGCGCTGGAAGACCGGTACAGTTTCAGCAAGATGGGCAGCGTAGAACCCGGCACCACCCTGGTGCGGTTCTGCACCAGCTGGGCCACCCGCGATGAGGACGTGGATGCCCTGCTGACGGATATTGCCGCGCTGCGCTGATTTTTTCCAATTACAAACGCAAACCCCCGCCTTCCATAAGCACGGAAGGCGGGGGTTTGCGTTGCTTGCCATATTTTTAAGGGGAAAAAGGGGGAATCTATGTAAATCCGGTCGGGGGGCCGGCCTTGTTGGTTGTCTGGCCTTTGCCGGTTTTTTCGGCCACGATTGCAGCCGGTCCTCGCATTGGCAAAGGGCTCAGTGAGTATTTTCGGCGCTGGGGCCGTTTGTCTTTTCTTTTGCAGTTCCTTTTGACAGTTTTAAGTATACAGACAGAATGTGGAAAACGTTTAAAAGGGGTTTGAAGAATTTGGTAACAATATTTGAACGAATTGTGACCGACAAAATCTGCCCTCTCAAACGATAAAAAAGCCCGGCCCCGGTGTTGCATACCGGGGCCGGGCCTGTTATGATGCGGGCTGAAGTATTACTTGCGCAGACGCTTATCACAACGGACTGCCAGCCAGGTACCAATGGACTGGAAGATCTGCACCATGATGACCAGCAGCACCGTGGCCACCACCATGATGAGATACTTATACCGGTAGTAGCCGTAATTGATGGCGATCTGGCCCAGGCCACCGCCGCCGATGATGCCTGCCATAGCCGAATAGCCCAGAATGGTGGTCATGGCAATGGTGGCGTTGGCAATCAGGCTGGGAAGACTTTCAGGAATCATGACCTTGGTGATGATCTGCATAGGGGTGGCGCCCATACTCTGAGCGGCCTCGATCACACCGCCGTCCACTTCCCGCAGGCTGGTTTCCACCAGACGGGAAACAAAGGGGAACGACGCAATAAACAGTGGGATAATGGAGGCCGGGGTGCCGATAGAGGTTCCCAGCACCGCCATGGACAGCGGCAGAACCGCAATCATGAGGATCAGGAACGGAACGCTGCGCAGCAGGTTGATCACTGCATTGAGCAGGGTCATGAGCCAGCCGGGCAGAGGCAGAACGCCGTCCTTCTCCCCTGCCACCAGCAGCACGCCCAGGGGCAGGCCCACCACCATGGCCAGGATGGTGGAAATGGCGGTGGCGTAAAAGCTCTCCCAGGTGGCAAAGGGCAGGTTGGGCAGGTTGTCCATCAGGACCTGCCATTCATCCGAAGCAAACAGAAATTCCATTATGCCTGTACCTCCTCATACGTCAGACCGGGATAGCTGCGGATATACGCAATGGCTTTTTCGGCCTCGTCGGCGTTATCGGGCAGGGCCAGCAGCATGCTGCCCAGGGTCTGGCCATTGACCAGGCGGGTATCCGCCGCCACGATGGAAACCAGGGCCCCGCATTCAATGGCCAGGCTGGCCACCAGCGGCTTGTCGGTGGTCTGGGTACCGTTGAAGGCCACCCGGACCAGACGATGACCGGCGGGCAGTTCGCCCTGGGGTGCACCGGCCGGGAACACCAGACGGCGGGCCGCCGGGGTCTTGGGGTTGGAGAAGATCTCCGCCACAGAGCCCTGCTCCACCACCTTGCCGGCATCCAGAATGGCCACATTCTGGCAGACCTGCTCCACCACGCTCATCTGGTGGGTGATGATGACCACCGTGATGCCCAGTTCCTTGTTGATGTTCTGGATCAGCTGCAGAATGGCATGGGTGGTGTTGGGGTCCAGCGCGCTGGTGGCTTCGTCGCACAACAGCACCTTGGGATTGGTGGCCAGGGCGCGGGCAATGGCCACGCGCTGCTTCTGACCGCCGGACAGCTGGGCCGGATAGCTTTCGGCCTTGTCGGGCAAGCCCACCAGGTCCAGCAGTTCCCGGGCGCGGGCTTCAGCCTTATCCTTGGGCACACCGGCTAGTTCCATGGGGAAGCAGACATTTTTCAGGCAGTTGCGCTGCATGAGCAGGTTGAACTGCTGGAAGATCATAGCGATTTCCCGCCGGGCTTCCCGCAGACCGCGGGCGTCCAGGTTTTGCATCTGGCGGCCGTTGACGATGACAGTGCCTTCGTCCGGCTTTTCCAGCATGTTGATGCAGCGCACCAGGGTGGACTTGCCTGCGCCCGACATACCGATGATGCCGAAGATATCGCCATCCTGAATGGTCAGCGAAATATCCTGAAGCGCGACAAACGTGCCTGCCTTGGTGGCAAACCGTTTGGTCAGGTGTTGCAGTTCGATCATGGTTGTGATTCCTCCCGCGGGGCTGGACCGGGTGTGACGCGGCGGATCTGGCCGCCGTGTGCCGCAAACAGCCGTTTTGTGTTTCATAAAAAGAGGAACGCCGGGTACCGGGCGTTCCCGCTTTTTATGCTATCATGTTTTTCAGAAAATGGCAACCACAGCGCCGCCGTAGGTATCGGTGATGTAGTCCTTGACCTTCTGGCTCTGCAGCGCAGCGACCAGTGCCTTGGTGACGGGGGTATCTTCGTTGCCTTCCTTCACGACCAGCACGTTGGCGTAGGTCTGGGCGGCTTCGCTGTCGGCGTCTTCGGCAGCGATCGCATCAGCGGCAGAGGAGAAACCGGCTTCGGTGGCGTAGTTACCATTGATAACGGCCATATCCAGGGAACCGAGCTGACGGGGCAGCTGAGCGGCTTCGATCTCCACGATGTCCAGGTTCTTCGGGTTTTCGGCGATGTCGTTCTTGGTGGCGGTCAGGCCGGCGCCGTCCTTCAGGGTGATCAGGCCCTGGGCAGCCAGCAGCTGCAGGGCGCGAGCTTCGTTGGTGGTGTCGTTGGGCACGCCGATCTGGGCGCCGTCGGCCAGCTCATCCAGGGATTTGGTCTTGCCCGGGTACAGGCCCAGGGGTTCGTAATGGATAGCGGCCACACTCACCAGATGGGTGCCGTTTTCCTCGTTGAAGTTCTGCAGATAGGGGCCGTGCTGGAAGTAGTTGGCGTCCACTTCCCCGTTTTCGGTGGCCTTGTTGGGCTGGATGTAATCGGTGAATTCCACCACTTTCAGGTTGATGTCGGCTTCGGCCAGGATTTCGCCGGCCACCTTCAGGATCTCAGCGTGAGGCACCGGGGAGGCAGCCACAGTGATGGTGGTGCCCTTCAGGGCCTCGTAATCCACGTCGGGGGCAAAGCCGTCGCCGGTCAGGGCGGTGGTATCAGCGGAAGCGGTATCGGCGGTGGAGGCGGTGCTCTCTTCCGAGGTGGCAGCGGTGCTTTCGGAAGAGGGAGCGCTGCCGCAGGCAGCCAGGCTCAGGGTCAGGGCGGCGGCCAGCAGGCCGGACAGCAGTTTCTTTTTCTTCATGGTTCTTTCTCCTTTATGTGTTTCTTTTTCATGTTCTTGGCAGCGGTGTTCGGATGGTCAGGTCACATTCGCACGCCGGGCTGCCGGCATCTGGGGCCGGTTTTCATAAGGGGTCCCTCCTTCTTTTTTGGTGAAGCAGCAAAGACAAACAAAAAAAGCGGCAAGGCGCTTTCGGCGCCCTGCCGCTGCTGTTTCCTGCCTCAGACCGGGAAAAACGGACAAGGGGAAACATGCGCAGGTTGCCGAAGCCCACTGCACATGCACATCATCATACCATCACGGCGTTCATTCAGAATCATGACAGCATCCCCTTTCCTTCAATCTCGGTTGGAATGGTGACAGTATACCCCCTTTACCGGCCTGTGTCAAGCCTTTGCAGGCAAAAAAGCGGGATGGGGGGATGTTTTCCTAGATTTTTTCTATGTTTTTCTTGCCTGACAGCCGTAAAGTTGGTATGATAATACTATATCGTTTTGTGAAGGGAGGCACTCGCATGAAATTTTCGACCAAAGACCGCTACGCCCTGCGTCTGATGGTGGAACTTGCCAATTGTGGACCGGACGAGCCGCTGTCATTGAAAAGCGTGAGCGACAGCCAGCAGATCAGCCAGAAATATCTGGAGCAGATCGTCACACCTCTGTCCCGCGCCGGACTGGTCAACAGCAGCCGCGGCAGTCAGGGCGGCTATCGCCTGACCCGCCCGGCGACCGAGATCACGGCCGGGGATATTCTGCGCGCCATTGAAGGGGACCTGGTCCCCATCCCCTGCCTGGCCAGTCAGGCAGAAACCTGCCCGCGCCGCTCCCAATGCCATACCATCGGCTTCTGGGAAGGGCTGCGCCAGGTCATTGACCGGTATGTGGACGCCATCACGCTGGAACAGCTGCGCACCATGAAGGCAGAAGATTTTCTGCCGGACCCGGAATAACACAGACAAAAAGTGCCCCCGGCCTGCTATGGCCGGGGGCACTTTTGCATGTAATTATTCAACCGTTTCGGTATTTGTATTCTGTTCCGTTTCGGTGGAATTAGCCGGAGGGGTTTCGTTTTCCGAGGGCTGGCTTGAATCCGCACTGAGTGTAGGCGTCGGCTCCGGAGTCGGCGTAGGTGTCGGCGTCGGCGTCGGCGTCGGTGTCGGTGTGGGTTCAGGCGTCGGCGTGGGTGTCGGATCCGGTGCGGGAGCAGGAGTCGCAACCGGTGTAGGCGACGGCGTTGGTTCGGGCGTCGGCGTTTCAACCGGCGTCACTGTCGACTGCACGGTGGGCGCCTGGGTTTCCACGCTCTCACTGGAGGAGGCAACAGAAGACGAACTGCCGGAAGACGACGGCGAAGTCGTGGTCACGGTGGAGGCCGTGGAGGCGCTGACATCCTTGTCCTCAATGTGTTTGGGCACAGCGGTCAGGGTCGGGCGGTCGTCCTTGGTGATATAACTGTGGGTACGGATATAGTTAAACAGTGCATCCATGGCGGTTTTGGTCAGGTGGATGCCATCGCTGCTTTCCACATAGCCGCTCTTGGCATAGCCGGTGGAAGAATCCTTCAGCACTTCGGCACTGTTCAGGAACTTCCAGTCATTCTTCTGGCACATCTCCACGATGGCCTTGTCGTACTCGTCTACCTGGGTCTGGGTCAGGCTTTCGTTGGAATGCTGTTTGCCCAGGGGCGGAATGGAGTTGATGATGATATCCACGCTGGGATAGGCTTCCTGCACCGCCTTGATGCCCTTTTCATAGCTCTGGATAAAATTATCGGTGCTGTTGGTGGGGCTCAGGTCATTGGTGCCGAATGTGATAATAACACGCTGCGGCTGCATGATGGCCACGGCTTCCGGCATGGTCTTGTAGCCGGAAAGTCCCTGGAATTTGACGCATTCATAGGTGGCCAGGGACCGGGCGGACATGCCCACCGAACCGATGGCGTTGTCGTAGGTGCAGTAATCGAACATACGGTACATGCGCGCGGTGTTGGAATCGCCCAGGAACAGGGTGTCATCCACATATTCCTGCCCGGCGTCCTCGCTCTCCTCCAGAATCGTGGAGGTGTACTGCGTGGTGTCGATGGCGTTTTCGTCCTTGTTGTAGCCTTCCTCGTCCACCATGGATTCACTGCTCTGGCTGTCGGACTCCGCGGCCGGGCTGCTGAGCCCGTGCACGACCAGGAACGCTACCAGAGATGTGACAAAAACGATGGCACAGCAGATGGCCAGCACGAAATACATTTTGCCCTTGGCATTGAGCCGGGACAAAAAACTCTGTTTGTCTTTCTTCTTCCCTTTGCTTGACATAACGTTTCCTTCCTGTTTGGGTTGGCAAAGCGCGTATGCGGCATTTCTTTTTGTCGTTAACCGTTTTATTTTACACCCTTTTGCGGCAAGATGCCAGAGGTTTGCGTATTTTTACATAAATTGCACAAAAAAAGAACGTTCCTGCGCGTCATGCAACAGCAAAGCGGCCGCCCGTCCGACCGCAGTCACGGCCAAAGGCGGGCGGCCGCCGGGCCGCGTGTAAAAACGGATTACAGTTCGATCTCCTGCAGACGCAGCAGCGCCAGAATATAGATCTTCAGCGCTTCGATGAGCTTATCGAAGTTGGCGCCCTCATTGGCTCCGTGCATGGGGCCGGCGAACTCCGGCAGAGGCAGGTCGGCGTGCTCGGGGCCGAAGCTCACCGCATAGGGGAAGTGGCGGGCGTAGGTGCCGCCGCCCATGGTGAAAGGCTTCTGATTTTCGCCGGTAACTTCATTGTAGGTGTTGATCAGGGTCTGGATGGCCGGGCTGCCGGCGTCGATATAGAACGGCACCCGGCTGGTGGTGTTTTCCAGGGTGGCGGCAGTGCCGCAGACAGCCTTCATGGCGGCGGTCAGCTTGTCGGCATCGGTGTTGGTGGGATAGCGGCAGTCAAAGGTCTGGCGCAGACGGCCTTCCTTACACTCGATGGTGCCGCCGATGATGGTCAGTGGGGTGAACAGACCGTCATCCGCCGCAATGCCCAGGGTGCTGCCGTCGGTGGAAGCATGCAGTTTGGCCACCACCTGCAGATACGCCGTTTCGGTAGCGGAGCAGACGCCGCTTTCCAGCAGGCAGTTCACGATAAGGCCGATGGCATTGATAGTGCCTTCCGGCGTGGCGGCATGGCCGCTCTTGCCCACGGCATGAATGGTGGTGAGGCCGTTTTCCTCAGTGAAGGTCAGTCCGGCGCCGGGCTTCAGGCGGGAAGCCGGGACCGCCACCACACAGAAGGAGCGGTCGGGCACAGCATTGTGGGCCACGCCGCCCTCAAAGTCGCGGATCACACCGCCTTCCAGCACAGGAGAAACCAGTTCCCCGTTGAAGCCGCCCTTTTCGCCGTTGCAGACCGGGAACTCGGCGTCCGGGGTGAAGCAGAAGGCAGGCTGCTCATAATGTTCCGCATAGTAGTCCACGTCCTCCATGCGGGTTTCCTCATTCACACCCAGCAAAGCGCGCACCGGGTACTTGAGCTGTACGCCGTTGTCCTTGAGATACTTCAGGGCGTACAGGGTCAGCACGGCAGGGCCCTTGTCATCGGCCACGCCGCGGCCCAGCAGCCAGCCGTCCCGCACGCGGACGGTATACGGGTCGGCATCCCAGCCGTTGCCTTCGGGCACCACGTCGCAGTGGGTGATGGTGGCCAGATACTTCTGACCTTCGGCCACGGGGCCGGTTTCGGCCCAGCCGATGTAGCCGTCGGCGTTATGGGTGGCAAGGCCCAGGTCAGCGGCAATTTCCAGCGCCTTATCCAGAGCGGCGCGGGGGCCGGGGCCGAAGGGGGCACCGGGTTCAGGCGTGCCTTCCACGCTGGGCACAGCCACCAGGCGGGTGATATCCCGCAGGATGGCCTCACGGTTCTGTTCGGCAAAAGCATCGATCGATGCAAAACGCGGATCGTTCATGCAATATCCCTCCATGCAAACAAATGGGTCCGACCGCAGCCGGGCCATTGGCCATAATTATATACGGCGTCATTATACCACAAACAGCGGCGGTTTGCACCCGCGGTGAACGTTTATACCATATTTTTTGTTTTACCGGAGAAAAAGATATCCAAATGGGGAAATATCTGCTATAATAACATGGTTAAAAAAACAAATATGCAATGAGGTGCTTATCCATGAAAGCTGTCATCACCGTCATCGGGCAGGACACTGTGGGTGTCGTGGCCAAGGTCAGTGCCGTGTGCGCCGAACTGAACATCAACATCGAGGATGTAACCCAGAGCATTATGCAGAATATGTTCTGCATGATCATGCTGGTCAATCTGAGTGCCTGCAACGTGGAACCGGCCGCCGTGCGTGAGCACTTTGCCGCTCTGGGCGAGCAGATGGGCATGCAGGTCACCTTCACGCGTCAGGAAGTTTTTGACGCCATGCACAAGGTGTAACGGAAAGGCGGCCATACAGATGAAAATATTGAACAGCGGCGACATTATGGAAACCATCGAGATGCTCACCGCAGAGAATCTCGATGTGCGCACCGTAACCATGGGCATCAGCCTGCTGGACTGCATTGATCCGGACGGAAAGAAAGCCTGTGAGAAGATCTACAACAAAATTACCACCCGCGCCAAGGATCTGGTCAAGGTCGTGGATGGCATTTCCAAGGAATACGGCATTCCCATCGTAAACAAGCGCATCAGCGTAACGCCCATTGCCATGCTGTTGGGTGCTTCCCCCGATGCCGACCCCGTGGAATACGCCAAGGCCCTGGACGCTGCAGCCAAGGCTGTGGGCGTCAACTTCATCGGCGGCTACGGTGCACTGGTCCACAAGGGCTTTTCTGCCGGCGATAAGCGCCTGATCGAGAGCATTCCCCGCGCCCTGGCCGAAACCGATATTGTTTGCTCCAGCATCAACGTGGGTTCCACCAAGTCCGGCATC
This sequence comes from uncultured Faecalibacterium sp., assembly GCA_937907025.1. GTDB lineage: Bacteria > Bacillota > Clostridia > Oscillospirales > Ruminococcaceae > Gemmiger. Next base: position 173,198 of record CALESJ010000026.1, read on the forward strand.
AACATGGATGCTGTGGCCCTGATGGGCCAGGTAGTCCGCCAGACTGCCGAACTGACCAAGGACAACATGTGCATGGGCGATGCCAAACTGGTCGTCTTCTGCAATGCGCCGGAAGACAACCCCTTCATGGCCGGCGCCTTCCACGGTCCCGGAGAACCGGACTGCGAAATTCATGTGGGTGTTTCCGGTCCCGGCGCCGTGCGTGCCGCCCTGGCCAAGCTGCCCAAGGACGCCCCCATGGATGAGGTGGCCGAGCTGGTCAAGCGCACTGCCTTCAAGATCACCCGCCTGGGGCAGCTGGTGGCCAATCTGGCCAGCGAGCGCCTGGGCGTGCCCGCCGGCATCATCGACCTGTCCCTGGCCCCCACCCCGGCCATCGGCGACAGCGTGGCCAACATTCTGGAAGAGATGGGTCTGGAAAGCTGCGGCTGCTGCGGCACCACCGCCTGCCTGGCCCTGCTGAACGACGCCGTCAAGAAGGGCGGCGTGATGGCCTCCAACCATGTGGGCGGCCTGTCCGGCGCGTTCATCCCCGTTTCTGAGGATGACGGCATGATCAAGGCGGCCGAGTGCGGCAGCCTGAGCCTGGAAAAGCTGGAAGCCATGACCGCCGTCTGCTCGGTGGGCATTGACATGGTGGTCATTCCCGGCGATACCTCCGCCGAGGTCATCAGCGCCCTGATTGCCGACGAAGCGGCCATCGGTATGGTGAACAGCAAAACCACGGCCGTGCGCGTGATCCCCGCCATCGGCCACAAGGCCGGCGACGTGCTGGACTTCGGCGGGCTGCTGGGCCATGCGCCCATCATGCCCATCAACCAGTTCAGCCCGGCGGTGATGATCCACCGCGGCGGCCGTATCCCGGCCCCCATGCAGGCCCTGAAAAACTGATTGCATAAAAATTCCCTTTCCTGCCAAAACTAAGGGCGGAAAGGGGATTTTGTCATGTTTCGTTCTATGTTTTCCAAAGTACTGCTGCTGCTTTTGATCGTCGGCGGCCTGAACTGGGGCGTGTACGGCATTTGGGGCCTGAACGCCATTGGCTGGCTGCTGGGCGGCAGCCTGGGTTGGCTGGCCCGCACCATCTTCATTGTGGTGGGTGTGGCTTCGCTGGCGCTGGTCCCGGCCCTGTTTTATCAGGAACCGGAAGCCCGCCGTGCCGGTCCCGAACCCCACGCGCCGTAACTGCAGCCCGCAAAAAATCCGTCCTGCCGGAGCACATCCGACGGGGCGGCTTTCTTTTTATCTGGAAAGGTTCAGTCGATTTGTACCGCCAGACCGGCACTGCGGCGGGAAGTAAGCCCCACGCTCAGGACCAGCCCCACGCTGAGATACACCATGACCACGCTGGACCCGCCCGCCGAGAAGAAAGGCAGCGTGACCCCGATGACCGGCAGCACCTGCAGGTTCATCCCGATGTTGATCACGCACTGCCAGAACAGGGCAGCAAAGACGCCGGTGCAGATGAGCCGTCCCAGCAGGTCCACGCTGCGGTAGGCCGTGCGCAGGGTGCGTGCCATGATGCCGAAGAGCAGGAGCAGCACCACAATGGCCCCCACAAACCCCATGGCATTGGCCAGATAGCTGTAAATGAAATCGTTCCAGGCGTTGGGGATGAAGATGCTGTCCTCCTGGAACAGCCCCTGTCCCGTCATTCCGCCGGTACCGATGGCCATGGCGGCCTTGTTCTGCTGGTAGGCAATATCCGAAAGAGCCGGGTCCTCCGGCGTGATGACCGCCAGAATCCGCTGGAACTGATACCCTTTCAGGATATTGGGATGGGTGACGAGCAACGCCGTTCCGCCCACTGCCGCGGCTGCCAGACCGCCCAGGGCCAGCGGGATGCTGAGCCCGCCTGCGAAAAGCATGATCACACCGATACCGGCAAAAACCAGCGCGGTGCCGTCATCGCCCTGGATGTGAATGGCCAACACCGGCAGCGCCACATGGGCCAGAAGCAGCAGCAGATTCAGCGGCCGGTTGACCTTGCCCCGCACTCGGTCCAGATGCCAGGCCAGCGTGAGGATAAAGCTGATTTTGGCCAGTTCCGCAGGCTGAAAGGTCATGCCGCCGATTTTATACCAGCTGTAATTGGAAGTGCCGCCCGCATCATAGCCGATGACCACGAATCCGGCGCGCACATTGCGCAGAAACAGGGTGGGCAGCACCATGCCCCAGGCCACCACCGCGTGCAGCGGCCAGGCATGGGCCAGGGCCCGGTAATCCACTGTGGAAACGATCACCGCCAGCATGATTCCCAACAGGCTGGCAATGACCTGCACCGACGCTTTGCTGTATGCACCGCCCAGCTGGCTGTGTTCCACCGACATCAGCACCACAACGCTGAGAGCAGAGCATAACAGGCACAGGGCAAGATACAGGGCATCGGCATGGCGCAGATACCGGCGGGCAAGGGTAAACATACGGGAGCTCCTTTCCGGAAAGTAAGGGGATCAACGCGTTTTTGCAAAGGGGTATGACTGGGTCTATTATAGCGCAGACGCACATTTTGTGCCACATGCCGGAGCATATGGGGTAAAATTTTACAAATATCCCCAAACGGTGTATAATGAATTGATTTGAGCTTTCAACACAAGGAGTATGCTCGCCATGCAGGAATATATGACACACAGCCGCGAGGAAACTGTGGCTTTGGGGCGCCGCCTGGCCCCCACCCTGGCGCCCGGGACCCTGATTGCCTTTACCGGTGGACTGGGTGCGGGCAAGACCGCGTTCTGTCAGGGACTGGCCGAAGGGCTGGGCTGCACCGACCCGGTGTCCAGCCCCACATTCGCCATCGTCAACTATTACCGCGGGCCTCGTCCGCTGGCACACTTTGATCTGTACCGCATCCATACCGAGAATGATCTGGCTTCTGCCGGATTTTACGATTATCTGGACAGCGGCGCCATCGTGGCCGCCGAGTGGAGCGAAAACTGCGCCGACATTCTGGCGCTGGAGCATCCCATGCGCATCCACATCGAGCGGCTGGATGATACCACCCGCCGGATTACCATCGAGGACCCGGCCTGAGCGCCGACTGGGAGGAAAGCATGAATATTCTTGCCATTGATACGGCCGGCCGCACCGCTGCCGTAGCCGTAATGCGGGGCGACACCCTGTTATATGAATCCAACACCAATACCGGGCTGACCCACAGCGAAACGCTGATCCCCATGGTGGACACTGCCCTGAAAGCCTGCGGGCTGCGCTGCAAGGACATCGACCTGTTCGGCGTGACCGCCGGGCCTGGCAGCTTTACCGGGCTGCGCATCGGGCTTTCGGCGGTCAAAGGCATGGCCTTTGCCGGGAATGTGCCCTGTGCGGGTGTTTCCACCCTGGAAGCACTGGCTTTCGGCATGTGCGGCGAAGGTACCGTGGTAGGCGCGCTGGATGCCCGCCGGGGTCAGGTATACTGGGCCGGGTTCGACCTGGCCACCCATGAGCGGCTGACTCCCGATACCGCTGCCCCGGTGGAAACCCTGGAAAAATTTGTGGCCGATTGCAAAAAGCCGCTGATTTTTGTTGGCGATGGCGCCGCGTTGTGCTACAATAGATTTGGAAACGCCGACGGTGTACTGGACTGCCCGGCGCCTCTGCGCGTTCTGCGCGGGGCCGGGGTAGCGCTGGCTGCCCGCCGGATGTGGGAAAACGGACTTGCCGTGTCCCCTCCCCAACTGCTGCCGGATTACCACCGGCTGAGCCAGGCGGAGCGGGAACGGGCCGAACGGGAAGCCCGTGCAAGCAAAGAGATGTAATGCAAAGAGGAGTACAGAAAGTATGAAGGATTTCCGCACCGCCCCCGTGGCGCTGGCTGCCGATCACGGCGGCTTTGCGCTGAAAGAAGCCATCAAAGCCCACCTGGAGAGCCAGGGCATCGCTTACCGCGATTTCGGCACCAACAGCACCGACAGCTGTGACTACCCTGATTTTTCCGCTCCGGCCTGCGACGCCGTAGTTGCCGGTGAATGCTCGGTTGCCATCCTGTGCTGCGGCACCGGTGTGGGCATGTCCATGTGCGCCAACAAGATTCACGGCATCCGTGCCTGCTGCTGCAGCGACACCTTCAGTGCCGAGTTCACCCGCCGCCACAACGACGCCAACGCCCTGTGCATGGGCGGCCGTGTGGTGGGTGAAGGTCTTGCCCTGTCCATCGTGGATATCTTCTTGAATACCCCCTTCGAGGGCGGTCGTCATTCCCGCCGCGTGGAAAAGGTCATGGCCCTGGAAACGCGCTGATTTCAGTACCCCGAACTGCCGGGCAGTTGAACATATCATTCACGAATAAGGAGCTACCACTATGAGCGTTGTTGAAATCGTCGATCATCCCCTGATCCAGCACAAGATCAGCCTGCTGCGTGACCGCAACACCGGCACCAAGGAATTCCGCGACCTGGTCAGCGAAGTTGCGATGCTGCTTTGCTACGAAGCCACCCGCGACCTGCCCACCGAGGAAGTGGAGGTCGAAACCCCGATCGCTCTGGCCCGCACCAAGGTGCTGGCCGGCCGCAAGCTGGCGCTGGTTCCCATCCTGCGCGCCGGCCTGGGCATGGTGGACGGTATGCTGAACCTGATTCCCGCCGCCAAGGTCGGTCACATCGGCCTGTACCGCAATGAGGAAACCCTGGAGCCTGTGGAATACTACTGCAAGCTGCCCAAGGACATCGCCGAGCGCGAAGTCATGGTTCTGGACCCCATGCTGGCCACCGGCGGCAGCGCCAAGGACGCCATCACCCAGATCAAGAAGCGCGGCGCCAAGCACATCAAGTTCATCGGCCTGCTGGCAGCTCCCGAAGGACTGAACGCCCTGCATGAAGCCCATCCCGACGTGGACATCTACGTCGGCGCACTGGACGAGAAGCTCAACGATCAGGGCTACATCGTTCCCGGCCTGGGCGATGCCGGTGACCGTATTTTCGGCACCAAGTAAGATACCCCCGAACCAAACGGGCAAAACCCGTACCGTCCCGCGGCGTGCCCGGCATGCCGCGGGGCTTTTTTGTCTTTGCGGGCGAGGTGTACCATGATCTATCTTTCCTCCTTCCATTTTGCCACCGAAGAAGCGGAATGGCTGTTTTTTGCCGGGTTCCAACGGACCTGCTACGATTCCTTTTATCCCTTCCAGATTTTTCCCCAGAAGGGACTGCATACGCTGGACCTGACCGACATCACCATCCTGTACGGCGGCAACGGGTCCGGCAAGACCACCGCCCTGAACGTGATGGCCGAAACTCTGCGGCTGCGCCGGGGCGCCCCTTTCAACGGAACCAGCTTTTTCAAGCCGTACTGCCAGCTGTGCAGTCCCCATCTGCTCCATCCCCTGCCGACCGAAAGCTGCATCCTGACCAGCGATGACGTCTTTGACACCATGCTGGATATGCGGGCTATCAACGAAGGGGTGGACCGCCGCCGGGATGAACTGCTGGCCGAGGCAAAGGATGCCCGCAATGCCAAATTTCAGATGCACAGCCTGGATGACTACGACCGGCTGAAGCAGGTGGCGGAGGCCCGGCGGACCAGCCAGTCCCGGTATGCCCGCCGCCGGGTGATGCCCAATGTGCGCACCCACTCCAACGGGGAAAGTGCCTTCCTGTTCTTTACCCAGAAAATCCGCAGCGGGGCGCTGTATCTGCTGGATGAGCCGGAGAACAGCCTTTCGCCCCGGCGCCAGATGGAACTGGCCCAATTTTTGCAGGAATCCGCCCGGTTCTACAACTGCCAGTTCATCCTGGCCACCCACTCCCCTTTTCTGCTGGCCATGCCGGGAGCCCGGGTGTATGACCTGGACAGCGACCCGGTGCGGCCGCGCCGCTGGACCGAACTGGAAAACGTGCGGGCATACTATGACTTTTTCAAGGAACACGAGGAGGAATTCTGATGGCTGCCAAACTGCGGCGGCAGGGTGAAACCCTGTCCGCCTTTGACCCCGGTGCCGAGCTGCGGGACACCGAATTTGCGGACTGCACCTTTGAGGGGTGCCGCTGGAGCGGCGTGCGGGTGCAGAACTGCACCTTTTCCGGCTGCCGGTTCGTGCGGTGCCAGTTTTCGGCGGTGGTGTTCAGCTTTTGTCTGATGAAAGACGCCGTCATGGAAGGCTGTGCCTTCCGGGGCATTTCCTGGGGCGGGCTGCAGGGGCGCAGCGCCCTGGTCCAGCCTTTTGCACGGCTGAAAAACTGTGTATTCCAGTACAATGAATTTTCCGGTATGGCCCTGGCAGGATTCGATTTTTCCAGCTGCGAGTTCCGGGAATGCGTGTTCGATGACTGCAAGCTCACCGGTGCCGGATTTCACGGCGTTCCCCTGGGGCGTACCAGCTTTACCCGGTGTGATTTACAGCGGGCGGACTTTCGCATGGCGGAGGCATACGCCATCAACCCCGCGGACAACCGCATGAAAGGAGCGCGGTTCAGCTTTCCTGATGTGGTGGCTTTGCTGGACAGCAGCGGCATTCAGATCGAATAAAAAAGGCCCGGCCGGTGGTTTTCCGGTCGGGCCTTTTGTTTCTGCACTTATTTGGAGTAGTCACGGGCGCCGTAAATGGCAGTACCGATGCGCACGATGTTGGCGCCTTCCTTGATGGCGGCAATGAAATCGCCGCTCATCCCCATGGAAAGGATGTTCAGCCGCACACCGTACTGCTCCCGGGCGTGATCCAGCAGCTTACGCATATCCGAGAAGAAGGCACGGGTCTGGCTCTCAGTGGCGTTGGCCGGCGGAATAGCCATCAGGCCGCGCAATTCCACATGGTCCCGGGCAGTGGCCTGGTCCAGCAGGTCCCACAGTTCCTGCTCCCCTACCACGCCGCTCTTGGAGGCTTCGCCGCCGATGTTCACTTCCACCAGAATCTCCTGTTTGAGGCCGGCAGCTTCGGCGGCATGGTCGATTTTATCCAGCAGACGCACGCTGTCCACACTCTGGATCAGCGCGGCGCGCCCCACCACCTTGTTGACCTTGTTGGTCTGCAGGTGACCGATAAAATGACCCGGCTTGCCATTATACGCACCGGCATCATACTTTTCCACCAATTCCTGGACATGGTTTTCCCCGAACACATCGATGGGCAGGTCGGCGCTGGCGCGGACCTCCTCCACGGTGCGGGTCTTGCAGGCCGCGCACAGCAGGATGTCGGCGGGGTCACGCCCGGCCTGGCGGGCAGCCTGGTTCATCTCCTCGCGGATGCGGGCAACGTTTTCGGCCATACGGGCCACGGTTTCCTGATTGAGCATCTGATCACCTTTCCTGATAAACCGCACGGGCACCGCCGATGTACGGCGGGCGGGTGCGTGCACACAAAATATTGGCACAGCCGATCTTGTTCAGGCTGAGCCGCACCGGCACCGCCACACGGCGCAGGTGCATCCCGATGAGGGTTCCGCCGATGTCAATGCCGGCACCGGCGCGGACTTCCTCCACCAGCACGGGATCGCTGAATTTCTGCCAGCAGTTGGTGGCCCAGCTGCCGCCTGCGTGCGGCTGCGGGATGGCGTTGACCTCGGTATAGCCGTACTTTTCGGCTGCTGCCCGTTCCACCACAATGGACCGGTTCAGATGTTCACAGCACTGAGCCGCCAGGTACAGGCCGTGTTCCTGCACCACCGGCAAAATGCCGGCCAGCACCGCGGCTGCCGCCTCCATGCTGCTGTCCTTGCCGATGTGGCCGCCCACGATCTCGCTGCTGGAACAGCCCACCACAAAAATATCGCCGGGGCGCAGTTTGGCTGCCTCCAGCAATTCTTCCGCCGCCTGGCGGCTCTGGGCCGTAATAGCGGCCGGATCAAAATTTTGTGTCATGGTACGATCCCTTCTTTCCTGTATCCAGTATACCACAAAACCCTTACAACACAAAAGCCCGCTGTAAAGCGGGCCTTTGTGCATAGAGGGGTGGGAAAGTATATAAAGGTCAGTGAATGTCTTTGTTATGGTTATAATTATACAGTTTCTGGCTGAATTGTCAAATGAACACCTTGTAATTTTGTTTTCATTTTATTATAATTAGGCCATAAACACTTTATTAAATTCAGCTGTGGCAGTCGAATGATGTCGTTTTTGCCTTTTGTTGTTCTGCACAAGCATTATTTTCTTCATTTTATTTTTTTGTGCGTATTGAACAAAAATCTGCCGCAAGGAGGTCACACATGGACGAACTGGACCGCAAAATCATCCAATTGATGCAGAAAAATGCCCGTATGCCGGTAAAAGAGATCGCACAGCAGATCAGCCTGACCAGTCCTGCCGTTTCCAGCCGCATCCATCGTCTGGAGCAGGAAGGGGTCATTGGCGGATATACGGTGCTTTTGCATCGTCCCGACGAACCCAACCGGGTCCAGGCACTGGTTTCGGTACAGACAGCGCCGGCCGCCCGGGATGAATTTCTCTCCCTGGTGCAGAACGAGCCCGATGTGCTGCAGTGCTACCGTGTGACCGGCGTGTACAACTTCACCGTAAAGGTCAGTTGTGCCGGCATTGAAGAACTGGAACACCTGCTGACCAAGCTGCAGCAGCTGGGGACCACCAATACCCAGATCATTCTGGCGACCCAGCTGGACCGCCAGCTCAATCCCTGATGGCAGGACCTGAAAAAGTACGGAAGGAGATCCTATCCTGTGTTGATTTTCTGCAAGCATTGCGGACTGCTGCTGCCCGCAGGCCAAACCACCTGTCCCCGCTGCGGTACCCCCGCTTCCCTGCCCGCTCCGGCGCCTGCGCAGCCGCCGCTGTACGCTTGTGCCGAGCCCGAACCGCAGCCCCAGCGCCCGGCACAAGGGCCGCGCTATGATACGGGCAATTTTCCCCAAAAGCGCGGTCCCATGGGGCTGGCCGGCTATTTTGGGTCCCTGTGCCTGTTTGCGGTGCCGGTGGTCGGACTGATTTTTATGCTGATCTGGTCCATCAGTGAGCGGGTTCGCCCTGAACGCCGCCGTCTGGCGCAGGCGTACCTGATCCGCACCGTGATCATATCGGCCCTGGTGCTGGTAGCTGCCCTGGTGCTTTCGGCCTACCTGCACAACCTGGCCTATCAGATGATGTACTACCCGTATTTTTATTGAGAGAATGTAAAGAGGTGCTTCCGTGAAAGCAAGTGTCATCATCCCCAACCTGAACGGTGCCGGTTGGCTGTGGGATTCCATCGAATCCATCTGGGCGCAGACCGAACAGGATTTTGAGCTGATCGTCATTGACAACGGCTCCACCGATGAAAGCCTGGAGATTGCCCGCAGCTACCGCGGCCGGGACCGCTACACCCTGATTGAGAACGACAGCAACACCGGTTTCTCCCATGCGGTGAACCAGGGTATTGCCATCGGCAAAGGGGAATACATGGTGCTGTTCAACAACGACGCCTTTGCCGAACCGGACTGGCTGGCGGAGCTGATCCGCACAGCGGACGCCGACCCGCGCATTTTTGCGGTGTCCAGCCTGATGCTGCGCTACTATGAACCGGAGCTGGCCGACGATGCCGGCGACTATGTGACCCTGCTGGGCTTTGCCTGCAAGCGAGGCGACGGCCTGAAAGCCAGCCGCTACCAAAAGCCATGCCGGATGTTTTCCGCCTGCGGTGGTGCAGCACTGTACCGCAAGTCCATCCTGGATAAAATCGGCGTGTTTGATGAGCTCTTTTTCGCCTATTATGAGGACGTGGACCTGAGCTGGCGTGCCAACAATTTCGGCTACAAGAACGTTTACTGCCCCACCGCCCGGTGCCGCCACATCTGCGGTGCCACCACCGGCGCGGTGCGTTATAACCCGTTCAAGAGCATCCAGAGCGGCCGCAACAGCATCCTGCTGCCTTACAAGAACATGCCCGCCCTGATGATTCTGCTCAACATCATTCCGCTGGTGCTGGGGTATCTTCTGAAAGTCATCATGTTCCGGCACCGCGGGTTCGGCAATGACTACGCCAAAGGCTTTTCCGAAGCCCGTATCGCCCTGCCCAAGCTGAACAAGCCCAAGTTTTACTGGCGCAACCTGCCCAATTACATCTGGGTGGAATGCAGCCTGATTGTGGGGCTGTTCCAGTACATTGTATACCGGGTACAGCGCGCCCTGAAAATCACCTGATTTCTGCCGCAAACAAAAACCGCCCGACGCAGTACAGCTCTGCGTCGGGCGGTTTTGTTTATGGATCAGTTGTCGGTCTTGTCGGTGTTGCCCAGGACCAGGCGGCGGAAGCCTTCGCCCTGCACCTCATTGGCCTGCAGCATGATGGTGAAGCTGTTGGGGTCCACCTTCTTGATCTCATGTTCAATCTCATACAGCTGCTTGCTGCTGCATGCGCACAGAACCACATCCCGCGGGTCGCCCTTATAGCCGCCGTAGGCTTTGAGCAGCGTGGAACCGCGGTCCACCGTGCGGACGATGGCATCACAGACGGCAGGGCCGTCATCGGTGACAATCATGGCCAACATGCAGGAGTTGAAGCCGAACATCATCTGATTGATGATATAGGAAGTCAGGAAGTTGAGGATCAGACCGTAGATAATGGTATCCACATCATGGAACACCAGACCGTTGGCCAGGATGACCGTGAGTGCAGCACCGAAGGTCAGGTTGCCGAAGGGCATGTGCGGATGCTTGACCTTGATGGCCATGGTGATAAAGTCCATACCGCCGGTGCTGGAGTTCTGCATATAAATCAGAGCGTCACCAATGCCGCTGATCACACCGCCACAGATGGCCGCCAGCATGCGGTCCCCGGTATAAACCGGCAGCATAGGCAGGACCCAGTCGGAGAAGACGGCAAACATGACCATGCACCACACGCTGCGCAGGAAGAAATCCCGGCCCAGCAGCTTGTAACAGAACAGGACAATGGGGATATTGAGCAGAATATTGGAAATACCGATGGGCATGCCGAACAGGTGGTACAGAATGGCGCCGATACCAGCCACACCGGTGATGGGCACCTGCGCGGCCACGGCGAAGCTGTACATCCCCAGGGCCGATATAAAGCAGCCCAGTGTTTCCAGAAAAATATGTTTCAGGTGTTTTTTGGTCATAGGTTCCTCACGATCTCATGTTCTTGGTTTCAGGGTCTTACTTTCTGCGCCGGCGATAGGTGCGGCCGTTTTCCTGGCTGCGGCTGCGCAGGACCAGAACAGCGGCAGCCACGCCGCCCACCAGAATCACAGCAATACCGATGTACAACGGCAGCAGACTGCTGGTCTGGCGCATTTCTTCCTGCTTCTCCAGGGTTTCAGGGTCAGGAGTGGGTTCCGGCGTAGGGCTGGGGGTGGGCGTCGGTTCCAGGGTTGGTGCCGGAGTGTTATCCAGCAGTCCGGCCGTGGGGTCCTGCACCGGCGCAGCCGTAGGCTTCTTGGTGGCTTTGGGCGTTGGGGACGGTGTGACCACAGGGGACGGCGTAGGCGTAGCGGTAGGCGCCGGGTCATCCGGGCTGGTCACGGTGACCACCTGCGGCGTGGGCGTAGGGGCCGGTGTGGAGGCCGGTGTGGGAACCGGTGTGGAGGTTGCGGGAGTTACCTCCTGCACACAGGCGGCCGGCACATTGGCCACCGTCACCGGCGTAGCCCCGGCATCTGCCGTACCCACAAAGGTCAGGTTGCTGAGATAATACGCAGGTTCCCCTGCCGCCATGCAGAAAGTATGGGCACCTGCCGACAGGCCGGTGATGGTCAGCTTGCCCTGGGCATCGGTGACGGCCGTGCGTGCCGTACCATCCAGCAGGAAGCTGATCTGTTTGTTGGCATACGCTGCTCCCAGCTGCACCACAGCATCATAAGCGGATGCCGTTGCGGGCAGGATGCGCCCCACACTGCCGCCGCGGGTCAGGATTGCCGTCAGGGTATCGGCGCTGACATTCTGGGGCAGAGCGGTGATGGCAGAGGCCAGGGACAGGTCCGCCTGCGCCAGATAGTTGGTATAGTTTCCGGCATCCGGATTCACGCCGCAGCGTTCCAGCAGATCTTCCGGCAGAACCAGCAGCAAGGTGTTTTGGGTATCCTGGGCATCCAGACGAATGCCTTCCTCATTTCCGGCGCTGTTCAGCCAGGCCTCCACGAAGCGGGGCTCGTCATCGCTGACCTGGTAAACGGCCCGCAGACCACTGACCTGCCAGAATCCGCCGTACGCTTCGCCGGTGCTGTCGTTCATATCTTCCAGGCCCAGGGTCAGGATCTCATACAGTTTGCCGGGGGTGACCTGCACCATGGCAAGGACCGTTTCCTGATCCACGCAGGCAGCCGTTTCGGCCAGCGTGGAACCGGCGGCCACGTTTTCTTTCAGGCTGGCGCCGTCAATGAGCGCCACCACCGGCAGACCCCGCAGGGCCTGCACCGATTCCTCTTCCTGCTGATAGAGCCAGGATGCCGCTGCGTTGGCGGCTGCGTCGGCAGCCAGATCCCCGAAGTTGGTTTCCTCCCGGCAGGCCGGGTTCAGCGTTGCACCGGCAGTCAGCGGCACGCTGGCCCACTGCTGCACGGACACCGTGGGTGCCGTGGTTTCTTCTTCCGACAAAGATTCTCCCCCGTTCAGCGGATAGGCCACACCGGCCTGTACGCTTCCCTGCATCCAACCGGCGGTGAAGGGAGTCCATGCGGTTTCCGGCGTAACCTGCAGTGCATTGGCCGTTTCCGGCGTAGCGGTTTCGGCGGTTGCGGTTTCGGCAGTAGCCGCAGCGGTTTCCTCCGTTTCTTCCTTGCCGGTAAGCAGCCGGACCAGATCACCCAGCACGGGGACATCCAGCAGCGTTTGGAACCAGCCGCTCTTTCCTTCCTCGGCCGAAGCAGCCAGCGCGGGCGCCGGTGCCGCGCAGAAAACGGCAGCCGCCATCAGCACACCGGCCACACGCAGTTTCCAGTTGGTCATCAGGGGTCCCTCCTTTTGTGATTTTACCTTCCTGTAAACGAGAATTGCTCTCCTGAAAGAGAACAAAAAACGGGGCGCGCGCTTTGGCTCGCGCGTGCCCCGCTGCTTTATGCGGTTGTCTTGATATTCGATGCTTTATAGGTCTTCATGGCCGAGGCATCCAGATTCTGTTCCATCGCAGCGCCGTCGGTGTAGAACTGGGTATCCAGCTCATCGCCCTTGAGCAGATTGAGCAGATCGTAGGTGTCCTTGTAATCCTGCAGGGTGTCCGCCTCCAGCGGGTCCACATCGCACATGACGCCCACGCTCATGCCCAGGTCCACGGTGGTCCAAACACCCTTACCGGCGGCATCCAGCGCATCGGTCAGGCTGGTACCGTAGCTCTTCAGGGTGTCCGGAGTCAGCAGCTGGCTGCCCACATAGTTGGCCCCCATACCGGATTCCGGCGTAGCGCCCAGAACCTCCATGGCCTGGGGCACATATTCTTCCGCTGCTTCATACATGGAGGTGAAACGCTCGGCGCGGCTGGTTTCGGCGGAGGCCCACCCGTTCAGAGTGGCAGCGCACTCATCGGCCAGCGCCTTGATCTGGCTGTTCTGGTCCTCGTCCGCGAAAGCATAGGAAGCAGAGTCAAACAGCGGCAGCTGAACCACATCCACATAGCGGCATTCGTTGTTCAGGTAATCCAGATATTCCTGGTCGGTGACCGGTGTCTGGCCGTTCTCCCCGTACAGCAGTTCCAGGCAGGCATCCGCCTTGGCGCTGTTCAGTTCGTACTGTTCCAGGGTATCCTGGCTGATACCGTTGGCCTTGTACACATCCCCGTCGGACTCCCACTTGGAAGCGGCGGTGTCGGCAGCTTCGGAGGTAGCGGCATCTTCCAGGGTGGCACCCAGCTCCGCAAACTTGGCTTCCACCGCAGCGTAATGCTGCAGTTCGCGCAGGGTCAGGCGCTGGAGGTAGTCGGCGCCGTTGGTGGTAACTTCCTCGTCACCGATGGTACCGGTGCATTCGGCCTTGAGAACTGCCTTCACGTCGTCAGCGGTTTCACCGGTGGCCAGATCGGCCAGGCCGGACACGGTCTGGTAGGCGTTGTACTGAACCAACAGGTAGATACCGGCCGGAATCTCCACCCCGCCAATGGAACCGACGGTCTTGGGAGTGCTGATGGTGCAGCCGGTTACACTCAGCAGCATGGCCACAGCCAGTCCCAGGCTGAGGAATTTTGCATGTAAGGATCTCATCTGAAATAAACGCTCCTTTATACCTTTCGCTTGCGCACCGCGGCGCATATATGAAGAGATTATACCGCTTTTGGGTCATCTTTGCAAGCAAATGGCAGGATACCGCACACAGCTTTCACAAAAAGCCGTTTCATCCCTTGGCGCCGGGTAACAGAGCCACACCGTCCCGCAGAATGACCAGCGGGTCCTCCCCTTTCAGGACGTGCAGGCTGATATACGGCCGTCCCACAGCGCTGTACAGCACCCGGTGCGGCATGGCGTCCATCAGCGGCCCCATCTGGGCCGGGCCCACCACATCGGAATACAGAATCAGGTCATCGCCCTTCTGTACGATCTCCACAATACCGGCACGGGCAGCGGTAACGCGGATCAGCGATACATCCACCAGGCTCTGTACCGACTTGGGCGGGTCACCATACCGGTCGATCAGTTCGTCCAGCACATCCTCCGCGTCCTCGGCACTTTCAATGGCGGCAATGCGCTTGTACGCTTCAATACGCCCTGCCGCATCGGGGATATAATTTTCGGGCAGGTAGGCGTCGGCGGTGACATCCACCAGGCAATCGCTCTTGTCCGGTTCGGGCGGCAGGCCCTTGGCGGCGGCAATGGCCTGGTTGAGCATCTTGACATACAGCTCGTAGCCCACGGCCTCCATGTGGCCGTGCTGGCTGTGGCCCAGCAGGCTGCCCGCACCGCGGATCTGCAGGTCCCGCATGGCGATGCGGAAACCGGAGCCGAACGCCGTGAACTCCCGGATGGCCGAAAGGCGCTTGGAGGCGATCTCGGTCAGGACCGCATCCCGGCGGAACGTAAAGTAAGCGTAGGCCTTGCGGGAGGAACGGCCCACCCGGCCGCGAATCTGATACAGCTGGGAAAGGCCCATGTGGTCGGCATTTTCGATCACCAGGGTGTTGCAGTTGCGCACGTCCACACCGGTTTCGATGAGGGTGGTACACACCAGCACGTCGATCTCGTTGTCCAGCAGCTGGCGCCACACCACCGAGATTTGTTCCTCGGTCATCTTGCCGTGGGCGATCCCCACCCGGGCGCCGGGGGCCATCTTGCCCACCCGGGCGGCACACTGTTCAATGTCGTCCACCCGGTTGTGCAGGTAGTACACCTGCCCGCCCCGGGCCAATTCTTTGCGGATGGCTTCGGCAATGATGCCCTCGTCATATTCCAGCACATAGGTTTCCACCGGCTGGCGCTCAATGGGCGGCTGCTCGATGGTGGACATATCCCGGATGCCGGACAGGGCCATATTCAATGTGCGGGGAATGGGCGTGGCAGACAGGGTCAGCACATCCACCCCCACAAAGTTTTCCTTGAGTTTTTCCTTGTGTTTGACGCCGAAGCGCTGCTCCTCGTCGATGATGAGCAGACCCAGGTCCTTGAATTTCACGTCATCGGACAGCAGCCGGTGGGTCCCCACCACAATATCCACGGTGCCGTCTTTCAGGCCGCGCAGGGTTTCTTTCTGTTCCCGGGCGCTGCGGTAGCGGGACAGCAGCCCGATACGGATGGGAAACGCCTCCATGCGGGCCATGGCGGTGTTGAAATGCTGCCAGGCCAGGATGGTGGTGGGGGCCAGAATGGCACACTGTTTGCCGCCCATCACGCACTTGAAGGCAGCGCGCAGGGCTACCTCGGTCTTGCCGACGCCCACATCGCCGCACAACAGCCGGTCCATGGGCCAGGGCTGTTCCATATCGTGCTTGATCTCGGCGGCGCTGGTCAGCTGGTCCGGGGTTTCATCATAGGCAAAGCGCTGTTCAAAATCGCCCTGCCAGGTATCGTCCGGCGGGAACGCATACCCGTGGGCCTGCTTGCGCCTGGCGTACAGCTCGATCAGTTCCTTGGCCATCAGCTCGGTAGCCGCCCGGACCTTTTTGCGGGTCTTGTTCCACTCGGCACCGCCCAGGCGGCTGAGCTTGACATTCTCTGCATCGCCGGGGGCGGTATAGCGGGACAGCAGGTCCAGCTGGGTGACCGGCACATACAGGGCATCACCCTTGGCGTACTCAATGCTCAGGTAATCCTTGATGACCCCCTGCACTTCCATACGCCGGATGCCCACATACCGGCCGATACCATGGTTCTGATGCACCACCAGGTCCCCTGGGGTAATATCGGTCAGGCTGTCCAGGGCGTCCTTGTTTCGTTTGGGTTTGCGCTTGGCGGTGCCGCTTTCCCCGAAAGCCCGGGCCGTGAGCAGGGCAAACTTGGCGAACGGCAGCTCACACCCGGCGGAAAGATGTCCGGGCAATACCTGGACCAGCCCCGGGGCGGGCGGCGTTTCCGCATCGGTGGAAACGGTACATCCACGGCCCCGCAGGTCCTGGGCCAGGCCGGCGGCCGCGCGGGCGGTACCGGCCAGCACCGTGACGGCAAAGCCGCGGCTGCGCAGAGGTTCCAGTTCCTCCCACAGGGACGCCACCTCGCCATTCCAGGCGGGCAGATTATGAGCCGGGGTGTTGATCATCTCTTTCAGCGGCTGGTCCGGAATGCTGCGGGCAAAATTTTCAGCCAGCAGAGTCCGGTACTGGCCGGTCCTGGTCCAGAGCCATCCGGCGTCGGCGTACAGGTGGTCCAGACCCGCGCAGAGGACACCATCCTCAAACAAGGCAGAGAGTTCCTCGCCCCGGCGGTAGTTGGCGGCACGTTCGGCCTCCCGCACCGAGGCCGGTTCCTCCACGCAGAGCAGCGGGTCATCAAAGTAATCCAGCAGCGTGGCCGGCTGGGGATACCGCACATTCAGATATTTATCCATGGAAACCGGCAGAATGCCCGCATCCAGCTGTGCCAGGTCGGGCGCCATCACCTGTTCCATGGCCGTGCGTTTCTTGCCCCGCTGGCGTTTCCAGTAGGCGCGCAGGGCCTCGGCAGCCTGGGCGGGGGCCCCGAAAAGGACCTCCCGGGCCGGGCTGAGGTAGATTTTTTCCACGCTTTCGTCCCGGCGCTGGGTGGACAGATCGAAGGTGTTCATGGTGTCGATCTCATCGCCCCAGAACTCCACACGCACGGGGGATTTCATTTCGGGGGCATACAGGTCCAGAATGTCGCCGCGGATGGAAAACTGTCCCGGACCTTCCACCCGGTCCCGGCGCACATAGCCCGCATCCAGCAGCATGGTGTTGAGGTCCTCCCGGGGGATGGAATCTCCGGGACGCAGGGTGCGGGTGTTGCGGCAGAAGTCCTCTTTCGGGGTGGTGAACTGGGTCAGGCCCTCGATGGGCACACAGACAGCCCGCAGGCGGCCGCCCACCAGGTCGCCCAGCACAGCCAGGCGGCGGTATTCATATTCCCGGGCCGTGCCTTCGATGGGCCGCAGCACATAGTCCCGGGCCGGGAACACCGCGGCAGGGACCCCCAGCGTGTTCAGGTCGGCGGCAAAGCGGGTGGCTTCGGCCTCACCGGGCGTGACAATGCACAGTGGGCGGTCCAGTTCCCGGCACAGCGCCGCATACACCTGGGCACGGCCGGCCGAAGGCAGCCCGAACAGCGCACTGGCCCCTTTGCCGGACAGTGCGCCGATGAGTTTTTTATGTTCCGGTGTCTGCTGAAAAAGTTCGTAAAACATAAATGCGACCTATTTTCAAAGCGTGGATACCGCCGTGCGGAAACGGCAGCGGCGGGCGTATACCCAAAAATCCCGGACGGCTCAACGCCGGCCAGGATCAGGAAAAACTTCGTTATCCCCTGCCCCGCTGTCAGTGGTTGCAGCGGTTCTGGGCTTCGCCCAGTTTGCCATCCATAATCAGGCGGCAGGCGGTTTCAATGTCAGGGTAGCGGTCGGTCACGGCCTTGGCAGCCTCCGGCGGGAACTTGCCCAGCACCCAGGCGGCCAGGTCATAATCGGGGTGAGGCTTGGCGCCCACACCGATACGCACGCGGGGGAAGTCCTCTCCCCCCAGGCTCTGGATGATGCTCTTGAGGCCGTTGTGTCCGCCGGCCGAGCCGCTGGCGCGGATGCGCAGGTGGCCGGGTTCCTGGGTGATATCATCGCACAGGACGATGACATGATCATGGGGAATCTTGTAGAACTGGGCAGCGGGGGCAATGCTCTGACCGCTCAGATTCATATACGTCAAAGGTTTGAGGAGCATTACCTTGTGATCCCCTACCGTAGTGACACCATACAGGCCCTGCCACTTGGACTTGGAAATATCGCACTTCCACTGGGCAGCCAGGTAGTCCAGGGCGGCAAAGCCGGTGTTGTGGCGGGTGCCCTCATATTTGGATTCCGGGTTGCCCAGACCGGCAATAAGCCAGTCTGCCCCGGACGTGTTGCTGAAAAATGACATAAAAATGCCGCAGACTCCTTTTGTATATTAGGATACGGTTTTGCAGTGCAGCCTGAAACGCTGAAGCAGCCTGTTTTACTTGCTCTTCTTTTCGGCTTCCAGCTTCTGCTTCTTTTCAATGTATTTCTGGAGCTTCTTTTCGCCCCAGGACGGCACATTCACCTGCTTGGCACGCTCGATGCCCAGTGCACCGTCCGGCACATCCTTGCCGATGGTGGAGCCCGCTGCCGTAAAGGCGTGGTCCCCCACCGTGACCGGCGCCACCAGATTGGTGTTGCAGCCGATAAAGGCGTAATCGCCGATGGTGGTGTGGAACTTGCCCTCACCGTCATAGTTGCAGGTCACGGTACCGCAGCCGAAGTTGCAGTACTTGCCCACGGTAGCATCGCCAATGTAGGTCAGGTGACTGACGGTGTTGCCCTCGGCAAAGTCGGCGTTCTTGGTTTCCACATAAGCGCCCAGATGCACACCTTCGCCGGTCTTGGTGCCGGTGCGCACATGGGTAAAGGGGCCGATCTTGTTGTTGGGGCCGAGAGCACTGTCATAGCACTGGCTGGCATTCACGGTGGAGTTCTCCCCTACCGTGGTGTTTTCCAGCAGCGTGTTGGGGCCAATGACGCAGCCGGCCTCAATGACCGTTTTGCCGCGCAGGATACAGCCGGGCAGAATGGTCACGCCGGGGGCGATGACCACGTCCGGGTCGATATATACATTATCACTGATGAACTCAACGCCGTTTTCCAGATGTTTCTGGAAGGTTTCGGCATACCGCTGCTTGGCGGCAAGATAGTTTTCTCTCGCAGAAGCCATGACAAAGGCCCTCCTTAATCGTGTTGGCCATACAGGCAATCACAAACGAATCCGCCCAGCGGCGGCACGGCGGCAGCACAAGGCTCCGCGGCTCTCATTATACCAGACGCCACGGAAAATGGAAAGTAAGATTGCCCCGCATAAAAAGCCGCGAAACAATCGTGCAGGAAACTTTTTCGAACTTCCCGCCCATTATAATTTACCTCATTTTTGGGCAAATTGCAAGAGAATTGCCCGAAAATTTCGTTACTTTTTCAGCCAAAGCATTGAGCATTTTTTTAACAATCTACTGGTAATTCGGAGTTTGGTCTGTTATAATGGACTTTGCAATCAGTCCTTGACTTTGCAGGCGCGAGCCATGGAGCGCGCGCCGGGAAGAAACCGTAGTACATATGGAGGTAAGATATGAGCAAGAAGTTCCTTTACCTGTTTAAGGAAGGTCACGACGCTTTCGGCGGCGACCAGACCACCATGAAGAACATCCTGGGTGGCAAGGGCGCCGGCCTGGCCGAGATGACCCATGCCGGCATGCCGGTTCCCCAGGGCTTCACCATCACCACCGAAGCCTGCACCCAGTATTATGCCGATAACCGCGAGATCAATGAAGAGATCCGCGCCGACATCTTCAAGTACATGGGCATTCTGGAAGAGCAGACCGGCAAGAAGTTCGGCGACATCGAGAACCCGCTGCTGGTTTCCGTCCGTTCCGGCGCCCGTATGTCCATGCCCGGCATGATGGACACCATCCTGAACCTGGGCCTGAATGATCAGGCTGTTGAGGGTCTGGCCAAGAAGACCAACAACCCCCGCTTTGCTTACGACTGCTATCGCCGTTTCATCCAGATGTACTCTGACGTCGTCATGGAACTGGGCAAGAGCTTCTTCGAAGAACGCATCGACGCCATGAAGGAGAAGAAGGGCGTTACTCAGGACGTCGACCTGACCGCTGATGACCTGAAAGAACTGGTCAAGGAGTTCAAAGCCATCTACCTGGAGAAGCAGGGCAGCGAATTCCCGCAGGACCCGAAGGAACAGCTGATCGGCGCTGTCAAGGCCGTCTTCCGTTCCTGGGACAACCCCCGCGCCAACGTTTATCGTAAGATGAACGAGATCCCCTACGAATGGGGCACCGCCGTCAACGTTCAGCAGATGGCGTTCGGCAACTCCGGCATGCGTTCCGGCACCGGCGTTGCTTTCACCCGTAACCCCGCCACCGGCGAAAAGAGCCTGATGGGCGAGTACCTGATCAACGCCCAGGGCGAAGACGTCGTGGCCGGCATCCGTACTCCCTCCCCCATCAGCAAGCTGCATGAGGAGATGCCCGATGTCTACGACCAGTTCGTAGAGATCGCCACTCGTCTGGAGAACTACTACAAGGATATGCAGGACATGGAGTTCACCATCGAAGATGGTAAGCTGTTCATGCTGCAGACCCGTAACGGCAAGCGTACCGCTCAGGCTGCTCTGCAGATTGCCTGCGATCTGGTGGACGAAGGCGTCATCGACGAGCGTACCGCTGTTCTGCGCGTTGAGCCCAAGCAGCTGGATACCCTGCTGCATCCCCAGTTCGACGCTGCCGCTCTGAAGGCTGCCGAAGCTATCGGCAAGGGCCTGGCTGCCTCTCCGGGATCTGCCTGTGGCCGTGTTGTCTTCAGCGCTGAAGACGCCGAAGAGAAGGTCAAGGACCCCGAATGGAAGAAGGTCGTTCTGGTCCGTCTGGAAACCAGCCCCGAAGACATCGTTGGCATGCAGGTTTCTCAGGGCATTCTGACCGTCCGTGGCGGCATGACCAGCCACGCCGCCGTTGTTGCCCGCGGCATGGGCGCCTGCTGCGTTTCCGGCTGCGGCAACGACAACAAGGTTGCCATCGACTATGACGCCAAGACCATCAGCATCAACGATCACGTCTTCCATGAAGGCGACTGGATGAGCATCGATGGCTCTACCGGCAACATCTATGAAGGCCAGATCGCTACTGTCGCCTCCACCGAGAACGCCAACTTCAAGCGCTTCATGGCTTGGGCTGACGCCGCTCGCCAGATGAAGGTTCTGACCAACGCCGATAACCCGCGCGACGCTCAGAACGCTGTCGATATGGGTGCTGAAGGCATCGGCCTGTGCCGTACCGAGCATATGTTCTTCGCGGAAGACCGTATCAAGGCTGTCCGTGAGATGATCTGCGCCCGTACTGTGGAAGAGCGCAAGGTTGCCCTGGCCAAGGTTGAGCCGTACCAGGAAGCCGACTTCACCGACATGTACCGCATCATGGGCGATCGTCCGATGACCATCCGTTATCTGGATCCGCCTCTGCATGAGTTCCTGCCCACCAAGCCCGAGGAGATCGAGGCTCTGGCCAAGGATATGGGCATGACCACCGAAGAACTGACCAACGTGGTTGTCAGCCTGCATGAGTTCAATCCCATGATGGGCCATCGTGGCTGCCGTCTGTGCGTCACCTATCCCGAAATCGCCGAGATGCAGACCAACGC
Source organism: uncultured Faecalibacterium sp. (assembly GCA_937907025.1). GTDB lineage: Bacteria > Bacillota > Clostridia > Oscillospirales > Ruminococcaceae > Gemmiger. The sequence continues at coordinate 194,867 of CALESJ010000026.1, forward strand.
CGTCATCAAGGCTGCCCTGAAGGTTTCCGCCGAAACCGGCAAGATGATCACCCCGCACATCATGATTCCTCTGGTGGGCGAAGTCAAGGAACTGAAGTACGTCAAGGACGTCGTCGTCAAGACCGCCGACAAGCTGATTGCCGAAGCCGGTGTTGACATGAAGTACCAGATCGGTACCATGATCGAAATCCCGCGTGCTGCCCTGACCGCTGGCCAGATTGCCAAGGAAGCTGACTTCTTCAGCTTCGGCACCAACGACCTGACCCAGATGACCTTCGGCTTCAGCCGTGACGACGCTGCCAAGTTCCTGACTGCCTACTACGACAACAAGATCTATGAGAGCGATCCGTTCCAGCACCTCGACCAGGTCGGTGTTGGTAAGCTGATCAAGATGGCTGCTCATGACGGCCGCGAAACCAACCCAAACCTGGGTCTGGGTATCTGCGGCGAACACGGCGGCGATCCCAGCAGCGTTGAGTTCTGCCACAATGTTGGTCTGGACTACGTCAGCTGCTCTCCGTACCGTGTGCCCATTGCTCGTCTGGCTGCTGCCCAGGCCGCTATCAAGAATCCTCGCAAGTAATTGCGTTGGACTCTTGGAGCTCACGCTCAGCTTAGAGGATGCGCAAGCATTCCAAAAAGCGCATAACAGCGTGATAAAGCCAAGCCGATGGCGTGATATCGACTTAGGCGTCTACCTGTAATACGCCAATCCCCCTGCTACTGATTTCAGTTGCAGGGGGATTTTTTATGCCTACTTTTATTTGCCGGAACATCACCGTCAAATTTGCTTTCCAACGCCATACAGCAGCATCCGTTCAGGCGTTCCCGACACCCTCTTTTGCTTAGTCCTTATTTGTTCCCCTTACTTCCTCCTTCCCGTTCTCTGTCGCGGTCCGCGTCCTTTTTGAATCTTTTTGCCCGGTGTTTCCTTGCCAGCCGGACGGGAAAGCAGCAGAATAACCATCGTTGCCAAGATCACAGCCGCCATCCCCGCCAGAGCAAGCGCAATGCTTGGCGCTTGTGTGGCACCATTGTAGGCCTGCATATCAAATCCTGCGAGGATCAGCGCTGCGGAGAACGGATAGGCCGAAAGCAGAAAACCGCTCTTGAAAAACAAAATGCAGTATCCCAGAAAGAAAGTTACCAGGGAACCGCCGAGATAGGCCCCGCGTATCTGGCCAAACAGCAAGATCATCGGCATGCAGACAAGACTGGTCGTTAAAGCCGCGGTCACCAGATGAGCTCCCTGCTGCAGCAGCACTGCCGCAGAAAGGCCCTCCAATCCGGCCAGAGCACCGGTCAGAACCGTTACCGCCACGCTGTACAAGCCAAACAAAAGGGACAGAGATACGGTAACGACCAATTTCCCGCCCAACAGTTTGGCATAGGACACCGGAATCGTGATCAGATTCTTCATGGTGTCATGCGTATACTCCCGGTCAATCAGCCATCCGCCGATCATCACGAGAGAAATCGGAAAAAAGATCTGTGTGTTTCCCCAGATCACATTGGCAAACAGTTTTTCAAAAGTAAAGTTCGGGTCCCGAACTTCCGGATTGAGCAGCCACTGGGTGCCATACTGCACCACAGGGCAAAGCGCCACAGCCACAATGCCTACCAACATGATCTGGCACCGCCGCAGTTTTCTCCATTCGCCCCTCAGAATGCTTCCCATGATGTACACCTCCTCAGCAGCCCTGCTGTTTATAGATCAGTCCGATCAAAACCAGAAAGAATACCGACTCTGCGATGACAACCAAAAACGCTTGGGTGGTTGTCACAAAATAGGGACTGATCCGTTCCAATAACGCTGCCATCTCTGCGCTGGGATCTGCCGTGTCCAGATACTGATAAAACCAGCGGAAGGTCAATGGTCCAGGCAGCAGCGTTCCCGGATTGAAACCAAATGGCTGCATAATAAAGAATTCGTTTGTGCCGAAAATGTAATTGACTGCCGTATAGAAAAACGTGATGATCACAGAAATGATGGTACTGCGGTTCAGCAGTACCACCAGAAAAATGCACGGCAAGGCTCCGGCCCACATCATGATTCCCTGACCGAGGCCAACAAAAAAGAGCCTCCAGAAGCCAACCGGTTCCAGCCCTTTTGCAAGAACAATGGCCAGGTTGACGAATCCGCCGACAGCCATGAAGGCTATGGAGAACAAGAACAAGACGCCCATTTTGGCAAAGGCCAGCGCCGGTTTGCTCACAGGAACGACCAAAAGGTTTTTCAGCGTATCGTTGTCCTGCTCTTCAAACAGCAGATTGGAGGCAAGCACCACCAGGGCAGGCATGAGAAGAAGATAGGCACTCAGCTGAAACAGTGTGGCCATCATATTGTCGATTGCCTCTGCTCCGCTGGTAAATTCTTTGAATTCCGGCAGAAGCAGCGCACATCCCAGGGGGATCAATGCCGAAATGGCCGCAGCCCCGAAGAACAAGGGCTTGCGCTTCAGCTTGGCAAATTCACAGCGCATCAGCTTAAGCAATGCCCTCACCTCCAGTGACCTTCTTGAAATAGTCCTCCAGAGTGTCTTCATACAGGTGCGCGTCCGATACCGTCAGACCCGCGCCCACAAACAGGCTGATCGCCTGCGCCGGGTTCAAGTTCGGCTCCCGGACAGTCACTTCATTCGCGCTATCCACCGTAACCTTGCGGATGCCCAGTTTCTCGTACAGAAGCCGTCCTGCCAGAGCCGCATTGGAAACGGTGAACCGGAAATACTGGCCGTTCTTTTGTTCCAGTTCCTCCAGACTTTCCTCTTCCAGCAAGACGCCGTGGTCAATGATGCCGATATCGTCCGCAAGCAGCGCAATCTCCGATAGGATGTGGCTGGAGATCAGGATGGTCTTGCCAGTGGAATCGCACAGTTCCCGGATAAAGCCCCGGACTTCCGCAATACCGATGGGATCAAGGCCGTTGATGGGCTCGTCCAGAATCAGGAGTTCCGGGTTGTGCATGATGGCCAACGCAATGGCCAGGCGTTGTTTCATGCCTAAAGAATACTGGGAGAACAGCTTTTTGTCCCTGTACGGCAGATTGACAACTTCCAAAGCGTTCTTAATATACCGTGGGCTTTTCAGCCCGCGCAGATCGGCAAAGATGCGCAGATTTTCCGTGGCGGTCAGATTGGGATAAAAACCAGGGGCTTCAATCAGGGAGCCGATGCGCGGCAGGATTTTCTTCTCATTTCCGCTGAGCGGCTGTCCAAAGATACGGACATCGCCGGAGGATGGTGTTGTCAGCCCCAGCAGCATCCGCATGGTCGTTGTCTTACCGGCACCGTTCCGGCCCAGCAGGCCATAGATACGCCCCTTTTGAACGTGAATAGAAAGATTGGAAACGCTGGTTTGTTCTCCATATTGCTTGGTCAGGTTACAAGTTTCAATCACAGTATCGCTCATCTGCGAATACCTCCCTTCGTGTTGCATCCAGAATACCATGCTGTCTTTGAGATAACGCTGAGCCAACCTTGAATTATCTCTGAGATTTTCCGTGCATCATGGAAGAATCCCGGATCAGACTGTATAATGAATACAAACAAGAAAGGGGTGTACGGATGACAAGCCATACACTGTTGCTGGTCGATGATGACCATGACCTGCTGAAAATGCTCTGCTCCATTTTTCGGCGGGCAGGATATAACGAACTGCTGACCGCTTCTTCCGGTGCGGAGGCCCTTACAATCTGGCGGGACCGGCACCCGGACATGGTGGTTCTTGATGTGATGATGCCGGACATGGATGGTTTTTCCGTATTGAAGGAAATTCGCTGTACCAGCCGTGTGCCGGTTCTGATGCTTACCGCCCGGGGAGAGGCAGAGGACCGGGTGGAAGGGCTGGAAAACGGAGCGGACGATTATCTGGCCAAACCATTTCTGCCAAAAGAGTTGCTCTTGCGGGTCGGTGCCATCCTGAACCGGGTCTATCCGGATACCAATGAGATGGTTGTGCTGGCCAACGCCGTGGTGGATCTAGCCAACGCTGAAGTGATCAAAAACGGAGCGCGGACCGCCCTGACCGCCAAGGAGATGCAGCTTTTTACCAAGCTGTACCAGAATGCCGGACGCATTGTCACCACAGGCACGCTGTGCCAGACGATCTGCGGAGACTACTGGCAAGGATATGAAAGCACGCTTTCCACCCATATCCGGCATTTGCGGGAAAAGATAGAAGAGAATCCTTCCAAACCGGTTTCCCTGATCACGGTAAAGGGGCTGGGGTATCGCCTGACCCTCAAGGAGAACAAACGATGAACGCAGTACAACGGTTTTTCCGGAGGTATATTTTCTCGACCGTCGGAATCGTTCTTTTGTTTTTTGGTGTCAACCTGGTTCTCATCGTTGGCATCCTGCTGTTGGGCAGCGCCAGCGGTTCGGACACCTCTTTTTCGATAGAAGAATTTTCTGACCATCTGTCTTTCCAGAACGGCAGTTGGAAAATCGAAGATTCCGAATTGAATTTGCTGGAAGAAAATCGTGCATGGGCCATGTTGCTGAACGACAACGGGACGGTTGCCTGGGAATACGATTTGCCACAAACACTCCCCAGGCACTATACAGCGGCGGATGTGGCCTCTTTCAGCCGGTGGTATCTGGAGGGTTATCCGGTAAAGATCTGGTCCCGGGCAGACGGCAGCTTACTGGTGGTCGGTTTTCAGCCTGGGACCTGGGTGAAATACTACTACGCTCTGGAATGGCCTTATATCACCGTGCTGCTGGGCGGAAGCATTGCCCTCTTTCTGATTAATCTGATTCTGGTTGTCTTTCTGATACTCCGTAATACCCGGAAAGTGGAAAAAGCAATGACCCCCATCCTGCAAGGTATTCAGAATCTGACCCACGGAAAAGCGCAGCACCTGGACGAAAACGGAGAACTGGCCGAAATCAATGCGGGGCTCAACCGTGCAGCCGCCTACATGCACCAGAAGGACAACACACGGGCCGAATGGATTCGCGGGGTATCCCATGATATACGAACCCCCCTTTCTATGGTTCTGGGCTACGCCAGCGAACTAGAAGATGATGCACTTCTTCCGCAGGAAGCCAGAAAACAGGCAGGCATCATCCGCCGGGAAAGCGAGAAGATGAAGCGGCTCATCGACGATTTGAATCTGACCACCAAACTGGAGTATGCACTCCAGCCGGTGCATCGTAAAGAGGTGGACTGGGTGGAGCTGAACCGTCAGACGGTGAGCGAGGTCCTGAATAACGGTCTGGATAGCCGGTACGAGATTGCCTTCACTGAGATGCAGCCGGGGCGCGCCATCCACCTGATGGGGGATGCGGGGCTCTTGCAGCGGATGCTGGAGAACCTGATTCGAAACTGTATCACCCACAATCCCCAAGGGTGTGCGATCACGCTTTCTGTTGGGGAAGAGAATGGATGTGCCCTTTGCGTGATTTCGGATGATGGCGTGGGGATTGCGCCGGACCGTCTGGAGGCACTGAATTGCGGGGATGCCATCAACAGTTCCCAGAGCGGCGATGAGAAAACAGAACATGGTCTGGGGTTAAAGCTGGTGGCACAGATCGTGAAAGCCCACCAGGGAACGATTTCTTTTGCAGGCAGCATTCCTCATGGATTGACCGTGAAGATTTCGTTGCCCATGCGCCCCAACATCTCATAAATACATTTGCCACAAAAGGAAACGAGGAGATCGAAGCAACGATCTCCTCGTTTTCTTTGTGATAGTGATGACCTGTACGCAAGAAGCAGATCAAAAGTCCAAGAATTGCAGCTGATCCTCTTTGCAGGACTTTACCGCCCGTTCTTTCACCACATCCTCCGGCAGGAGCTGCCCGCAGAGCAGCGGGGAGTTCGGATCGTGGGCTTGCGTATTGCGTGCAACGGTTTTCAAGCTGTGCGTAGCATAACAATACCTGCAGCCGTGGCGACAGGTATCGTACATACCAATGTCGATGCTTGCCATGCAGCCGCATTCCGGGCGCTGGTTCTTGTCTTTCTCCAACGAAAGACGGCACCCGGCCATCTGTTCCAGCAAGGAACGATCAATGCAGTGGCCGTGGGCAATGCCATATGGTGATAAGTCTATTTGTTCCGCGCAGGTTTCCAGCGCAAGGTGATGTTTGCCTGCGATATCGGCCAACCGCTGTGCCAGTTCCGTTATTTCCTTTTTGGTAAGAGGAGCAAAGCCAAGACCGCTCATGTTGATCTGTGTGTTGCGGTAGAGGTCCACAAAGCTGATGATGCATTTGCGGGTATAGCCTTCCAGCCGTCGGGCCAACTGGCTGAAAAAGGTAATGTGGTAGTCCATCGTGTACCGGTCGGTAAATAAAATAGGGTCATACCGCCAGATCACCCGTTCGGGACCGATCCTGCAGGAAAGTTCCTGAAAGGCAGGCAGGATCACGTCGTTCTTGCTGGGCACGCCCGGTTCCACGTCTTTCCCATAAGGTGTCAGGGTGAATTGAAAATAGAATGGGTAGGCCCGCAGTTCCTCCAGGTGTGGCATCAGCGGCAGCGGATTCTTGGTCCAGAATACGATGTCATCCACCACATCCGGCGACAGGTCAATGCGGCTCACTTGATGGAAGTTCATGGGGTTGCGGACGCAGACAAAGCCCTCCCGGATGCGGTTGCAAAACCAATCAGGGTAATAGGCGGGAATGTCGGTCCGCCTGCTGGCGCTGATGATCAAAGGGTTCACCTCCGGGTTGTGCAGCGGTACAAGTCGCTCACTTTTTCTTGTTTAGCTTCAGACAGATACCGTGGCCATCGGCTGCCCCTTGCAGCAGCTTCACGGCGGCCGCGGCCCTCTCTTTGACGGAACATTCCGGCTGTTCCTCCAGCTTGGCCACAACGTTTTTCAGATCTTCCAACGGTAGCAGGTACACCGCCGCGCAGTAGAAGGTTTTGCGGCGGCCATCGTTATAGTTGGCGAGCAGCTTATCCAGAACTGCCCGTTTGGCCCGCAGTTCGTCTATGTAGGCATCCAGCCCCAATTCCCGGGCGCGGTCCAGATCGGCGGCACGGCGGCTGTGAGGCACAAAGGAATCTGCTGCATCAAACTCGTCATACCGGGCGCAGGGGTAGGCGGAGCAATCGCTGCAAAAATCATATCCGCCCTGATCCAATGAACACCGGGCAATGAAACAGCTCTGGTTGCCCGGTCCACCGCCGCAGCCGGGGCAGTAGCCGCCTACCTGCATGGGGCAGAGCAGGCAGTTCAGACCGCACAGGCTGAACTCGGTATGTTCCCGCGTGAAACCTTTCATTCCTGATCCACCTTTCGCACCGGATGGCGCACCACGGTTTTCAGACTTTCCGGTTTGCACCGGCGCACATCGCTCAGGTATATCTCATGATGAAATCGGTTTTCACCAAAGTCTGCCGTATAGCCGTGTGCTTTGGCATATTCCGCCATAGCAGCTACCGTGGCAGGCTCGGCATCGTAGGGGCCGATGTGCATACACTGGACGCACAGACCTTCCTCCCAGGTGAAGAACTCCACCGGGGAGCAGTCCAGTTTCTTTTTGCGGGAGGCTTCCTGCACGGCCCAGTCAAACTCCGCCTTGGTGACGAAGTCCGGCAGACGGATCATAGAAATCCAGCAAAAGTCCTCTTTGTGAGTGTAGTCCACACCATGGACACCTTCCTGCCACCACAGGCCCTCCAACGGCGGCACCACATAGTCGAAGTAACCATCCATCTTGTGGCTGCCCATCTTGCTCATTTTTATGGTGTAGGCTACCGCATACAAAAGGCCGATAGCCTGTTTGTAGGCCCCGTTTTCCTCGTTGGGATCGCCATGCCCACGCACCGCCAGAAAGTTCATGGCAGGTACCGTAACGATACCCGGTGTTTTGGGCGGCAGATAGAATTCCTTGTATTCTTTCTTGTAGTCAAAAGCCATCTTCATTTCCTCCGCTTTTGGGATGCCGCTTTGCGCAGCGCTTCACAGGTGATGCGGGTCAATTCCACCGCCATGGTGGGGTCGTCCACGTCCTCTATCACAAAGGAATCACTGGCTCCTTCATGAGATGGAGCCTTCGGCAGGTCGGGAAAGGCTGTTTCTCCTTGAGGCGTGATTTTGATAAACAACTGGTCATCACAGATGACGGCGAAGAAGGTACCGTCGCAGAACAGGCCGTATTCTCCGAACATTTTGCGGGCACGGACGCTTCCAGCCCCTCGAAGTTGTTCCACCACATACTCCACGTAATCAGGATGGGATGCCATAGCTACCTCCGTTTCTCATAGCGCTGTGCCAGCTGACCGACAAGAGCCCCTAGCTGTTCCCGCAGCTCGACAGGCTCCAGCAGCTCAGCTCCATCCCCAAAGGTGAGAATCCAGCTGATTACACTGTCCGCGTCCGGGAAGCCTCGTCGGAAAAGCAAGGAGCCGTCTGGTTGTACGGTGAAGCTGTCTGCACCGTATTCTTCCACCAGCCGCCAACGGCAGGCCGGGGCAAAGCGGACGCATACCTGATATTGTGCGGGGTAAATCCGCTCCGGGTCCAGATCCGGCAAAGGGGCTGGGCGTGGTGTAAAGGAATCTCCGGTAGAAAGGTTTGTCATGCGGTTGAGCTTGAACAGGCGGAAGTCCTGCCGGGTTTGACACCAGCCCCACAGATACCAGGTGGACCAATGAAAGACCAGATAATAGGGCTCCACACCGCGCACTGATGTGCCCTTGGGCGCGTCGTAAGTGAAATGTACAAGGTGGTGCTGCTCCATGGCATTCTGTATGGCCTCGATTTTAGGGGCAAGGCTGCTTTTGTACCACGAGGACAAATCAATGAGCATGTGGGTGCCGCCGGATATCAGGGGGCTGTTTCCGGCAGACAGCTTTTCCATGAGCTGGGCATAGCGCCGGGTGCCGCTGACGCTGTCCAGACTGCGCAGCCCCGCTAGAATGGCCTGCATCTCCGGGGCGGTGAGCACCGTGCGGTCTACCCGGTATCCCTCCATGATGGAGATCCCGCCGCCAGCCCCCTGTGCGGTGGTGATGGGGATGCCTGCCCGGCCCAGGGCTTCGAGGTCCCGCTGGATGGTTCGGCGGGACACTTCGAACTGCTCCGCCAGTTCCGGCGCGGTGATCTGTTCCCGCTGAAGAAGGATAGACAAAATGCCGATCAGCCGATCCATTTTCATGGCAACCACCGCCCTTTGTTCTTTTGCCTGTATTATACCATAGGAACCGGACAACTGTCTGTCATGTTTGGTTTTGCGGGAATGTTTTTTCTTCAAAAAACACCTGGTGCAGCATACACCCGTCAGAATCTTGGTATTTTCTGCCCGGGAAGAACGCGGAATTGCCGTTTGGCCCTGCATGGAGGCGGCTCATCGCCCGAATCTGCCGCCTTTGTGACCGCCTTTATGAGGGCTGCTTTGGTTGGGGTTATCAAACTCAACATGCAAGGCATTGGCAACCGCTTCGAGAATACCGTTGGAGGAGAAGGTGGCACCACTGACACAGGCCACATCCAGTGACTGCGTATCGATAATGTCCGCAATGATCGGGGCCGCCGCACGGCTGAAGAACTGCTCATCATCAGCATAAGACGTAATTGTAATATCCGTGATGCTGCCGTTTTCTACCGTAACAGAAACGCTTGTCGTTCCCCGGAAGCCCTCCCCTTCCCCTTGATAAGTACCATCTGCAAGAGCGCTCAAATCCAGCGCCGTACTCTCTTTCTGTTCCGAATCTGCGTCGGCCTGCTCGCTTTCCTCTGCATTTTCAGCACTGTCAGACGTTCCCGAACCGGTTTCATTTTCCGATTCCGTTTCCGGTTCGGAAACGCCGGATTCCGTCTGCTGCTCAAGGCCCAGCGCATCGGCAACTGCCTCCATAATACTGTTGCTGGAGAAGGTTGCACCGCTTACAGCCTGCACGTCAACAGACTGCCGGGAAAGGATCTGGTCGATGACGGAAGATTCCGCCTCCTGAAAGAATTCCGGATCATCTTTATAAGAAAGAATCGTAATATCCGTGATATTCCCGTTTTCCACGGTGACCTGAACTTCCGTGTTGCCGTGGAATCCCATCCCGGCTCCGGTATAAACGCCATCGGTATAAGTGCCGGGCGTGGACGTATCCAGGCTGTAAGTGGTCGCTGTTGCCGTATCGTCCGCCGCTTCCGGCACCGTCAGATTTCCGATCTGAATCAATCCGCACATTGCAGCGGCAGCAATCGTTCCAGACACTGCAGGGTCGGGATTTGCCCGCAGGCAGTCTTTCGGACACACGGTAAGGCATTTCATACAATCTATACACCTGCCGGAGCATACAGTGCGGTCCTTCAGGATGGGCACCCCCATACCGCAGGCTTTTTCGCATAGTCCGCAGTGAATACAGGCAGATACATTGCGCCGTATCTTATACAATCTCTTTCCGGAAATCAGCGTGAACAGCGCGCCCAACGGGCAAAAGTAGCGACAAAAAAAGCGTTCCACAAAGAGCGAACCGATCAGAAGCGCCAGCAGCAGAACAAATCCCCCGGTAAAGACCGCAGAAATCATAACCGATGGGTTGCCGGAAATCAGCATGCCAAAAACGCCCCAAGGGCTAAGAGAGGAATCCATGGGCAATGCCATGATCCATAATGCGACCACAATGAAAACGAGAACCACATATTTCAGATAGGAAAGTACCCGGTCCAGCCAAACCGGAATCCGGGGTTTCCTGGGGAACAACTTTTGGGAAACCCAGAAAAGGAGTTCTTGTAGTGCGCCGAAAGAGCAAAGATACCCGCAGAATATGCGCCCCCATATTGCCGTAAAGAGAAACACCACTGCAATGGTGATCAGCTGCGCTGATAACGTATAAATCGAAAACTCCCCACTCGTCAGGGCGGTCACCACGTCACCCAGAGAGCGCAGAACCGTGATGAACAGTTCCGGCAGCAGCAGGAAGGCAACGATCTGGACCACATGTCGAATGATCTGCCTGATCGGCAAATTTCTTGGCTTCATAGAAATATCCTCCTGAAGGAATCGTCAAACAGAAAGCGACATCTCGCCTTGTAATTCCGGTGTGACCTGTACCCGGCCATCATCGGTAACGAAAACCGCAGAAATACCATGCTTGCGAAGAATGGGCACCCCTTCTTTCTGGCCCAGGCAGCAGATTCCCGTTGCCAATGCGTCAAGCATTGCCGCATTTTCTCCAATCAGTGATACCGAAAGAATTCCGGAACCGGACGGTCTTCCTGTGCGCGGATCGATAATATGGTGAACACGTTTTCCCTTGTAAACAAAACCGCGCTCATAGGACCCACTGGTCACGATGGCTTTGTCTTTCAGCATGATACTGCCCATCGGGATCCCTGTTTTCCGGTATGGATTCTGTATCCCCACTTTTTGCTTTTTCCCGATCACGATCACCGTGCCGCCAAAATTGATCTGCGCATTTCGGACGCCCTGCGAGAGAAGAACAGAGCGTACTTGATCCGCCGCATACCCTTTGGCAATACCGCCGAGGTCGAGTTTCATGCCCTTTTCTTGCAAAAACGCCGTACCGTGAATTCTGTCCAGTTCCAGTTTGTTGATGTCACAATGCACCTGGCCACTTACGATTTGTTCTTCTGCCGGCAGCCGTGATGTACATATGGCCGTTCTCCACATCTCGCTCAGTGACCCGGCTGTCACATCAAATGTACCTTTTGTTTCTTTGGCATAACAGATCGCCATGGACAGCAACCGGAAGGTGTCCTCCCCAACCGAAACCGGCCGTATTCCCGCCTGCTGATTGATTTGCGAAATTTCACTGTTCGATTCAAAAAACGAGAAGGTGTGGTGCATTTCCATCACACGCTTCTTAATGTATTCCAATAGAGATGAATCACCATCGTCAAAGAGAGTGACCGAATTGATTGTGCCAAATCCCGGGAACATTTTTTTGATCAAAAGACCGCCCTCCCTGCAAGTCCAGTTCTTTTCAGGCCCGAATCCGCCTGCCTCCCAATATGTGCATGGTTCCGCCCAGATAAGAGTAAAACAAAAAGCTTAATTCAACTTAAAACAAAAAAAGACGTTACTCCTGCAGGAGATAACGTCCTTTTCAAAAGGTTGCTGTTCATTACAGGGGAAATGTAACTTCCAGGGACAAAGACTTTTCATCCCGCGTAGAGGCGATGATTTTCCCCTTGTGTGCAGCCACGATGGCAGAAGCGATGGAAAGGCCCAAGCCATATCCGCCCGTACTGGAATTTCTCGATGGGTCTGCACGATAGAACCGGTCAAACAGTCGGGTCAGGCTTTCTTTCGGGACCGACTGAGCCGTATTGAATACAACAAGCCGGATGTATTTTTTCTGTTTATCCAATGTAACATCAATTTTCCCGTTCTCATCCGAATATTTTATGGCATTGTCCAAGAGAATCGTGACAAGTTGACGTATGGAATTTTGGTTGCCATACATGGAAACCATCGGCTGAATATGACTGGTCAGTATTTTGTCATGGGTCCGTGCAACCCCTTGAAAAGCCTCCACAGTTTCTTCCACCAAGTCCGAAAGCGGGAATTCGATTTTCTCCGTTTCCGGCGTTTCATCCATACGGGCCAATTGAATCAGGTTGTTTGTCAGCTGTGCCAGCCGCTTTGTCTGCGATTGAATATCTTTCAGCCATTCATTCTCCCCTATATCCATTTTCAGCACTTCCGCATCTGCGTCAATGATGGTAAGCGGCGTTTTCAGCTCGTGCCCCGCGTCGGTGATGAATTGCTTTTGCTTTTCATAATTCAAGGAGAATGGTTTGACAATTTTCCCCGAGAAAAAGACAACCAGGAGCAGAACGGCCAGCAGGCCGAGCGCAGAAACACCGATGCCGGTAAACAAAAAGCGGCGGAAGAACCGCAATTCATGTTCGCAATCCAGGAAGATGATCCGGGTATCCGCTCCGGAGGTATATACGATATACCGGTAGCTATCGATGGACCCCTTTGTGCGGCCCGAATCCATAACCGACTGTGCATAAGCAATTGCCGTTTGGGCATCGACAACCGCAATTTTTCCGCTATCCACGGAAGGCTCGTTCGCCTGCCCCGTGTAAGTCACGGAAAAAAACCGGTTTTCGTACTGCATCTCCGCAGCAAAACGCTGGTCTTTTTTGCGGAACCCTTTTTCGGAACGGTCTGCTTCCGGAAAACTGCCGTTGCTTTCTGCGAGAACGGACAGAATGCGGTCTGCATCCGACAGGATGTTGTTGTAGTTGAGAATGCCGACGGTACACAGAATCACCGACAGAACAAGGAGAAGCGAAAACATCGAGGCGATGATCAGCTTGATCTGCAGTTTTCGTATCATTCTTTTTCCTCCAGCGTATACCCTGCATTCCGCATTGCCCTGATTTGTATATTCGCATGGAGCGCCGTCAACTTTTTGCGCAGGTAAGAGATATATACCCAAACCACGTTGATCTCCGCATCACTGTCAAACCCCCATATTTTCTCCATAAACCGTTCGGAGGAAATCAGATTTTTGGGGCTGGTCATCAACATTTCCATCATTTGGAATTCCTTGTTTGCCAGCCGGTAAGTGCCTGCCGTGGTGGAAAGCTCATTGGTTGCCCGATCCAGTGTGACATTTCCATACTGCAATTTTGAACTCGCCTGTGTAAGCTGCGTCCGGGTCATCGCCCGAATCCGCGCCAGAAGTTCTTTCGTGTCGAAGGGCTTGGTGAGATAGTCGTTGGCACCTGCATCCAGCCCCAGCACTTTGTCGTCCACCTCTGATTTTGCGGTCAGCAACAGGACCGGAATCAGAATCCCCTTTTTACGGATTTCCCGCAAAACGGTGATTCCATCTATCTTCGGCATCATTATATCGAGAATGACCCCGTCGTAGTTGTCTGTTTCCAGATACTCCAATGCTTCTTGCCCGTCAAAGACAGCATCTACCGAATAACTGTGCCGTTCCAAAATCGCTGTCAGCGCTCTCGACAAGGCTTTTTCATCTTCCGCCAATAAAAGTCGCATTGTTTCGTATTCCTCTTCCTGTTCAACCGGCTGTAATGGCCGCAAAATTGTATCTGGTTCCATTATAGTGCGTGTAGTTAAAATGGAAATTAAAAATTTCCTTTGTAAATGCAGCCTTTCCGGACTTCTGCCATGGTCGGGTCGGCTACTTCTTCCACCAGGTCATGTCATAATCCCGCAGGCAGCGGGAAATGCCTTCCACCGTGGTATCAAAGCTCACGCCGCCTTTCTGTGCTTTGGCGGTATTCATGGACAGATTGCGCGCTCTGTCCCCCGGCACCAGGTCGGGGCTGATCTGCAGCGCGGCACAGAACTGCCAGGCTGTTTCCAGCATATCCAGGTCGTTCTCACTGCCGAAGTTGTAGGCGCCGCCGGGCAGTTCCAGTACAGGCAGCAGATTTTCCACCGCCTGGCGCACATAGGTAACGCCGCGGTAGTCCCCGGGTGAAAACGTCAGGCTTTCCCCGTAAAGGGCCGCATGCAGCAGATTCAGCGGCAGATTGCCTTTGATGGGCAGCCCGTAGCCGGGCAGGTCATACAGCCAGGTAGCCCGCAGCAGGACCGCATCGGGCAGAATGTCCAGGACCCGTTGTTCCATCTCCAGCTTATGGCGGCCGTAAACATTGGAAGGTGCAAGCGGCAGGTCTTCTGACAGCGGACCGTGCAGCGTAACGCCGGCATAGACCTGGTCGGAGCTGAATGCCACCAGGCGGGCTCCCTCCCCTGCCGCGGCTTTGGCCAGCCAGAGAGTCACCTCTATATTGGCGCGGCGGGATTCTTCCGGGTGAACTTCGCAATAACCGGTATCGGACAAGGCCGCTGTATGCAGAATCACATCGGGGCGGGTTTCCTGCACCAGGCGGGTGATGTCCCCTTCCCTGCCCTTGGCCATCAGTCCCCGGGGTGCCGGAACCAGGTCCAGGCGGTCGGCCAGCTGCCGCATCACCCGTGTGCCCACGAATCCGCCGGCACCGGTCAGCAAAACACGTTTCATGTACGTTCTCCTTCCTGCCGAGGGAACAAATTCATCCGGCAGTTGCATTTTTTTCATTGTACCACAGGGACTGTTTTTTGGCCATCCAGGTTTGCCCCGCCGGGCGTCATAGAGTATAATGGAACAGAAAGAAGAAAGAGATGTGAGGCATTCAAATATGAAAAAACTGACGCTGCGGCAGCTGCTTACGGTAGCTACCATGCTGTTCGGGCTGTTTTTCGGTGCCGGCAACCTGATTTTCCCCGCTTCCATGGGGCAGATGGCCGGCCGCAATCTGTGGTGGGCCGCGGCGGGCCTGCTCATCACCGGCGTGGGGCTGCCCCTGCTGGGTGTGGCGGCGCTGGGCATCAGCCGCAAGGAAGGTCTGTTCGCCCTGAGCAGTCGGGTGGGCCGGGGATACGGGTTCTTTTTCACCTGCGTTCTGTACCTGACCATCGGACCGTTCTTTGCCATTCCCCGCTGTGCCACCGTCGCTTACACCGTGGGCATTCAACAGGTTCTGCCCCAGGGCGGTACCACGGCTCTGGCAGTGTTCTCCCTGATTTTCTTTGCCGCGGTGCTGTTCTTTTCCCTGCGTCCCGGCGAGATCCTGACCTGGGTGGGCAAGGTCCTGACCCCGCTGTTCCTGTGTTTTCTGGCCGTTCTGGTACTGCGGGCGCTGACTGCTCCTATCGGGGACGTTTCGGCTGTTGAGCCTTTCGGCAATTATGCCGCCAATGCCTTCACCGCCGGCATCCTGGAAGGCTACAACACCATGGATGCCCTGGCCAGCCTGGCTTTCGGTATCATTGTGGTCAATGCCATCCGCAGCCTGGGCGTGGACGAGCCCGGCGCAGTGGCCAAAAGTACAGTGCTGGCCGGGCTGTTCAGTTCCCTGTTTATGGGTCTGATTTATGTGCTGGTCATCATCATGGGCGCCCAGAGCCGCGGTCTGTTCCCTGTTTCGGCCAACGGCGGCGAAGCCCTGGCCCTGATTGCCGCTCACTATTTCGGTGGTGTGGGCGCTTTGATTCTGGCCGCCACCGTCACCCTGGCCTGCCTGAAAACGGCGGTGGGGCTGATTACCAGCTGCAGTGAAACCTTTGTGCAGCTGTTCCCCAAGGGTCCCTCCTACCGGGTGTGGGCCGTTGGTTTCTGCATCATTTCCTTCCTTATCGCCAACCTGGGGCTGGATGCAATCCTGGCCTACTCCGCCCCGGTCCTCATGTTCCTGTATCCCTTGTCCATCGTGCTGATTCTGCTGACACTGTGTGGACGTTTCTTCGGCAATGATCCTGTTGTGCTGCGCTGGACACTGGGATTTACCATGGTGGCTGCCCTCATTGATCTGCTGCGCGCCCTGCCCGCAGCCACCCAGGAGCTGCTGCATACCGTGCCGCTGGTAACCGTGGCCGAAACCTACCTGCCTCTGTGTGATCTGGGCTTTGGCTGGGTCTGCCCGGCACTGGTGGGGCTGGTTATCGGTCTTTTGCTGCACCGGGCACGCCGCACCGCCTGATCTTCCCTTTTCATCGCATAAAGAAGCCCCCTCGGCTGCGTTTTCCACGGCCGAGGGGGCTTTCTTTTATTCAAGTCTTATACGCAGGCACGCACTGCCGTACCGGCAGCGGAATGGTACCCGGCTGCCGCAGGCTCCGGCAGGAAAGCCTGCCGCAATTCTGCCACAGAAGGGAAAATGTACGTCGGTTTTTCGGGGCTGGCGGCCACATCGGCTTCGGTAGCCTCACCGCTGAGGACCAGGGCCGTATCCACCCCGGCGCGCACACCGCAGGCGATATCGGTATACAGCCGGTCCCCCACAACCAGGGCCTCCTGCGGGGTGCAGTCGTTGTTCTGCAGGGCATACTCCACCATGGCCGGTTCCGGTTTGCCCAGGAATTTGGGCTTGCGGTGGGTGGCGGTTTCAATCATGTTGCAGATGGCCCCGCAATCCGGCAGATATCCAAAATCCACCGGGCAGACCAGGTCCGGGTTGGTGGCGATGTAGTCCACCTGCCGGGTGGTCAGCAGCAGACAAACGTCCTTGATTTTCTCATAGTTCAGGGCGTTGTCGTAGGATACCAGCACACAGGTAATGGCCGTATCCGAGGCGTCAGTGGTGATCAGCAGGCCGTTCTGGCGGCATTCCTTGACGAAAGAATCGGTGGCCAGGGCGTAAATATGCTGTCCGGCATAGTGTTCTTTCATGTACCGGATGGTGGCATAGGCGGCGGTCAGGTAATTGTCCTCCTTGCTTTCCACCCCCAGCGTGCGAAAAAAGCGGATATAATCCGCTGTGCTGCGGGTGGCGTTGTTGGTGATGAAGACAAACTTTCCCCCGCTGCGCCGCACCGCCTGCAGAAAGGCCCCTGCCCCGGGAATCAGGGCGTTGCCGCGGCAGATGGTGCCGTCAATATCCAGCAGGAACAGGCGTTTTTTCATACAGGTCACTCCGCCAGACGGCTGCGCACATTCAGGGCCAGTTTGGGGTCGTTTGTGATGACATCGGCGCCTTCCTCCATGAGCCAGCGCAGGTCTTCCTCCCCGTTGACGGTCCAGACGCGCACGGCCAGGCCGCTGTCCAGGTAGGTCTTGAGCAGGCTGCCCATCTTGACGCAGTACAGCCCCGGATGCAGGCCTTCCACGCCCCGCTCGGCGGCATACTTCTCAATGTCGCAGGGAATATCCCCGAACAGATAGGCTGTCTGGGCTTCAGGCGCCAGACGGCGCACTTCGGCAATGCTGTAATGGTTGAAGGAGGAATAAATGATCCGGTCCTGCATGCCCAGTTCGGCCACCAGGTCCAGGGTCTTTTTCTCGATGCCCTCGTACCACAGAATACCGGTCTTGAGCTCGATGTTCACCAGCATCTTGCCGGGCTTGACCTGTTCCAGAACCTCGCGCAGAGTGGGGATCCGGGCGTCGGCATAGCCGGGCATGCCGTTATCGGCGCAGAAAGTCTTCAGTTCGGCCAGGGTGTAGTCCTTCACCAGGCCGGTGCCGTTGGTGGTGCGGTCCAGCTTTTCGTCGTGAATGACCACCAGCTCGCCGTCCTTGGTCAGATGCACATCCAGTTCGATGCCGTCTGCCCCCTGCTCTTCCGCCAGCTTGAACGCAGGCAGTGTGTTTTCCGGCGCGTAGGCGCTGGCGCCGCGGTGGGCGTAAACCTTGACATTTTTCATATACCAAGTTTCCTTTCCTGCACAAAAACTGGGAAAAGCCCATGCCTTTCCCGGTAAGTGCCTGTTTTTATTGTTTATCCGTTGATGAGGTTGTAGGTTTCGATGGAATCATTGACCTGGTCAGTGATGGACTGGACGGCCTCTTCCGAGGACTGGTTGCCGTTGAGCATTTCCTCGATCTCGGTTTCCACGATCTGGCGGGATTCAGGGAAGACGCTCAGCAGAGCACCGGCGTACTGGGGCGCAGAGGCGTGCAGCTGGTCGATGGCGGTCTGGAACTGGGGATACTGCTCCATGTTCTGCTTGTACACATCCTGGTCTGCCGCAGCGGTGGTCACCGGGAAGTAACCGGTCTGGGCATTCCAGTAAGCCTGGGATTCCGGAGAGATCAGGAATTCGATGAAGCGCCAGGTGGCTGCCAGCTTGACGGGGTCGTTGTTGTTCAGAGCCCACAGAGAGCCGCCGCCGATGGACACGCCGCCCTGGTCGGAAGAGCTGACGGCCGGGAAGTAAGCGGTGCCCACTTCAAAGGAGTCGCCGGTATCCTGCAGAACCTGCTTCAGGGATGCGGTGGAGCCCAGCATCATGGCAGCCTTGCCGGAGGTAAAGTCGGTGGTAGCAGTATCGCTGCCGTTGCGGCCTACGTTGGGGGCATAGCCTTCATCGTAGAGCTTCTTCCAGGCGTTGAGGATGTTCAGGGCGCCGCCGTTTTCGTCAAAGACGACCTTGGTGGCGGGGGCGGTGCGGCCGTTGCCGTTATCCACCATATCCAGGCCCTGCTTGCTCAGGAACTGTTCGAACCACCAGCCGTACACGCTCATGGCCAGCACTTCCTGGGTACCGGCCTTTTCCTTCAGCTGGTCGCCCACTTCGGCGATCTGGTCCAGGCTGGTGGGCACTTCGGTGATGCCGGCGGCATCAAACATATCCTTGTTGTAGTACAGCAACGGGGTGGAAGAGTTGAAGGGCATGGAGTACAGCCCCGAGTCGGTGGTGTAGTAGGCGGCAATGTTGGGTTCGATCTGGGACACATCATACCCGGCAGCATCGATCAGCTGCTGCATGGGAACGACCCAGCCGGAGTCGATCATGAAACGGGTGCCGATATCGTAGATCTGGACCAGGTCGGCGCCCATGTTGCCGATCTGCGCACTCTTGAGCTTGTTGATGGCGTCATCGTAGCTGCCCTGATAGACCGCTTCCACCGTGATGCCGTACTGGTTTTCCTGGTTGAACTTGTCCACCAGGGCAGTCATGGCCTCACCGTTGACGCCACCCATGGAATGCCAGAAGGTGATGGTGGTACCGGTGGTATCCAGGGTATTGAAATCATCGCCGATCAGCTGGGAAGCGGCTTCCGCTTCGCTGGCAGCAGCACCGGCAGCGGTGTCGGCGGTGGCGGCAGCGTCACTCTGGGAAGCACCGCAGCCCGCCAGGGGCACGGTAACGAGGGCGGCGGCCATCAGGCCGGCCAGGATCTTTTTGGCTTTCATCTACTTTACACACTCCTACAATATCACATTTGTCAACCAAAATCTATGTCAGGCGGCATAAACCGCCGGGACAGCGGAACTCAGCCCTTGACAGCGCCGGAGAACATACCCTTGATGAGCTGTTTCTGGCCGGCGATGAAGATGACCATGCTGGGGATGATGACCGAAACCACACCGGCCATCATCAGGGTGACCGACTGGGCATCGGTGTTGTCCAGCATGCTGATGCCGATCTGCACGGTACGCATTTCCTGGGAACCGGTGACCAGCAGGGGCCACATGTACATGTTCCAGGCGTTGATGAAGGTATACACCGACATGGCACCGATGGCGGACTTGGTCAGAGGCAGCAGAATGCTGACAATAAACCGCAGGTTGCTGCAGCCGTCCAGTTTGGCGGATTCATACAGCGACATGGGGAAGGTCATATAGAACTGCCGGAACAGGAAGATCCCCATGGCGGAGGTCAGGGAGGGAAGAATCAAAACCAGGTAAGTATCCAGAATGCCCATGGAGCTGACGGTCAGGTAGTTGGAGATGATGGTGGCTTCACCGGGGACCATCATGGTGGCCATGACCAGCATGAACAGCACATTCTTGCCCTTGAACTTCAGGAAAGAGAAGGCGAAGGCGGCCAGAGAGCAGGTCAGGATCTGACCGATGGTGATGCAGCCGGCCACAATGAAGGAGTTGATTACAAAGCGCAGCAGCGGCACCTGGGTCCAGGCGCGGAGATAGTTGCCGAAATCCGGGTGCTTGGGCAGCAGGTTCATATCCATGGTGAAGAGTTCATCGCCCGGCATCAGGGACACACTGACTGCATACAGCAGCGGGAAGAGGATGAACAGTGCCATGAGGGTATTGAGCACGATCAGCACTCCGGTGCGGATGCGGCGGCGGCGCAGAGCGGCCATGCCCATGCGGCGGTGCAGGGCGGCCAGCTCTTCTTCGGTATAATTGGCACGCTTCAGACCGGTGCCCGCGGTGGGATTCAGGGTTGCGGTGGTATCCATCAGTATTTGACTCCCTTCTTTTCGACCTTGAACATGACCAGCGTCAGTGCCATGATGATGAGGAACAGGATCACGGACTGCGCTGCCGCGCTGCCGAACTTATAGTTGAAGAAGGCGTCGCGGTAGATGGAGTAGACGATCAGGTTAGTGGATTCGCCGGGGCCGCCCTGGGTCAGGATCTTGACCTGACCGAAGGACTGGAAGGCCTGGATGATGTTGACCACCAGGGTATAGAACATGATGGGGCTCAGGCCCGGCAGGGTCAGGCGGAAGAATTTCTGCAAACCGTTGGCACCGTCCACCGAGGCACGCTCGTAGATGGACTCGTCAATGTTGCCCAGGCCCGCCGAGAAGTACAAAAAGTTGATGCCGCTGTTCAGCCAGGCGGTGAGGACGGCCACGCAGATCAGGGCATAGCGGGGGTCGCTGATCCAGTTGATGTCCAGGCCGGTGATCTTGTTGAACAGGCCGATGGTGGGGTTCAGGATAACCTTGAAGATCATGGCCGCACCGCTGGAAGCAATGGCCATGGGCAGGGCGTAGGCTGTGCTGAACGCCCGGATGCCCGGGAAGGTCTTGCTGCACAGCACCGCCGCCACCAGACCCAGCAGCATACTGCCGAACACCACAATGACCACGAAGATCAGGGTAACGATGATGCTGTTGTAAAAGCTTTTGGAAGTGAGCAGGTCGGCGTAGTTCTGGAAGCCCACAAAGAGCTTGGCCCGGCCCAGCTTATCGGTGAGGAACATGCTGAGGTAGATGGTTTTTACAAAGGGGTAGAACAGAAATACCGCAAAAATGGCAAAGCAGGGAATCAGATAAACATAGGGGCTGCAGCCCTTGAGTTTTTCCACAAAGGATTTCATGCGTCGTTCCTCCACTGATAGAAAAGGTTCTGCTCGGTTTCGCCGTCAAAGAAATGGGCGTTGGCCATATTCACATACAGGGTCGCAGCCTCGCCCGCCGTGGCGCCATGGTCCGGAGCCACCCGGGCGGCAATCTCGCCGTCCTCATTTTCCAGGTGGAGAATGGCCTCATTGCCCAGGGCCTCGCAGGCGGTCACCATGCCCTGCATCTCGCCGCAGACCGGACCCGCATGAGCCGCAGAAGCGTAGATGTCCTCCGGCCGGATTCCCAGGACCAACGCCCGGTTGTCATGCTGGGGCCACAGCACGTCGGCCTGGTCTTTGGTCAGGGGGAAGACCTGGCCGCCCTCGGTCAGGAAGGCAGCGCCCTTCCCCGCACGCTTGACCTTGCCGCGCAGGAAGTTCATGGACGGAGAACCGATGAAGCCCGCCACAAACATGTTGGTGGGGTGGTTGTACAAATCGATGGGCGTGGCCACCTGCTGGATGTACCCGGCTTTCATGACCACGATGCGGTCGGCCAGGGTCATAGCCTCGGTCTGGTCATGGGTGACGTAGATGGTGGTGACGCCCAGTTTATGGTGCAGGGTCGCCAGTTCCACCCGCATATGGCTGCGCAGCTTGGCGTCCAGGTTGGACAGCGGTTCATCCATCAGAAAGGCTTTGGGCTTGCGCATGATGGCGCTGCCAATGGCCACGCGCTGTTTCTGGCCGCCGGAGAGTTCCGCCGGGCGGCGGTTGAGCAGGTGCGAAATGCCCAGCATCTCGGCCGCTTCGTTCACCCGTTGGCGAATCTCCTTTTTGGGGACCTTGCGCACCGACAGGCCAAAAGCCATATTGTCATATACCGACATCTGCGGATACAGGGCGTAGTTCTGAAAAACCATGGACGGGTCCCGGTCCTTGGGCTCCATGTAATTGCACAGATCATCCCCGATCCACAGTTCGCCCTTGGAGATATCCTCCAGCCCGGCGATCATCCGCAGGGTGGTGGATTTGCCACAGCCCGACGGACCTACAAAGACGACGAACTCGCCGTCCCGAATGCGCAGCGAGAAGTCACTCACCGCGTACTGATCTTTTTCAAAGACCTTGCATACGTCTTTCAGCACGATTTCTGCCATAGAAGTCTTCGTTTCCCCCTCTGGTAACAATCACAAGTCACGGGCTTTTTTGTGCCCGACCGATATAATACCGCACACCGGGCAAGCTTGTCGTTCATGATTTGGTAAAATCTCAGAAAACATTCACCGTCCCTGCATCTTTCGTTTTCACGTTATTTTTTCCAATCATCGCCGTTTCGTATAACGTTGCTTTACACAGCGTTTACCCGGCGGTGATGTCCCCTTTACCGGAAGTTGACGAATTCTTTTCCTGTGCCGTCCGGACTGTTCTGGCACCATATGCAAAAAGCCCCTCCGTCTGTTTGCCAGACGAAGGGGCTTTTATTGGTTTACGATTTGCCGGATCATCCGGCATTCAGAGGTCGATTACCGACGGCGGCGCAGCATCAGCACGACGGCCACAACCACCACCGCCAGAACGGCGATGACCAGGACAGGCACCAGAGGCAGACCGGAAGGCGTTTCCTCCCCGGCTGCATCCATGGCGTTTTCAGGCGTTGCGGAGGGTTTCGGCGTGGCGGTTGCCTGCGCCGTGGCCTCCGGTTCCGGTGTGGTTTCGGTGGAAAGGATTTCCTCGCTGTCCGAAGACACATTGCTGCCGGCAGAGGGCTTCTTGCTGCCAGAGCCGCCGGAAACGGTATTCGACTGACCGGCCGACGGGGTGAGGACCGGTGCCGCAGAAGGCGTGGGGCTGGCAGTGGCAACCGTATCCCGGGCAGAATCAGAATTCTGGGTACCGGAGGAAGTACTGCTTGCAGGCGTTGTAGAAGGTTTGGCCGTATTCTGCGGGGCAGGTGTTGCAGAAGGCTTGGCTGTATTCTGCGGGGCAGGCGTTGCCTTGTCGTTCAGTTCCAGGCTGACCTCCCCGTTGGAGGACGCTTCCACCGACGTTTTGACCAAGGCACCGTTGGCCAGCTGCAGGGAATCCTCCACTACGCTCACGGTAGCGCTGCCGGTGGTGCCGGTCAGGCAAACCTGGCCCAGCTCTGCACTGCCCTGGGGCAGCAGTTCGTCACGGCCCGCCACATAAATATTCAGGCGGCCTGTGGAGGCGTCATACCGGTATTCCTGCACCGTACCGGGCAGGGATTTGTCAAAGGCAAAGGAAGCCTCGACGGGGTCGTCGCTTTTCACCTCAAAGCTGAGCTGAAAGGCCTTGACGCCCTGAGCCGTATCCTTGGGCAGGTTCAGGCTGACGGCAGCAGCACTGCCGTTTGCCGTTACAGTCACCATGGTGTCAGCACCCTGGGCCGCAACCGGCAGCGCCGCCACAGCCAGGGCCGCTCCCAACAACAGGGTGGCCAACAATTTCTTCATGCTTTGCTCCTTATCTTATTCAGTCTGCCTGGCTGCCCATGGTGATGGGCGGCAGAGTTTCGGGGACCGGCACAGCCAGCGTGTCACTGGTCAGGCGCTGTCCTTCATTGGTCATGGCATTGTCCACGCGGTACAGTTCCACACGGACCGTTTCGGGCATGGTCATGCCTTCCAGGGCATCGGGTTCAATCCAGTAAACCCAGTAGCCTTCGCTGACTTCGCCCAGCTGCCCGTTGGCCGGGTCGGGCGCCAGGATAATCTGGCTGGCAACCAGGTTGCCTTCCTCATCCAGACCGCCCACAATGTTGCCGTTCTGGTCGTAGAGCAGCACCACGTTGTAGGCAGGATTGCCCTTGTAGCTGCCGGTGAACACCAGCGAGCCGGCGGGGATAGCCGCACCGGAGCTCGGTTCATAGATGAACTCCTGCGCCAGCTTGCCGATGCCGTTTTCCATCAGCTCCACGTTGTCGCCGGTGGGGCCCAGCACATCCAGTTCACTGATGGAGATCTCGCTGCCCGCCGGGGCTTTGACGATCAGGCGCAGCTGCATGGCGTCGTAGGTGCACACCCACGGGTCATTATCCGCATTGCGGAAGTACACTGTGCTGACCTCGCCGCCGGTAAAGCTGCCGGTGGCCAGGGTCTGCCACTGGCTGCCGTTATCCGAAATCTGGATCTCGTACTGTTCGATGGGGGTTCCGGAAGTGACCGTATACTTGAGGCCGGTGGCTGCCAGGCTCTTGCCGAAGTTCAGCGTAACCATGGCTTCGCCGCTGACAGCCTTGCCGGTATAGGTCGTGTCCTTGCTGTTGTCGATGACCTGGGTGATGGCCGAAACCGGTTCCGGTTCGCAGGGGTCATGATCATCCGCATCATGGATGGTATCCTGTTCCGACACCATGTTAGTGGTCACCTTCCACTGGCTCTTGTCATAGCTGCCGTCGTGGCTGATCTTCAGCGTGGGCAGGGTGAGCGTGGCGGAACGGTGGAGGAACTTGTCCACCGCCGTGATCTGGTAGGTCACGGTGCGGTTGTTCACGGTGGTCACCGTATCGGTATAGGTGTTGTCGGTGGTAAAGCCCACGACCTCGGTATGGGCCTGCCCGTTCTCGTAGGTGGTACGGGCGATCTCATACCCCAGCAGCAGGCTGCTGTCGGCGTCGGCGGCCAGGGTCAGATTGACCTGGTTGGGGGTCTTTTCATCCACAGCGGCGGTGGTTCCGTCGTTCAGGACGTCCTGTCCCGCAAAGGAGGTTTCCTCACTATGGGTAAAGCGATAGTTGCGGGCATCATCGTTGCCGTAGTACAGCGCCCGGGTTTCGGGAGCAAACTGTGCCAGGTAGGCCGCTGTACCGCTGTCGGGGATCAGACCCCAGCGGGTGAAGAAGTCGGTCAGGTCCTTTTCGGCCGCGGCAGATGCCAGCCGCATAAAGTTCTGTTCCGCGTTGCCGCCCAGGGTCAGCTTGACGCCGCCGGGTGCGGGAGCCTGGGCCGTATTCCGGGCGTAGGTATCCACGCGGGCATAGAAACGGCTCTGGAACAGGTCGCTGTAATTGTTGTAGATCTCATACTCATAGCCCTGGTCATAGGCAAGGTGCAGCTGCCAGTACATGCCCAGCTGGGTGAATACGTCACTGGAAGCGCCGACCGTGCCGCTGGTGACCTTGCTGTAAATGGCATTGTAGCCGAAGCGCATGCCGTCCATGGTCTGGGAGATCTGAGAGAAGTAGTTGTTGGTGACTTCAGCCACGGCGTAACTGCCCTGGTTGATGTTATGGCCGATTTCGTGGGCGATACCCCAGCCGAAGAAGTTACCGCTGCGGTAGGTGCCATCCTCGTTGAGCACAACGGGGCTGCCCTCGCCCAGGCCGGGCACGGAATCCCAGCCGATGCCGATATGGTTGCCCGCCGCGTACATAAACGCACCGGCAAACATGCGCATATAGCGGATGTTCAGGTGCTGGGAGGGCATGCGGTTCTTGGCACCGGCGCCCTCCATATTGGTCAGGCCCTTGTGCTGGTAGAACAGCACCATCATCTGGTCCATGGCATCCACGGACTGCAGCAGACGGGCGGCCTTGTCAGCCGTGGAGCCGCTGCCCAGCCCCGCCAGAAGCTGGCTGGCCGGCACCGAGTACATCATCTGGTCCAGCAGCACATCGGTGGTGTTGAGGATGCAGGTCTGGGGGTCATAGGCGTAGCCGGTATCGGCATGCAGGCTGCCGTGTTCCGCTTCCAGAGAGGCGGTGTAGGCTTCCAGCTGTTCCACATAGGCCGTGACACGGGCAGAACGCTCCGCCGGGTCGTCGATGCCGTACAGGTCCAGCACCGGAATCTTGGTCCCGCCGCTGACGCGCACAGAATAGCGGTCGTCCGCGCTGGCACCGGTGAACTGCACATACAGCGCACCGCCGTGTTCGGCGTCAAAGGTGACCAGTTCGGGAATGCTGATTTCATTGCGGCCCACCTTGAGCTGGATGGGCTTGGAAACGACCTGGCCGTACTCCGCATTGTACTGGGTGGCTACCAGCTGCAGCCAGGCATTGGAACCGGTGGGCACATTGTTGCTGCCCACATACACAATGATTTCCTCATTGGCATGGGCAGTCACGCCCAGGGGCTGCCAGGCGTTCAAACCGGTGAAGCCCAGGTGGTCATCCAGTTTGGAGGTGATGGTGGTATGGACCTGCACCACATCGCTGAGGGTCGTTTCCAGAATGCCGCGGGCATTGTCCAGTTCGCGCTGAAGCGCCTGCCGCTCGGGATGCAGTTCGCCGCTGACCTCGTCGGGCGTATCCAGGCGGGTCTGCAGTTCTTCGATGGTGCTTTCGTCCACATCGTCCCGCAGGGTCACATGCAGGTCGTCGGCATACAGAGCCAGGATGTCATCTTCCAGGCTGTCATAGGCATAGAAGCGAATCTCCGCGATGGATACCGGGCTGTTCCAATAGGTGTACCCAACGCAGACACGCAGATAGTCGGTGGTAACGCCCCCGGCGATCTTGATGGTATAGTAGCTGCGGCTGCCGTCGCTGTGCTTGACCAGGCTCACACCGGGCACCTTGTATTCCCGGCCGTCCTCTCCGCGGGCATAGACGATCACAGCGCCGTAAGAGCCGCGGTCCTCGATCTGGGTCAGCGAGATGCTGCCGATCTTGTAAGTATCATCGAAAGTCACCCGCAGGCCGCCGGCGTCGGGGTAGGTTGCACCGTCATCCCAGTCATCCAGACCATACCAGGAGGTGAAGTCGTTGTCCACCGCACCCCAGGCCGTCTTGCCGGAATCCAGCGGGCTGTCCTTCATGTACCCTGCCTCGTGGGTAGCCGAGGTAATATGTGCCGTCACTTCCCCGGCAGCCCCCGGCGTGTTGATGAGCTTGTACGCCGGCATCTTGACCGGGTTCACGTTAGAGGTGACGGCGGTGGAGGTCAGCGAGGCAGGACCTTCGCCCAGCTCGTTCACACCGGTGACGTACACTTCATAGCGGGTGTTGTTTTCCAGGTTCTGGATGGTGTAGCCGGTCTTTGCCCCGACTTCCACCTTGATGAAATCGGCATCGCCCTGCTTGCGGTAGTACAGATTGTACGAGTTGGTGTCCTTCATATCGGCCCAGGAGGCTTCGATGCGCTGGAAGCGGCCAGTCAGGACCAGAGCGTCGGGTGCGGGCGGCAGCTTGTCGGCCTTGGGGGTAACGGTGATAGCCTCGCCGTAGCCGCTGCGCCATTCACCGTTGACCGACTGCACCTGCACGGTGTAGGTGCTGCCGTTCTTCAGCTTGGCACCGCCGAAGGTAGTCACGTTCAGACTGTTGGCCGTAGTGCGCACCGTTTCGGTCTGCTCGCCCAGGGAGATCATGACCTCATAGCCAGTGACGTTGACCGCCGGGTTCCAGGTCAGGGTAAACGCCTGGCTTTCGGCCACAGCCGCCAGGCCTTCCGGAATATCCATGGTCGGCGGGGGGATGCGGCTCTCCATATCATTGAGGAACTCCACCTTGGAGATCTCAGCCAGGCTGCCGCCGGAAACGGCCGTCACCTTGATGGTGACTTTTTTGACGGCGATCTGACCACCGAAATCCACCACAATAGAACCGTCGGGCTGCATGGTGGCCGCACCGATGAACCGGGCCAGCACCGAATTGGTGATGGGAATCTCCATCTCCCGGGTTTCGCCGTTCTGGTCATACTGAACCGTGACGGTGGCCGCACTGACGGAGGATTCACCGGCAGGCGGCGTCTGCAGGACCATGCCTTCCATAGCCACCGGCGCCTTGGCGGACTTTTCAAAGTCGAAGCTGACGGTAACCGGGTTTTCGGCGGAGATATCCTGGCCGGATACAGGCCGCAGTTCCACGGCCTGTGCCCCGGTGAGCAGGTCTTCCAGAGAGCCGCCGGACAGTTCGGTGGCCTCGTCCTTATCCATGGACATCAGACCTTCGGGCACGGTGGTCTGTACCGAAGCCCGGGCATCGCGGTCATCTTCCAGGTTGGCGGCCAGCACCTGCAGGTCCACCAGGTCCACAATTCCGCTGCCGTCCAGGTCGGCATAGGTATCGGACGCTTCGATAGCCGTGATCAGGGCGTCGGCATCGGCCTGGGAAACGGCACCGTCGCCGTCCACATCACCAATGCGCAGCACGCCGGGGTGCACACTGCCGGAAGCATAGGTATAACCGGCCAGGAAGCCGGTGTACAGCTGAACCGAGTACAGCAAGTCCTTCACTTCAATGGTCTGGGTGTAGGCAGCAAATCCGCTGCCGCTGACCGTGAGGGTGTAGGTACCGTTGGGCAGGTCACGGAAGCTTGCTTCCTTCTGCGCCGGGGCGGTATCCCCCGCTGCGGGCAGGACCACCTGCTGGGTGTATTCCTCTGCGCCGGACAGGGTGACGGTAAAGGTCACGTCCTTCTGCAGCGGCATACCCGCCAGCAGAACCACGTCCACACCGGCGGTATTCTGCGGGGCAGACGAATCTGCCTCCTCCTGTTCCTCCTGCTGGGGTACGGCCGCCTCTTCGGCTGCCTCCTGCGCAGGGGATTCTTCTTCATACTGTGTCGCCGGCTCCGAACCCGTTTCCGGGGTGGCCGCCGCAGGGATTTCCTCCGCCTGGACCTGCACAGCAGTGTCCGCAGCGTTGTACTCCTCCGCAAAGGCGACGGGGCCCTGGGCCAGGATGCTGAGGGTCATGCAGAAGCTCAGCAAGGTGGCAATGGCTCTTTTCACTTTGATAACATCCTTTCCTTCTGTTTTATCCCGTTCGCATGTTATGCCGGAGCCGGGAGGCCGAAGCACAATTTTCTTTATTTTTCCATTTGTGTTGTGCAGCGCACATTCTACTATAAAAGTAGTAGGAAATCAAGTCCTGTTTTTTCCGCTTTTCCCCCCCCCCGCAAAACCAGCTATTTTTAAACGATAGCCCGTGATATTTTTACTATTTTTATGAGTTTTGCATGTTTTGTTATATTTAATCTTTGTGTAACATGTATTCTTTTCCTACTTTGTTGCAAAAAAATTGGTGCATTCCCCACATAGGAATGCACCAATTTTTTGAATGTTCCTTTTTAGAACGGCAAAAAAGATCAGGCAAAACCGATCATAACAGCCACCACCACGAAGATGGAGGACAAAACAAACAGGACGCCCTGCATCTTGATCTGGAATTTGGCCCATTTGCCCCATTCCAGACGGGCCACGCCCAGCACGCCCAGCAGGCAGCCGGAGGTGGGAACGATGAGGTTGGTCAGGCCGTCACCCAGCTGGTATGCCAGCACGGCCACCTGGCGGGTGATGCCGGCCAGGTCGGCCAGCGGTGCCATGATCGGCATGGTGAGGGCTGCCTGACCGGAGCCGGAAACCACCACAAAATTGAACAGGCTCTGGAACACATACATGAGCCAGGCCGCCAGCACACCGGGAACACCGCTGAGCAGGTTGCCCAGCGTGTACAGGATGGTGTTCATAACGCTGGGGGTCGTGGGGTCAGTGCCGCCCAGCACGATCACGATACCCTGGGCCATACCGACCACCAGAGCAGCCCCCACCAGGTCGGCCGCGCCGCTCTGGAAGGAGGAAGCAATATCCGAGGCACGCATGCCGTTGAGCTTGAACACGCAGCCGATGATACCGGCCACCAGGCCCATGACAAAGAACTGGGAAGCAATTTCCGGGATGTAGTATCCCTTGACCACAACGCCCCAGACAGTCCAGATAATGGTGGCCAGAATGGTCAGCAGCACCAGGCCCTGCCCCAGGGTGAAGGGAGCGGAAGCAGCGTCGCTCTGGGCCATCTGCCCGCGGTAGTAGGCATCGCTCTCATAGGCAACGGATGCCAGCGGGTTGCGCTTGATCTTGTGAGCATAGAGCATGGTGTAGGCAATGCCCACAGCGGTAAAGATCACCCACATCACGATGCGGAACCCGGCGCCGGACAGGACCGGCACCCCCGCAATGCCCTGGGCGATGGCCAGTCCAAACGGGTTCATCCAGCTGGTAGCAAAGCCGATCTGGGTGGCCACATAGGTGATGCAGACCGCCACCACAGCATCATACCCCATGGCGATCGTCAGGGGTACAATGACCATGGCAAAGGGAATGGCTTCCTCCCCCATGCCGAACACGGCACCGCCCAGGGAGAACAGGGTAAACAGCACCGGAATCAAGATGATTTCCCGGCCTTTGGTCTTGCGGATCATGGCATGAATGCCGGCATCCACCGCGCCGGTGCGCATGACGATACCGAACGCGCCGCCAATGACCAGAATAAAGGCCACAATGCCCACGGCGCTGCCGGTCTTGTCGCCGGAGGTCAGGCCCTCAAACACATAGTTGAGCATGCCCTGGCCGCCGAAATCCTCGGTGCCGAACAGCGGAACCCCATTGCGCACCCGGTCGCCGGCTTCGTCCAGCTGATAGGCAAAGCTGTCCGCCACAATCACGGTACGGGTCTTTTCGGTATCGCCGACCATATAGCTGACTTCCTGGGTCTGGAAGCTGCCCACCGGGATCAGGTAGGTCAGCACCGCGCACAGAACCACCACCGCAAAGATGATGACGTATGTATGCGGCATCTGAATTGCTTTTTTCTTCTTTT
The DNA here is from genome assembly GCA_937907025.1 of uncultured Faecalibacterium sp. GTDB lineage: Bacteria > Bacillota > Clostridia > Oscillospirales > Ruminococcaceae > Gemmiger. The sequence continues at coordinate 225,872 of CALESJ010000026.1, forward strand.
CCAAGGTTTGTATCACTTCCTGCATAAAATTCGGTGCCGCGGCCTTTATTTATACGGTCTACCGCGACAAGCGCTTCCATATCATATCCCAAAATGTAAGAAAATGCAATTCTAAATCCCAAAATTGTTTGCAAATATACATTTATATCAGTATAATTATGCTGTATGTGCCATTTTGCACAAGACTAAAAAATCCACAGGAGCAATACAACCATGATGAGCAACTATCAGGCCGGGATGATCGCGGCAATCAGCCGTCTGGTCGCCATTCCCTCGGTCTTTTCTGAAAGTAAGGACTATCCTTTCGGTCCCGAATCGGACCGCTGCCTGGACGAGGCCCTTTCCATGATGGCGGAACTGGGATTCCGCACCTTCAAGGCCCCGGACGGGATGTACGGCTATGCCGAAATCGGTGAGGGAGATCTGTTCGGTGTACTGTGCCACCTGGATGTGGTGCAGGCCCGCCGGGAAGACGGCTGGGAGCACGATCCGTTCACCCCCATGGTGCAGGACAACTGGCTGTGCGGCCGCGGCACCCAGGACGACAAAGGCCCCAGCGTGGCCGCTGTCTACGCGCTGAAGTCCCTGCTGGATGAGGGACACAAGCTGAACAAGCGGGTGCGCTTCATCTTCGGCATTGACGAGGAAACCATGTGGGATTCCATCCACGCCTACTGCAACCGGGAGGAGCGGCCGGTCAGCGGCTTTGTGCCGGATTCCACCTTCCCGCTGACCTATGCGGAAAAGGGCCTGCTGCAGCTGCAGATGCGTTCTGATAAAGGGTTTGCTCTCCCCTGCCGCGGCGGCGACAGCATGAACGCGGTATCTGCCCACGCCGAATGCCCGCGGGACGCCGCCGTGGAGCAGGCTATGCAGGAGCTGGGATTGCCTTTCCATCTGGATGGGGACCGGCTCTGTGCCGAAGGACTTACCGCCCACGCCAAAAATCCCTGGAAAGGCGTCAGCGCCAACCTGAATCTGCTGCGTGCCCTGCGCAAGGCCGGCTATGAACACGATGCCATCACCTTTGCCTGCGAAGCGCTGGACGGCAAGTTCCGGTTTGAAGGCTTTACCGACAAGGACCTGTCCGATTTTTCCGGTCCGGTCACCGTCAACCTGGGCAAGTTTGCTCTGGATGAGCACGGGGCCGTGCTGGGGCTGGACCTGCGCCTGCCCGTGACCCGGGAGAAAGAGGAGATCCTGGCTCTGGTCCGGGAAAAAGCAGCTGCCTGCCACCTGACGGTGGAGGAGTTTGACTGGCTGCGGCCCATCCATGTACCGCTGGACAGTCCGCTGGTCAGCAAGCTGCTGAAAGCCTACCGGGAAGTGACCGGCGACATCGAAACGGAACCCTACATTTCCGCCGGCGCCACCTTTGCCCGGGCCTTTGACAACTGTGTGGCATTCGGCGCCAACATGCCCGGCAGCCCCACCAGCGAACACCAGCCCAACGAACGCATTTTCATTCCCGACCTGATGAAAGCCGCCGAAGTGTACCGCCGTGCTTTCTCCTACCTGGTCATTTCCGAATAAATACAGAAAGCCCGCCGCAGAGAGAAGTCCGCGGCGGGCTTTTTATGATTGCCATATAAGGGTACAAAACAAAAGCACCCCGGTCAACGACCGAGGCGCTGTCCTGGTGGAGGATGGGGGACTCGAACCCTCGACCTCTGCGATGTGAACGCAGCGCTCTAACCAGCTGAGCTAATCATCCGTAACGACAAGAGTTATTATAGCGCATCGCCGGGGGTTTGTCAAGCCGGTAGGGCGGATTTTTTCTTTTGGGCAGACAAAAGCCCCCGCCGGCGCACAGGCAAGGACGCAGGCAGGGGCAGGAAATGGCTATGTACCGCCAGATTTATTCCGGCAGATAGATGTGATGGGGCAGGCCTTCCACATAGATGGGGGTCAGTTCGGCCTGGATCAGAGGCATGGCGTAGGAGATGAATTCCGGCATCATGTCGGTGTGGTCAGCGTTGATCCATTCCAGCGGGACCTTCTTTTCCAGGTTGGCCACTTCGCTGATGGGATGCAGCTCGGTGGTGGCCTGGTACGGTGCATTGGAAATGCGCTTGATGGCAACCATCTCGCCGGTATGGCCCTCAAAGGCAGCCTTGACGGCAGCACCGCCCACCTGATAGGCTTCGGTGATGTCGGTGCGGCTGGTCAGGTGACCGGCGCAGCGCTGCAGGGTGGAGAGCTCGATGCAGCGGGTCTTGGTGTCCAGCCGGCGGGCCACCGTGTTGGCCAGGAAGCGAGCGGTGCCGGTCAGGGCCTTATGACCGAAGGCGTCCACCGCGTGCACATCGTCGGCCAGCTCACAGACATAGCGGCCATCCTCCAGCTTGACGCCCTCGGACACTGCAATGACGATACTGGGCTTTTTGGCCTGCATCCGTTCCACCTTTTCCACAAAGTGGTCCACATTGAAGGGAATTTCAGGCAGGCAGATCATATCCACGCCCTCGCAGTCCTCGGCGCGGGCCAGGGCAGCGGCGGCGGTCAGCCAGCCGGCATTGCGGCCCATGATCTCCACGATGGTAACGTACTTGGTGCCGTACACGGTGGCATCGCGGATGATCTCCTTCATGACAACACCGATGTACTTGGCAGCACTGCCGTAACCCGGGGTGTGGTCGGTAACCATCAGGTCATTGTCAATGGTTTTGGGCACGCCCATAAAGCGGATCTCGCTGCCGATGTAGGTGCCGTAATCGGCCAGCTTGCCGATGGTATCCATGCTGTCGTTGCCGCCGATATAGAAGAAGTAGCCGATATCCAGTTCTTTCAGAATCTCGAACAGCTGCTGGTACACCTTCTCCCCTTCCGGCGTGTGCCAGTCGGGCAGCTTGTAACGGCAGCTGCCCAGATAGCTGGACGGCGTGCGCTTGAGCAGTTCAATGTCCATGGCGCAGGTCAGCTTGTCGTCCAGAACGCAGACGCGGCGTTCCAGCAGACCGGCCACGCCGTGCATCATGCCATACACCTTTTCTGCCCCGCGGCGTTTGCAGCTTTCAAACACACCCGCCAGGCTTGCATTGATCACCGAAGTAGGACCGCCAGACTGGCCCACGATCGCATTTTTTGCCATATTGAACCTCCCGAAAATCTTTCCGGCGCCACATCGCTGCCGCGCTTGTTTTGTCTATCTCAGTGTAGCATTTCTGCATGTGGTTGGCCATTGTCGGAGTTGGCAACCGTTTTTTGCCGCATTTGCAGCGTTCCAGTTCCGCTGAGTGGAACCGCGTTCCGCATGTTGAATTTTTGTTTTCCCCCAGCGTTCCGCTCAGCGGAACTTTCCTGTGTGACAAGCCCCGAAAAGCCGCCTTTTTCAGCATTGTAAAAATTGCTTTTCTCACTTACTTGCATTCCCTTTCCTGACTTTTCCCCCACTAGAGAAAGAAAAGCCCGTCCCCGTGCAAATCGCGCAGGGACGGGCTTTTTCCGTATCAAGCTGTCTTGTCCAAAGCGGCCAGACCATCGATCAATTTTTGTGTATACAGGGCTGTCCCCTCGGTGTTCAGGTGATTGTTGCTGTCATAAAACAAGTCGGCATCCATAACGGCGTCGGGGTAATCCACCAGCACGGGAAGTTCCAGCTGCTCCCGCACTGCCTGGGCATATCCGGCGTTCTCCTCAGTGCTGCTGGTCACGCACAGCGCATTGAGGGGCGCATGGCTGAACAGCACCGTCACGCCGCGCTGCTCCATCTTGTCCGCAAACGTTCGGATGGCCCGCAGGTTATCCTGGTCCAGCACATCAGCACTCAGGGACACCATATCCTGGGTGTTGTACTTGTGTTCCAGAATGTTGGTGCGCGGGGCAGTCACATCCCCCAGCGGCCCGAAATCATCGCTGTGCGGTGTCTGGCCCGGGGCGTAGTCATAGCTTGTCCAGTGCATTCCCTGTAACGGTGTCCAATCGGTGGGCCACCGCTGGGCCAGGTAGCGCCCTGCACTGGCCGCCGCTCCCAGCCACAGGTCCGGCGGAACACAGGCCCAGGCGTCCGGGTCGGTGCCGCAAGACTGCCACAGCACCAGATAATCCACCCCGGTATCCCGCAGCATCAGGTGTTCCAGCATCAGAATGACCGTATCACCGGGTTCCGCGTAACGGTCCAGCATGTTCAGGTACATTTGGATGCCCAGGTACGCGGTCACCCCCACGCAGTAGGTGGGGCGGCCGGTGGCCTCGGCAATGGTCTGGCAGTCGGTGCCGTATTCGGTGGAAGAGCCGCCGGCAATGAGAATGCGGTTGCCGCCGGGGGTATCCTGTAAAAGGTCCAGCTTATAATGCAGGGTATACAGAAGGCTTTGCTGGGTGGTTTCGGGCACAAAACCGATGAAACCGATGAGCAGCGCAAAGGGCACACACAGCGCCAGCAGGAAGGCCAGCAGTTTTGCCATGTATTTTGCAAAGGCTTTTCTTGTCATGGTCGGCCCCCTTAAAACTGGAAGTAGATAAAGTCCGCCGTGGCGCCGAAGGGACGGGAACACAGCGCTGCCAGCACCCCGAAGCACAACACATAATAAAAGGTGTATCGCTGCCAGGGGCGGGCGCGGCAGATGGCACGCAGCGGGTCGGTGCGATAGGTGGCGTACCAGTCATACACCAGCAAGGCTGCAATCAGGGCAAACGCCAGGCCCAGCAGCACCGGGGTCAGACCGGCTGCCTGTGCATAAGCCAGCAGGTGGACCGGGTTGAGGCCCTGGCCCAGATGGGTCAGCACATACGTCAGGTCAGAAAGATCATTGGCGCGGAAGAAAATCCACCCGAAGCCCACCACACAGCAGGTCAGTACAGTGCGCAGAGCAGCAAAGGCCGTGCTTCGAACCCCCTGCAGGCGGTTCTGCAGTGCCTCCACCCGGGGCAGGTAAAAGGTTTCGGCACACAGCCACAGGCCGTGATACACGCCCCACAGCACAAAGGTCCAGCTGGCCCCATGCCACAATCCGCTGAGCAGAAACGTTACCACCAGGTTGCGCAGATGCTTCCAGCGGCTGCACCGGCTGCCGCCCAGGGGAATATACACATAATCGGTGAACCAGCGGGTCAGGCTGATGTGCCAGCGGCGCCAGAAATCCTTGACGCTGCGGGCCATGTAGGGGCTGCGGAAGTTTTCCATCAGGTTGATGCCCAACAGCCGGGCACTGCCCACCGCAATATCGGAGTAGCCGGAGAAATCACAATAGATCTGCACGCTGAACAGCATGGTGGCCAGGATCAGGGTCAGTCCGCCCTTCCCTGCCAGGTCATTGTATACGTTGTTGACGTAGGTGGCGACAAAGTCCGCGATGACCACCTTTTTGAACATACCCACACAAATCTTTCGCAGCCCGGCGCTGAAGTTGGCCAGGTCCGGGTCATGCTTTTCATGGAGCTGCGGCAGAAGATTGCCGGCGCGCTCGATAGGCCCTGCCACCAGCTGCGGGAAAAAGCTGACATACAGCGCGTAATACCCAAAATGATGCTCGGCTTTCAGGTCCCCCCGGTACACATCCACCACATAGCTCAAAGTCTGGAAGGTGTAAAAGCTGATACCCACCGGCAACACCAGTTCCAGGGTGGTGGGCTGCAGCGGCAGTCCCACCGCCTGCAGCAAGGCAGTGACATTCTGGGAGAAAAAGTTGAAGTATTTGAAGAAGAACAGACAGGCCAGGCACAGCCCTACCCCACCCCAAAGGGCAGCTTTGCGCAGAGCGGGGCGCCTGGTCCGTTCCACCGCCAGAGCCGCCAGCCAGCTGACCACCGTGGTGAACAGAATCAGCACAATGAGTTCCGGGTTCCAGCTCATATAGAAATAATAGCTGAACCCCAGCAGAGCCACCCAGCGCCAGCGCTGGGGAACCAAAAAGTAAAACAGTACGGCCAGCGGCAGGAATACCGCGTAGGCCAGTGAATTAAACAGCATGGAACAGTCCCCTGTTTTGATGACAAAAAGGTGTCCCCGCCAGAAAAACCGGCGAGGACAACATACGGAATGCTACGGATGATCAAAGTCGGGCCGGTTCACAGCGGCGATGCAGCTGCCAGACCAGCGCTGCCACCAGCAGCACCAGAACCAGCGTGGCCAGCTCGGTGGGCCAGACGGTCAAAACACCGGCCTGATACAACATAGCCGGCAGGTTGGACACTGCATGCAGGCAGATGGCCAGAGGATAGCCCCACATGGGCAGGCGCTTGGTGACCACCATCCAGATCAGCATGGACAGAACCAGCTGCAGACCGATGGCGCACACACGCTCAAATCCGGCGGCCAGCCACTGGGTGGCCGGGATGGCTGCCAGCTGCGCCAGCTGGTCCTGAGCCAGCGTGAGCTGCTCCCCTTCCACACCGGCCAGCAGGTCATCGGTGTTGCCGCTGTTGATGGCATACATGACCATCAGATTGTTCAGCATGGTAAGCCCTGCCAGCAGGATGGCCTCGATGCCGCCGTGGCCCACGCCGTAGGCAAAGCCGATGGCCGGGGATTTATCGGCCTTGCACAGCGTACGCAGCCCCAGAAAGCGGGCGGTTTCCTCAAATACACCGGCCGCCAGGCAACCATACAGGCAGAAGACCACGAGATTCTGGCGGATGTCCGGCCAGACGGTGAACACCAGGCTGTGCAGGATCTGCTCCAGCACATAGGCACTGACAATGTAGCAGAACGCACCGATCATAATGGCACGGCCCGCGTTCTTGTTTTTGCGGCACACCGCAATGCCAAGACCGACCGGAAGGCCGACAATGACAATCAGGCTGAGCATGGCACTGGCCACCGATACAAACGGAACCGATGTGGGCATACAAAACACCTCTTTTTCAATCAAGCAGAGGCCGCCGCCCGCGAAAGGGTTCCATTTAGACGATCCTCTAAATATGAATCTCATTATACCACACCGCATCGGGACTGTCAATTACGGCAAAATTGCTTGCAAACGTCTGAATTTCGTGTTGACAGATAAACAGTTTTATGATATGATAATTAGGCTGTAAAGCAAAACAACCATTTGTGCCCGTAGCTCAGTTGGTAGAGCATCTGACTTTTAATCAGAGGGTCCAGGAT
>CALESJ010000027.1 GCA_937907025.1 uncultured Faecalibacterium sp.
CCGGCGTCAGGGGCACGGTCTGGGTGTAGGGGCCTTCGCCGGTCCAGGCATCCAGAGGGAAGGTGGATTTGTACAGGTGGGGGCCGTACTCATACACATCCTCGCCCCGACCCTTGGTGTCATAGACGGACTTTAGCATGGCTTCGGTGCCGGCGTTGAGGCTGTCCAGTTCCTTTTCAATCTTGGCCAGAAAGGACATAAAGGCCGCCTGCATCACACTGGTGTCGATGCTGTCAAGGGTGTCCCGCATGAGCCCGCAGTAGTCCGGGTCCAGGCGCAGATCCACGATATCGTCCGCCTCGATCTTGGTGGCACCAACCCGACGGCGCACGCCGTAGAGGAACACTTCATCAAAGTCGTTATCCCGCCGCACCGCAGGCATTTCCGGGGAGGGCGCAGCCAGCCCGGTGCGCACATACAGCCCGGCCACGTTGGCGTTTTTGTCATACCCCACGGCCAGGACATCCCAGCGCATGTACACACCGTCCGCGTCCTCGAGCTGCAGGACGGTATCCTGCTTCAAAAAAGGAAAGGCCGACCAGAAGTCGGTTACATGAACGCAGGCAACGCCTTTGGAGATGGTAACGGTGTTGTCCCCGTTGGTGGTGGCGGTAAAATTATCGGACCGCAGCAGGCCCCGGCTGCGCGCCGCATAGGCGGCCCCCATGGCATCGCTGAAATACTGTTTATTGTCCAGCGGCCAGCAGGTCAGTTCGGTCAAGTGGCATCACCTCCGATTGTGATGGTATCAAAGACAGGCTCCACAGTGCGGCCGGTCTTTTCGTAAATCAGCTTCACGCTGGCGACCCGGGCGGTGGCCACCAGGTCCATTTCCGGGATACGCAGCGGCACGATGTCACCCAGGGCGTAGTCCGTGCCGTAGCGCAGGGGTTGGTCCGAGGCCGTAGCCTTCAGCGCCCGCCCGCCCATATGTTTCAGCAATGCCGCCATGGCGTAGTTGGTCAGGGCGGCTTTGTATTCTTCTTCGGTGTAAACAGCGTCCTGGGTGGAGCCGTCCGCCAGCTGGACTGTGTGTTTGTGGGTCACACCGGACCCGTCCACCCACAGTTCGTGCCGGTCGGCGCCGGTGGCCTGGGTGTCCCCCACTTCCAGAAACAACGGCTGCCACTGGTCCTGCTCCGAGGGCTTTTCCCCACAGCATAGGGCCACATTGGCATAGTCGCTGCCGTCATCCTCCAGGGATGGGGAGGACAGGTTCTTCATCTGTGTGCTGAAGAATCCCCGGTAGGCTTCGCTTTCCTGCCGGCTGCGGTCCACCCCGTGGAGCAGCTCCAGGGATTCGGTGCCCGTGTCCCTGTCAAACCGTACCCGCACCCCGAAGCCGCCCGCTTTGGCCAGCTGCACGATGGCACTGCGGCAGTCCAGCCACTCCACCGTTTCCTGGCAGGGCGCAGTAAAACCGGCGGTTTCCGGCACCGTGACCGGCAGGCCGCGCAGGTTGGTCCGGCACAGTTCCAAGAGCCCTGCCGCCGCGTCTGTGATGTTCCGGGTGCCCTTGGCTACCCGCTGCTTGAATCGGAGCAGGCTGAACATTCCCCGCACCGTCATGGTGTTCTTTCCCGGTTCCGTGTTTACGGCCACGACCATGGCGGAAAGTTCCGGCGTATCCGGGTTGTACAGGGTGGTCCACTTGGTCAGGTTGCGGCGGTTCTTGGCGCTGGCGGCGCAGATGAGTTTGAACTCGCCCACATCGGCCCAGGCAGGCATCCATTGCAGGCTGCTGATGCTTTCCACCAGGCCTACCGACTGTGTTTCCTTGTAGACATAGAGTTTTGCAACACTGGGTTCGGAATCCAATTCAAACACCGCTGGCCACCCCCTTCGGCGCAGTAATGGAGGCTGTCAGGTTTTCCCGGCCTTCGTCGGCGGTGAGGCGGATGACGTTATCCCCGGGGGAAAGGGTCATCCACCAGTCAGTGCCCATATCCATGAAGCGGAAACCATCCTGTTCGGTGCCGTCGGCGGCATAGTAGGTGCAGCCCCGGTCCTTTTCCGCCGTGGAGATCACCGCCCGCTCCCCTGCCTGCATCTCCTTGTTCAGGCGGATGAAGGTTCGTTTGCCGTTATGCCACAGCATGGGGTTGAGCACCCGGGCCGTGGCCAGAAACTGCACGGTGAAGTCGGTTTCGGTGTTGCCTGTGTTGGGGACGTTGGTATACAGGTCCTGTTTGTACCGGCTGATATACCAGGACCCCGCAGTGGAAACCGGCGTGGGGAACCAGATGGCTTCCAGGCCGCCCAACAGGGTGGTGATGGTTTCCTCCGTGCGCCAGTACGGGTAGGCGGCATACAGGGAAAACTGAAAATTGAGCAGGTGTTCCCCGCCGCTCACATCCGGCGAGCGCTTGGTGATGACATCCACATACCAGCTCTGGGTGCCGATGGTCTTGGTCCAGCGGCCAACGGACCCGGGCACCAGCAGCTGCTTGAGCAGCCGTTCGTTGGCGTCCAGGTCCCGCAGGATGGCGCCGGTGACCACAATGGGCCGCGCCCCCACCGAGGCCCCCGTCACGGTGGTGCCGATCTGGCCGGTGGACTGCTGTTCGCTGATGTCCAGGTCCAGACCGTCCTCACCGGAAATATCCGTGGCCCAGAAGTCGCTGTCCACCGCCAGGCGAATGGTCCGCCCGTCGGCGGCGGTATAGGTACGGTACGGAACGGTGCGCACAAAATGCCTCCTTTCGGTTACGGGATGGCCCACGGCAGCCGCTTGGCCATGGCCTCGGTTTCCCGGGTCATTTCCGCCTCGCTCAGGCTGTCGTGGGTGTTGAAGGTGTTGTATTGCTGGACGGTGACGGCGGTGGCGGGGATGACGGATTTCATGGGCATGCCATAAGCAAGACGGCCCTGAAGACTGGCAGCCATGGAATTGCCCAGGTCCTGCACAGAATCAATCAACTTGTATTTGTTGCGGTAGATGCCCTTGGAAAGTCCATTCAAGAAGTCCGGCATCCACTTTTCATATTCGCGCAGCGGACCCACATCCGGGCGGCTGAAATGCAGATAAGAAGCCGCCGTTGATGCAATGTTTTTGACTGCATTGCCCACCCCGGCAATGTTGGACGTAATGCCCCTGATAAATTCGGAGATCATATCCTTGCCCCAGGACAATGCCTGGGCCGGCAGGCTTTTCAGGTAATTGACCGCCCCGCTGAAACTGTTCTGCATCACACCGGTAAGGCTGCCTGCCATACTGGCAAGGCCGTTCCCTACCGCTGTAAGAACTTGTCCGCCAAGGCTCAGCCAGTTGATGGCGGTGATCACATCGGCCACCGCCTGCATGATACTGCCCATATTGGCCGCAATGACCGGCAAGGATTGAATCAGTCCTTGTCCCAGCATGAGAATCAGCTGACCGGCCGCTACCAGAAGTTTGGGGGCGTTGTCGTTGATGATTCCGGCAATGTTGGATACGATGCCGGGCACATAGGTGATGAGGGTGGGCAGCGCGGCAATCAAGCCCTGGGCAAGGTTTAGAATCAGATCAATGCCCGCGTCCACGATCTGCCCGAAGTTGGCCCGCAGATTGCTGGTAAACTGCAAAAGCAGCGGCAGAGCCTGGGCCAGAAACTGCGGAATGCCTTGGGCAAGGCCCTGCCCAAGATTCTGAATCATCGCTATCCCGCTTTGCAGCAGCTGCTGTCCATTTCCGGCCAGCCCGGTCTGGACCTGCGCCAGGAAGGACGGCAGCTGGGCGGCCAGCTGGGTGCCCATTTCCTGCACCAGGGTGACGATACCGCCGGGCAGGGCCTTGAGGATGTTCCACACAGCGGGCAGAAGATTGCCCACCAGAAAGGTGGTTGTGGTCTGGGCCAGCGCCTGGAGGGACGGGGTGATATCCTGGCCCAGGGCCAGATTGCCCAGCACATTCTTGCCTGCCGCTGCCATGGAATTGAAGGAGCCGGACAGGGTGGTGGCGGCTTCCTGGGCGGTGGTGCCGGTGATGTCCAGTTCCCCCTGAATGACGTGAATGGCGCTGTACACATCGGCCAGGCTGTTGATATCGTACTTGACGCCGGTGATTTTCTGGGCATCCTGGAGCAGGCGTTCCATCTCGGTCTTGGTGCCGCCGTAGCCCAGCTTGAGGTTGTCCAGCATGGTGTAATTCTGCTTGGCGAATCCCTGGTAGGCATCGGTGATGCGCTCCATGTCGGTGCCCATCTTGTTGGAGTTGTCCGACATATCCCGCATGGCCATATCCGCCATATCGGCAGCGGCCGCAGTGTCCCCGCCCAGGCTCTGCAGCAGGCTGGCCGCAAAGCTGGTGGTCTGTTCCATGTACTGGTTGGCGCTCATGCCCGCGGTGCTGTATGCCGCCGCTGCGTTGGCCTTGACCTTGTCGGCGCTGTCCTTGAAGAGGGTTTCGATGCCGCCGATGCTTTGCTGCAAGTCGGCGCCCTCGGTGATGGTGGAGGCCAGGGCCTTGCCGATGGCTGCCGCCGACACGATGCCCATCACCTTGCTGACCAGATTGGAGCCTAAGGTCTGGCCCGCGCTTGTACCGGCGGAACCGGCTTCCCCGCCCAGGGCCTTGGTGATACTCCCCTGGATGCCCCGGGCAGACGGGATGAGCTGCACATAGGCTTTTGCCAGTTCAGTGGCCATTATGTTCACCTCCCAGAATGCGGGCCCTGGCCGCTTCGTAGTCTTCCGGCGTGGCGTAGCCGGCCACCGGGCCGCTCTGGCCGCTCTCGATGCCCATCAACAGGTTGAACACCGATGGCGGGCAGCCCCGGCCGTGGCGGGCTTCCTCGGTGTTCTGCCACACCAGCAGGCCCAGCCGGTCGGTTACGGCCGCCAGCAGCATGGTTTCGGGCGTTGCCCGGGCGCCGCTCATCTTCATCCGAATGCGGGAGGTTTCCCGCAGCCCCGCCGCCAGCACGGCCGCCAGGGGCAGCGGCAGCGTGTGCCAATCCAGAACGCCGTACGTTTCGGCCATATCACAGGTCAGGGCATCGGCGTCGGTGGCCAGCATGGCGGCGAGGGTCATCAGTTTTTTGCGGGCTGGCTGGACTCGAAGATTTCCTGCAGTGTTTCGGTCACTGCCTCGATGGGTACCGTCCCGCCGGGTGTGCGCAGATGGTCATACAGAGCCTTTTTCTGCTCCCTGGTCAGCAGCAGCCGCAACGCGGTACTCAAGGCGGTGATATCGCCCTCATCCAGGGCAGCCAGAGCGTCCAGCAGCTCCATGTTGTTCAGGCGTTCCTCTTCGATTTCAAGGCAAAAGCCGCTTTTCGTGGTCACCTGGCGCATCAGGCACTCACCCCTTTCTTGATGTACTCATAGTGGGTCTGGCCGTCCTGATCCGGCGTGGCCTCGATGGTGATGCCATAGCCCAGGGCGTCTTCATCGGCGTAGACGATTTCCTTCAGCTCGGTGATCTTGGCGCTGGGAATGACAATGCGCTTGAGCACATTACCGTTGAGGATCAGTTCCACCACCCAGGCGTAATACTGGTTTTCCTTGCTGTTGGCCTTGACGGTGATGCCGTCCTCCAGGGTGCCTTTGACGTTTTCGGGGCTGTACACCGTCTGAAGGACTGCCACATTCTCGGCTTCGATGAGCTTGAACTTGAAGGTGTCGGGCTTTTCGGTCTGGTAAGTGTGGACGGTGTCCCCGCCCCAGGCCTTGATCTTGTCGCTGGAAGGCGAGTTGGCGTTGGTCAGGCCCTCGTCCGAGATATACCCCTGGTTGATGAACGCCTGGTTCAGCTCGGTGGTAGCATCGGTGGGCAGGGCCGTATCCAGAGGTGCCCGGAACACAGCGCCGCCGATTTTGGGCTTGCCGGTAGTGACGTTCTGTGCGTTGTTCTTTTCCATCTGTTTCCTTTCCCGCGGTTACAGGGCCGCGTTTTCGTGATAGGTGATGTTGTACACCGCCTGATAGCGGCGGCGCTTGGTAGTGGTATCGTTGAAGGGATAGTCGCTGTTCAGCCTGGCCGCGCTGACCGCCGGGTGTTCCGGCAGGTGATCCATAGCCGCCTTGACTTCTTCATTGAGCATGGCCGCCTTGTACAGGGTTTCCCCGTAGCTCTGGATGGCCACGGTGGCCGAATCAATATGGTCTTTGCGGCCGGAACTGGTCTTCTCCACAACCACAAAAGAAGCCGGCGGCCCCGTCGGCACTTCCAGGCAAACGGGAACCGCCAGCTTTTGGGCCAGCCAGTCTTTGACGATGAGTTCGATCATGGTTTTACCGTCCTCTTATCGCAATGCTTTGAGAATGGTGTTGTTTTCCGCAGCATCTCTCCAGGCATCTTCCGTATCCGGCCACACCACAGCCGTGACACGGTTTTTCTCCATATTGGTTTCTGCGGCATAACCCTCACCGCATCTGGAGCGGATAGCTTCGGCTTCTTTAGCACAGAAATTTTCCATTTCTGCAGATTTCAGCAGGGCACGCACCCCGCTGCGGTTATGCATCATGCTTTTTATTTAGTTTTCGTCTTCTGGTAATTTACCAATTCGTTTCAATAATTCGTAGGCTGAACGCGCAGCCAACTGCTCCGGGGGGCAATCCCCGTCAAACAGTTCAGCCTGCTCATCATAAGCGTGTTCGATAGGATGTTCTTTTAGGAAGCGCTTCAGTTCTTCAATTCTCTGTGGTGTAATACTGTACGCCATACTTCCGAGCCTCCTCAAAGAATTCGTTCAACGCGACCATGACTTCCTTTTTCGTCTTGGACTCAAAAATGCGCATGTTCAACTGAGTGGACAAATCAAGAATAGCATTCTCGTCACACTCTGAGCCACGTTCCAATGCATAAACCACGCCATTGTTTCCAACTGCTGTCAGCATCCGCATATTTTTCCGCTTTGCAAAAGCAGCAATATCATTCGGTGAAAATGTAAGCCCACTTGGATGGGTATGCATCGCAATATAGGGAATATCGTGATCCGGTATCTTAACGGAAGCCGTCCCATCACCCACAATGATGCTCCCAATTAGTTGCATGTCCATTCGCAAGCATTGTGCAACCTCGACACCGGTATCATGGCCCATGGCTTCTTTCAGCAATTTTACATGTGCCTGCGCCAGCGCTTTCTGCCCGTAAGCATCCAGCGTCTGACAGCGAAATGCCTTTACCCGCTTGATACTATCTTCCTTGATAGTCAGGTACTGGCTCTTACTATCTTTCAGTATACCATTACCCGCTTTTTCCCGCAACCGCCGGGCCGCATAAGCTGCCCTTTTCTGAGCGTTGATACGTTTCTTGTCTTTGCCATACTGCTGCCGGCGCATGGCGTTGATATCCCCACCTGCGGCGTTATACTGCTCCAAATACTTGTCCGGGTCGTATCCGGCCACGGTTGTGCGGCTGTCAAAACGGATGGCATATTCACAGTTACAGTTTGCATGGATGTGCACTGCGTGGTCACCCTTGAGCGCCTTTTTGCTGGCCTTCTGCCACCCACGGCTGGCCAGCGTGATACAGAACGGGCAGGTGTCTCCATGGGGCACCCAGGCCCACTCTGCGCCGTCCCGGATGGCATTTTTCATCGTAGTGTCCGCCCCGGCACGCTTGACCAGACGACTCACCCCGCTCTGCAGCAGCGGCGGGCTTTGCTTTGTGGCATTTACCATCTTGGCCGTTTCACCATAATCGGCGGGCGGCGCCGGTTCCGCCGGTGGCACATCGACGTCGGACGCCTCGGCCACGGCGTCATACATCTGGCAGGCCAGCTCGGCGCTCCCCTCTCCGTACTTCTGCACCAGAGCCTGCGCGTATGCAATCAGCGCATCAGCATCCCCGGTTCCATGTTTTGCGATGTAGTCGGCCATCTTCCGCCCGGCTTCCTCATTCAGACGGGCCAGCCGGTTGATGTACTCGACCCAGCTTTTCTCAGGTATTTGCATCTTCTACCTCAAGCAGCACTTGTCAGGCCGAACCGCAGTAGACTCTGTCTTGTTTCCTTTGCGTGCGTTGCAGTAATAATGCGCCGCTTGCAGGTTGCTCCAGTCCTCGGCGGCAGCTCGCGCCGAAGCATAGCCAAACTGGCGCCACTTGGAAACCGGTCGGATCTCATCAATGACGAAGGACAAAGGATGCTGCGCGTCCGATGGTTCATCGTAATGGATCGGCCCAAGCCTGCCCTTACAAATTCCGCATGGGCACTCCATGGCCCGGAACCTGGCGCGGTACTTGCGGCGCAGGGCACCGTTTGAATAGCGTGGGTTACTCATTTCAGCGCTCCAATATGGGTTTATGTTTTAGGGCGGGCATTCCGCAATGTCCCCCCCTGCTATATAAAAAAGCCGCCCGGCAGCGCAGAGGACGGAGCGTCTTGGTCACAAGTGTGTGAGTTTCTCCCCGCCTGCCGGGCGGTGCCGTATGCTCGCCAGCCCCGCGGCGAGTCGGGACTGATACGGCGATGGAGCCCGCAGGGCCTTCATGCGGGCCTGGTGGGCATAAAAATAGCCGGCATCTCAGCCGGCTGATGGGGCCTTATCGCAGCGACACGGGAAGCGGTAGCGGCCGCTCATCCCGCGCAGGTCCCGTGCTGCAGGAGGTGTCATGACGCAAAAGCACAAAGCAAAAGCCGCGGGGAGATTTTCCCTGCGGCTTTTGATGGTACCAGTATAAATTATATTTCTGGCTTTTTAATGCAAATTTCCAAAATCATTCTGCATGGGTTTCTGTTGAGTCGTTCTTTTTTTGATAATCTTTATGGAACAGCTCATGTACATTAACAACAGGTAATACAAGCGGTGTTGTTTCCGGCTGTGAAGTCAGCATCGTCATTTGCGCACGAGCGTACGGATACAAAATAGCCGGTGCATTTTCATGCAAAAGAATTTCTTTATTTGGATCGTTATCATCGACTTCGCAATATCCGCTGATGCGAACGACTGCATCATATTCATTTTCTTTATTAACTTTCAGCATTAAAGATACGATATAGTTATTCTCTTCTGTCTTTTTAACAGAATGCCCAACCTCAAACGGGATATCTTTTTGATCCGCCTGCTGGAAGCCTTTCCTCCTAAAAGAGAGTTCGTCAAAAACGAAATGAGAAATACTAAGTACACTTTTAGCTTGTTTGTTCATTGCGTCTCACTCATTTCTTTTCAAATCAACTGACTCAAGCCGCATATCGATAGTCAGATGTAGGCTGATATTTGTTTCCCAAATTGCAATTCACCGTTATTACAGAGTCCTCTTTTGTCGCATTATCATAAATAACTTTCGGTTTTACAATCGAAGCGGGCATCACAAATTTTCCTATTTTCATTTCCACTTGTTCTGACGACTCATACGGAATTTCCAGCTCTGCTTCAGAAATCGGGGCAAACTCAAATGTGTCGTTAGCATTGCAAGTGTATGGAATTCCAACGGCTTCGAGTTCTTCACGAAGGATGGAAGCCAGTTCTTCCGGCGTAAACTGTGAAAGTAACTCTTCCACACTGGGATGAATCATATCGTCATACCTCCTTACGAATTCCGGATATGATCCTAGAATCACTTACACACAGCTGTTTTTGTGTATAAGAGAAACCATTCGGAACTTTTGTTTGGCGAAAAGTATAGGATGTTATGGCTATTTTTCGATTGATTCTTCTGTATGTATTACATAGTAAGCACCACTGCTTTTTTAATGCTTTTCCCCTAAGATCTGTCTTGGGAGCGTTCGGTACAGAAGAAGCCTTATCCTTAACCGCACAAAACACTTCATTAACATATCTCAACTGTTCTGGATCATCTAAATCTAGCAGTTGGTCTTCTTCATAAATCAAAGTAGCAGATAAAACAACTGGTTGTTTCCCAATATTTTTATCTTTTTGCGCTTCACGATCCGCCCATTCCTTTGCATGACCTTTATATGCAAAGAAGTATACTCCAAATCCAAGCCATTCAAAATCTTTATTGCTTGGCCTGAAATACTGCTGTGCTATAATCTGTTCAGCGCTAGAATCCGTTGTGCCATGATAACCCTTACTTACTATGGGCATCTATACATCATCCTATGCAAAGAAGTCAATAAATACTTCTCTTTAATTCGCTTTTGTGTCTTTACTTTACCATATTTTACATCTAAATGGAAGCAAAATGTAGAAATAATTCAACAAAAAAGCCCATTTATGCTCCTTAAAGCATCCAAAATGATGAATTAACCATCGTTTTTTCAGAAAAAACACTGGTTAAATGAGCCCAAAATTCCGGGCAACATCTCGTATGAATTCTCCATGCCATTGCACAATCGTTCTTTTACAACGATTCATCTTCATTGCAACCCCATCCAATGTATCAGTTTTTTTCCAAAAAATCAGTCTAATCATATATAAACGTTCATTTCCATCTTCATAACCTTTTAATGTCTGAATCGCTGCTCGCACCGCCTCCATCTCCCGCCGGTTAATATCCGGCAGTTCACGAAGGGCTGCATTTGCGGTTGGGTCCGATTTATTTCCACGCCCATGAGGCATGCCAGACAAGTCCGGGGACATAGACACTGTATGCAGTTCCTTTTCCTTTGCACACAGTTCCGGGTAACGGCGGATCATTCCCTTCACATATCCCCACCAATCATACCGGGGCTTAGACATCAGTTCGCATCTCCCTTCTTCGTGATCTTCCTCCACTTGGTGACAAACCAGGTCTTGTACGGTTTACATTCGGCGGGCTTTTTGTTGCACAGATTGTCTCTCTTGCAGCAGCGGCAGGGGCAATCATCATACCGCGGCGCCGCCTGTTTCTTTTCAGGCATGGCACGCTCCTTTCGCTTCTCCGGCCAGGGCCTGCAGGGCACCGGTGAGGGCGGTGTGCAGCCGTTCGGCTTCGTCGGTGCGGCCGTCGGCGGTCATAGCGTCGATCAGGTCCATCATCTTCTGGGCTGCGTCCTGCAGCTGCTCAAAAAGCAAGGCAAAGCGGATGCTGTCCTCACTGGCGGCCAGATCCAGCTGGCGGGCGGTGGCTTCTGCCCGGGCACGGGCTTCTTCTGCGTCCCGCCGGGCCTGTTCCAGGGCTTCCCGGTCCTTTTCTTCCTGCTGGCGGCGGGCTTCCTCGGCCGCTTCCTTCCGGGCGGCGGCAATATCGGCTTCGGCCTGGCGAGCGGCCTCAGCCTTGGCCAGGGCCGCCTTTTCCCGGGCTGCCCGCTCCGCCTCCTTTTTGGCCTGTGCTGCTGCGTGGAGCTCAGCAGATTTTCTTTCTTCGGCCACCTCTGCCCTGACCTGTTCCAGCATCTCGGCGCGCAGAGCGTCCATGTCCACTTCCTCGGCCCGGCCTTCCACCGGCGCCTCGGACTGCATCATGGACAGCTGCTCCGCCAGTCCGTTCTTTTCCTCGATCAGGCTTTGCAGTTCCTTCACCGTAATGTCTGCCAGTTCTCCGGCCACTTCCTGCTGGTCCGCCGGGCCCAGTTTGGCCAGCAGGGCCAGCTTGGTCACGCCGGCAGCGGCGTTTTCCTCCACCAGGCGGGCGGGCACGTTCTCCACCACCGTGATGTAGGTATAGGCCTGGCGCTGGCGGATGCCAACGGCCTGCTCAGTATACTGGGCGAAGGTTTCAAAGCCCAGGCGCTTATATCCGCCGGTGTCCCGCATCTGCTTGAGCTTGCGGCCCAGGTCCAGCAGGCTGTTGGCGGCAGCCTGGGCGGCGGCGACGATCTCATAGTGCAGGCCCATGGCCTGGGCCTGTTCCGGGGTTCCGTCGGGAACCAGGGAAAGCTGCATTTCGTTCATGGTATTGCCTCCTTGTGGTTGCAGTTGAATGCAAAACGGTTATGCCGCATTGGTGTTTTTTCCGTCCCGCTGGGCCTGTTTTTTCGGCCTTGCCGGCGGCAGCTTCCAGTGCGCCAGGACCTGCTCCTGCCAGTCCTTCACGAATTGTTCTACCTTTTGCGGGATCTTCAGCGGCGGTTTGCCCGGGGCGTGCTCGTTATAGTAGCCGTGGTTTTGCAGGATACGTTTGTTCACCACGTCCACGTTCAGGGTGTACCAGCTTCTTTCCGGCCGCCGGGCGTGGCGGATAAACAGGATGATACTGCCGCCGGCGTGGGTCTTGGTGTAACCGCCCACACAGTGGTGTAGCGTTTTGCCTTCCTGCACCAATTCTTCCGGGCTTTCCGCCACCCGGATGCAGATTTCCCCGTTCGTCCAGTTCAGACCACGGCAGCGGGCGGTCATCCGCCGGAAGGCTTCCCGCTGTTCTGCCGTAGTGGCATACCGCTGGGCTTCCTGCACCCTGTTGTGGGCGGCCCGCAGGTCCCGGGGCCAGCGGATCACCGGGTTTTCCAGGTCCAGCCCCTGGCGCGTTGCCATGTCCCAGTAGTCATCCAGCATGGTCATAGCACCATGGACTTTTTTCAGGTACCGCACGGCCTGCATGATCCTGCGTCCGGACCATTGCGGGCTTTTCGCCATTGCTTCCAGCTGGTAAGGCTCCACGGTTTCCAATGCGGCGACCGCTTCCGGCAGCTTCAGCTTGTGGGCTGCGGCGCGGTATGCCTGGAATTCGTCCAGTTCCCATCCTGCTTCACGGATCAGCCGCAGTTCTTCCCGCGTCACCCCCAGCATCCGGGAGGGCCGTTTTTCTTTCCAGTTGACCCAGGCCAGTTTCGGCAGGGGCACGCTGGTTCTGACGTAATAGTAACTGCCGGTGCGCTGTTCTTCCTCCCGGATGCCGTCGCCCACCAGCAGCCCCATGCCGCTGGTGATAAGGTTCTCCACATTGCGGTGCTTCAGGTAAAGGCGGGCATAGGCCACCGGGTAGAACCGGTCCTTCTCGTAGGTCTGGGCCATGTACTCCCACAGCTTGGAGTTTTCCAGGCTGGTGCCTTCCAGATCCGGCAGGTCCTCTTCATAAAACCAAGGCACTCCCAGGGTATCCACCAAACGGCTGTTTTCCTTCCAGTCCTCCAGGCGGAAATACTCCCCGCCGATGTTCCGCTGCCAGAGGCGCAGCTTCACCACCTTTTTGCCGTCCACCACAAAGGCCTCGAATGGCTCGGCTCTGCGCTGTGTGCTCTCCCGCCAGATGCTCTTCTCCACCATGTACCGGACGATGACCAGACACCCCTGGGCCTTGTATGCCCTGGCCACGAATCCCTGTTCCGTGTGCCCTTGCCGCATGTATCCGGCTCCGCGAAGCACCGCCGATTCCCCGCAGCAGGGGCAGATGATGCTTCCTCCGTCTGCATATTCCTGCTCACCGGCGACATAGGCATCCATCATGCGGATTCCCGCCGGGATTCCCCTTCCGCCGCAGGTCTTGGCGCTGATATACTCCGCCAGGAAGATACCACCGCACCCGCTGCACCAGCACCTTGCCGCCCGTTTCTTTCGGTCTGCGCGGAAGTCGCCGTCAAAGGCATACTCAAAGTAGGCGGCTTCGGCATCCTGGCGGCTGATGGCCTTGAAGGAAAGGAGGTTCTCTTGGAACTTGCCCGCCTTGTCCCGCAGATAGTTGAACAGCTCTTCCGCCGGGGTTTCCGGTATCAGGTCTTTGTACTCCACACTGACCACCCCCTCACATGAAATCCGCCAGGCGGATGGTGCGCCGCCGGGCGGGTGCAGGTGCGGCGGCCGGGGCGGCGGTATCCTCCCGGCGGGCGGGCAGACCGTAAAACTCCCGGATAATGCGGTCGGCATCCGCCGGGCCGCAGAATCCGACGTTTCCTTGGCTGTTCGACTTGGCAAATTTGGCGATCTTCTTTTCACAATCGGCAATGCCCATGCCTTTCTGTTCCAGGTCCTGGGCCACCAGTTCGGCGGCATCCGGCTGGGCGCGCAGGATGTCTTTCAGCTGTTCTCCCACGCACCAAGGCGCGGAGCCTTTCTTGTATTGGCTTTGCTGGGCGGTGATCTTGTCCAGCACGGTATTGATATCGGTCATGGTGTATCCTCCTGTATGTACTCGGTGAACTTCCACCCGTTGGGGCGGGCATACAGTTCGATGAAGAGCCGGCGGCGGTAGATGTAGTCCCGCTGCAGGCGTCGGATGGCGGCGTGCTTCACTTCGATGGCCTCCACCAGTCCGTTTGTGTAGGTCACGAAGAAGTCCGGGGTGTAGTGGGCGGCAGGCAGGTGGACGCCACAGTATATATCCGCCGGGTAGAGGTCAAAGCGTTTCTGCAGCTCACAGCTGACCACCTGACCGGCCAGCATCCTGGGCCAGATCACGGTGGTGTAATACTGCTGTTCCAGGTTGCTGCCCGGCTGTGGCATTTTCGGCCCGGCCGCGGCTTTCTCTTTGACCCGGCGGGCCTTTTGCTCGGCCTCCCGCCGGGCCATTTCCCGGCGGATCTGGGCTTGTGCTGCAGGGCCGAACCGCTGCAGGTCTTTCTCGGTGAAGGCCATGCGGTTGTGTATCACTCCCCTTCCCCGCCTCGTCGGCGGCAGAATTTCAGGCTGATGGACCAGCCCAGGAAGTCGTTATACTGGGCGCTGGCCTCGATGAGTTGCCAGCCCGGGTATCTGCGCGCCCAGTAGGCAGCATCATTCAGCCGGGCGGCATCGGTGGCCAGGCGGGCCACCTGGCGGCGGGTGTAGCGGCCGTCCCGCGGTGCCGGCATGACCGGGTTCACGATGCCCCGGCTGCGAAAGTACCGGTGCTTGCGTTTGGGGTACTTCATCATGTAATTGGCCAGGGCTTCCAGGCTGCCTTTGTCCAGCTGCAGTCGGTCGGTGTTGGCTCTACCCAGGCGGATGCCCTTGCGGTGCCAGCAGCCTTCGATGGTATCTCGATCCAGCTCACAGTGCAGCAGCACATGGAAGTGGGGCACCACCTCTTTCTGCCCGGTGTCCGGGTCGGCTTCCTGCCATTCCATCACAGCCAGGCATTCCGGCTTGGGCAACCCGGCGGCGCGGCAGGCTTCCCGCAGGTGGCGCATCCAGTTGCGGAAATCCCGCCAGGCATCCTCCGCCGTGGCCGGTCGGTTTTCCGGGGCGTAGGTCAGGGTGGTGTGGGTGTCCTTCTCGGTGAAGTTGCTCACGGCCAGCCGGTGAAACCACTGCCGGGCCGTCTTGGCGTTGTGGTTGGCCTGGGCCTTGGGAGTTTCCCGGAAGGACGGCGGCTTTGCATTCTCCCGGTCCAGGTCCCGGCCACGGCCGTCCCGGGTGGGAAGCGGGTAGATCTCCACCTCCTGGTACTGGGCAGCCTTTCGGTTCCTGCCGCAGATGTATCTTCGTTCGCGCTGATAGGTCCGCATGATCTCCTCTCTTTTCCTTGGGCGGGCTCCGTTCTTCTTTTATTACCCCATACAAGCCCGGAAAGGCGGCCGCAGCCGCCGGGATTGTTGACAGGACACAGCGCAAAGGTCTATACTGGATTTGCTGAATCGGCAGGCCTTCGTGCTTGTCCAAACCGGCCCCGCAGAATTTGTGGGGCCGGTTTTTATTTTGCAGTCGAGTGCAAAAGGTGTTCAGTTGTCTTGGTGGGCAGGGTCAGAATCTGCCGGGCAGCCTGAGGGTCCAGGATGCGCCAGCTCTGGGGCGGGCAGGGCGCGGCGGCTTTTGCCAGAGGGACCGGTTCCGCCAGCTCGGCAGGGTCTTCCACCTGCCAGGCGTACAGCTGGGCCACGTCCCGCCGGGATTCCGAGGCATAGCGGCGCAGCTGCCAGCTTTCCAGGCAGGCTTTGTCGCAGATTTCCCGCTCGGACTCTCCCCACAGGCGCCGGATGCTGCGGCTGGTGAACCAGCCCACGATCTTGCCCCGGCCTCCTTCCCGCTTGCTCTCATAGAGAAGGACGCACAGTGGGCCTTCCCGGATGGCTTTCGGGGCGGACTTGCGGATTTCCAGCGTCTTTTTGCCCCGGAGGATCAGATCGGCAAAGGGCACCCGGATGCTCATGAGTATGTAGGTCACTGGGCTGCCTCCCTGTCAAAGTTGGCGGGCGCAGCATGGGCCCGGCGCAGTTGGGCGCGCAGGGCCAGAATCTCCCGTTCCAGGGCGTGTGTCTTGCGTTTCAGAGTGCGGTTCTCCCCCGCCAGGATCTTGACCAGGGCAATTTCTCCGCAGCCGTGGCAGGGATGCTGCGGCGGGCTTTGGATGTGGCCGAGCTCCCGGTGGAACTGCCACAGCCGTTTGATGCTTTGCTTCATGGGTATACCTCCTTATGCAGATCAGGCGCTTGCGCGCGGTGGCAGCGGGCCAGACCGTGACCCGCCGGGCGGGAGAGGTTGTCCTCTCACAGTTTGCCGGCCGCCCGGTAGTCCTGGGCCAGCTGCCGCAGCACCGCCGGGTGCAGCAGGGACAGCTCAAACCGCACCCGGTCCAGGTCGCCGGGCGGTGCCACCAGGGGCGTGCCGTTAAAAGAATGGCGGATAAACCGCAGATACAGTCGCTTGATGACCGGGTGGTTGATGTTGAGGAAATACCAGGGCGTGGGTTCCCGGCTGTGGGTGGAGGCGGCGCGGGCGGCTTCTTCCTGGCGTTCCTGCCAGACCAGTGGTGCCAGCCGGTCGATGAGCTCCTGCTGCGCCTGGCGGCTCACGGCCGGTTCTCCGTTTCTTCGCAGCGTTCCAGCATACTCTTGTAGATGGCGGCCTCCTGCTGGGCAGCGGCGATGCGGGTGCGGGATGCACTTTCGATGGTTTTATGTACGCTGTCCATCCGGGTCAGTGCCGCCATGTAAAAGACGGTCTGAAACACCACCACGACCGTGGCCGCAATGGCCATGCGGCGGAACATGGTGCAGGCTTTGTTCAGGCGGCGGTTTTCTCTGCGCAGCTTGTCCTGCGCCGGGTCAGCGGTGAGGACGATCGTTTGCATATCCATGAGCTTCTCCTTTCTTGGGTTCTTTGTGGGGGTCGTAGATCTCCGGGGCGGCAGCGGCTTCAGCGTCACGGTAACCGGCGCGGTAGCCATCCGACCAGCCGGAACCGTGCAGGGCCACGCCGCCCAGAGTGACCACGGCCAGGGCAAGAATGTGGGCGAACATGTGGGGCCTCCTATCTCTGTTCGGGAACGCGGATGACATCCCCGGGAATGCGCTGGGCCAGCCAGCTGTAAAAGGGTTCGCGCCAGATCTTGAAGCAGTTCTTGCCCCCGGCGCGTTTGGGGGCAATGCCTTCCGCAAAGGGATACTTGCCTTCCACGATGTAGCGGGCTTCCGCTTCCTCGCTGGTGGGGATCAGGTTGGCGCGGAAGGCCTCGGCCAGTTCGTGGAGGGTCATGGTGGGGGTCGTGGGAGTTGCGGGCATGACGGGCCTCCTTATTTTTGGTCATTCCATTTTTTCTATTTAGCATTCCGTTTTTTATACCGTTGCAGAAATGATAATCATCGCCACATACTTGATTCCCATTGCGGCAAAAAAGCAAAGAAGTATGAGTGCGATGTATCCTTCTCTTCTCATAGCCTCGCCTCCTTTCATACTTTGACGGGCTTGTACCGCACCACGGTGTAGGCTTCCGCGATACGGCGGTCCGCTTTGATGGGAAGCCGCGCAAAGGCGGCTTTTGCCTCTTCCAGGGTGTCGTACTGCATGGACTCCAGCGTGATCCAGCGGCGGTACAAGTCGGACCGGCTTTTGTAGGTGTACCTTTGGATGACATAGCGCTTCATATGGACCTCCATTTCTTTCATCCCATTGCCATTGCATGATAGAATAGATGACAGAAAGGGCGTGATTCCGTGGATAGGAAATCCGCGTGCGAACAGATCGTTTTGACAAATTCCGAAAAAAGGCTGTTGCGACATATCAGCAAACACCCGCATACAAAGTGCGCTCCTGAAAAGGTCCGACCTCTTTACGATATGGACTTGGTGCGCGCCGACACAGAGGGCGTTGACCCGTTTAATTCCCCTGTCCGCAAAGATACCTACTGCGTTTCTGAGCTTTACCATATCTATTTGGCTTATTGTTCCGAAAAGCGGTTCTTGTTGATGCTGAAATCTCTGTGGCTTCCCGTTTTCGTGAGCATCTTTACCACCCTAGCAATAAACGGATTGCAATGGTCGTTACCGCTGCTAGCAGAATGGTTCGCCAGTTTTCTTTGAGGAAATCGCGCACTCTGTTCACCTCCTTTGCAGTCCAGACTATGGGACGGGTCAGGTGGTAGAATGATGTCACACAGACCGCCTGTCGAGGAGCTTCTGGAACGCCTCATTGAATTCCTGTTCCGCTTTTTTGGGGGAATAATGCCCATTCAGAACACCCGAAATATATTTAGGATTCTTCCCCAATTCCTCGGCCAGCTGCTTGGCAGTAACTCCGGCATTGTGCATTCGTCCTACAAGAACCCCTGTCCATTGTGCAGGCATACAAATCTAACCTCCTCTCACTTTCAAAACTTGACTTTGGTTAGATTTTGCGATAAGATAAAAGCGCCAACAAATATCAGCGCAAAATCTTTACCAAAGTCTTCAGATTTCAGATGGCTTTCTTTTTTCTTACCAAATTCAATCTGTGTTTACATGATATCTGAATATAGTAAGAAAATCAAGTCCATTTTCCTGAATTTGGTTAGTTTTGGCGCTCTGCACAAAAAGGAGCGTTGAAAATTGTGTTTTATGACGTGTACACCCAGCTATGCAATGCCAAAGGTGTAAGCCGTAGCCGTGCCGCCGCCGATATGGGCCTGAGCAACTCCACTGTAACCAAGTGGAAAAAGACCGGCGCCACCCCTTCCGGTGAAACCATGACTAAAATCGCCGCCTATTTCGGTGTTTCCGTTGATGATCTCATAAATCAAAAAAATGGCCCCGCCCAAAAAGGCAGGGTCACGGATGACGATATCAAGTTTGCTTTATTTGACGGTGTACCTGTCACCGACGCGCAATACGAGGAAGTGAAGCGATTTGCCAAATACATCGCAGAACATAACATTCACGGCGACTGACTTCTACCAGTTGGCCGAACAGGCCGGCGTGCCGGTGGTTTCTCTCCCCTTGCCCCAGCTCGGCAGCATCGCCCTGCAGGATGGCCACAAGGGCGTGATCGGGCTGGACAATTCCCGCACCATGACCACCGGGGAGGAACAGGCCCGGCTTGGCCATGAACTGGGCCATTGCCTGTATGGCGGCTTCTATACCCGGTCTTCCCCGTTTGACGTGGTGGAGCGCCACGAGGTAAGGGCCGACCGCTGGTACATCAAGCGGGCAATACCGCGCAACACATTGTTCCGGCTGCTGAAACAGGGCTACGATGCCTGGGAGATTGCGGAGCAGCTGAACACCACCGAGGAATACGTCCGCCGGGCGTACTACTATTACAAGGAGAATCCGTAGATTACGAGGAGGTTCATCATGTCTTTGTTCGGTCTGAAGGAAAAAAAGGAAATCGAACGGCTTAAAAGTCAAATGCTTCCCGAACAGGTAACTCTTGCAGATCTGCAAGGCCAAATCGAGGAGAAGGAAAAGCAGCTGGCGGATATTCAGCGGAACGTGATTGGTGCGCAGAGTCAGCTGGAGGCGCTGCAAAAGCAGGTAATCGAAACCAGCGATGACATTCTTTTTCAGAGCTTTGGCCTTTATACCCCTCGCTATTCTTTTGTAAATGCCGATGAATACAAGGCCCGCCTTTTGGAGATTCGTGCCCAGCAAAAGGACATGATAAAAAACAAGAGCGCTGTTAGTGGAAACACCAACTGGACCGTCAATGGCAGCACCTCCAAAGGTCGCCGGATGGTCGCCGATATGCAAAAACTCTTACTGCGTGCCTTTAATGCCGAATGTGATGATGTTATAGAACACGTCAAATACAATAATATCGAGAGCAGCGAAAAGCGGATTACCGCATCCCGTGATGCAATATCAAAGCTCGGGGACCTTATGGATGTCAGCATTCAACCGGCTTACTATCGATTGAAAATCGAAGAATTGTATCTTGCCTTTGAATATCAGCAAAAGAAGCAGGAAGAGAAAGAAGCGCAGAAAGAAGCCCGTGCCAGAATGCGGGAAGAAGCCAAGCTGGCCAAGGAAATTGAGGAAGAACGCAAGAAGCTGGAAAAAGAACAGAAACATTACCAGAACGCTCTGAAGAAAATCAACGAACAACTTGCCTCCGCCTCCGATGAAGACCGTGCCGCTATCGAAGACAAAAAACGTGAGCTGGAACAACAGCTTTCCAAAATTGACCAGGAATTCAAAACCGTGGACTACCGGGAAGCAAATCAGCGTGCGGGGTATGTATATATCATTTCTAATATCGGCGCTTTTGGCGAGAACGTCTACAAAATCGGTATGACCCGCCGCCTTGATCCTATGGACCGCATTGATGAATTGGGCGACGCTTCTGTTCCGTTTGACTTCGATGTGCATGCCATGATTTTCTCTGACGATGCACCAAAGTTGGAAGCTGCGCTTCATAACGCCTTTGCGGACCGAAAATTGAACTTTGTAAATCAGCGTCGGGAATTCTTCCACGTTTCCCTTGATGAAATCAAAAAGGTGGTCAAAGCCAACTATGACCGCTCGGTTGAATTCATCGACCTTGCACCCGCTGAGCAGTATCGGCAGTCGCTTCTTATGAAGAAACAGGCGGAGGAATCCAGCCAAAAGTCTTAACCCTTTTGATTTTCCTTCTAAATAAAAAACGCCCCGTCGGCGGCAACCGGCAGGGCAAGCTTGAAGGTCACATATGAAGATAGAAGAGTACATAAAAAATCGTGTTGATGATCAGATTGATTGGTACGACAAGAAAGCTACATCGGCTCAGCGGAAATATAAAATATGCCAATTGATAGAAATCGTTGTCGCAGCCCTCATACCAGTTTTGGTTGGCTTTTTTGATATATGCCCTGTAATGCAATTTCTTGTCGGCTTGTGTGGCGTTGCCATCACAATTATTGAAGGCATTGTTTCGTTAAATAAATGGCATGAAAATTGGATTGAATACCGATCAACTTGCGAACTACTTCGCCATGAAAAATATTTATTTGAAATGAAGGCTCCCCCTTATGGAGATTCAGCATCTGTGGAGAGTCTTTTTGTTAATAATATCGAAAGCCTGATATCCTCTGAAAGCAGTAAATGGAAGGTAAATAATTCAAAAGCATATTCCATAGAGGGAAAAAAGAATCAGTCTTCCACTGGTTCATAAGTCTTTTCAAAAACATCTGGCTTGCATGGATATTTTTCACCATTTACTCCAGTAATGATCCAGTCTCCAGGAGAAGCATGCATCCTTCCCTCTAATGTTTCAATGTATAGGTCTTTGTCCGTTTGATATGCTTCTACAACGATTCTTTTTTTCTGGAATTTCATATTATCACCTGCGAAAGGATTGTAATTGTTATGCCATACTTGTATACATATCGGTTATTTATAAGTCATGCTTGGCGATATGGAAGTGACTATGACCGTCTAGTCACTTTGCTGAATAACGCCAACAACTTTTCTTATTATAATTATTCTGCTCCAAGAGAGCGCCCTTTATTCCCTCAAGGAACTCCTGTTACCAATGCAGAAATTGCGCGTATGATTACCGCAAAAATCAAACCCGCCCAAGTAGTAATCGTTTTGTGCGGAATGTATGCCGCCCATAGCGATTGGATGAAATACGAGGTAGATGAAGCAGTTCGCATGGGAAAGCCTATTATAGCTGTAGCCCCATGGGGACAAACAAACTGTCCCTCTTACGTCCTTGAACGGGCTTCTACTCTTGTCCATTGGAATACACAGTCCATTGTAACCGCAATTCGTAATTTGGTCTAATTCCATTATATATTGAATCGTTCAGCATATCAACTAACCCTAAAAGCTAAAAACGCCCCGCCGGCGGCAACCGGCGAGGCGTGGATAGATCAGCTTGCCTGAAGGCATAATCCGACCTAGCTCATTTCGGATTATACCACCTCCGGGCAGGCTTTGACAAGTATGCCCCGGAGGTGATTTTTTTATGGTGTGCGTGCGTTGTCAGCGGGAACTGCCGGAGGGCAGCCTTTTCTGCAATTTCTGCGGCAAGCGCCAGCCCGCAGCTCCGCCACCGCAACGGCGGAAGCGGCGGAGGGCCAAGGGCACCGGCACGGTGTACAAGCTGCCCGGGCGCCGGGCCAAGCCCTGGGCGGCCGTGGCTGCCGACGGGACACTCATCGGCACCTTTGCCGACGCGGGCGAGGCCGTCACCACGCTGGATGCCGTCAACGCCAAGAAGGTATCCGCCTCCCGGCTGGCCTACACATTTACCGATGTGTATGAGCGGTGGTCTGCTTTGCACTTTCCCGAGATCGGCTCCAGCGGCGTCAGCTCCTACCGCAACGCCTACCGGAAGTCAGAACCGCTGTACCACCGCAAGATGGCGGACCTGAAAACCGAGGACTACCAGGCCATCATTGAAGTGATGAAGGCAAAAGGCGCCAGCCGCAGCCTTTGCGAGAAGCAGCGGCAGCTGTTCAGTCAGCTCTGCCAATACGCCATCCAGCAGGATATCATCCACACCAACTACGCCACCGGCCTGCACCTGCCCGCAGCCAATGCACCCAAAACGCGGATATTTTCGGCGGCGGAGATTGAAGCCATCCGCAGCATGGTCCTCGACAAACGCCTGGGCGAAACTGCCAAAATCGCGCTGGTATTAATCTACACCGGTATGCGGCTGAATGAGCTGCTCTTGGCCCGGGCCGAGAATGTGCATCTGCCGGAGCACTATCTGATTGCCGGCGAAAAGACCGACGCCGGCCGGGACCGCACCATTCCCATTCACGAGAGTGTGGAACCGTATATTGCCGCCTGGCTGGGTGGCCGCTCCGCCGGGTATCTGATTCAGAGCGCTGGTGGCGTGCCTCGGGATCACAACAATGTGCGCAAGAGTTTCCAGAGCCTGATGAAGCGGCTGGGCATTACCGGGGTCAGCCCCCATACCTGTCGCCACACCGCCGCCACCCGCATGCTGGCCGCCGGGCTGCCGGTGGAAGTGGTGCAGCAGATTCTTGGCCACGCCGACGCCACCACCACTTTGAACATCTACACCCACCCCGATGTGGCCACGTTGGTGGCCGGAGTGCGAAAAATGGACTGATCTTCCCTGCCCCAAACGCCGAATTTGTTAGCTTATTTGTTAGTTTATCCTGCGTTTTGGGGCATTTCTTAGGTGGTGAGGCGGATTTACGACTTTTGCAAGAAACAAGAAAAAGCCCCGAACTCGACGTTGTTTCGTCAGGTTCGGGGCTTTGTTTGGAGCGGGATACGAGTCTCGAACTCGCCACCTACTGCTTGGGAAGCAGTCACTCTACCGGATGAGCTAATCCCGCATCAGTAAAATTGATTATAGCAAACTGATGCGGGTTTGTCAAGCTCAGGTACGGTCTTTGTACAGCTCGGCCAGGTTCACCAGCACGTCGGTGGCCTGGTCCATTTTCTCCACGGTGATGCACTCGAAGGGTCCATGGAAGTTGAATCCGCCGGTGCCCAGATTCGGGCACGGCAATCCCTTGTAAGACAGGGTTGCACCGTCGGTTCCGCCGCGCACAGGTGCTTCCACCGGCTCCAACCCCGCGGCACGGATAGCCTTGCGGGCGTTTTCGATCAGGTGGAAGTGGGGTTTGATCTGTTCCACCATATTACGGTAGCTGTCTTTCAGGTCCAGTTCCACCGTGCCGGCGCCGTACTTTTCGTTCAGACAGTCGGCAATATGCTGCATCTGGGCTTTGCGGGCCTCAAAACGGGCCGCGTCATGGTCACGCACAATGTAGCCCAGCTTGGCCTCGGTCACATCACCTACCATGCTGCACAGATGGAAAAAGCCCTCATACCCTTCGGTATGTTCAGGGCGGGAAAATTCCGGCAGAGCATTGTGGTATTCAATGGCGATATTCTGAGCATTGCGCATGGTGTTCTTCGCACTGCCCGGATGTACGGAGAACCCATGAACGGTCACCACGGCACCGGCGGCGTTGAAGTTTTCGTAATTGATTTCTCCCACATCGTCACCATCCACGGTATAGGCCCAGGCAGCGCCAAATTCCTTGACATCGAACAGGTCAGCGCCCTGCCCCACTTCTTCATCAGGAGTGAAAGCCACGCAGATCTTGCCGTGGGGACGCTTTTCGGACTGCAGCCGTTCCACCATGGTCATGATTTCCGCCACGCCGGCCTTATCGTCGGCGCCCAGCAGTGTAGTACCGTCGGCCGTGATCAGAGTCTGGCCTTTCATGGAGGCCAGGAACGGGAATTTGCTGACATGCATCACAGCACCGGTAGCCGGCAGGACCACATCGCCGCCGTCATAGTTTTCATGCAGCTGGGGACGGACATTCTCGCCGGAAGCATCCGGGGCGGTGTCCATGTGGGCAATGAAACCCAGCCCGGGAGCCTGTTCATGCCCGGCCGTGGCAGGCAGCGTAGCATACACATACCCGTGTTCGTCCACGCGGGCGTCGGTCAGCCCCAGGTCCAGCAGTTCTTTCTGCAGGATCTTGGCCAGATCCAGCTGACGGGCCGTAGTGGGATGGCTCGTGCTGTCCGGGTCGGAGGTGGTATACACCTGTGCATAGCGCAGGAAGCGTTCATAAGCGCGCATACAGAATATCTCCTTTTTTCCTGAAGTTATATAAGCCGTTGTCATTGTAACACAAAAAGAAGCTTTTTCCAAGGCAGGGGCCTTTTCAAGACGACACTTTTATGCTAGAATTATGAAGATTATAAAGGAGATTTATGCCGTAGGGCAACGAATAAATCCATATTTTACAGGGAGGCCAATCATGGCAGACACGATTTTTAAAGGTAAGACACTGTTGATCACCGGCGGCACCGGCAGCTTTGGGCACACCGTCCTCAAGCATTTTCTGACGACCGACATCGGTGAGATCCGCATTTTCTCCCGCGATGAGAAAAAACAGGATGACATGCGCCATGAACTGCAGGCCCAGTACCCTGAACATTACGAGAAAGTCAAATTCTACATCGGTGATGTGCGTGACATCCAGAGCCTGCGCGACGTGATGCCCGGTGTCAACTATATCTTCCATGCTGCAGCCCTCAAGCAGGTGCCATCCTGCGAGTTTTTCCCCATGGAAGCGGTCCGCACCAACATCGAAGGCACCGACAACATGCTGCATGCCGCCATTGAGGCCAACGTGGAGCGGGTCGTCTGCCTGTCCACCGACAAGGCCGCTTACCCCATCAATGCCATGGGCATTTCCAAGGCAATGATGGAGCATGTCATCACCGCCAACGCCCGCGTATCCGCACAGCGCGGCGGCCCTGTCATCTGCTGCACCCGTTACGGCAACGTCATGGCCAGCCGCGGTTCTGTCATTCCTCTGTTTGTGGAGCAGATCCGTTCCGGCAACCCCATCACCATCACCGACCCGAACATGACCCGTTTTCTGATGAATCTGGACGAGGCGGTCGATCTGGTTATGTTTGCTTTTGAGCACGCCCGTCCCGGCGATCTGTTCATCCAGAAGTCTGACGCTTCCACCATCGGGGATCTGGCCAAGGCTGTTCAGACCCTGTTCGGCGACACCGGCACCCGCATCATAGGCACCCGCCACGGCGAAAAGCTGTACGAAACCCTGATGACCAAGGAAGAGCGTACCCGCAGCGAGGATATGGGCGGCTATTTCCGCGTTTCTGCCGATAACCGCGACCTGAACTACGACAAATACTTCATCAAGGGCGAGGTCCACACCCAAGCCGATGAGGACTACACCAGCCACAACACCCGCCGTCTGAACGTGGAAGAAACCATCGCCAAGATCAAGACCACCGACTATATCAAAGAGGAGCTGGCCAAGGATGGCAAGTGCTGAATTCAATAAACAGTCCCCTGTGCTGATCACCGGCGCAGGCGGATTTGTGGGCCGCAATCTGGTGGCCACTCTCAAGACCCGCGGCTACACCGACCTGATGCTGTTCGAAAAGAATGACACGCCCGAAACCCTGGCGCAGTACTGCCGCCGGGCCGCTTTTGTGGTGCATCTGGCCGGCATCAACCGTCCCAAGGACCCCAGCGAGTTTTATTCCGGCAATGCCGGCCTCACCGATACCATGCTGTCCCTGCTGGAAAAATCCGGCAGCCAGGCACCTGTGCTGGTGACTTCCAGCATTCAGGCCACCCTAGACAATGATTACGGCAAGAGCAAGCTGCAGGCCGAGCAGGCCATCTTTGCCCACGGGCAGCGCACCGGCGCGCCGGTGTTTGTCTTCCGCATGGAAGGTGTGTTCGGCAAATGGTGTCGCCCCAACTATAACAGTGTTGTGGCCACCTTCTGCCACAACGTGGCCCACGGTCTGCCCATTCAGGTGCGGGACCCGGCTTATTCCCTGCCGCTGGTCTACATTGATGATGTCATCAACTGCATTCTGGACGCCATGGAAAAGGGCGAGGCTGTACGGGATGAGGAGGGTATCTGCCGCATTCACCCGGTCCACACCGTCACCCTGGGCCAGCTGGCCGAAACGATTCAGGGCTTTGCCAAGGCCCGGGGCGGCAAGGCGGCCGAGGCCCTTGGCACGGATGGTTTGCCCACTCTGGCGGTGCCTGCCCTGGCCGACGGCAGCTTTGAAAAGAAGCTGTATTCCACCTATCTGTCCTATCTGCCCACTGATGAATTTGCCTACGACCTGAACATGCACTGTGACAACCGCGGCAGTTTTACCGAGTTTCTGCGCACACCGGAGCGGGGTCAGGTCAGTGTGAACATCTCCAAGCCCGGCATCGTCAAGGGCAATCACTGGCACCACACCAAGAACGAAAAGTTCCTGGTGGTCAAGGGAGAAGGCATCATCCGGTTCCGGCAGATTTTCTCGGACGAAGTCATTGAGTACCATGTCAGCGGCGAAAAGCTGCAGGTGGTGGATATTCCCTGCGGTTACACCCACAACATTGAAAATGTGGGCGATGACGAGATGGTCACTGTGATGTGGGCCAACGAAGCGTTTGACCCGGAGCATCCGGACACTTTTGCCATGCAGGTGTGATCCTCTTACTTTAAATACAGAAGGATGTTGTGTATGAACAAGCTGAAACTGATGACCATCATCGGTACTCGTCCGGAAATCATCCGGTTGAGCGCCGTCATCAAAAAATGCGATAAATACTTTGACCAGATTCTGGTGCACACCGGGCAGAATTATGATTACACCCTGAACCAGATCTTTTTTGAGGATCTGGGCCTGCGGGCACCGGATTTCTATCTGGACGCTGTGGGCAAGGATCTGGGCGAAACCATCGGCAACATCATCGCCAAGAGCTACTCCCTGATGGTGGAGCAGAAACCGGATGCCCTGCTGATTCTGGGCGACACCAACAGCTGCCTGTCCGCCATTGGTGCCAAGCGGCTGCACATTCCCATCTTCCATATGGAGGCTGGCAACCGCTGCTTTGACGAGTGCCTGCCGGAGGAAACCAACCGCCGTATTGTGGACCACATTGCGGATGTGAACATGTGCTATTCCGAGCACGCCCGCCGGTATCTGAACGCCGAGGGCACCGCCAAGGAGCGGACTTTTGTCACCGGCAGTCCCATGGCCGAAGTTCTGCATGCCAACCTGGATCGCATTGAGGCTTCCGATGTGCTGGAACGCCTGGGCCTGCAGCCGCAGCATTATATTCTGCTCTCGGCTCACCGGGAGGAAAACATTGATACCGACCAGAACTTCATCGACCTGTTCACCTCCATCAACCATCTGGCCGAAACCTACGATATGCCCATCCTGTATTCCTGCCATCCCCGCAGCCGCAAGCGCCTGGATGCCATGGGATTTTCTCTGGACCCCCGGGTCAAGCTGCATGAGCCCCTGGGCTTCCACGATTACAACCACCTGCAGATGAACGCTTTCTGCGTGGTGAGTGACTCCGGCACCCTGCCGGAAGAATCCAGCTTTTTCCTGAGCGTCGGTCATCCCTTCCCCGCTGTCTGCATCCGTACCTCCACCGAGCGTCCGGAAGCACTGGACAAGGGTTGCTTCGTACTGGCCGGCATCCGGGAAGGCGGCGTGGAACAGGCCGTGGCTACCGCTGTGGCCATGAACGCCAACGGCGACAACGGCATCCCCGTTCCCTATTACACCGAGGATGTTTCCAACAAGGTCGTCAAGATCATTCAGAGCTACACCGGTGTCGTGAACAAGATGGTGTGGCGTAAACAATAAGGAAAGGGCGTGGGGACCCCCAATGCCGAAAAAGCGAGTTCTGGTCGTGACCCAGCATTTCTGGCCGGAAAACTTCCGCATCAATGATATTGTGGAAGGGTTCCTGTCGGACGGGCTGGAGGTGGATGTACTGTGCGGACTGCCCAATTACCCCAAAGGTGAGTGGTTCGACGGATACGGGCCCGGCGGACCCTTTGAGGAACATTATAAAACCGCTCAGGTTTTCCGGGCCAAAGAACTGCCCCGGCGGGGCAACACCAGCGTCAATATCTTTCTCAATTACGTCAGCTGGCCGCTGTATGCAGCAGGGGCGCTGCATCGTCTGCCTGGCGGATATGATGCGGTCTTCTGCTTCAACACCAGTCCGGTGCTCATGTGTTGGCCTGCCATCCGCTATGCAAAGCGGCATCATATTCCGCTGACCAACTATGTACTGGATATCTGGCCGGAAAATCTGTACAGTGTCCTGCCGGTAAAGAACAAGCTGCTGCGGAGCATTGCCCAAGGCGTCAGCGATTGGCTGTACAAACGCTGTGACCGCCTGATTGCCATGAGTGATCTGTTGCAGCAGCGACTGGTACAGCGCACCGGCAAAGCCCCGACACAGGTTGCGGTCATTCCGCAGTATTGTGAGGATTTTTACGCTCACCCGCTGTATGACGAGGATCTGCACGAGCAGTTTGACGGCCAGTTCAATCTGGTGTTTACCGGCACGTTCACGCCGGCACAAAGCCTGGAAACGGTGATTGAAGCCGTAGGCATGGCCCGGAAAAGCGGGGCGGAAAGGCTGCACCTGCTGCTGGTGGGTGATGGCATGAGCCGCGCCACACTGGAACGGTTCGTGGACGACAACGGTGCCCGGGATTATGTTACATTTTACGGCAGTGTGCCGGCAGCGGATATTCCCCGTTTTACCGAACTGGCCGATGCGCTGATTGTTTCCCTGTCCGACTCCCCGGACCTGGGGCTGACCGTGCCCGCCAAGGTGGCCAGCTACATGGCTGCCGGCAAGCCTGTGCTGGCCAGCATGGACGGAGCCGGTTTTGCTGCTGTACAGGCAGCCGGCGGGCTTTCCAGCCCTGCGTGTGATGCCCGGGCGCTGGCAGCCAACCTGAACCGGCTGTATGCGATGAGCAGCGAACAGCGCGCAGAAATGGGTGCCAAGGCCAAAGACTATTATCTGGCCCACTACCGCCGCGCACAGCTGCTGCGCCGGCTGGAAAGCTTTATCCTGAACGGAACTGTCTGAACCGTAAATCCGGACACTGCCGATGGGCATGCCCGATAAAATATGAGGTGTTGTTTTGCAAACCAAGGCCAAGATCCTGGTGTTGATCCCCTGCTACAATGAGGAGGCCAACATCGTCAAGACTGTGGAACGCCTGCGGGAGCTTTGCCCCGGGGTGGATTATCTGGTCATCAATGACTGCTCCACCGACCGCAGCGGCGCCCTGCTGAAAGAACACGGCTATGAATATCTGGACCTGCCGGTCAACCTGGGAATCGGCGGCGGCATTCAGTGCGGCTATGTGTATGCGGCTGCCAACGGCTATGATGTCACGGTGCAGATGGACGGGGACGGTCAGCATGACCCCGCCTACCTGATGAACATTGTGGAACCGGTGCTGAAAGGCGAATTGGACATGTGCATCGGCAGCCGTTTTATCCGCCGGGAAGGATTCCAGACCAGTTTCATGCGCCGGGTTGGCATCCGGTTTCTCAGCTCCATGATTTTTCTGCTGTGCGGCCAGAAAGTGCTGGATGTGACCAGCGGTTTCCGGGCTACCGGGCAAGCCATGACTGAGTATTTTGCCCGTCATTACGCAGCGGACTATCCTGAGCCGGAAGCCATCCTGGCCGCCTGCCTGGCCGGGTTCCGCGTAGGAGAGGCACCTGTGGTCATGCACGAACGGCAGGGCGGCGTGTCCAGCATTTCCAGCTTCAAGAGCATCTATTACATGATCAAGGTTTCTCTTTCGCTGATCATTGACCGCCTTTCCATCAAGCGCACGCATCACCGGCCGTAACGTTTGCCGCGCTTTTGACACTACTATTTTGAGGGGTGACCCCATGACAGAAAAATTTCAGGCTTTTATGATCCTGGGTGCCTTGGTGCTTCTGGTCATCATCTTTGTGCTGCTCAAGCACGGCAAAATGACGGTGAAATACAGCCTTTTATGGATGTGCCTTTCTCTGGTATTGCTGGTGTTTGCCCTGTTCCCGTATGTGGTATATGTACTGCGGGACCTGATTGACGTGGAGATGCCGGTCAACCTGGTGTTCATGCTCATGTTCTGTTTTGTGCTGCTGGTACTGCTGTCCCTGAGCATTGCCATCAGCCAGCTGGCAGAAAAATCCAAGCGACTGACCCAGGCAAACGCCATCCTGGAAAAACGGGTGCGTGAGCTGGAAAAGACTTTGCGGCAGACCGAGGACGAAAAGAACAGCCCCAGGGGCTGATGGCGGTATTAGTTGAGGATGGTGTAAAGGATGACGATAACCTCCCTGTTGTATCTGGGCTTTTTTGCGGCAGTCGCCCTGATTCATTACGCCCTGCCCCGTGTGGCACGGCCGTATTTTTTGTTGGCGGCCAACTATGTTTTTTATTGTTATGCTCCTTCCAACCGCCCGCTGGCGCTTGTGCTGGCCGGGGCCACTCTGCTGACTTGGGTCTGCGGACTGGTCATCGGCAAAAGCCGCTCCAAAGCTATCCGGGTGGTCTTTTTGTTACTTTCCATTGCTGGCGGTGTGGGAATTCTGCTGTATTACAAATACTGGAACCTGCTGGCGGACGCCGTGGGCGGCATCACAGGTGGTACGGTGCCGCACCTGGATTTGATCACTCCGCTGGGTCTGAGCTATTTTACTTTTGCGGCCCTGAGTTACAGCATTGACGTCTTTAAAAAGCGCTGCAAGGTGGAACCGAACCTGCTGCATTATGCCATGTTTGTCAGCTTCTTCCCCACCATGATCACCGGTCCCATTGAGCGATATCCTCATCTGCGCCCGCAGATCAAAAAGCCTCGACGGTTCAGTTATACCCGGTGTGCGGGCGGGCTGTTCCGTATCCTGTGGGGCTACACCAAAAAGATGGTCATTGCCGACAATCTCAGCCTGTATACCGGGTTTGTGTATGGCACCCCCGATACCATGAACGGCCCCAACCTGCTGGCAGCCAGCATTCTGTTTGCCATTCAGCTGTACATGGACTTTTCCGGCTGTTGTGACATTGCCCTGGGGGTCGCGCGTATTCTGGGCTATGATCTGATTGAGAACTTCAACAGCCCCTTTGAAGCCAACAGTTTCAGCGAATTCTGGACCCGCTGGCATATCAGCATGACCAGCTGGTTCCGGGATTACATTTACTTCCCGCTGGGCGGCAGCCGCTGCTGCATGGCCCGCCGCCTGATGAATGTCATCATCGTGTTTGTGGTATCCGGTCTTTGGCACGGCGCCGACTGGCGCTACCTCATGTGGGGCCTGGCCTGCGGTGTGTTGAGCGCTTTCGGGCGTCTGACCTTCGGCGTGCGGAAAAAGCTGTGGCAGTACAATCCCCTGTACCAAGCTACCTGGTGCAAGAACCTGATTCAGCGCGTTCTTGTGTTCCTGATGTTTGTAGGCACTCTCGTCTTCTTCGCCAGCGCCCTGTACAACGCCGACCCCTACGGCGTGTACGTCGGCATTTTCCAGGGCTGGCAGGGCGGCATCCATTCTGCCTGGGACAGCGTGCGCACGCTGCTGTATGACAGCGGCATTGACGGGCGCTTGCCGGTGGTCCTGACCTGCGCATCCCTGATCGTTTTTGCGGTGGAAAGCCATGGCCGCAGCGTGGCCCGCTGGATCCGCACGCAAAACTTTGTGTTGCGCTGGACCCTGTACTATGCGGCAGCCGCGGCTCTGCTGTTCTTCGGAGCCTTCGGCCAGAGTGCGTTCATCTATCAGCGGTTCTGATCTGCCTTTTGTGTGATTCTGAGGAAGGAGCCCTTTGCATGGCACAACAAACAC
The DNA here is from genome assembly GCA_937907025.1 of uncultured Faecalibacterium sp. Lineage (GTDB taxonomy): Bacteria > Bacillota > Clostridia > Oscillospirales > Ruminococcaceae > Gemmiger. Next base: position 32,001 of record CALESJ010000027.1, read on the forward strand.
AAACACCGGTCCCCCAGCAGCCGCAGCGCGTACACCGTGCCGGCGGCGTAGCGGCACCGGCACGTCCGGCCAGGCGGGCCGCCCCCAAGCGCCCCAGCCTTTTCAAACGTTTTCTGTACGGGCTGCTGCGGCGCCTGTATTTTGGCGCAAAAACCATCTCCCGTGTGGTTCTGCTGATTCCCATCTTTGTCTTTATGGTGTGGGTCAGCTACACAGTGGACCGCAGCGGTCTGTTCCAGGGCGCACTGGCACCCCGGCGCATTGTGGACCTGATGCTGCAGGGATACGATGTGACCAATTTTGAATCCATGGACGAGCGCGAAGTGGTGCAGTTGTACGCGCAGGACGTGCCCGAAACGCCCCAGGTCATCGGCATCGGCTCCAGCCGTGTGCTCCAGTTCAACCGAGAACTGGTGGGCGTGGACAGCTTTTTCAACATGGGCGTGACCGGCGCCGACGTGCGGGACAATATGACCAGCTATTACAAGATGGTCACCTACGACAAAGCCCCGGAGGTGCTGATCTGGAGCGTGGACCCGTGGGTCTTTTACGGCAGCGAAGCCGCCTACGACTACCGGGCCGACGCAGAACTGTACAATGAATTTCTGACCAAGGTTCTGGGCGTTCCCACCGACTACGAGGAACCGGACAAGGTGGAACTGTGGAAGGCGCTGGTGGAACCGGCCTATTTCCAGGGGAATGTGGACTACTACGTCAAGAACCGCGGCCAGGATGTAGTAACCGACGATGACGGCAACGCCATCGAGTTCAATCCCGTGACCGGTGACCCGTACAATCAGAGTACCACCATCAAACGGTCGGACGGCAGCGTACTGTATGACACGGCGTTCCGCAACCAGACCCAGGAACAGATTCTGGCACTGGCAGCTGCGGCCAGCACCACCTTCAACAGCGTACATATGGAAGGATTCGACGCCATGGACGACACCCAGATTCAGGCGTTTGAAGCCTTCATTGACTACGCCCACAGCCAGGGCACCACGGTAATTCTGGTTCTGTCCCCCTGGCACCCGTTCCTGTACAACTATCTGCTCAATGAAACCGATATGCACAGGGGCTTCTTCCAGGTGGAACCCTGGATCCGGCAGTACTGCGCCGAAAACAATGTGCCGCTGTATGGCAGCTACGATCCCGAATGTATCGAAGGCATCGAGGAGATGGACTTCTTTGACGGACTGCACTGCAAGGATACCGGCATCCGGAAGTTCTTCCCCGGCGTACCCGCTGTTCTGGAGGCAATTGAAACCAACACGTTGCCTGACCCGCTGGCGACCACGCCCCGCACGAGCCTGCCCACCGCCGACGGCGCCGATTCCGGCGAAAGCAGCCCCGAAACGGGTGCTGCCTGAAACGCCGCATTTTTTAGCCAAAACCCGAACAGGGTGCTTGACAGATTTTATGAAATCTGATACACTCGATATTGTTATCAAACAAGAAATGCGTGGACGGGGAAAAAGCCGTACCAGTTTCCAGCTATAGAGAGCCGCCGGTTGGTGTAAGGCGGTGCGGACGGTATCGCGTCACTGGCCCCTGAGCAGCCGGGTTGAGCAGCATTTGCTGTTAGGTCCGGACGGAAACCTGACCGTTATCATGCAGGCGCGATTCGCCCTTGACACTGGGCCGATCGTACAGAGAGGCCGTTCCCGTTTCCGGGTCGGCAATGAGAGTGGTACCGCGGGTACAGCATAGTAAAAGCTACTTCCCGTCTCTCAAAGGCAGAAACGCCTTTGAGGGACGGTTTTTTTATTTGTCTTTCAAAGGCACCCACACCCTGAAGGAGGCAAACAATTATGATGGACGCAACCAAGTATCATGTCGGCTATTATCCCCCGCCGGTAGAACCGGGCCATGTATATGAGTGGCCTCAGAAAGACCACATTGAAAAAGCCCCTGCCTGGTGCAGCGTGGACCTGCGCGATGGCAACCAGAGCCTGATCGTTCCCATGAGCCTGGAAGAGAAGCTGGAATTTTACAACATGCTGCTCAAGATCGGATTCAAGGAAATTGAGGTCGGCTTCCCTGCTGCCAGCGAAACCGAATACACCTTCCTGCGCAAGCTCATTGACGAAAACCGCATTCCCGAAGATGTGACCGTGCAGGTGCTGACCCAGTGCCGCGATCACATCATCCGCCGCACCTTCGAGGCCGTCAAGGGTGCCCCCCGGGCCATCATCCACTTCTACAACTCCACCAGCGTGGCCCAGCGGGAACAGGTTTTCCGCAAGAGCAAGGAAGAGATCAAACAGATCGCCGTGGAAGGCGCCAAGCTGGTCAAGCAGCTGAGCGAAGAGTACGAAGGCAATTTCCTGTTCGAGTACAGCCCCGAGAGCTTTACCGGCACCGAGCCGGAATACGCCGTGGAAGTGTGCAACGCCGTTCTGGATGTGATGCAGCCCACGCCCGACCGTCCCATGATCATCAATCTGCCGGTCACGGTGGAAATGAGCATGCCTCATGTGTACGCCAACCAGATCGAATGGTGTTCCAAGCATCTGAAGTACCGGGACAGCGTCATTCTTTCCACCCATCCCCACAATGACCGAGGCTGCGGCGTGGCGGACGCCGAACTGGCCGTGCTGGCCGGTGCCCAGCGCGTCGAGTGCTGCCTGTTCGGCAACGGCGAGCGCACCGGCAACGTGGATGCCATCACCCTGGCTATGAACATGTACAGCCACGGTGTGGACCCCCACCTGGATTTTTCCGATATGCCCGGCATCTGCGAAGTGTATGAGCGGGTCACCCGGATGCATGTCTACGAGCGCACGCCGTATGCCGGCAGCCTGGTCTTTGCGGCGTTCAGTGGCAGCCATCAGGATGCCATCGCCAAGGGCATGAACTGGCGCAAGGAGCACAACCTCCACGAATGGACCTGCCCCTATATTCCCATCGATCCCCACGATGTGGGCCGCACCTACGACGCCGACGTCATCCGCATCAACAGCCAGAGCGGCAAGGGCGGCATCGGGTTCCTGCTCCAGCAGAATTACGGCTACAATCCCCCGGCGCGCATGCGGGAGGATCTGGGCTACCGGGTCAAGGATGTTTCCGACCACGAACACCGCGAACTCAGCGTGAAAGAAGTGCTGTACGTTTTCGAGCATGCTTATCTCAACCACACTTCCCCGCTGAACGTCACCGAAGCGCACTTCACCCAGAATCCGGACAACACCATCACCGCCGATGTGCCCCTGTCCTGCAACGGGGAGATCAAAAACTGCCGTGCCAACGGCAACGGCCGTCTGGATGCAGTGGCCACCGCCATTGAACAGGAAACCGGGCTCCACTTCACCCTGGTGCATTACAGCGAACACGCCCTGGATTCCGATACCAACAGCCGCGCCTGCAGCTATGTGGGCCTGAAATGGGCCAGCGGCGACGAAACCTGGGGCTGCGGTACCCACACCGACATCATCGTGGCCGGTATCCGCGCACTGGTCAGTGCCATCAACAACAAGTAAACCTGACATAGAGGAACGGAGGTTTTTGCCATGGGAATGACCATGACCCAGAAGATTCTGGCTGCCCACTGCGGAGCCGATTCGGTCAAAGCCGGACAGCTCATCAACGCCAAACTGGACATTGTGCTGGGCAACGACATCACCACCCCGGTGGCCATCAACGAATTTGAGAAGGCCGGGTTCAACTCGGTGTTCGACAAGACCCGCGTCAATATCGTGCTGGACCATTTTGTTCCCAACAAGGACATCAAGAGCGCCCAGCAGTCCAAGAAATGCCGGGAGTTCGCCAATAAGTACGATATTCTGAACTTCTATGATGTGGGCACCATGGGTATTGAACACGCCCTGCTGCCTGAAAAGGGCATCGTGACCGCTGGGGACTGCATCATCGGCGCCGACAGCCACACCTGCACCTATGGTGCAGTGGGTGCTTTCTCCACCGGTGTGGGCTCCACCGATATGGCCGCCGGGATGGCCACCGGGATGGCCTGGTTCAAGGTTCCCGCCGCCATCAAGGTTGTGCTGAAAGGCGCCCTCAAAGCCCCGGTTTCCGGCAAGGATGTGATTCTGCACCTCATCGGCACCATCGGTGTTTCCGGCGCCCTGTACAAGAGCCTGGAATTTGTGGGCGACGGCGTCAAGAGCCTGACCATGGAGGACCGGTTGTGCATCTGCAACATGGCCATTGAGGCCGGTGCCAAGAACGGCATCTTCCCGGTGGATGAAACCTGCGAAGCCTACCTCAAAGGCCGCAGCCAGCGTCCCTGGGTGAAATATGAGGCCGACCCGGATGCCGAGTACGAGCGCACCGTGGAGATTGACCTGGACACCCTGGTGCCCACCGTCGCGTATCCCCACCTGCCGGAAAACACCCATCCCGCCAGCGAAGGCAAGGACATTGCCATTGACCAGGTGGTCATCGGCTCCTGCACCAACGGCCGCCTGGAGGATATGGAAGCCGCCTGGAAGATTCTGAAAGGCCATCATGTGGCCAAGGGTGTGCGGGTCATTATCATCCCCGCCACCATGGCTGTCTACAAAGAATGCATCCTGCGCGGGTACACCACCGATTTCATCGATGCCGGATGCATCGTTTCCACCCCCACCTGCGGCCCCTGCCTGGGCGGGTACATGGGCATTCTGGCGGAGGGTGAGCGCTGTGTTTCCACCACCAACCGCAACTTTGTGGGACGTATGGGGCATGTGGACTCCGAAGTCTATCTGGCCAGCCCCGCCACCGCCGCCGCCAGCGCACTGACCGGACACATCACCGACCCGAGGGAGGTTTGAAGATGAAAGCACAGGGTACTGTTTACAAATACGGGGACAACATTGACACCGATGTGATCATCCCCGCCCGCTATCTGAACACCCAGGACGCTAAAGAACTGGCCAGCCACTGCATGGAGGACATCGACAAGAGCTTTGTCACCAAGGTAAAGCAGGGCGACATCATGGTGGGCGGCGAAAACTTCGGCTGCGGCTCCTCCCGGGAGCATGCGCCCCTGGCCATCAAGTCCGCGGGCATTGACTGCGTCATTGCCAAGAGCTTTGCCCGCATCTTCTACCGTAACGCCATCAACATCGGCCTGCCCATTCTGGAATGCCCCGCCGCCAGTGAGGCCATTGCCGACGGTGACACCGTGGCTATCGACTTTGACACCGGCGTCATCACCGATGTGACCACCGGAGCCACTTTCCAGGCGGAACCATTCCCGCCCTTCATCCAGAACATCATTCAAAAAGGCGGCCTGATGGCCAGCATTCGGGAGGGCAAATAAGATGCAGAAAAACATTGCGCTCATCTACGGCGACTGCTCCAGCCCCGAGATCGTCACCCAGGCAGTGCGGGTGCTGGACAAGATTGCCGCCAAGCACGGCCACACCTTCACCTACACCCGCGCCTACATGGGCGGCGAGGCCATCGACAAGTTCGGTGATCCCCTGCCCCAGTCTGAACTGAACAAGTGCCTGGCTGCGGACAGCGTGCTGCTGGGGGCCATCGGCGGCCCCAAATGGGAGGGCATGCCCGGGGACAAGCGCCCGGAAAAGGGCCTGCTCCGGCTGCGTGCCGGCATGGGGCTGTACTCCAACAGCCGGCCGGCCAAGATCTGGCCCCAGCTTTCCGACGCCAGCCCGCTGAAACAGGAGATTGTGGACAAGGGCATCGACTTCATTGTGGTGCGAGAGCTCATCGGCGGCGTGTACTTTGGAGAGCACAAGACCTTTGAGGAAAACGGCGAAAAGATTGCCGTGGATACCATGCCCTATTCCGAGCACGAGATCGAGCGCATCGGCCGCATCGGTTTTGAAACGGCCATGAAGCGCCGCAAGAAACTGACCTGTGTGGACAAGGCCAACGTACTGGACACCAGCCGTCTGTGGCGTGCCGTGATGCATCGCCTGGCCGCCGAATACCCGGAGGTGGAGTACGGCGAGATGTTCGTGGACAATGCTGCCATGCAGATCTGCAAGAACCCGTCCCAGTTTGACGTCATCGTCACCGAGAACATGTTCGGTGACATTCTGTCCGACGAGGCCAGCGAGATCACCGGCAGCATTGGCATGGTGCCCTCCTCCAGCCTGGGCGAAGGCACCAACGGCCTGTATGAGCCCATCCACGGCTCCGCCCCCGACATTGCCGGGCAGGACGTGGTCAACCCCATCGCCTGCATCCTGTCCGCCGCCATGATGCTGCGGTACAGCTTCGGTATGGCTGCTGAAGCCGACGAGATCGAAGCCGCGGTATCCGCCGTGCTGGACGAAGGGCTGCGCACCGCCGACATCATGCAGGAAGGCTGCACCAGGATCAGCTGCACCGCCATGGGTGATGCCATCCTGGCACATATCTAAGACATTCCCTACCTCAATTTCATCATAAAAAGCAATGCCCCCGTCGCAGAACCTTGCGGCGGGGGCGATGCTTTTATGATGAAAAGTGAATGGCAGATCAAGAATTGCGCTTTTCCCGCCAGGGATGCTTGGCGGCCAGGAAGTTGTAGCGCACCACCCGTAGCAACATGAGGAGCAGGCCAATAGCAGTCAACAGCCGGCAGACGGTGGCGGGATGCATCGGGAACGCTTCCAGCGGAAGTCGGAGCATCCAGAAAGGCATGGTAATAGCCAACCCCAAAATCACCATCGACAGCGCAATCAGCAGTATCTTAGCCGGCAGGTTGTTTTTATCCAGCGGCGGCTTGAACTGCCGTTTCAGAAGCATACCCAAAGTACCGAGGGTTATGTACAGGACCAGGGACAGGATCAACCACCCGGCAGCGTCAGGCCGACTCACCCCAAAAAGGCTCATCAGTACGCCGTACACAACCCCCACACCGGTGAGGATTATGGCAAAATACCCGGTCAGGTAATCCAACACATTCCCCCGGTCAATGGAATTGGCCAGATTGCGGTAAAAGGCATCTTCATCCCCCAGCGTGGAACGCAGCGTTTCACCCCGGCGGTCGGCCTCGGTCGCCATGAGGATCAGGTCCCGCAGGACCAGTTCCACCTCGTAGGCGTTCATACTCACCTGCTGCAGCCAGGTCCTGGCCCGGTCCACCGAGTTTTTATCAAGATCGTTCAGAGCAGCCCGGTCCTTCCGGTTCTGCAGCCACAGGGCGTGATATTCACTGAATACCATATATGATTCCCCTTTTACTGTTGTGTCTGTTCCCGCCAGGGATGGTTGCGGGCATACCGGTTGTAACGGAAGTTTTGCCAGCACTGGCTTACTATGGCCCAGGCCAGCTGGTACAGGATTACCAACCAAAGAGGCCCCTCAACAGGATAATACCCCACCACCTTACTGAAGGCAACGCACAGACAGACAAACACCGCTATTAAAAACAGATTCCACCCCAATTCCACCCATGTGCCAAAACGCATACTCAACTTGTGGCCGATGCGATGCATTCAGGCGCAAAGGCACAGCCAAAACAAAAACAGGACCGGAGAGGCCAGCGACCGAAGCAAATCCAAGTGGGCGTTTCCGCGGTTTACGATAAACATAATCACATTAAAAACAACCAATATCATGTACGCCGTAGGATACCATGTGGAAACATAGTCCAGCGGACTTCCCCGATCAATACCGTCCACGATCTGACAGCAGTATTCGTCGGGGTTGCATCCCATGACCTGCTCCAGATCACTCCCCCGGGCCTCCGCCTGGGCCGCCATCCCGATAAGGTCTTTCCGCACCAGCTCAACCTCATAGCAGTTCCAGGTGTATGCCGACATACGGTCATACACCTGCCGCAGGATGTCCTGATTCTGCTTGTTCAGGGTCGATGCTCGCAGCTTGTTCTCCTTGTACAGTTCCGTATATTCGTTTTGCACCAGATTTTTCAGCATGATGGTCACACCCTTTCCCAATAAAGACTGTTCAATCCTGCAGGATGGCCTCTACCGCCGCGGCGGTTAGATGCCAGGCCTGCTCAAATTCCGTTAGATAACAGATTCCATCCTGCGTCAGACTGTAATACTTGCGGCTGGGCCCGCTGGGAGATGCCCTGTATTCCGCTTTCAGCAGTCCTTTGCGTTCCAGGCGCAAGAGCAGCGGATACAGGGTTCCTTCGTTCACATCGGCAAATCCTGCCTGCCGCAGTGCTGCGGCAATCGCATACCCGTAGGAAGCTTCCCGGGAGATAATTTTGAGGATGCAGCCTTCCAGTGTTCCCTTGTTCAGCTGTGAACGTTCAAACATGGTGCATCCCCTTCCACTACCTTGCATTGCAAGGCTCCTTCTAGCTATATTGTAATGCAAGGTAGTGGTGTTGTCAATCGGTCACGATGTATTTTTTGTTTTCTCGATGCAACTCTATGTTGCGCAGTTGCAACCGTATTTTGGTGGTGCTCCTGCGTGAAATGGTGTATGATGGCAGTGTAAAGGAGGTTGCCCGACATGACATTCGGTGAAAAGATTCAAACGCTTCGTAAGGAGTCCGGCCTTTCCCAGGAGGAACTAGCTTGTCAACTGGGGGTATCCCGGCAGGCCATCAGCAAATGGGAGCGGGACAGTGGCTATCCCGAAACCGACAAAATCATCCGCATGGGTAAGCTGTTCCATGTAACGCTGGACTATCTGCTCAATGAAGAAGGAGCCTCTTCCTCAGGGCCAGATATGGCGGACGGGTTGTATGTAAGCCGGGAAAGCGCCGAAGGCTTTCTTACCTATCAGAAGCGCAAGTTGGTCAAAATTGCGACGGCAGTCGGGCTGATGGTGGCCGGGCTTTCTCTTTCCTTTATAAATAGCGGTGACATTTTGTTCATGCTCTTTCTGATTGCAGCGATCCTGTTGCTGATTTCGATTCCTTTGGCTGATGACCCCTACCGCAGCTTCTATCAGGAGCCGCTCTCCTTTGACAAAAAAGTTCTGACTGAACTGCGCAGCATCTACGCCGAAAAGAAGGGGCGTCTACTGGCGGCAACGCTGGGCGGGGCCGCACTGATTGGAATCGGACTGCTAGTCTTTCCCCTGCTTCTTCCCTCGCAGTCGGCGGCAGACGAGCTGATGATAAGTGCAGGAATGCTCCTTGCCGGGGCCGGCGCGTTTTTATGCATCTATGCTCATGGGATGACCCGGACCTATCGGCGACTGACCATGAACGAAGTCTTCTTCTGTAAAACGCAAAAGAAAGGGTGATCTGATGTGAAACAAAGTGTATTTACCGTATTCCTGCTGGCCTGCCTGGCATCTGCATTGACTGGGTGTGCAAATGTATCCCGGCAAGAAATGTTGGAGAAGGCGCAGGAAATCTCCGTCACAGATGCAACCGGTCTTCCGCTTCGAACCATCACTGATCAGGAAGAAATCGAAGAGTTGACAGCATCCCTGTACCCGGAAAGCTGGGCTCCGGCTGATCTTCCTGAGGATGCCCAACTTCTTGGTACGCTCACATTCCGGCAAGAAAGCACTCGACACTTCTGGGAGGAATCCACCGATAGCATCCTGCATCAAACGGCGGAGTTGACTGTATACGAGGGAGGGTTCTTCTGCCTGGATGTGGGCGGGGGTCAAGTAAATTTCACGGTCAGTGAAGAAGAGGCAGCCCCAGTGACCACTCTATTTAAAGACTGAAAAAAACGCACCGTCCACCGGATGCTTTCCGGAAGAAGGTGCGTGTTATTATATTTCTTTTCTTTAATGTTGCGTTAATTTCAGGCCTTTTCCCACGGGGAACGGACAATCTCCCCGGAATCGACCTTGGTGAAATCCGGCACCTCAGCCCCGGCTTTCACAATGCCGCCGGGTGCCACATGGACGGCGGTGCCCAGATGTGCATCATGGTCCACAATGGTTCCGGCGTTGAGCAGGCATCCGGCACCGGTGCTCACATTGGCCCCCACAAAGGCAAAGGGCAGTACCACCGTTCCCACTCCCAGATGGGCGGACGAGCAGACTTCCGCTGCCGGGTGGATGAACACCGGCAGCTGGTACCCTGCCGCGCGCAGTTTTCGCAGCAGGTCCCTGCGCAGCTGGTTATCCCCCACCGCCACAAAAGCAGCCTGGCAGCGGCGCTGCAGTTCCGGGTCCACAAAGTCCCGCATGGTTCCCGCACAGTCGGGTGCGTTGTCGTCCAGATATACCGGCGTTCCCCATCCGGTATCGGCCAGCATTTCGCCCAGCTGTTTGCCGAAGCCACCGCGGCCCAGCACCAGCACCTGTTTCCGATACGACAAAATCGACATATATGTCGCCCCTTTCGCGTTTCTTCTGTCAGTATAGCACTTTCGCAGAATTGCAACAAGACAAAAGCAAACCACTGGGCTGTTATAAAGTCATACTTCCATGCCGGCAAGCCCATCAAAATCGACAAAAAGCGCCTTATAAAGCCCCGGCGGATGGGTAGTTGGCTGAAAAACTTTTTTCATACTTGCAATTTTTCCCATCCGGCTTTACACTAAATTTACAGGATGCCCCACTATTTCCCGGGCAAATTTTTGTAAGGAGGGTGCGCCGTGCCGTATCCGTTGTACAACGAAATTTCCATGCGCGTGCATCCTTGCACGCCGAAGCGGGGCAGCCGTGTATCTCATTACCAGTAAGCGCAGTGTATATGTATACGCTGCGCTGTTTTATTTTTCAGGGAGGTCAAGTTTATGGAAAACCGCAAGAAAGTAGCCGTGATCATGGGTTCGGACAGCGACTGGCCGGTCGTGAAGGGTGCCTGCAGCATCCTGAAGGAGTTCGACGTTCCGTTTGAGGCTCACATCCTGTCGGCCCACCGTACCCCGGAAGCCGCCGCCGCTTTTGCCAAGAGCGCCCGTGAGAACGGGTTCGGCGTCATCCTGTGCGCGGCCGGCATGGCGGCTCACCTGGCCGGTGCCTTTGCCGCCAACACCACCCTGCCGGTCATCGGCATTCCCATGAAGGGCGGCGCCATGGACGGCATGGATGCCCTGCTGGCCACCGTGCAGATGCCTTCCGGTTTCCCTGTGGCCACCGTTGCCCTGAACGGCGCCAAGAACGCCGCTTATCTGGCCGTGGCTATCCTGGCTGTGGCCGATGAGGAACTGGCCGGCAAGCTGGCCGCTTTCCGCGCCGACACCGCCGCCGCCATCGCCAAAAAGGACGCTGCCGTGGCCGCTGAAGCCGCTGCCCTGTAACACAGTTTTGTGTTGCGCCCTACCGCGAAAACAGGTACAATAGAGTTGTGGGACCCTGCGTTCGGCACCGTGCCGTTCGCCTATATATAAAAGTGTAATTTCATAAAACAAAAGGAGAGTTTTATCATGGATATCAAAGTTCTTGATCAGATGTACGAAGGCAAGGCCAAGCAGGTTTTCGCTACCAGCGACCCCGAAATCGTTATGGTTCACTACAAGGATGACGCCACTGCCGGCGACGGTGAAAAGAAGGGCACCATCCGTGACAAGGGCATCGTTAACAACAAGCTCTCCAACGCTCTGATGCAGAAGCTGGAAAAAGAGGGCGTTCCCACCCACTATGTGGAGGAAATCAATGACCGTGACACCTTCGTGAAGAAGGTGGAGATCGTTCCTCTGGAAGTCATCATCCGCAACGTTGCCGCCGGCCACTTCAGCCTGCGCATGGGCGTGCCCGAAGGCACTCCGTTCAAGACCCCCATCCTGGAATTCAGCTACAAGAACGATGATCTGCATGACCCGTTCATCAACCATTACTATGCCCTGGCTCTGGACCTGGCCACCCAGGAAGAGATCGACACCATCACCCGTTACGCTTTCAAGGTCAACGAAGTGCTGAAGAAGATCCTGCTGGATGCCAACATCCGTCTGATCGACTTCAAGCTGGAGTTCGGCCGCCTGCCCGATGGCACCATCATCCTGGCCGATGAGATCAGCCCCGACACCTGCCGTTTCTGGGATGCCACCACCGGCGCTCACCTGGACAAGGACCTGTTCCGCCGCGATATGGGCGGTGAGGCCGACGCTTACCAGGAAGTCATGAAGCGTCTGCTGGGCTAAGACATCTACGCATCCTTTGCTTGAAGAACGGAGTATTGTAATGAGCGAAATGAGCCTTGACAACACCGGCCTGCACGAAGAATGCGGTGTATTCGGCATCTATGATTCCACCGGCCGCACCGACATGGTCAGTGCCGTGTACAGCGCTTTGTATGCCCTGCAGCATCGCGGGCAGGAAAGCTGCGGCATTGCCCTGAATGTGGACGGCGTCCTGACCGGGCACCGGGACCTGGGCCTGGTGAGCGAAGTGTTCACCAAGCGTGTGCTGGAGGACCTGCCCCACGGCGCCAAGATGGCGACCGGCCATGTGCGGTATGCCACCTCCGGCCAGCGCAGCCGCTCCAACGCCCAGCCCATGGTGCTGCACCACTGCAAGGGTGCCATGGCGGTATGCCATAACGGCAACCTGACCAATGCCGCCCGTCTGCGTCACCGGCTTGAAATGAGCGGTTCCATCTTCCACGGCACCTCTGACACCGAGGTCATCGGCTACCTGCTGACCCAGAACCGCCTGATCTCCCCCGACATCGAAACCGCCGTCTGCCGCACCATGGAACAGATCGATGGTGCGTACAGCCTGGTCATCATGACCCACACCAAGCTGATTGCTGCCCGTGACCCCCACGGGTTCCGCCCCCTGTGCATCGGCGCCCTGCCCGACGGTTCCGGCTTTGCCTTTGCTTCGGAATCCTGTGCCCTGGACGCCGTTGGCGCCACCATGCTGCGGGATGTGGAGCCGGGCGAGATCGTGGTGGCAGACCGTAACGGTCTGCGCAGCATCCGCACCCACTGCAACACCGCCCCGCACACCCTGTGCGTGTTTGAGTACATTTACTTTGCCCGTCCGGACTCGGTCATCGAGGGCACCTGCGTTCACGAGGCCCGCCTGCAGGCCGGCCGTTTTCTGGCGCAGGAGCACCCGGTGGACGCCGATGTGGTCATCGGCGCGCCGGACTCCGGCCTGGACGCCGCCCTTGGCTTTGCCCAGGAAAGCGGCATTCCCTACGGTGTGGGATTCATCAAGAACAAGTATGTGGGCCGCACCTTCATTCAGGGCAGCCAGGCCCAGCGGGAGAGCAGCGTGCGCATCAAGCTGAACGCCATCTCCTCCACCGTGGCCGGCAAGCGTGTGGTGCTGGTGGACGACTCCATCGTCCGCGGCACCACCAGCGCCCGCACCATCAAACTGCTGCGTGACGCCGGCGCCAAGGAAGTGCACTACCGCATTTCCGCCCCGCCTTTTGCCCATCCGTGCTATTTCGGTACCGACATTCCGGACGAAAAGCTGCTGATCGCCACCGGACACACGGTGGAAGAGATCAACAAGATGGTGGGTTCGGACACGCTGGGCTATCTGAGCATCGAACATGTGCAGCAGCTGGCCCCCAAGAGCAAATGCGGCTACTGTGTGGGCTGCTTCACCGGCGAATACCCGGTAGACCCGCCCAAAGAACCCATGAACATTGTGTACGACCGGCCGTTGAGCCAGTCCAACACCAACAAAAAGCTGTGATTGAAGAAGGAGTCAACGACCATGGAGAAAAGCTATTCTGAAAGCTATGCCGCTGCCGGTGTGGATATTACCGCCGGTTACGAGGCCGTGCGCCTGATGAAGCAGTATGTGGCCCGCACCATGAACGAGCAGTGCATCGGCGGTCTGGGCGGTTTCGGCGGCCTGTTTGAGCTGGACTGCACCGATATGCCCCATCCGGTGCTGATCTCCGGCACCGACGGCGTTGGCACCAAACTGCGCATCGCCCAGCTGATGAACCGTCACGATACCATCGGCATCGACTGCGTGGCCATGTGTGTCAACGATGTCATCTGCGCCGGTGCAAAGCCGCTGGTGTTCCTGGACTATATCGCCTGCGGCAAGAATGTGCCCGAGCGCATTGCCGAGATCGTGAAGGGCGTGGCCGAAGGCTGCGTGCAGGCCGGCTGCTCCCTGGTGGGCGGCGAAACGGCCGAACATCCCGGTGTCATGCCGGAGGACGACTACGATCTGGCCGGCTTCACCGTGGGTGCCGTGGACAAGAGCAAGATCCTGGACAACTCCACCATGCAGGCCGGCGATGTGATCATCGCCCTGCCCTCCACCGGTGTGCATTCCAACGGTTTCTCTCTGGTCCGCAAGATCTTTGACCTGGAGAACAACCCTGACATCCTGAAAAAGCATTTTGATGAGCTGGGCTGCACCCTGGGCGAAGCTCTGCTGGCTCCCACCAAGATCTACGTCAAGCCGGTTCTGGCTGTGATGAAGGAAATCACCGTGAAGGGTGTTTCCCACATCACCGGCGGCGGCTTCTATGAGAACATTCCCCGCAGCCTGAAGGCCGGCTGCTGCGCACGCATCGCCAAGGCCGATGTGCGCACCCCTGCCCTGTTTGAGCTGCTGGCCAAGACCGGCAACATTCCCGAGCATGACATGTTCAACACCTTCAACATGGGCGTGGGTATGGTACTGACCGTGGCCGCCGAAGACGCCGACAAGGCCATTGAAATCCTGAAGGCCAACGGCCAGGATGCCTACCGCCTGGGCGTGATTACCGAAGGCGACGGGGTGGAACTGGTATGAAAAACGTCGCGGTATTGGTATCGGGCGGCGGCACCAACCTGCAGGCCATCCTGGACAGTGAACACCGGGGAGAAAATCCCAACGGGCATGTCACACTGGTCGTGGCCAGCAAGCCGGGCGTCTACGCCCTGACCCGGGCCGAGAACGCCGGTGTCAAAACCGCCGTGGTGGCCCGCAAGGAATATGCCGACAGCGCGGCTTTTGACGCGGCTCTGCTGGCTGTCCTGAAAGAGAATCAGATCGACGTGGTGGTCCTGGCCGGATTTTTGAGCGTGTTGGGTCCCAGCGTTATCGCTGCGTATCCCAATCGCATCCTGAACGTCCATCCCAGTCTGATCCCCAGCTTCTGCGGCCCCGGCTTTTACGGACTGCGGGTGCATGAGGCAGCTCTGGCCCGGGGTGTCAAGGTCACCGGTGCCACGGTCCATTTCGTGAACGAGGAATGCGACGGCGGGCCCATCCTGCTGCAGAAGGCCGTGGCCGTGCAGCCCGATGATACCCCCGAAACTTTGCAGAAGCGGGTGATGGTGGAGGCCGAATGGCAGCTACTGCCCCGCGCCCTGGCCATGGTTTGCAACGACGAGGTGTAATGCTATGAAAAAGAATCTGTACAAGTATCTGGCCGGCAATGAATATCCGGGCCGCGGCATCTGCCTGGGACTTTCCCCCGACGGGTCCAAAGCCATGGTGGCTTACTGGATCATGGGCCGCAGCGCCAACAGCCGCAACCGCGTGTTTGAAGCGCTGCCTGAGCGCGGCGGCATCCGCACCGTGGCGGCCGACCCCGCCAAGATGGAAGACCCCCATCTGATCATCTACAATCCGGTCCTGACCCTGGGCACCACCACCATCGTGACCAACGGCGACCAGACCGACACCATCTTCGACTTCATGAACGACGGTCTGTTCCCGGGGTACAGCTTTGAGGCTGCCCTGGCCACCCGCACCTTTGAGGATGACGCCCCCAACTTCACTCCCCGCATTTCCGGCGTGGTGGACATGAAGCAGGGCGGCTACAAGCTGAGCATCCTGAAGAGCTGCGACGGCAATGAGGCCAGCGTACAGCGCCAGACTTTCGACTATCCCCAGCCTGTGGCCGGTGAGGGTCACCTGATCACCACCTACCAGAAAAACGGCAATCCCATTCCCAGCTTTGCGGGTGAGCCCATGCGGGTAGGCATTGATGAGAGTGACCCCAACGAATTTGCCGGCAAATTGTGGGAAGCCCTGAACACCGACAACAAGGTGAGCCTGTTTGTGCGGGCCATCACCCTGGCTACCGGCGACTATGAGGACGTTATCCTGAACAAATACAACACTGTGGAGGGTTGAGCATGAACGAATTCCAGCTGAAATACGGCACCAATCCCAACCAGAAACCCGCCCGCATCTTTATGGAAGACGGCGGCGAGCTGCCGGTCACCATCCTGAACGGTCGTCCCGGGTACATCAACTTTCTGGACGCGCTGAACAGCTACCAGCTGGTCAAGGACCTGAAGAAAGCCCTGGGCCTGCCGGCTGCTGCCAGCTTCAAGCATGTATCCCCCGCCGGTGCCGCCGTGGGGCTGCCCCTGGACGACACCCTGCGCCGCATGTACCACATTGACGCCGATATGGAGCTTTCTCCCCTGGCCTGCGCTTACGCCCGCGCCCGCGGTGCCGACCGCATGTCCAGCTTTGGTGACTGGATTGCCCTGTCCGACGTGTGCGACCTGGCCACCGCCAAGCTCATCAAGCACGAAGTTTCCGACGGCATCATTGCCCCGGGTTATGACGATGACGCCCTGGAAGTGCTGAAGAGCAAGAAGAAGGGCAACTACAACATCGTGGCCATTGACCCCGATTACACCCCCGCTCCTCTGGAGCACCGCACCGTGTACGGTGTGACCTTTGAACAGGGCCGTCAGGATCTGGACATTTCCGCCGATACCATGCTGACCAACATCGTGACCAAGGCCAAGGACCTGACCGAAGACCAGAAGCGTGACTTGGTGATGAGCCTGATCGTGCTGAAGTACACCCAGTCCAACAGCGTCTGCTATGTGCAGGGCGGTCAGACCATCGGCATTGGCGCCGGCCAGCAGAGCCGCATCCACTGCACCCGTCTGGCTGGCCAGAAGGCCGACAACTGGCAGCTGCGTCACATGCCCAAGGTGCTGGATCTGCCTTTCCGTGAGGACATCACCAAGCCCAACCGCGACAATGCCATCGACGTTTACATCGGCGATACGCCGGAGGATGTGATTGGTGACGACGTCTGGGCCGAAACCTTTACCGAGCAGCCCTCTCCCCTGACCGCCGAGGAAAAGAAAGCCTGGCTGTCCAAGGTGCACGGCGTGAGCCTGGGCAGCGATGCCTTCTTCCCCTTCGGTGACAACATCGAACGTGCCCGCCGCAGCGGTGTGGATGCCATTGTACAGCCGGGAGGTTCCATCCGTGACCAGCAGGTCATTGATACCTGCGACAAGTACGGCATCGTGATGGCTTTCTGCGGCATCCGCCTGTTCCATCACTGATACGCAAAGGAGTTTTTTGCGATGAAGATTTTAGTCGTTGGCGGCGGCGGGCGCGAACACGCCATCATCCGCGCGCTGAAAAAGAGCCCCCAGTGCACCGAGATCTGGTGTGCCCCGGGCAACGGCGGCATCGCTTATGACGCCATCTGCAAGGACATCAAGGCCACCGATGTAGACGCCATGGTCGCCTTTGCCAAAGAGGAAGGCTTCGATTATGCCGTGGTGGCTCAGGATGATCCCCTGGCTTTGGGTATGGTGGACGCACTGGCCAAAGTGGGCATTCCCGCTTTCGGTCCCAATGCTGCCGCTGCCCGCATCGAGGCCAGCAAGGTTTTCAGCAAAAATCTGATGAAGAAGTACGGCATCCCCACGGCTGCCTATGAAACCTTTGACAAGGCCGACTCCGCCATGGAGTACATCCGCAGCCGCGGTAAGTACCCGGTGGTCATCAAGGCCGACGGTCTGGCGCTGGGCAAGGGTGTGCTGATCTGCCAGGACGAGGCCGAGGCCGAAGCCGGTCTGAAAGAGATCATGCTGGACAAGAAGTTCGGCGCTTCCGGCAACCATGTGGTGGTGGAAGAATTCCTCACCGGTCCCGAAGTGAGCGTGTTGTCTTTCTGCGATGGCAAAACCGTGGTTCCCATGGTTTCCAGCATGGACCACAAGCGCGCCCTGGACCATGACGAGGGGCTCAATACCGGCGGTATGGGCACTGTGGCCCCCAACCCCTACTATACCCCCGAAGTGGCTGAAGAGTGCATGCGCACCATCTTTGCCCCCACTGTTGCCGCCATGCAGGCGGAAGGCTGCCCCTTCAAAGGTTGCCTGTATTTTGGCCTGATGCTGACCCCCGACGGTCCCAAGGTCATTGAGTACAACTGCCGCTTCGGCGATCCCGAAGCGCAGGTGGTGCTGCCTCTGCTGGAAAGCGATCTGCTGACCATCATGCAGGCCACCACCGACGGCACTCTGGACAAGACCGAGGTCAAGTTCTCTGACGGTGCTGCGGCCTGCGTTATCATGGCTTCCGGCGGGTATCCCCTGGCCTATGAAAAAGGCAAGGAGATCACCGGCCTGACCGATGGCCAGCTGCCCGGCGCCACCGATGTGACCGTCTATCATGCCGGTACCGCCCGCAAAGGCGACACCCTGGTCACTGCCGGCGGCCGTGTGCTGGGCGTGACCGCCACCGCTCCCGATCTGGCCTGCGCGCTGAAGAAGGCGTATGCAGCCACAGAGCAGATTCATTTTGACGGCGCACACAAGCGCAGCGACATCGGCGCCCGCGCCATGGCCGCATTGAACTGCCGTTAAGGAGGAAAATTGAATGGTTTACCGCATTTATGTGGAGAAAAAGCCCGGATTTGACGGCGAAGCGCAGGGACTGTTCCATGAGCTGACCGAACTGCTGGGCATTTCCAGCCTGAAAGGCCTGCGTCTTCTGAACCGCTACGACGTGGAAGGCATCGACCGCGACCTGTTTGAAAAGGCCGTCCCCACCGTGTTCAGCGAACCCCCGGTGGACGTAACCTATGACAAGCTGCCCGGGGGCGGCACCATCTTTGCGGTGGAGTATCTGCCCGGTCAGTTTGATCAGCGCGCAGACTCCGCTTCCCAGTGCATCCAGCTGCTGAGCCAGGGCGAACGCCCCGACGTGCGCAGTGCCCGGGTGTACATTCTGGAAGGTGATCTATCCGAGGAGGATCTGGCCGCCATCAAGAAGTACGTCATCAACCCGGTGGAAGCCCGCGAGGCCAGCCTGGATGAGCGCGAAACGCTGAAAATGCAGTTTGCAGTGCCCTCTGCCGTGGAAACCCTGACCGGGTTCATTCAGATGGATGACGAGGCCCTGGAAGCTTTCCGGCAGGAGAAGGGCCTGGCCATGGACCATGCCGACATCGTGTTCTGCCAGAACTATTTCCGCAGCGAGGACCGCGACCCCACCATCACCGAGATTCGTGTCATTGACACCTACTGGAGCGATCATTGCCGCCACACCACTTTCGGCACCATTCTGGACAATGTGACCATCGATGATGCAATCGTCAAGGCTGCCTTTGACCGTTACATGGCCCTGCGGGATGAAACCGGCCGCAATGCCAAGAACCGCACCCTGATGGACTGCGCCACCATCGGCGCCAAGGCCCTGAAACAGCGCGGCATCCTGAAGAATCTGGACGAGAGCGAAGAAATCAACGCCTGCACCGTCAAGATCAAGTGCGATGTGGACGGCGAGCAGCAGGATTGGCTGTTCCTGTTCAAGAACGAAACCCATAACCATCCCACCGAGATCGAGCCTTTCGGCGGCGCCGCCACCTGCATCGGCGGCGCTATCCGCGATCCTCTGTCCGGCCGCAGCTATGTCTATCAGGCCATGCGCGTGACCGGTGCCGGCGACCCGCTGAAGCCCGTATCCGAAACCATGCCCGGCAAGCTGCCCCAGCGCAAGCTGGTGACCACCGCTGCCCAGGGCTATTCCAGCTACGGCAACCAGATCGGTCTGGCCACCGGCCAGGTGGATGAGCTGTATCATCCCGGCTATGTGGCCAAGCGTATGGAGATCGGTGCCGTGGTTGGCGCCACGCCTGCCAGCCATGTCCGCCGTGAAGAGCCCGCTCCCGGGGATGTGATCATCCTGCTGGGCGGCCGCACCGGCCGTGACGGCATCGGCGGTGCCACCGGTTCCAGCAAGGCACACAAGCTGTCCAGCCTGGAAACCTGCGGCGCTGAGGTGCAGAAAGGCAACGCCCCCATCGAGCGCAAACTGCAGCGTTTGTTCCGCCGCGAGGATGCCTGCCGCATGATCAAGCGGTGCAACGACTTCGGTGCCGGCGGCGTTTCTGTGGCCATCGGCGAGCTGGCCGACGGTCTGCACATCGATCTGAACAAGGTCACCAAGAAGTACGAGGGCCTGGACGGCACCGAACTGGCCATCAGTGAGAGCCAGGAGCGTATGGCTGTGGCTGTCGCCCCGGAAGACGCCGACCGCTTCATCGCACTGGCCAATGAGGAAAACCTGGAAGCCACCGTTGTTGCCACCGTCACCGAAGAAAAGCGGATGGTGGAAGAATGGAACGGCACCCCGATCGTCAATCTGTCCCGTGAATTTCTGAACTCCAACGGTGCTGAGCGCCATGCCGATGTTCACATCGAATCCGGCAAGACCTGGAAGCCGAAATGGCCCGGCAAGACCGTGGCCGAAAAGATGGAAGCCATGGTCAGCGACCTGAATGTTTGCAGCAAAAAGGGCCTGGGCGAGCGTTTCGACTCTACCATCGGTGCCGCTACCGTTCTGATGCCTTACGGCGGCAAGTACCAGCTGACACCGTCCATGGCCATGGCCGCCAAGCTGCCGGTGGATGGCGAAACCACCACCTGCTCCGGCATGGCCTGGGGCTTCAACCCCTACCTGACCGAAGCCGACCCCTACCGCGGCGCTTACATGGCCGTGGTGGAGAGCGTCACCAAGCTGGTCTGCGCCGGTTTCCATCACGAAGATATGTATCTGACCTTCCAGGAATACTTCGAGCATCTGGGCGACAAGCCGGAACGCTGGGGCAAGCCTCTGGCCGCTCTGCTGGGCGCTCTGGATGCCCAGATGGGCCTGGGCATCGCCTCCATCGGCGGCAAGGACAGCATGTCCGGCAGCTTCGAGGGACTGGATGTGCCTCCCACGCTGGTCAGCTTTGCCACGGCCGTCGGCAATACCCGCGATGTGCTGAGCCCTGAATTCAAGAAGGCCAACAGCTCGGTCGTCATTCTGAAACCCCAGTACAAGGACGGCCTGCCGGAAGTCAACAGCCTGCTCTCCATCTACAAGATCGTGGAACAGATGATCGACGAGGGCAAGGTCCTGTCTGCCGCCACGCCCGGTTTCGGCGGTATCGGCGAAGCCCTGTTCAAGATGTGCGTGGGCAACCATGTGGGTCTGAAACTGAGCAAGGATATCCGTCCGGAACGCCTGTTTGAGCCCTGCTACGGCGCAGTCATCCTGGAACTGCTGGATGCCACCGCCGGTGAATTCCTGGGCTTCACCACCGTGGATTACACCATGTGTGTGGGCGATGAAGAGCTGGATCTGGCTCATCTGCAAGAGCTGTGGGAGCGCAAGCTTGAGCCGGTCTTCCCCTACCGCCGTGCCGGCGAGGAAGTCAAGGCACTGGAATACCGCTGCAATCCGTTCCAGCGTGTAGCCCCGGCCGTTCGTCTGGCCACTCCGCGGGTGATTATTCCGGTCTTCCCCGGTACCAACTGCGAATATGATACGGCTCGCGCTTTCCGCCGTGCCGGCGGTGATCCCCATGTGCTGGTCCTGAAGAATCTGACCCCCGCCGACGTAGCCGAGAGCTGCGAGGCTCTGGTCAAGGAAATTGATGCGGCCCAGATTCTGATGCTGCCCGGCGGGTTCTCCGGCGGTGACGAACCGGATGGTTCCGCCAAGTTCATTACGGCTTTCTTCCGCGCCCCGGCTGTGGCAGACGCGGTGAACCGCCTGCTGAACGAGCGCGACGGTCTGGCTCTGGGTATCTGCAACGGTTTCCAGGCACTGATCAAGCTGGGTCTTGTCCCCTACGGCGAGATTCGCCCCATCACCAAGGACGACCCGACCCTGACCTTCAATACCGTACACCGCCATCAGAGCATGCTGGTCCGTACCCGCGTGGCTTCCAACAAGAGCCCCTGGCTGTCTGAGTGCGATGTCAACGACGAACATCTGATTGCCATCAGCCACGGCGAAGGCCGCTTTGTTTGCAACGATGCTCTGCTTCAGCAGCTGATTGACAATGGTCAGATTGCTACCCAGTATGTGGACCTGAACTGCGTGCCCACCATGGACCAGCGCTACAACCCCAACGGAAGCGTGCTGGCCATCGAAGGCATCACCAGCCCGGACGGCCGTGTGTTCGGCAAAATGGGCCACAGCGAGCGCAGCGCCGACCAGCTGTACAAGAACGTGGGCGGCGACAAATATCAGCCCATCTTTGAGGGCGGCGTGAATTACTTCAAGCTGTAATACACCGCTCCCGACAGATAAGGAGAGTTTTTCAATGGCACATGATCGTTATATCTCGCCCTTCTCCACCCGGTATGCTTCGGACGAGATGCAGTATACTTTCTCTGACGACAACAAGTTCCGTACCTGGCGCCGTCTGTGGATTGCACTGGCCAAGGCCGAGCAGAAGCAGGGCCTGGCCATCACCGATGAGCAGATTGCCGAGCTGGAAGCCCACAAGGATGACATCAACTACGAGGAAGCCGCCGCGCGGGAAAAGCTGGTCCGTCACGATGTGATGAGCCACGTCTATGCGTACGGTCTGCAGTGCCCCCACGCCAAGGGCATCATCCATCTGGGAGCCACCAGCTGCTATGTGGGTGACAATACCGACATCATCATCATGCGGCAGGGCCTGGAACTGGTCCGCAAGAAGATCATCGGCGTGCTGGCCAATTTGGCCAAGTTTGCCGATGAATACAAGGACATGCCCTGCCTGGCCTACACCCACTGCCAGCCCGCACAGCTGACCACCGTCGGCAAGCGTGCTACCCTGTGGATGAACGAGCTGTATATGGACCTGCAGGAGATCGATCACCAGACTTCCGAGCTGGCCCTGCGCGGCGTCAAAGGCACCACCGGCACCCAGGCCAGCTTCATGGAGCTGTTCGGCGGCGATTCCGCCAAAGTCAAGGCTGTGGAGGCCGATGTCTGCGCTCAGATGGGCTTTGACAAGGTCGTTCCGGTCTGTGGCCAGACTTACAGCCGCAAGGTGGACTACAATGTGCTGTCTTCCCTGGCTGGTCTTGCCCAGAGTGCCATGAAGATGGCCACCGATATCCGCCTGCTGGCCAACTTCAAGGAAATGGAAGAGCCGTTTGAGAAGAACCAGATCGGTTCTTCTGCCATGCCGTACAAGCGCAACCCCATGCGCTGCGAGCGTATCTGCGCTTTGTCCCGTTACCTGATGGTCGATGTGCTGAATCCGGCCATGACCGCCGGCACCCAGTGGTTTGAACGCACCCTGGATGACAGCGCCAACAAGCGCATCGCCATGGCCGAGGGTTTCCTGGCTGCCGATGCCATCCTGAACATCCTGCTGAATGTTTCGGACGGCCTGGTTGTCTACCCCAAGGTCATCCGCAGCCGCGTGATGGCAGAGCTGCCGTTTATGGCCAGCGAAAACATCATGATGAAAGCCGTCAAGAAGGGCGGCGACCGTCAGGAACTGCACGAGCGTCTGCGTGAACACGCTGTGGCCGCTGCCGCTGTGGTCAAACAGGAGGGCAAGCCCAACGATATGATTGCCCGCGTGGAGGCTGACCCAGCCTTTGGCCTGACCCGTGAGGAAATCGAGGCCGAACTGACGCCGGAAGCTTTCACCGGCCGTGCACCCGAACAGGTTCAGGAATATCTGGATCAGTACATCCGTCCCCTGCTGGATGCCAATCCTGATGCCCTGGGCCAGAAGGCTGAACTGAGCGTCTGATTGTTTCGTCCGTAAGGCGCAGCACCCACAATACATGAAACAGCCCCCGCGGCACTCCTTTTATGGGAGAAGCCGCGGGGGCTGCTTTGTTTATTTTTGCCGGAACACTTGAATGTGTGAATCTTGGCTCAGCCTTCCGGTTCCGGCGTGGGTTCCGGTGCCGGAGTAGGCTCTTCCGAACTGTCCCCATCACCGGTATCCGTATCCCCTTCCGGGGTCGGTTCCGGTGTGGGCGTGCTGGTATCAGCGTTGAAGGTGGCCTCAATATTGCCGTCCTCCAACTGACGGCTCACATCCAGTGTACCACGGTCAGAAGCGGTCAAACCCGTACCATCCACATCCAGGATCAGGGTCGCCGCAAAGCGTATCTTGTAATCCAGGTTATTTGCCGTACCCAGGGTGACGGAAACTCGTCCCTGATAAAGGAAGTTCAGTTCCGTCAAGTCGGTCATATCAATAACCGAAACGCCAGCCAACAAATTGTTGGCTTCCAGTTCCTGCATCAGCTGCTCCAGCGTATCCTGTGCGGAAATATGGCTGGTTTCCGCTGTTGCCTGCTCCTCACTTTGCTGTACAGAGAGGAAACTTCCCGGTGTGGTCGGCTGCCCCTGGGGCGCATTTGCCTCCAGCCAGATCAAATCTTCTGGCTGGCTGTCACTGGTGCGCAGCACTTTAAGGTGATCGCTCAGAACCAGCCATTGACCACCATATTCCATCATAAAGCGCTCTGTTGCCGGCTGTACCTTGACAACCACGGTACTGGGCATTTGTGTATCCACTTCCGCCACATCCAGATATGGCAGGCTATTCAGCAGAAGCTGGGATTTTTCCTGGGTGGAGAACCCGAACAGGCTGTCCCCTTCCGCAATTCCCAGCAAATCAATGATCTGATCCTCGGTATAAATACCGGTATTGGCCGGTGTGGAACCGTCCGTATTTTCAACGCGGAAATCAGTCACCTTAAACAGCAGATTGATGGACAGAATAATGCCGGCCACGAGTGCTGCCAGCACCAGAAGCATTCCCAGTATGGCGCGGCGGCGACGACGGCGCAGCTGCTCGGCGTGGGTCACACGGCGCGGCGGCCGACGATTGGGATTTTGCCTGTACGCGGGCTTCTGCGGGTTTTGCTGCGGCTGCGGGCGGCGTGTTCCGGCAGCATTCCCGGCGTTTCGCTGTGCGGTCGGGCGCTGCTGCGGCCGGGAGGCCTGTCCGCCGGTCCGACCGTTGGGGGCCTGGCGGTTGGCGGACGGCTGCCCCTGTTTTGTCAGGCCCAGGCGGCTCTTCATGCTGCGGGGTGCCGGCCGGCGGTTGGGCGGCGGGGTCGCGGCGGCTTTTTGCCGGCGGCTTCGCTGGTCACGGTCCATCCGCGGCCTCCTTTCTGTGTTTGTGAAATAATGGGATTATACGCGCAAAACGCCCCGCACATGGTGGGGCGTTTTCGCCTTACTTGCCGGTTTTCACCAAAGCAAGCAGACGTTCGGTAATCATGTCCAGGCTGCGCGGCTGGGCCAGAGTCCGGGCCTGACGGCCCATTTCAGCCAGTTTGCCGGGGACAGCCAACAGCTCCTGAACGGTAGCAACCAGTTTTTCCGGGGTAAGGTCTTTTTCCTCAATCACCACCGCCGCACCGGCTTTCTGCAGTTCCAGAGCGTTGTAATACTGATGATTTTCGGCCACATTGGGGCTGGGAATCAAAATGGAGGCACGCCCCATGGCTTCCAGCTCTGCCAGCGTCAGCGCGCCGGAGCGGGAGATCACCAAATCGGCGGCGGCCAGCAGTTCCGGCATATTCTGGATATATTCCTTCACCACCAGGTCGGGGCCGGGGGTGAAACCTTCCTGTTTGGCCAAGTCTTTGAACAGCTGTACGCCCCGGCTGCCGGTGGCATGCAAATGCAGGACATTCTGCTTGGTTTTCTGTTCCCAACCGCAGAGCGCCCCCACCACTTCGTTGATGCGGCGGGCACCAAGGCTGCCGCCGAAGCTCAGAATCACGGTGCGGTCCCCCGCGCCGATGGCCGCACGGGCTGCGGCACGGTCCTGGGTCAGAATTTCCGGGCGGACAGGGTTGCCCACCACCAACGTCTTGTCGGGGGCACCCAGTTTTTCTACTGCGGCAGCGCTGGCGGCAAAAACCACATCCACATCCTTGGCCAGAAGCTTGTTGGTCACACCGGGGAAGGCATTCTGCTCATGGATGGCGGTTTTGATGCCTTTCTTGGCGGCCGCGCGGACCACCGGGCCGCTGACGTAACCGCCGCAGCCAATGACCAGGTCGGGTTGCACCTCCCGCAGGATGGCTGCGGTACGGGGACCGGACAGGGCCAGATGGTAGATGGCCTGGATGTTGCGGCCAATGTTTTTCAGGGTCAGGCGGCGCTGAAAGCCGTTGATCTCAATATGATGGAACGGATATCCGGCTGCCGTGACAAGGCCATATTCCATGCCTTCCCGGCGTCCCGCAAAGTGAATTTCCGCAGACGGGTCCGCTTTCTTCAGCGCGCCGGCAATGGCCAGTGCGGGGTTGATATGTCCGGCTGTGCCGCCGGCTGCAATCAAAACGCGCATGTTGTTTCCTCCCTTTGCCTCTATACCCAAAAGCCGCGGGTGTCAGCCGCTGACATTTTCCCGCCGGCGATAGACCTTGCGTGTGGGTGCTCCGCCATGCAAGCGGCGCATCAATTCATCCTGCCTCTTCTGTCGCTGGGCCGCAATGTGCGCATTGCCGGCCCTTGATACACTTAAGACAACGCCCATTTCACATAGCAGCAGCAAAAGACTACTGCCGCCGGAGGAGAAGAACGGAAGGCTGATACCTGTATTGGGCAGCGTGGCAGTAACAACGCCGATATGGCAGAACACCTGCCAGGCAATCTGCGCAACCACGCCGATCACCAGCATACTGCCGAAATAATCCGGCGAGCGCAGTGCAATCAAAATGCCCTGGATAATCAGCGCCGCGAACAGGCCGATGCAAAGCAGCGCACCGATAAAGCCCAATTCCTCGCACACAACCGAGAAGATAAAGTCATTGGTGGCTTCTGGCAGCCACAGCTCTTTCTGACGACTATTGCCA
This sequence comes from uncultured Faecalibacterium sp., assembly GCA_937907025.1. GTDB lineage: Bacteria > Bacillota > Clostridia > Oscillospirales > Ruminococcaceae > Gemmiger. The sequence goes on from CALESJ010000027.1 coordinate 58,580, forward strand.
ATGCCAAGGCCGGTCAGACCGCCGGATGCAATGGAATACAAGCTCTGGGTCGTCTGATAACCCAGGTCCACATCACTTTCGGCAAACAAGCCCCAGGCACCCAGACGTTCATTGGCAACGTCGTTGCCTTTGGCTGTCAGCATCAGGTAAATACCCAGAACGCCCAGGCCGGCCATCAGGGGCATCCAGCGCAAAGCGCAGCCGCCGCACAGCAGCATGGTTGCCACAATCATACAAATCAGCAAAATGGCCGAGTTATGGGGTTCCATATACAGCAATACCACAATGGGCAGAACCGGCAGAACCGGCATGATCATACCGTGCACCAGTGTGTTCCGCTTCTCATAGTGGCTGTCTGTATACATGGCGATCCACAGAATAACCGCGAATTTGGCGATCTCCGACGGCTGCACGTTGGTGCCGAAGATGTATACCCAACGATGGACGCCGTTGATCTCTTTGCTGAACAGTGCCAGAACCAGAAGGCCCATCAGGATGACATACATGTGCAGGTACAGATGCCGCAGCGCATGGTAATCGATGTTGGAAATAAACCACATCAGAATCAGGCCAAGAACAGCCAGAATTGCCTGTGGCTTTATGTAGTGATAGATATCATCGAACCGGTAATAGGCCGTGACATAGCTGGAAGAAAACAGCATGATCAGGCCATAACACAAAACCAGCAGCAGTGTACCGACGAACCCCCACGAAACAGGCCCATGGTCCTCCTTGCGGAATGCGGCATCACGGAAAAAACGAATCAGATTGCCGAAGGCAAGGTCAAGAAACTGTGCAGCTGTCACGGGCAGGTCCCTCCTTTCCTGCAAAGGGAACGGTGCAGGATGTTACGCAAGATAAATGTACAAAAGACCCAGCGCCACACCCATCACGGCAATCATGCTGAAGAAAGCATCAATACGCGCTTCCTTCCAGCCGCGCATCTCAAACGCATGATGAATCGGAGTCATGCGGAAAATACGCTTGCCGTGGGTTGCCTTGTAGTACACACGCTGAATCACAACGGTCATGGCATCCCAGATAAAGACGATGCCAAAGAAGATTACAAGTTCAGGCCGGCCCATCACAAAAGCCAGAGCCGTGACCATGCCGCCCAGGAACATACTGCCGGTATCCCCCATGAACACCTTGGCGGGATAGAAGTTCCAGACCAGGAACCCGGCGCAGGCGGCTGCGGTGGCGGTGGACAGCACTGCCACATGGTAAAATCCCAGCATGCTGGCGGCCAGCAGATACCCCAGCATGGACACAAAGGTCACGCAGGAGCACAGGCCATCCAGACCGTCGGTCAGGTTGACGGCGTTTACCAGGAAAATGATGCCAAAGAAGACAATGGGATAGTACAGGATTCCCAGGTCCACAGCGCCGACAACCGGCACCATGATGATGGTGGTCATCAGACCCAGGCTGTGCAGGCCGGCCATAAAGGCACCGGTGACAATAAACTGCATGACCAGTTTCTGCCAGGCATACAGCCCCAGATTGCGGTGGCGCACCACCTTGACAAAGTCATCCAGGAAACCGATCAAGCCCGAACCAAAGGCCAGGAACAGGACCAACAGTCCCCCCTGCACCTGCTGGGGCGCCACCAGTTCCGGCGCCCGGGCCGAAAGCCCCGCGTACACCACACCGCACGCCAGAAGAATACCCAGTATAAAGCACAGGCCGCCCATGGTGGGAGTGCCCTGCTTTTTATTGTGCCAGGTAGGTCCGTCCTCCCGGATTGTTTGACCAAAGTGCAGGCGGTGCAGCGCCGGGATCAGGAAAAAGCCTGAAACAACAGTGACGCAGAACGCAACAATTGCCGCCGCGATCAGCATCCAGGACACGATCATCCCCATATGGTAATTCCCCCAAATATCAGGTTGTAGTCTTATGCGTGGTCGGGAAGTTCCGCGTACAGGCTGTGCAGCATTTCTTCAAACTGCATGGCGTGGCTGGCCTTGGCCAGAACCACATCGCCGGGGCGCAGATGCGACCTTAGATATTCTACTACTTCCTGCGTATTTTGGCAATGCAATGTTGTTACTTTTTGGCTTGCCGCCTCGGCCATGGCGGCGCTGTTCGGCCCCACGGCCAGCAGAATATCCACCACGTCAGCCGCCCATTCACCGGTCTGGCGGTGTGCCTGTTCGGAGGCGGACCCCAGTTCCAGCATATCCCCCAGCACCGCAATACGGCGGCCGTCCGGCCCGGGGACCTGGCGGTTCAGGATGTCCAGCGCCGCACGCATGCTGTCGGGGCTGGCGTTGTAGCAATCTTCAATAAAGGTAACTCCGCCATGGTGCACAATGTTCTGGCGCATGCCGGTGGTCTGGTAGTTGGAAAGTGCCGCAGCGGCACGGGCAGGGTCCAGTCCCAGGCGGGTAGCGGCCGCATAAGCAGCCAGCGCATCCCGGACCGTGTGCAGCCCCTGGGTGGGAATATACACCGGGAAGTCCCCGTGTTCCTGATCCCGCAGGGTGAACGAAGTACCTTTTTCCTCATCCCGGATATCCACGGCGCAGACATCCGCGCCGGTATCTTCCAGGCTGAACCAGACCGGACGCAGACGCGCCGGAAGTGCGGCACTCCGCAGCAGCTCATCGTCCCCGTTCAGCACCAGCGGCGCTCCGTCCGGCAGGCCCTGGCAGATTTCCAGCTTTGCCCTCAGTATATTCTCACGGCTGCCAAGATTTTCCAGATGGGACACCCCGATCATGGTGATGATGCCCGCAGAAGGCCGTGCCGTACGGGTCAGCCGGGCGATTTCGCCCAGTGCGCTCATGCCCATTTCCACCACCGCATATTCGGTGGCGTCCTCCAGGCGGAACAGCGTGTTGGGCAGGCCGATCTCGTTATTCTGGTTGCCCTCGGTCTTGAGGGTATTGCCGAAGGCCGACAATACCGCATAGCAGAATTCCTTGGTGGTGGTCTTGCCTACCGAACCGGTCACACCAATCATCAGCGGGCTGAAAAGGGTCCGGTAATTGGAAGCCATCCGCAGCATGGCCATATGGCTGGAGGGCGTGATGACCAGATGGTCTTCCGGCACACCGTCCACCGGGTGGTTGGCAATCACATACTCGGCCCCTCCCTGGTAGGCAGCGGCGGCAAAATCATGTCCGTCCACCCGGGCACCGGGGAAGCAGACAAAGACACAGCCGGGCTGTACCTTGCGGCTGTCGGTCACGACCGCCGTAATTTCTACCGGGCGGGCCAGCGTCAGGCCGGCCAGCAGTTCGTTTGCATGAATAGGTTTCATTCGGTTCCCTCCTCATTCTCCTTCTTGCGTGGTTGTATTTGTATCTGTATTTGTTGTGTCTGTTGTATCGGTCGTATCTGTTGTGTCTGTGGATGTGTCGCTCTCGGTCTGGATAGTCACAATGGTACCAAACTCCACACTGGAAGATGCCTGTACATCCTGGGATACCACTTTTCCGTTGGCATCCCCTTCCACCTTGACGTTCAGGTTGGCCGATTTGAGAATCTGGCTGGCAAAAGTGCCGGTCTTGCCGGTGACATCCGGCACCGTGGTCAGGCTGCCAGTGGTGGAATCCGTATAGAAGTAAACGGTGGATTCCGCCGGCACCGACGTTCCCGAATAGGGGTACTGGTAGACGATCTCGCTGCCGGAACCGATGAGCTGATGGCCCAGCCCCAGCTTATTCAGATCCGCCTGCGCGGAAGACCAGCGGGAACCAACGGCGTTGGGGACCTTGACACTTTCCGGCTCCACATAATTGGCATCACGTTCAATGCCCAGATACGGAGCAATCTCACTGATGATGTTGCCCACCATGGGAGCCACGATCTGAGAGGCAAAGTCTTCCACCCAGCGGGGGTCGTCCAGCACCGCAAAAACCAGGATTTCCGGATCTTCGGCAGGCAGAACAGCGGCAAAGCTGATCTGTTTGTGATAGTCGCCATCGGAACGCCTGCTGCGGTCCAGTTGCTCTGCCGTACCGGATTTACCGCCGATGGAGTAACCGGCCACATAGACGTTGCGGCAGGAGTAGCCATCTTTGCCGCCGCCCACATTATTCTCCATCATGGCGCGCAGCTGTTTGCTTACATCCTCGGAAATGACCTGGCGGCGGATATTGGGCTGGGTCTGGCTGACCACGTTGCCGGCATCGTCGGTCATGTTGTCCACCACATAGGGGGTGACCAGATACCCGCCGTTGACCACCGCAGAAACGGCGGTGGCCATCTGGATAGCGGTGAGCTTCTGGGTCTGACCGAAGGCGGTGGAATACAGGTCGGTCTTGACCCGTTCCATATCGTCCTGGGTCTTAGAAATCCCCTTGGATTCATAGGGCAGGTCAATGCCGGTCACTTCATCCAGACCAAAGGCCTGATAATAGTTATAGAAAAATTCCGGCGTCATCAGCTCTGCCACCTGAATGAAATAGAGGTTGCAGCTCTTTTCCAACGCACCCGCCATATCCAGTGGTCCATGGATAGCTCCGTTGGCGCAGCCGTAGGTAGTTTCCCATTGGGTGCCCTCGTTGACAGTCAGGTTGCCGTTGCAGTAGAAAACCTGGCTGGCATCCATCAGGCCGGAATCCAGGGCCGAGGCCGCTGTGACCAGTTTGAAGACAGAGCCGGGGTAATACAGTTCGGTCACGCTCTTATTCTTCCACTGGGCTTCACGGATATAACCCTGCAGGGTAGAGTACTCATCCGAACTGAGCACCCCGTCCTCCACGATGGAGGCCACCGCCGATTCACCCAGCCGGGACTGGAGCAGGTCGATCTCATCAGCGGTGAGGGTTTCATCGTCCAGAACGGCGGCCATTTCCGGGTCCGCGATGGTGTAGGGGTCATTGGGGTCAAACTGGTTCATGGTCGCCATGGAAAGGATTGCGCCGGAATTGACGTCCATTACAATGACGGTACCGCGGTTCTTGACGCTGTACTCTTTCAAGGCCTGGCCCAGGTACTTTTCCACCACCGACTGAACCTGGTCGTCAATGGTCAGATGCAGGTCGTACCCGTTGATGGGCTCGTACAGATCGCCTTCGTCATCCGAAGTATAGCCCCAGGCGTTCTGGCTGGTGATACGCCGGCCGGGCGTTCCGGCCAACTCTTCCTGGTAGGATTTTTCCAGGCCGTAAATGCCCTCGCCGTCGGCGTTGGTAAAGCCCAGCACCGAGGACAGGAACGAGCCGTAGGGATAGCTGCGGGTGGATGTCTGCTCGGTATAGATGTTCAGCACCGTTTCCCAGTCTTCTTCCGGGTCGCCGTCATTGAGCGGGCGCTTGGTGTTGGCATATTCCAGAATCGCATCCTTGGTCGGCAGGTCCACATTCTTTGCCAGGACCTTGTACTGGCTGTCGGTATCGCTGAGCTTTTCCAGAATGCTGTCCGCAGACACACTGCCGCCCAGCAGGTTGGAAATATCCTGTGCAGCCTGGGCAATGTATTTTTCATTGCAGCGGGAAGGGTCCGCAATAATGTTCCACACCGTTGTGCTCTTGGCCAGGACCTTACCCGTAGAGGTATAAATCGTCCCGCGGGAAGCCGGGATTTCCTCGTCCGAAAGCTGCTGTTCTGCCGCCCCCACGCGATACTTTTCCGGGTCCCGCAGCTGCAGGGCATACAGCTGGTAGATCAAAAGACCCATGCCGAAAATAATAAACAGCGCCACCAGAAACAACGTGCGCACACGCAGCGCGTTGTTAATGGGGTGCTGGTTCGGTTGCCTGTCACGGTTGTTCTGCATGTTGATGTCCTTCCGTCCCTTGCAGGGGTCATAAAAAGGCAAAAAGCGTGCCCCGACGCGGGATGCACGCTTTTGGGCTTGTGTTACGGTTCAAAGCTGCCGATCAGGCTCAAGGCAGCGGTGTAAAGTTCATCCAGAATCTCATCCGTTTTGGTGGCACTTTTTTCAATTACGCTTTCATCGTCCACCCGGATGTAGGTGACCTGGCTGGGGTCTGTTTTTTCCAGGCCCAGACGGTTCTGGGCCACGTCCTCAATGTTGGCACTGTTGGAGATCTCGTCCATTTTGCCGGACAGATACTCGTACGTTGTTTGTGCGTCGGCCAGATCGCTGCGGGTAGCATCAATCTCACCGGAAAGCTCGGTCAGTTTGGCCTGCCCGGCCACAATAGCCGTAATCAAGGCCAGGACCACTACCACCAGCAGGACGGTACCTGCCTGGCGCATGGCATCTTTCACACGGCCGAACCGGAACCTTCCGCCGCGCACCACCCGCACACGCGGTGCGCGGCGGATATACTCTGCATGATTCATCTGATATGCTGCCGAAGTCATGATCGGCCCCCCCCTCTATGCTTCAAAGGCCCTGTTACGGTCGTTCAATTCTTTTCCAGCACCCGCAGCTTAGCCGACCGGCTGCGGCGGTTTTCCTCCAGTTCCTCGCTGTCCGCCTCGATGGGATGACGCGTGATGAGGGTGGCTTTTGCCACGCCGCCGCAGGTGCAGATCGGCTGTTCCGGCGGGCAGGTGCATTTCTGCGCCCAGCGGCGGAACTTGTTCTTGACCAGCCGGTCTTCCAGGCTGTGGAAGGTGATCACGCACAGCCGTCCCCCCGGTGCCAGGCGGGAGAAGATGGCCTCCAGCCCTTCATTCAGGGCGTCCAGTTCCCCGTTCACTGCAATGCGGATGGCCTGGAACGTGCGGCGGGCCGGGTTCTTGTTTTTGCGGCGTTCCTTGGGCGGCACGGCCGCCGCCACCAGATCAGCCAGCTGCAGGGTCGTGGTGATGGGTTCCTCTTCCCTGTGCTGTACGATCTTGCCGGCAATCTGCCAGGCGTACGGTTCCTCGCCGTATTCCCGCAAAATGCGGGCCAGCTCCTCCCGCGGGAGCGTGTTGACGAGGTCGGCGGCCGTGGGGCCCTGTTGGCTCATGCGCATATCCAGCGGGGCGTCCGCATGATAGGAGAAGCCGCGGGAGGCTTCGTCCAGCTGGTGGCTGGACACGCCCAGGTCCAGCAAGGCACCATTGATCTGCTCGATTCCCAGCTCATCCAGTACCTCTGCCGCCTGCCGGAAATTGGCCCTGACCACAAGGGCGGGAAGACCCTTAAGCCTTTCGGTAGCTGTTGCCACCGCATCCGGGTCCTGATCGAGAGCGATCAGCCGCCCCGTGGTCAGGCGTTTGGCAATCTCACGGGAATGCCCTGCCCCGCCGGCCGTACCATCCAAGTAAATGCCGGTGGGATCAATGGCCAGCCCGTCAAGACAGGGCTGCAGCAATACGGGAATGTGGGAAAATTCCATTTCAATATCCTTTTTGCGCGTCGCGCATGAATTTTAAAAGTCCAGTTCTTCCATAGCCGCGGTGAAATCCTCATCCGATGCGGCCTGGTTGGCGTTCCAGGTATCGGTGTCCCAGATTTCGGCAAACGTACGGTTGCCGGTGATGGTGACATCGTGGGAAAGGTGTGCGTACTGCCGGAGTTCTGCCGGCAGCTGGATACGGCCCTGTTTGTCGGGCGTGACCTCTGTGGCGGAGGAATACAGCATCCGGCTGACCTGACGGCCTTTGACCAGGCCCTTTTCGGCAATGCGCTCGGCCACCTTTTCGAATTCCTCGGTGGGAAAAGCGGCCAGGCAGTGGTCCAGCCAGCGGGCCACGATAAAAGTTTCACCCATACCGTCACGGAACTTGGCAGGAAAGTTCAACCGGCCCTTGGCATCGATAGCATAATCGAATCGACCCACGAACATGTCGAACCGTCCCCCTTTCCGTCAGCTTTTCCCGTTTTTTCATCGTTCTTACGTTAAGCTGCGGTGGAAAACGCCGTTGAAAGCGTTTAAAACTACCCACTTCAAACCATTTTAAGGTTTTTTTACCCACAGCTTTACATTCATAGTACCAAATTACAGGGCAAAAAGCAAGCCCGCAGGGCCAAAAAAACGCCTTGGACAAGGATTTTTCACATCTGCAAAAAGGGTGGTGGATGGTGGGGAAAAAATGTGACCCGGTGCACAAAAAAGGAGAAAACCGGGAATGGGGTGTACGGCTTACCCGGCGGTCCGTATCCGGTGGCAGGCACAGCAAAAGCAGAGCCGCCGGCCGGGGCATCCGGTCGGCGGCTCTGCTTTCACAAATGGGGAGTAAGGTTATGTGTATATGTACTTACTTTTTGGGTCCGCGCAGGCCACGAGCGGCAGCATTGCGCAGATTCATCCGGGTATTCTTGATGTCAGCCACGCTGCGGGCCAGCACCTCCTCGGAGTTTTTCAGGATCGTTTCACAGTAGGTTGTAGCGCTGCGGTTGATCTCCTTGGCCTGTGACTGGGCGGAGGACAAAATCTCCACCGCACGCTGCTGGGCGCGCTTGACGATCTCCTGGTCCGAAACAAGAGCCCGGGCACGCTCTTCCGCCTGGTGAATCACACCATCCGCTTCGGCGCGGGCGCCTTTCAGGATCTGCTCCCGGTCGGCCACGATCTTTTTGCTGTCACGGATCTCATCGGGCAGGTTGTTACGCACCTCGTCAATGATATCACGCATGCGGTCCACATCGACCACACGCTTGGAAGGCGCAAACGGTACAGCAGTTCCCTCTTCCAGCGTTTCTTCCATCAATTCAAGCAGTTCTTCCACATTCATGGCTGTCCCTCTCTCTCATAACGGCTAACCAGAATCTTGCCGTACTTGTATTGCTTTATCAGATGCAGGCTGCCCGCTTGCGGCGGCAGTTCCGCCTCCAGTTCGCTCTCACACAGCACCACACCGCCGGGCGCCACGCTGCGTTCCAGCAAGGGCAGAACCTTGGCCAGTGTTCCGTGGGAAAACGGCGGGTCCAGCAGCACCAGGTCAAAAGGACCGCGGGCGGTATGCAGATAATTGAAAGCGTCCCCGCAGGAGATACGGGCCTTTTCCTGTACGCCGGCCGTGCGGCAGTTGGCCGTCACAATGCGTACGGCATCGGGGCTGGCATCCAGGAACGTACATTGTGCCGCACCGCGGGAAAGCGCCTCAATGCCCAGCTGCCCGCTGCCTGCAAACAGATCCAGAACCTGTGCCCCCGGCAGCAAAAACTGCACGCTGGAGAACATAGCCTCCTTGACGCGGTTGATGGTGGGGCGGGTAACGTCTTCGCCCGGGAGGGCGGCCAAATTTTTGCCGCGTGCGGCCCCTGCGATTACTCGCATCATGGCGGCACCTGCCTTTCTTTTCAGTGTTGAAGCGAAGGATTCTCTATTTATCCCATCTATTATGGAGTCTTTGTGGGGTATTGTCAAGTCGAAACAGGGCCCGCAAGCCCATTCAGGCCCGCAATGCGTTGTAAATTTTTTCTGCCTTGGCGTGGCTGATGCCCTTGACCTCCTCCAAATCAGAGATGGAGGCTGCCTTGACGGCTCCCACCGTCTTAAAATGAGCCAGCAGGGCGGCCGATGTCTTTTCACCCACACCGGGCAGTGCGGTCAGCGTGGCGGCATAAGACTTTTTCTTCATCAGACGCTTGCGGTAATCGTTGGCATAACGGTGCGTTTCATCCTGTATGGCCGTGACAAACGTAAAGATATTGCGGTGACGGTTGATGGCAATTTCCCGGCCTGCATCATCCACAATGGCACGGGTACGATGGTGGTCATCCTTGACCATGCCGAACGTGGGCACATGTTCCAGGGCGGTATCGCGCAGGGCATCCCGCACGGCCGAAACTTGTCCCCTGCCGCCATCAATGAGCAGCAGGTCCGGCAGCGACGCAAACTGATTGCCGGGGCCGTCCGGTTTGTCCCCGCGGTGCGCAGCCTCATACTCGGCAGCGCGGCGCCCCAGCGTTTCGGCCAAGGAGGCATAGTCATCGGTACCGGCCACATCCCGCATCTTGAAACGGCGGTAACCGCTGCGGTAGGGCTTTCCATCCTTGAATACCACCATGCCGCAGACGCTGGAGCCATCGCCCCAGTTGGATATATCATAGCTCTCAATGAGCCGCGGCGGAGCCTTCAGCCCCAGGACCTGGGCGGCTTCTTCCAGCAGTTTTTCTTCCCGTGTATACCGTCCGCTCTCCCGGCCCAGACGCTCCACCGCGTTGGTGTACGCCATCGTAACGAGTTTGGCCACGTCCCCCCGCTGGGGCACATACAGCTCCACCTTGCTGCCTTTGGCCTGGGCCAGCGCTTCGCTGAGGGCCTCGTGGGCCTCCGGCAGGGCATCCACTGCCACCGTCTTGGGCACATATTCGCCGTTCAGATAATACTGCGGCAGAAATTCCTCCCTCACAGCGGCGATGTCGGTGGTATCATGAAAGACAAACTCCCGCTTGTCGGTCAGGCGGCCTTCCCGGTAGCGCAGCACGGCAGCACATACCGCCCGGCTGGTACCGGCCAGCGCCACCACATCCATCTCGGTGCCGCTCTCCATGACTACCTTCTGCCCGGCTGCCACCCGCTCAATAGCGGCGATCTGGTCCCGCAGGATGGCGGCGGATTCAAAGTCCAAACGTTCGGAGGCCGCCTCCATCTTTTCCCGCAGCTGGCGCAGAATGTCTTTTTTGCCGTACCGGATCATCTGCAGTGCTCCCTGTACGGCCTCGTTATAGGCCTGGCAGCTGACCTTGCCGCTGCATACCGCCATACACTTGCCGATGTGGGCATTCAGGCAGGGGCGGCCCTTGCCGATATCCCGCGGAAACTCCTTGTTGCAGCGGGGCAGCAAAAAGCAGTCCTGCACCGTTTCCACCATTTCCCGCACCGCAAAGGAGGAGGTAAAGGGACCGATATAATCGGCATTCTCATCGTCTTTCTGCAACGCCGCGGAAATACGGGGCCAATCACCTTTGGTGATCTTGACATAGCTGTACCCCTTGTCATCCTTGAGCAGGATGTTATATTTGGGGGTATGGGCCTTGATCTGGCTGGCTTCCAGCACCAGCGCCTCAAACTCGCTCTGGCAGACGATCACGTCAAAGGAGAAGGCATGGTTGATCATCTGGGTGACCTTGGCGTCATGGGGAACACCTTCCCGGAAATACTGGGAAACGCGGATGCGCAGGCGCTTAGCTTTGCCGATGTAAATAATCTCATCCGATTTATCCCGGATGATATATACGCCCGGCAGAAGCGGCAGCATACAGGCCTTTTTGTACAGTTCTTGTTTGGTCATGGAATCCCCTTGCAAAATAAAATAAGGCCAGGTGGTTACACCACCCGGCCGAAGAGAAATACAGGATTACTCGGAGAAGCCGGAATTGACCAGCTTAACCAGACCGTCAACAGCAGCCTGCTCGTCGGTGCCGTCCGCGATGATGCGGATGGTGGTGCCGCCAACGATGCCCAGGCTCAGGACGCCCAGCAGGGACTTGGCGTTGACGCGGCGCTCTTCCTTCTCAACCCAGATGGAAGACTTGTATTCGTTGGCCTTCTGGATGAAGAACGTAGCCGGACGAGCGTGCAGACCAACCTGATTCTCAACGGTAACTTCTTTAACGTACATAGCTATTCTCTCCTACTTTGTGAAAATAATACGCCCAAGCTTTTCTACCGCGGGCAAGTGTCAGGCGGTATTTGCACTAAAGGTAGCCGCCCGGATGATTTTATTTTATCCCATTTCTTCGACTTTGTACAGTGGAAAAGCACAAATTTGTCAGGATTCCGCATTTCCGACAAACCTTGCACCCGTTCTTTGTACATTTTAACCAGTTTATTTTCAACACTGTTGTGAATCAGCACAAAAAAGTCAAGACAAGCTTTGTCATTCAGCGTTTTTGGTCGGCGCATAGACGAATTTCAGTTCCCGGCAAAGCTGCGATGCTGCCGGATTTTCGGCCGGATCATATACTTTTGCCACGCTGTCAAACCGGTATCCCATGCGCAGATACAATGCCTGCGCCGGCAGATTGACATCCAGCACAAACAGGTGCGGCGCCGCATGTTCCGAAAGCTTTTTACGGGCAAATTCCAGCAGCAGGGCACCAATTCCCTGCCCCTGTGCTTCCGGCTGCACATACAGACGGCCGATCTCCCCGGTTTTATGGCAAACGCCTACCATGGCATCCGGTTTTCCGGCTGTGCTGTGCAGGTAAAACGCCCATCCGCCAGCATGGTCGGCTTCCAGCTCGGCGCGCATTTTTTCCGGTGTATGTTCTGCCACATAGGCCGCTGTACAGATCGGCCGGCACATTGCCTGCCAGGCCTCGGCATAGATGGCGGCCGCAGCATTCCAAGCTTCTTCCGTGCGGACCAATTCCGCCCGCTCGCTGCGTTTCCAGCGGCGCAGGCGCAGCGGATGGCGCAGGCACCAGTCCTTATACAGGTCCGGGCGACGGGCCGCTGTGCGTGCGTGGGCCTGCCGGGCGCGCCAGGTCGTGATTTTGCCGTGGTCCCCGGTCAGCAGTACCGGCGGTACCGCACGGCCCTCCCACACTTCGGGGCGGGTGTACTGGGGATATTCCAGCAGGCCATCCCAGTGGCTCTCCTCCTGGTAGCCCTGTTCTTCGGCCAGAACGCCGGGCTGCAGACGCAGCACACTGTCCGCCACCACCAGGCTGGCCAGTTCGCCGCCGGTCAGAACGTAATCCCCGATGGAAATTTCCTCATCGGCAAAGGCTTCAATCACGCGCTCGTCGATTCCCTCGTAATGGCCGCACACGAGGGTCAGGGAATCGCATTTGGCAAGGCGCTTGGCAATCTGCTGATTGTAGGGCTGACCGCCGGCGGTCATAAAGACAATATGCGGGCGGGCTCTCCCCTGTTCCTCGCACTGGCGGATCACGTCCCGCAGGCAATCGGCAATGGGCTGGGCATACAGCACCATACCGCAGCCGCCGCCATAGGGATAGTCATCGGTCTGTTTTTGCTTGTTGGTGGTATAATCCCGGATCTGATGGCAGTGTGCCTCAAACAGGCCTTTATCCGCTGCACGGCCCAGGATGCTGGCACCGAGGAAACTCTGGCAGAGTTCCGGGAAGAGTGTCACAATATCAATGCGCATGGTTTATTCCTCGTCCCCGTTGACGGGCTGGTCGAACATGCCCGGAATCGGGCGCACATACACGGTACGAGAGGCCAGTTCCACCCGGTCCAGAAACTCCGGCACAGCCGGGAACAGCGATGTGCTGCCGTCCTCCCGGCGCACGGTATACACATCATGCGCTGCCGGATGATCGATTTCGGTGATGGTACCGTACACAGTGCCGGTTTCGGCATCCGTGACCGCGCAGCCCAGCAGGTCATCGATGAAGTAGCGGCCTTCTGGCAGTTTGGCCTCCTGCTTGGCAAAGTAATAGGTATGCCCTACCCGGGCGCGGGCAGCATCCATCGTATCCACACCGGACACCCGCACCAGCAGCATATTGCCCTGGGCACGGACGCCCAGCAGCGCGGTTTCTCCGCCTCCCTGGGCAGAGGTATACACCCGCTTGATGCGGGCCAGGAACGCCGCGCCGTCACACAGGGGCTGGGCTTTCATTTCGCCGCGCACACCATGGGTGGTGACGACTTTGAAAGCAGGGAGAAAATCAGACATAGGTCAACCTCCGGAAAGACATTCAGTAAAAAAGCACCTTGCCCGGGGGCAAAGTGCTTGCGGAAAGCAATGGAGTGTCAGTCGATCTCCACCACAACTTTTTCGCCCTGGCGGACGGCAGCGGCGCGCATGACCACGCGGATCGCCTTGGCGATGCGGCCCTGTTTGCCGATCACACGGCCCATATCGTTTTCGGCCACGCTCAGGTGGTAGACGACAGTGCCGTCCTCACGCGCAGGGTCAACCGTGACCCGCACCGCGTCCTTGTCTTCCACAAGACCGCGGGCAACGGCAATCAGCAGTTCCTGCATCTGGGGTCCCTCCCTTACGCTAGACAGGTTACAGGATCTCGGCCTTCTTCAGCAGAGTGCGAACAGTGTCGGTCGGCTGAGCGCCGTTGGCCAGCCACTGCTTAGCCTTCTCGGCGTCGATCTTCACGACAGAGGGCTCAGCGGTCGGATCGTAGTAGCCGATTTCCTCGATGAAACGGCCGTCACGAGCGAAGCGGCTGTCAGCGACAACAACGCGATAGAAGGGGTTCTTCTTGGCGCCCAGGCGGCGCAGACGAATCTTAACCATGATGTGTTTCCTCCAAAAAAGTCTTGGTTTTTTTGACGGCCCGGACGGGGCCTGATTATATATCCACCCCGTATCCGGGAGAGATAACCTTGTTGCTTACCGCAGGCCCTTGAGCCCGCCCAGCCCGCCGAGGCTGCGCATGAAACCTTTGGGATTGCGTTTGGCTTTCTTCATTACCTTCTGCATCATCTCAAACTGGCGCAGCAGCTTGTTGACTTCCTCAACGGTGCGGCCGCTGCCCGCCGCAATGCGACGTTTGCGCTTGGGGTTGATGATGGAAGGATGTTCCCGCTCAGCCGGGGTCATGGAATAGATGATGGCCTCGATATGAGCCATGGCCTTGTCATCGATCTGATCGGGGTCGATCTGTTTGCCGCCGGGCAGCATGCCCAGCAGCGCAGCCGCGCCGCCCATCTTTTTGATCTGGGCAAACTGAGCCAGCATATCATTCAGGTCGAATTTATTTTCCATCATGCGCCGGGCTGCCTGTTCGGCCGCCTTGTCATCCTGTACGGACTGCGCACGCTCGATCAGCGAAAGGACATCGCCCATGCCCAGGATTCGGCTGGACATACGGGCAGGATAGAAAGGTTCGAGAGCGTCCAGCTTCTCGCCGGTGCCCTGGAAGTAAATGGGCTTACCGGTAACGGCCAGAACGGACAGAGCCGCACCGCCGCGGGTATCGCCGTCGGTCTTGGTGAGGATAACGCCGCTGATGCCCACCTTCTCGTTGAAGGTTTTGGCCACGTTGACGGCTTCCTGACCGGCCATGGCATCCACAACCAGCAGAGTTTCGTCCACTTCCACCGCTTCTTTGATGCGGACCAGCTCGCCCATCAGCTCATCATCGATCTGCAGACGACCGGCGGTATCCAGAATCACGATGTCGTTGCCGTGGTCCCGGGCATATGCCATTGCTTTGGCGGCGATGATTTCGGGCTTTTCGGTACCCATCTCAAACACCGGCACACCAGCCTGCTGGCCGACGATCCGCAGCTGATCAATGGCTGCGGGGCGGTAGATATCACAGGCCACCAGCAGCGGGCGGCGGCCCTGACCACGGTAATACTTGCCGAGTTTGGCAGCGTGGGTGGTTTTGCCGTTACCCTGCAGGCCGCACATCATAATTACGGTCTGACCCTTGTTCTTGATGTGCAAAGTCTGGGGTTCGTCGCCGCCCATCAGCTTGGTGAGTTCTTCATTGACGATCTTGACGACCTGCTGGGCGGGGGTCAGGCTTTCCATGACTTCCTGTCCCATGGCTCTCTCAGAAACCTGGGCGCAGAAATCCTTGGCAACCTTATAGTTGACGTCGGCTTCCAGCAGAGCCATGCGAACTTCGCGCATAGCCGCCTTGATATCGGCCTCGTTCAGTTTGCCCTTACCGCGCAGCTTTTTGAACACGCCGGACAAACGTTCGCTCAGTGATTCAAATGCCATTGTGTTCCCTCCCTGGCATCAGGTATTCAATCGTTGGATGATGGCCAGCATCTCGTCCGTATCCCGGGCGATTTGCGGCACCGGTGTAAACAAGCCGGTGTTGCAGCAGCGGATTTCCATGACCAATTGCTGCAGACGATCCAGATCAGCGCGCTGGGCGGCATCCTTTTCGGCATAGCCCAAATTCTTCTCCATTTCAGTCAGCATCGCTTCGCCATGCTTGATGGCGTCGCGCACACCCTGGCGGGTGATACCGTAATTTTCGGCGATCTCGGCCAGCGAAAGGTCTTCATCATAATACTCTGTCAGGATGTCGCGCTGTTTTTCGGTCAGGACAGGGCCGTAATAATCCAGCAGCACCGAAAACGTCAGATCTTTCTGGCTTTTGGGAGCCACGGCGGCGCCTCCTTCCCTTCGACAATGTAAAGCTTTTTTCTTTACAGCACATGAATTATAGCACTCCGGCGTGTACCTGTCAAGCAAAATCCGGCGTTTGACGTGATTTTTTCTGCCGACAGAATCTGTAAACAGAAGCAGTCCCGATTTTGTGCCCGGAAAAGGATGCAAACCTTGCCGCTTTATGATATAATGAATAAGTATCTGACGCAAAAAGCGATTTTTTCCCGAAAGGACGGTGGCAACTCTTGGCCATCCTGCAAAGCTATTATCAGGATGTATATAAGTGCCCGGTGGTGCGTCTTTCCGGCTTTTCGGGACGCCACGGCCTTGCATCCAGCATTCTGGCGTACCTGGATTTTGGCGGCGCCACCGGCACCTGCAAGGACGGTGTGGCCGAAACCATGCTGGCCTTTGCCACTGAGCGCGGCACGCTGCAGCCCGGCATGCCGGTGGTGGAAGCCAGCTCCGGCAGCTTTGGCGCAGCCTTGGCCGTGTCCTGTGCCACCACCGGGCACCCCTGTATTCTGGTTGTTCCCAGCAGCCTGCCTGCCTCCCGCCGGCAGCACCTGCAAAATCTGGGTGCACGCATCGTGGTATGCAGTGGCGGCGGACGCAAAGCGCTGGAGCGTGTAGCGGCCGACACCGCCAAGCGGTACAACGGATATTACACCAATTATTTTGCCAACGATGACAATCCCGAATATCACCGCCGGGTAACAGGGCCCCAGATTCTGAAAGCCTGCGGCGATTCCATTGACGCGGTTGTCATCGGTGTAGGCAGTGGCGGCACCATCACCGGTGTGGCCGAATACCTGAAAGCCTGGAACAGTATGATCCGTATTGTGGCCGTGGAGCCCAGCGAATGCGCCGCCATCTCCGGCGGATTTATCGGGCATCATGGTATTTCCGGCATCGGCCCCGGCTTTGTGCCGGAAAACTACAATCCCTATGTAGTGGACACAGTTTTGACCGTCAATACCGCCGACGCAGAACGCGCCGCCCGGGAAGCCCTATTCTTTGACGGCGTTCCCGCCTGCACCAGCGCCGGCGCCACTTTGGCCGCCGCTGTACAGCTTATCGGCACCGGCAAGTCCACCCGCCCGCTGTGCGTGTTTGCCGGACGGCGTACTTACGAATAAGGCTGCCGGCAGTGTAAAGCCGGTTTGCTTTCCGTTTTTCTCATTTTGAGCGAATTTTGTTTTTTATAAAGCACAGCTCCCGAAGACTTCTGCTTCGGGGGCTGTTTTTTGTGTGCGGAACCACTGTCATACGCAAAATCTTTCCGGCATAGGGTTGGACAAACGATCCTATATAAGGGAGGTTTGCGTATGAAAGGTGACCCCGAGGAACGCGCCGTGCAAATCGGGCAGTATCTGGTGCGCAGCGGCGCTACGGTGCGAGCAGCCGCGCGGGTGTTCGGTGTAAGCAAGAGCACCGTATGGAAAGACCAGACACGACTGCGGCGGCTGAACCCAGGGCTGTGGGCAGAGGTGCGCAAAGTACTGCAAAAAAACAAAGCCGAACGACATCTGCGCGGCGGCGAGGCAACCCGCAGCAAATATCTGCGCAGCGCACAACGCCGCCACCCGCCCGACTTCACAAAAGTTTGACAGGCTTTTTACAGGGGCTTGCGCGGCTGTGCCGGGGACAGTATAATAATAGCAAGATGTGAAATCCGCTTCGGTTTTGGCCGGCGGAAGAAAGGTTGTGTGAAACGATGAAGCGCACCGATTATATCAGCTGGGACGAATATTTCATGGGCATTGCCCTGCTTTCTGCCATGCGCAGCAAAGACAACAGCAGCCAGGTGGGGGCGTGCATCGTCAGCCCCGAAAACAAGATTCTTTCTCTTGGCTACAACGGCATGCCCATCGGTTGTAACGACGACGACATGCCCTGGGAACGGGAAGGGCCGGCACTGGAAACCAAGTATATGTATGTGTGCCACGCCGAGCTCAATGCCATTCTGAATTCGGCCCACAGTGACCTGCGCGGTGCACGGGTTTATGTGACCCTGTTCCCCTGCAATGAATGTGCCAAGAGCATCATCCAGAGTGGCATCAAGGAAATTGTTTATCTTTCGGACAAATACCACGATGCCGACATGAGCATTGCCAGCCGCAGATTGCTGCGCATGGCCGGGGTCAGCTTCCGGGCTTATCAGCCCACCGGACGTCAGATCACGTTTACGGTATAAAAAGTGAAGGGGACGTTTTGGAATGAAAACCACCATCATTGGCATTGCGGGCGGTACGGGCAGCGGAAAAAGCACCCTGACCGCACGTCTTCGCGAGCATTTCGGCGAGCATGAAGTGAGCGTCATCAACCACGACAGCTATTACAAGCGGCACGACGAGCTGCCGTATGAGGAACGCTGCAAGTTGAATTATGACCACCCGGATTCCTTTGACACGGAATTGCTGGTGGAACACCTTAAAGCATTGCGGCGCGGCGAATCCGTGCAGGTTCCGGTCTACAACTACGCCATACACAACCGCAGCGACAAGACCGTGACGGTTTCCCCCGCCCCGGTCATCATCGTGGAAGGCATTCTGATTTTTGATTCTGCCGAGCTCTGCGATATGATGGATCTGAAAGTCTTTGTAGACACCGACGCTGACGTGCGCATCCTGCGGCGCATCGTGCGCGATGTAAAGTCCCGTGGGCGCACGCTGGACAGTGTCGTGACCCAATATCTGACCACTGTCAAGCCCATGCATGAACAGTTCGTGGAGCCCAGCAAGCGCAAGGCCGATCTGATCGTGCCGGAAGGCGGCCGCAACGAGGTTGCCCTGGATATGCTGATCAAGTGGGTCAACAACCACCTGCAAACCGAATAAACGCAAAAAGCCCGATGCCTTTTTCAGCATCGGGCTTTTATTCTTCGATTATAGTGCTCAGGCGCTTTCCTGTTCGTAAATCAGCCGCCCCAGCTCCTGCATAGCCTCAACCACGGCCGGTGGGAAATCCACGTTCTGATCCCCCTGATCAGTCATACAGCAGAGAATGTAGGGACGCTCCGCATAGACAATCATAAAATCATGGAACGCATAGTCCCAACTGCCGTATTTTTTGGCTGCTTCCACCCCATCCGGCACATACAGAGCCGGATGTTCTGCATCCAGGAAGCAGTCCTGCAGCTGCAGTGCCGTGCTGGTGCCGGTTTCAAAATATTCATACAAGGCCTGCATAAGCAGTCCGGCATCCTGCACGTTCATAATGCCATTGATTCCATCATCCAACGTCATTGTACAGGAATACGGTGCATGGAACCCCAGTTCCGCCAGGAAATCGCAGAAGCCGGTTTCTTCCGATCCCGGCCAGGTGGAAACCAGCATATCCATAGCATTGTTATCGCTGACGGTGATCATGGCATACATGACATCCCAGGCAGGAATGGAGGAAATACCATCATACGGTTCCATCTTTGTATTGGCCAACGCACCAAATGGATAGGGATTTTTCACGTTGCCTTCCACATCCAGGTTTCCCAGCTCTGCCTGTTCGCACAGCCACAGTGCATACGCTGCTTTCAGGGTGCTGGCCGGATAATATTCGATGTCTTCATTATATGTATAGATTTCTCCCGATTCCAGATCCTGGGCATATACGGAAAAGCCGCTGGGCTGCTGTGCGCAGAATGAATCCAGCTGCTGCACGTCCCACCCGGAGAAAGTGCTTTCTTCCAGCACCGGTTCCTCCGTTTCGCTTTGCACCAGATCAGCGGGTTTCTCCGTTGATGTCGGCTGCGTTTCGGAAGAAACAGCCTCTTTTACAGCTGCATCTTCGGCCTGCACATTGTTTTCCTCAACAAGCGGAAACATTTCACGCGCAGCAAGCGCCAGCATGGCCGCAGCCGCCACAACACCGATCACCGCCGGACCGGTCCGCGGCTTTTTCGTCTTTGTCGGCATATCATCCACATCCTTCAGCACCGTAGATTCCTCGCAATTGCAGCATAATAAGAATACGCGCCGTTTGTATCCATTTTGTTTGTAAAATGTGTGGATTCGGTGCAATTTACCAAAAAGTTGCCCCGTCGGGTTCTTATCCCGACGGGGCAACCTTGCGGTTCAGAGAAAATTACCAGAGGTTAACGACTTCGTTATACAGCCCTTCATAGCTCTTGGCAGAGTTGGCCCAGCTGAAGTCACACTCCATGGCACGGCGGACCAGAATCGGCCAGCCATCTTTCTGCCAGTAGCCTTCCTTGGCACGCCAGCAGGCTTCATACAGTTCATGAGCATTGTAATTGGCGAAGGTAAAACCATTGCCAAAGCCGTCGCCGGAGTCATGGATCGAATCGCGCAGGCCACCGGTTTCACGAACCACCGGAATGGTGCCATAACGGCAGGAAACCATCTGGGCCAAACCGCAGGGTTCGGAACGGGACGGCATCAGGAAGATATCAGCACCGGAATAAATCCGCTGTGCCAGTTTGGCGTTAAAGCCGATGTACACGCCCACGCGTCCCGGATGACGAGCGCACAGCTCATTGAAGAAGTTCTCGTACTGTGCCTCACCGGAGCCGAGAACAACCAGTTCGATCCCCTGCTGCAGCAGGCCCTCCGCGATAGAGCGGACTAGGTCCACGCCCTTATGGCCAACCAGACGGGTGACCATAGCCATGACCGGGCTGCCATCCTTATTCAGGCCCATTTCATCCTGCAGCGCAGCCTTGCAAACAGCCTTGCCATCCTGGAAGGTATCGGCATCATAATTTTTGGCGATGTCGGGGTCGGTGGCCGGGTTGTATACGTCCACATCAATACCGTTGAGGATGCCGCACAGTTTGTACTGCTTCTGGCGCAGCAGACCATCCAGACCATGGCTGAACCACGGGTCCAGAATTTCCTGTGCGTAGGTGGGGCTGACGGTCGTGACCTTGTCGGCAGTTTCGATGGCGCCCTTCATAAAGTTGGCGCAGCCGTCGTACTCGACCACATGGGCGTCCCGGTTGCCAATGCCGCAGGTATCTTCCAGAATATCCAGGCCATACTTGCCCTGATACGCAATATTGTGGATAGTGAATACCGTCTTGATGCGGTTGAACTTATCCAGATGACGATAATACAGGTTCAGGTATACGGGCGTCAGTGCCGTCTGCCAGTCGTTGCAGTTGATGATGTCCGGTTCAAAATCCGTGTAGAACAGCATTTCGAGAATGGCGCGGGAGAAGAAGGCGAAGCGCTCACCGTCATCGTAGAAGCCATACAGACCACTGCGCTTGAAGTAATATTCGTTGTCGATGAAGTAAAAGGTCACACCGTCACGTTCCGCCTTGAACAAGCCGCAGTACTGGCTGCGCCAGCCCACCGGAACGCTGAAGTTGGTAACATAGGTCAGCGTATCCTTAAACTTCAGATCATTATACAACGGCAGCACCACACGGCAATCAATGCCATCCCGAACAAGGGCCTTCGGCAGAGCGCCGGCCACATCGGCCAGGCCACCGGATTTGGCAAACGGGGCTGCTTCGCTGGCTGCATACAAAATTCTCATGGTAGCCTCCTTGCGGTTATTTCACGCGCAGCGCGCGGATAGAAATAAAAGAAAGGGCGGGAGACTCCCCCGCCCTCTCAATCAGGCGCGGCCGCCGGGGAGATGTGGCAGCCCGCCCTTTTGAGCGATCAAACCGTGTGGTTCTTGGCGACGAACACCGGGAACGAATCGGTGCCGCACAGCTGCTTGCCGGTGGTGATATGTACGTTCTTATCGGTCACGACATACTCCACGGAGCAGTTTTCTTCCACAATGGTATCCTGCATCAGCACGCTGTTCTTGACCACGGCGCCCTTCTTGACAACGCAGCCACGGAACAGCACACTGTTCTCGACCTCACCCTCAATGACACAGCCATCGGCCAGCAGGCTGTTCTTGACCTTGCTGCCGGCAATGTAACGGGTGGGGTTATCATCACGAATCTTGGTGTAAATGGGATTGGCGGGATCGAACAGCTGGTCGACGTTGCCCGGCTGCAGCAGGCGCATGTTCTCGTCGAAGTAGCTCTTCATATCTGCCAGGCGAGCGGCGTAACCGGTAAACTCGTACGCCTGCACATTCAGCAGGTTCAGGTTACGGGCCAGAATGTCGCGCTCAAAGTAAACCAGGCCACGGACCGCGGCGTCGCGGACCAGCTGGATCAGGCTCTCGCGCTCGATAACATACAAGTTCATGGACAGGTTCTGCATGCCGGGGCGATAGTCGTTGGACAGCAGTTCGGTCACACGGCCGTTGGCATCCAGACGGATGGTGTAGTTATCGTTGCGGGCGCCATCGGGGATTTCGGCACGGTTGTAAACCATAGTCACATCCGCGCCGCTGTTGACATGGGCTTCCAGCAGCTTGTTGAAGTTGAAGTTCATCGCAATATGCGAGTCAGACAAAATCACATAGCGCTCTTTCTGGGCAGACAGCCAGGACAGAACGCTGGCCAGGGCATCCACGCGGCCGGAGTACAGCTTAACGCTGCGCTCGGCAAAAGGCGGGATGATGTTCAGGCCGCCGCGCTTGCGGGTCAGGTCCCATTCACGGCCGGCGCCCAGATGGTCCATCAGGGAGTGATAGTTCTTACGCACGATGATCGAAACATTATCCACGCCGGAATTGGCCAGGTTGGACAGGGTGAAGTCGATCATGCGGTAACGACCCGCAAACGGGATGGAGGCCATCGTGCGCTCCGCCACCAGTTCGGGGACAAGGTTATCATACGAGTTAGCGAAAATAACGCCCAGAGCGTTTGCGTTGCTGCTTACCATTGTTCCTCACCATCCTTTACATCATTGGAAACCATTGCCTTGGGGCCAATCGTAGCACCCTTGCCGATCTTGACACCGGCACCCAGCGTTGCCACATCGCCGGGTTCGGCAATATTCAGGCCACCCTCGGGCATCTTGCCAACGGTAGCGCCTTCTTCGATGGTGCAGTTTTCGGCCACAACGCAGTGTGCCACAGTGGCGCCGGCCTTGATGACCGTGCCGCCCATGACGACCGCAGCTTCCACCGTTGCGCCCTTTTCGACCACAACGCCCGGGAAGAGGATGGAGTTCTTGACGGTACCGTTGACCTTGCAGCCCTCGGTGACCATAGAGTTTTCAATGTCGGCATCCATACCGATCTGCTGGCACGGACGGCCGGAGTTGCGGGAGTAGATCTTCCAGTTTTCATCAAACAGGTTGATGCCGGAATGAGAGGGGTCCAGCACTTCCATGTTTGCCTGCCACAGGGAGGAAATGGTTCCCACGTCCTTCCAGTAGCCGCTGAAACGGTACGCATACATGCGGCGGCCGTCCTTGAGCAGTGCCGGAATGACGTTCTTGCCGAAGTCATTTTCGGAGTTGGGGTCAGCCTCATCGGCAATCAGGTAAGCCTTGAGCACATCCCAGTTAAAGATGTAAATGCCCATGGATGCCAGGTTGGACTTCGGGTCTTTCGGCTTTTCCTGGAATTCGTTGATGCGATCATCGTTATCGGTGACCATCAGACCGAAGCGGGAAGCTTCACTCCATGGCACTTCCATAACGGCGACGCTGAATTCGGCGTTCTTTTCCTTATGGAAACGCAGGAAATCGCTGTAATCCTGCTTGCAGATCTGGTCACCGGACAGGATAATGACATACTGGGGGTCATACCGGTCGATGAAGGAAATATTCTGATAAATCGCATTGGCCGTGCCCTTGTACCAGTCAGAGCCACTGGCCTGCTGATACGGAGGCAGAACATGCACGCCGCCATGCAGACGGTCCAGGTCCCACGGCTGGCCATTGCCGATATATTCATTCAGAACAAGCGGCTGATACTGGGTCAGGATACCAACCGTATCAATGTCAGAGTTGACACAGTTGGAAAGCGGGAAGTCGATGATGCGGTACTTTCCGCCGAAGGGCACCGCCGGCTTGGCCAGCTTCTGGGTCAGCACATAAAGGCGTGAGCCTTGTCCGCCGGCCAGGATCATTGCGATCATTTCTTTTGCCATAATGTTTCTCCCCTTAAAAATATGGTTTTTGCAGTGGTTCAAATATCTCCTTCCATCTTTTCAGACGGGTTGGACTTGGTTTTCCGCGTACGGGTAGCCGAAGTAGCCTTGCGTGCAGCAGGCTTGGCCGCTTTTTCGGACTTGGCAGTCTTGCTCGTTTTGGTTGCCTTGGCCGGTTCGGCGCCTTCCTTCTTGACGGGCTTCTTCCGCGGTGCGGGTACGCTGAAATACATCGTGGACAGTGGCGGAAGCGTCAGGGTAATATGCTGTTCAAAGCCGTGCATGGCCCCCTTCTTGCTGCGCACCGTTCCATTGGTGACACCGCCGCCGCCATATTTGACGTCGTCGGAATTCAGGACTTCCTTATAGCTGCCGGAATTGGGAACGCCCATGGAGTACCCTTCCCGCAGAACAGGATTGAAGTTGCAGACGATCAGGACCATCTTGCCCTGGGCGTCACGACGCAGGAATGCGATCACACTCTGCTGGTTATCATCCGGCACAATCCACTGGAAACCTTCCCAGCTGTAATCCACCTGCCACATGGCCGGGGTTTCGCGGTAGAACTTGTTCAGGTCGCGGACATAGCTTTGCAGCTGATGATGTTTATCATAACCCAGCAGCATCCAGTCCAGCGGCTTCTTCTCATCCCATTCGATGAACTGGCCGAATTCCTGGCCCATGAACAGGAGCTTCTTGCCGGGATGTGCGGCCATGTAACCATAGAAGGTGCGCAGGTTGGCAAACTTCTGTTCGTAGTCGCCGGGCATCTTGTTGATCAGGCTGCACTTGCCGTGCACCACTTCATCGTGGCTGATGGGCAGTACAAAGTTTTCGCTGAAAGCGTAGAAGAAGCTGAACGTCACCTTGCCGTGATTGCCGGCGCGGAACAACGGGTCGGTCTTCATGTAGCTGAGCATATCGTTCATCCAGCCCATGTTCCACTTGAAGTTGAAGCCCAGGCCGCCATCTGCTGCCGGCTTGGTGACCAGCGGCCAGGCGGTGGATTCCTCGGCGATCATCATCTTGTAGGGATAACGGCCCAGAACCGTGCTGTTGCATTTCTGCAGGAACGCAATAGCCTCCAGGTTTTCCTTGCCGCCGTTCACGTTCTGTTCCCATTCGCCATCGCGGCGGTTGTAGTCCAGATACAGCATGCTGGCCACAGCATCCACACGCAGGCCGTCCACATGGTACTGTTCGATCCAGAACAGAGCGCTGGAGATCAGGAAGCTCTGTACCTCCGGCATACCATAGTTGAAGACCATGGTCCCCCATTCCTTGTGTTCACCGCGGCGGGGGTTCGGGTCCTCATAGCAGGGTGCACCGTCGAACATATACAGGCCGTAGGCATCCTTGGGGAAATGGGCGGGCACCCAGTCCAGAATGACGCCGATGCCGGCATTGTGCAGCTTATCCACAAAAGCCATGAAGTCATGAGGCGTGCCATACCGGCTGGTGGGTGCATAGTATCCGGTGACCTGATAGCCCCAGCTGCCATCGAAGGGGTATTCGGTGATGGGCAGCAGCTCTACATGGGTATAGCCCATATCCAGTATGTAGGGAATCAGCTCGTCGGCCAGTTCGGAATAGTTGTACGGGACACCGTCTGCCTTCATCTTCCAGCTGCCCGCATGCAGCTCATAGATCAGCATCGGCCCGTTGATCACATCACGTTTTTTCTGCTCTTCTTCCCAGGCGGAGTCGGTCCAGGTAAAACCGCTCAGTTCATAAACCTTGCTGCCGTTGGAGGGGCGTGTTTCGGCATGGAAGGCATACGGATCGGCTTTATAAATCAGCTCATCCGCCGGCGTGGTTACGCAGTATTTGTACACATCGAACTGCTTGATGCCGGGAATAAAGAGTTCCCAGATACCGTCATCCACCTTGTGCATCGGGTGGGACGTAGGCATCCAGTCGTTGAAGTCCCCCACTACCGAAACAGCCTTTGCATGCGGAGCCCACAGGCGGAACACAACGCCCGCCTGGCCGTCCTGCTCGCAAAGGTGTGCGCCGAAATAGCGGTAAGCCTCCATATTATTTCCCTGCTTGAACAGATAGATTGGCAGGTCGGAAGGTTTTGGCACCTTTTCTTGCTGTTTCAATTTGATCTCCCCTTACGAAACCATGCTTGTGTGGGTCCTTATCGGACAGACCCACTGATTTTTGTGGTTCTATTGATTCTATATTACCTGTTTCAGACACGAATTTCAAGACTTTTCTGTAATAAACCGCTAAAATTTTATCAAGCCCTCTTGTCGATTTGTGCAAAATAGTCATTTTTCTTGCAGGAGGAGATCAATCAGATACGAAAAAAGCGCTTATAACGCACTTTTTGTTAAAAAAGCACGTTATAAGCGCCACGTTCATCACGAACCGAGAATATAGTAAGGACTGGTACCTTCATACTTGTTCCGTCGGTCCCAGGCCGCATGGGTTTGCAGATACTCTGTCCAGGCTGCATAGCCGGAAGGTCCCATATGAATGCCATCACTGGTCTGGTACTCATCAATCTGGCTGCCGTCCGGGTAGGTCAGAGCTTCCTGGATGTTGAGGAAATAGCAGCCTCGGGTCAGAGCAATGTTGGCCAGCATATTGTTGATCGTCTGAATACGGGCGTTATCCAGGCCGGGTTTTGTCTGAACGACCGTTTCCTGCACGCCGGGAATCGCCTGGATATAAATGGCAACACCGGGCAGATTCTGCTGCAGAATCTCGATCATCTTATCATAATAGGCAACGAAGGAATCCTCGTTTCCCTGGTTCACCAGCGCATTGGTGCCAAACAGCACATACAAAAAGTCCGGCTGGGATGCCACCACCGCATCCAGTGCCGCCTCGTCCACATTGCGGGCATAGTCATGCACCACTGCGTTGTTTACGATGATCTGGGGTCCCGCGCTGCGGTAGCCGCGGACCTGGGCATTCTGAAAGCCGGTGGCATACACAGCCATACCTTCGGTGATGCTGTCCCCCAGGAAAGTAGCCGTATTGAAATTTTCCCGCGTAACGCGGCCGGATTGCGGCAGGCCCACCATTTTTGCATCGGTGTTCAGGTAGTCAAAGTCAATGGTCTGCTCCACCGGCTGGCAGGTATCCCAGAAAGCGGTATCCACCTCCGGCAGCAGGCGTTGCGGTGCATACGGCTGAGCGCTTTCCGGGCTGGCAGTGACAGCGGCGGGAGTAGCCGGAACAGACGACGCATTTTCTGCCGTTGCCGTTTCCGGCGTGGCACCAGCAGCTTGCGGTGTGCGGCTGTTAAACCAGAAATACCCGGCAACTGCGCACAAAACAACCATAACAATTAAAAGCGCAACCACCGCTTTGCGGCGGCGGCGCTCGCTTTCGACTTTTCTGCGATAGTAATAATAATCTGCCATGATACAGAAATCTCCTGTGGTCACGCACGGCAATGCGTGCAGCCTATCAAGTACATGTGGTATTATACCTCTTTTGCCTGTGTCAACGCAAGGGTCAAACACTTGCTCCCGCAGCTTTTACAAATTTGTGCGATGTCCCGAATGCTTGACGGTTCTGCCGCGCCCCCGTATAATAAAAAGAGAATAACCAATACTTGGAGTGCGCCTGTGTTCTGCACCGGTGCCGGGAGGTTTTTGCCATGGCATGGATGATCGTATCCGACACTTCTTGTGACATCCGGGAACTGACACCGCTTTCTGCCGGCGTGCAGTTTGCACTGGTCCCATTCAAAATTCGTATCGGCGAGCGTGAATATGTGGATCTGCCCACATTGAACGTTCCGCAGATAATTCAGGCAATGACCGATTACAACGGTGCATCCTCTTCCGCCTGCCCCAGCCCCGAAGAGTGGGCCGAGCGTTTTCTGCAGGGTGACCAGGTCATTGCCATGACCATCAGCAGCAACCTGTCCGGCAGCTACAACGCCGCTGTTGCAGCGCGGGAGATGGTGCTGGAGGAACACCCTGAAAAGAAGATTTTCATCTTGGACACGCTGAGCTGCGCCGGCGCTCTTGCCTCCGCTGCCGCATTGGCCAACCGACTGATTGGCGAGGGAGCCTCTTTTGAGGAAGTTTGCCAGGCGCTGACCGAGTTCAACGATGAAGGCCATATTTTGTTTGCTCTGGCAAGCTTTGATAATCTGGCCAAAAACGGACGGGTTTCCAAGGTGGTCGGCTTCATCGCAGGTCGTCTGAACATGCGGGTGCTGGGCAAAAGGACCGTCGACGGCAAAATCGACTTTTTCTTCAAGACCCGCGGTGAACCCCGCGTGCTGGCCCGCATTCTGGAGCAAATGGACCATGACGGCTATGAGGGCACCCGCCCCGTGGTCATCAGCCACTGCGGCAACGAGAATGCCGCCACCCTGCTGACCCATGGCATCCACGCCAAGTGGCCGGAAGCGGAGATTCAGGTTGTCCCCTGCGGCGGCCTGTGCAGCTTCTACGCCCAGGAGCAGGGCATTATCATCACCTATTGATCAAAATGTCACAGCCCCGGAGAGATACTCTCCGGGGCTGTTTTTATACTGTCAAGGAAACTTTATAGCCAATCTGGTTTTCATTAGGTAAATGCCTGTTTACACCGATCCAGCCACAATCTTTTGTACTGTTCTTCTTCCACCACACGCTCCCGCAAGTCCCACACCGTGCAAATACCAGCAGCCCGACACCAAGAAATAGCCATCAGGTAGGCTGCTCGACCATCCGGTTTCGTCACCGCCTCATCCGCATCATAGCAGATTGGGCACAGTTGAGTCTGCATCAGCAAGGCCAGTGCCCGTGTGTGCCCGTCGGTCAGCGTGAAAACGCCGTCGCCGAAATCATGTACTGGAAGCGGAGGGCACTCCTGCAGCGTGGCAGGAGAAAGCCATGCCTGCACCGACTGCAGTTTGGTCTGGCTAATGTACAGTTGGCTGACATACAGCTGTACCGGAGAAACCCAGCGCACACCCTGAAATACTTTCTCCATAAGCAGCCCCCTTCTGTCCCATTTCATTTACAAAAATACAAAATAAAACCCGAACGATGAATCGTTCGGGTTTTTGGTGGGAGCTGATGGATTCGAACCATCGAAGCATTACGCAGCAGATTTACAGTCTGTCCCCATTGGCCACTCGGGAAAGCTCCCATCTCTATTCAGTTGCGCCGTTTTGTTTGCGCTCACCTGTCAGGTGCTTGTTTATTATAGCAAAGGATTCCGGGAAATGCAAGTGTTTTTTCAAAAAAAGTTTGTCGATAAATCGTCACTTGCAAAAAAAGTTTGAAAAAAGCGCATTTTCCCCCAAAAAAAGCGCCTATTTTTCCAGAGAAAAACTGTCCTTTGCTCCCCTGTTCCGTGTTTTTTCCAAAGCAAAAGGCCCGCCTTGGACAGGCGGGCCAAACGGAATGAAATCAGCGCTCGATTTTCATGTGCGGATGGCGGGGCGTATACTGTGCTACCGTCAGCTCCCAAGCGGTATTGCCTTCTTCATCGGCCTCCACCTGAGTAAATCCCATGCCAGCATAGAATTCTTTTACCATGCCGTTCTTGGCGGTGGGATAATAATACCCCCGGATGGTCTTGAGGCCGCGGGCAGCAGCGTCCGCCACCACCGCGTCCATCATGGCATCTTCCATACCGCGCTTGAGAACACGGCAACTCATCAGCCACAGGCGAAGGTGCAGGGTGTCCCCTTCCGCCTGACCGGCCACCACAGTGACCACACCGTTATCGCCGAACTTATCCTCCAGTTTGCCGTACAGGCACAGCCAGGAAGGATCGTCCGCCATACTGCGGATATCGTCCTCCGAGCAGCGCAGCGTGGTCAGATTGAACTGGTTGGACTTATTGGTCAGCTGGGCAATCCGCTGGATATACAACGGTTCAAAACCCCGGATGGTAGCGGTCATTTCCAGGCTGTCCAGATAGGCGCCATAATCGGCAAAGGCTGCCTGGGCGCGGCGGCGCTCGGCGTTGGCGTGGTAGAGCTTGGTCTTTTTCAAATCCTCGCCCGAAAGGGTGGTGACCTCGAAGTAACCACCGTGGTCCAGCGTCTTGATATAGTTTTCAGCGCCATCCAACACCGGCGTGGCCACACCGGGCACCTGGGCCGCTACAATGGCCCGTTCTGCCGGGTTATCATCGGCAAAGACAAAGCTGTCTGCCCCCAGATTGAGGTCTGCGGCAATGGCCTTGAGGTTCTGGTCCTTGGGGTCCCAGTTGGCCTTGATGTCCACAAAGTCGTCGGGACGAAGCACACCATCCGGGTGGTTCAGTCCGGCCAGGGCGTTTTCCTCATCGTTCTTGGAGTCCACCGCCAGAATCACACCGATGGATTTCAGCGCCTTGCAGTAGCTCTGGAATTCGGCATAGACCTGACCTTCGGGCACTTCCGGACCGACGGCAATACCATCCACACCGTCATCCCCCACAACGCCTCCCCACAGGGTGTTGTCCAGGTCCAGGACCAGGGCCTTCTTGTTGCGGCCATACAACGACTTGATGATGTTGGCCAGGCTGTTGGCCAGGGACGGGATGGCATCCAGGCACATGGCATACTTGTACATATGCCAGAAGAACGCATCGCCCCAGGCGGTCAGGCCATAGTCGGAAGCCAGATAATCCAGGTCGTTGATATAGAAGTCCTCGTGGGCCGAGGCATAAGCATAAAATTTCTGGTTCAGGCGGAAGATAAAGTTGGTGCGGCCCCGCACATCCCACACGTCCCGGTTACCCATCAGGCGATAATTGGGACGGTCGAAGTTGTTCTGAATGACCGGGCAGCTGAACTTCTGGGCCAGCGCCTGCCACATGGTTTCAAACCGGGAATATTCGGCTTCGAGCATCTCGTCCACCTGTGCCGGAGTATCCGACGTGGTGGGAAAATGTTCAATGTTGCGCCAGTTGGTGTGAATATAAATCACATCCGGATGGAAGGCATCCAGTTCAGGGGTACCGAACATGGCATCCTGCCAGTACTGGCCATACTCGGATTGGTAGAACTCGGCTTCAATACCGTAGTTCAGCAGAAACAATCCCAGCTGATCGGCCACCTCATTGGTGGTGGAACCGCCGAGAATGGCAATTTTCTTGTGCAGCGGGTTGGGATTCTGGGCCAGCAGTTCCCGACGGATGCGGCGCTTTTTGCGCAGCAGCTGTTCGGTATCAAGCGGATAGTGGAAGCAGTCCATGACAGGCTCCTTTGCTTGGTTGTTTCAGAGTTGCAGACGATCAGCCCAGTTTGACCAGGGCTTCTTCCAGAGCGTGGGAGATCTGGTCCGGGCAGCTGGTGGGACGGGGGCCACAGGTGGTGCCGCGCATACGCTGGATGGCGTCTTCCGCTTTCATGCCTTCCAGCAGCTTGCAGATGCCTTTCAGGTTGCCGTTGCAGCCCCCCAGGACTTCCACCTTGCGGATGGTATGGTCGTCGGCCAGGTCAACACGGGTCAGCACCGAGCAGGTGCCCTTGTTTTTGCGTTCGTACAGCATATTTGTTTCTCCTTTATTTTGTGCCGCTCAGCGCTTGCGGGCGCGGGCAACGGCTTCGATGCGGGCGATCTGGTCGTCCTCGGTATAAAAGGCGCCCACAGGGCGCGGGTTGTTGGAATTCATGCCATGGAAGTCGGTGCCGCCGGTCACGATCAAATCGTTTTCCTTGGCCAGCCGGGTCAGCTCTTCCTTGTCTTCCGGTGTATTGCGGGGATGGTTGATTTCCACGCCATCCAGGCGACCGGCTGCGATGAGTTCCCGCGCCAGAGGCATGCTCTTGTACACGCTGGGATGAGCCAGCACCGCCACACCGCGGCAGGTTTTGATGAGGTCCAGCACCGTATCCACTGTTTCGTATTTGGGATTGTGCAGGATCTTGCCCCGCACCGGGCGCAGGCCAAACAAAGAGCGATATACAGAATTGTACATACCATCCGAAAGGCCGTACTGCCACAGCACCCGCATGACGTGGGCCTTGTACAGCGTACCGCTGTCCTTGGCAAATTCCAGGGCCTCGGATGTCTTGAATTGCGGGCAGATTTCCTCCAGTTCCCGGCAGCTCTGCATGACGGCATTGTACCGGCGTTCTGCCATGAGCTTGGAGAATTCCTCCAGAGCAGCGCAGTCATCCGGCCAGAAGCACAGGATATGGACCCGGTGGCCGCGCTCATAATCGTAGGCGGTGAGCTCGGTGGCCGGGATCAGATGAACTTTCTCCACCACCGGATTGGCATAGGCATAGCGCACGCTGCGGATGGAGTCATGGTCTGACACGGCCAGATGGGTCATACCGGCGCATTTGGCCAGAAACGGCAGCTTGGCCACGGGGGTGGAGCCATCGGAAAAAGTTGTATGTGTATGAAGATCTCCGGGCATGGGGAGCGCTCCTTTCCGCTGTTTGGCAGCTCTTTTTATTATATACAGTTTTGTCGGATTTGAAAAGAGGGGCCAAAAGCAAAAGGGACCGCCCCGTAAAGGGCGATCCCAAAAGAGAAAAAACAGAATCAGGCCAGAATCGGCTTGATGGCCTCGGCCAGTTTGTCTTTCTGGGCCTGGGCTTCGGCCAGGTCCTTGCCGAGGGTGGTAAAGTAGGTCTTGATCTTCGGCTCGGTGCCGGAAGGACGGACCACCACGGTGGCGCCGCTCTCCAGCTTGTAGATCAGGACATTGGCGGCGGGCAGACCGGTTTCTTCGGGCTTCTCGTAGTCGGTAACCTTGACGACCTTATCACCGGCGAAATCCTTCGGCGGATTCTTGCGCAGGCCCTCCATGATACCGGCCATCTTGTCCATGCCGGACAGGCCCGGGAACTCAAAGCTGTCCACCTTGTTCAGGTAGCGGCCATACTGGGCATAGATGTGCTCCAGTTCCTCCTTGATGGAAGAGCCCTTGGAGCGGTAGTAAGCAGCCATTTCGCAGATCAGCATGGAGCCGATGATGGCGTCCTTATCGCGGACATACGGACCGGCGAGGTAGCCGTAGCTTTCCTCGAAGCCAAAGATGAAGCGGTCCACCTGACCGGCGGCTTCCAGTTTGGCGATCTGGTCGCCAATCCACTTGAAGCCAGTCAGGACATTGCGGCATTCCACACCGTAATGGGCAGCCACGGCATCCGCCAGCGGAGTGGACACGATGGACTTGCACATGACAGGGTCCTTGGGCATGGTGCCCTGTTCAATGCGGCCGGCGCAGATATAGTCCAGCAGCAGAACACCCACTTCGTTGCCGGACAGCAGTTCATAACTGCCGTCCTTGCACTTGACGGCAATGCCCACACGGTCGGCGTCGGGGTCGGTGGCCAGCATCAGATCAGCGCCGGACTTTTCGGCCAGTTCCAGGCCCAGGCGAAGAGCTTCAAAAATTTCAGGGTTGGGATACGGGCAGGTCGGGAAGTTGCCGTCCGGGTCCTTCTGTTCGGGCACCACAGTGATATCTTTGATGCCGATCTCATCCAGCACGGTAGTAACGGGGACCAGACCGGAGCCGTTCAGCGGGCTGTACACCAGCTTCAGGCCGGCAGTCTTGCAGATACCGGGGCGGATGGAGCGCGCTTCGATGGCATCGTACAGGGCGCGGATGCAGTCATCGCCCACATACTCGATCAGGCCTTTCTGGAGGCCTTCCTCAAAGGGCATCTTCTGGGCACCGGTGAGCACATCGGTCTTCTGGATTTCGGCATAGACCACGTCAGCAGCCTCATCGGTCATCTGGCAGCCATCCGGGCCGTATGCCTTGTAGCCGTTGTACTTGGCCGGGTTATGGGACGCGGTGACCATAATGCCCGCGTTGCACTTATAATAACGGGTGGCAAAGCTCAGCGCCGGAACAGGCATCAGGGCTTTATAAATACGCACATGGATGCCGTTGGCCGCCAGGACTTCGGCTGCCGCCTTGGCGAACACATCGGACTTGATGCGGCTGTCATAGCTGATGGCCACGGTCTGGGTGCCGCCCTGGGTCTTGACCCAGTTGGCCAAACCCTGGGTGGCCTGACGGACCACATAGACGTTCATCCGGTTGGTACCGGCGCCAATCACACCGCGCAGGCCCGCCGTGCCGAACTTGAGGGATACGGCAAAACGGTCCTGGATGGCAGCGTCGTCCTCTTTGACGCTTTCCAACTCGGGTTTCAGGTCGGCGTCATCGAGGTCGAAGGCCAGCCAGCGGTCAAACATTTCTTTATACATTTTGAACACCTGCGCTTTTCTTCTAATGAGATATTTTGGCTAGTTTGGCTTAACTATCATAAATATACCAATCCGAACCGGTCTTGTCAATCGAATCTTGGCACAATCAACTCTTTTTCGCCCTTCCCTGCCGTGTTTTTATGCTTTTTGCTTGCCCCCTGCCGGGCAAAGGGCTATACTGATAAAGGAAACCAATCTAACGGAGGGACAACATGTTTGCGCAGATCAACAGTCTGGGAGTCACAGGGCTCAGCGGCTATCCCGTAACGGTGGAAACGGATATCTCCGGCGGCCTGCCTGCTTTCGCCCTGGTAGGTCTGCCGGATTCCGCCGTAAAAGAATGCAGCGAACGGGTGCGCAGCGCCGTAAAGAACCTGCACTACACCTGGCCCGCCAGCCACATCACCGTCAACCTGGCCCCTGCCGATGTGCGCAAGACGGGGTCCTTGTATGACCTGCCGGTGTTCCTGGGGATTCTGTCCGCCCAGGGGCAATTGCCCACTCCGGCCCCCCACCAGGCATTTTTGGGAGAGCTGGGCTTGGACGGCACGCTGCGGCCCATTCCCGGCGTGCTCCCCATGTCCCTGGCCGCACAGAAGGCAGGCATCACCGAACTGTTTCTGCCTGCCGAGAACGCAGCCGAAGCTGCTGTTGCCCCCGGGCTGACCGTCTATCCGGCCCGCACTGCCCGGGACGTGGCAGAACACCTGTGCGGCACAGCCAGGCTCTCCCCTGCCTGCCCGGACGGCTATGACGCCGACGGCGGCTGGATGGGACCCGATTTTGCCGATGTACGCGGCCAGGCGGAAGCCCGCCGGGCCCTGGAAGTAGCGGCCGCGGGAGGCCACAATGTGCTGATGGTCGGCCCGCCGGGCACCGGCAAGAGCATGCTGGCCAAGCGGCTGCCGGGCATTCTGCCGCCCATGTCCTATGAGGAAGCACTGGAAACCACCGCCATCTACTCGGTGGCCGGGCTGGTGCGTTCCGGACAGGGGCTCCTGAAAGCCCGGCCGTTCCGCAGCCCGCACCACAGCGTCAGCGCCACGGCCATTGCTGGCGGCGGCAGCAGTGCCCGTCCCGGCGAGGTCAGTCTGGCTCACAACGGTGTTTTGTTTCTGGACGAACTGCCGGAATTTTCCCGGGACACGCTGGAAGTGCTGCGGCAGCCTCTGGAGGACGGTAAAATCACCGTGAGCCGGGTCCATGCCAGTGCCACCTATCCCTGCCGCTTCATGCTGGTAGCGGCCATGAATCCCTGCAAATGTGGCTACCACGGCTGCCCCGGTCACGAGTGTACCTGCACCCCCAGCGCCATTGAACGGTACCGTCAACGCATTTCCGGTCCCCTGC
The DNA here is from genome assembly GCA_937907025.1 of uncultured Faecalibacterium sp. GTDB lineage: Bacteria > Bacillota > Clostridia > Oscillospirales > Ruminococcaceae > Gemmiger. The sequence continues at coordinate 93,914 of CALESJ010000027.1, forward strand.
TGGACCGTATCGACCTGCATGTGGAAGTACGCCCGGTGGAGTACGATTCCCTGGCAGCTGAGGCAGGCGGAGAATCCAGCGCTGCCATTCTGGCACGGGTGACGGCTGCCCGCACCCTGCAACAGCAGCGATACGCCGGGTTGAACGTAAGCTGCAACGCGCAGCTGCCCAGCGGGCTGCTGCGGCAGTTCTGCCGTATGGCCCCCGCCGCCGAAACCATGCTGCGCACCGCCTTTGAGCGGATGGGATACAGCGCCCGCGCCTATGACCGCATCCTGCGGGTGGCCCGCACGGTAGCCGACCTGAACGGCAGTGAAATCATCGGCCCCGCAGAATTGATGGAAGCCCTGCAATACCGCAGCATGGACCGCAAATAAGCAAAAAACAAATCACCCGCCCCTGCCGTGCGAAAAATCGCGGACAGGAACGGGTGATTTTTCTTTTACAGTTACAGCCGGGACCCATCAAAACAGCAGCCCGGCCAGACGGCGGGCACTTTCGGCCCAGGAATACTTTGCCAGCAGCTCCGACGGGGCAGCGGTGGGCGGCGTGACGTTCGTCACATCGCCCTCATTGGTGGAAAGGTCGATATATCCCGCGCAAGGGCCATACACTTCCCGCATACAGGGCGTATCGCTGACCAGCACCCGGGGCGCACCGCAGGCCACCGCTTCCAGCGGCGGAATGCCGAAGCCTTCATACAGAGTCGGGAACAGGAATGCCTTGCAGTTGGCCATCAGCGTTTTAGCTTCGCCGTCGGTGACGTATCCCAGATAGACCACGTTGGGCAGATCGGCCAGACCCAGGGAGGCCGCCTGTTTTTCCAGGCTGCCGCCGCCCGCAATGGCAAACACTTCATCGGGAGCATTTTTGGCGGCCCGCAGCACCCAGGGGAAATTCTTGTTCTTGAGCAGATTGGCCATGGAGAAATAATATTGTCCCGGTTTCAGGGCCGGCCATTTGCCTTTGCCCGCAAACACATCCGGGTCCGCCGCAACCCGCTGCATATGCTGCCAGGCATTGCCGATCACGGTAATGCGCGCCGGATTCACTTTATAATACTTGACGATTTCATTTTTGGAAAATTCCGAAACCGTAACAATCCCGCACGCCTGATGTGCCATTGCCCGGTACTGCAGGCGGTGCCAGGCCGCCGAGGCCCTGCCGCGGGGGTCCTGATAGAAATCCGGCCGGGCGCGGTAGCACACATCGTGCCAGACAGCAATTCCCGCATTGCGGCGGGCATACAGGGGGATCACATTGCACATACACAGCCATCGGCGGCCGGAAACCGCCAGATACCGGGGGTAATCCCGCTGTTCCCACAAGGCGCTCGGTTTGCCGTAGGCCACAACTTTCAAATTATCGTATGCAGGCATAGGTGCGCCCTCCGGCACCACCACTTCCAGCGCACCGGGTGAGGCAATTTTATCCAGCTCGGCCAGGATCTCGGTGGCATAGCGCTGGATACCGGAAAGCCGTTGGGTAAAAAACCAGCCGTCCACCGCATACAGCGGCTTGGCTGCCGGTCTGGTGCCGCAGTCGCGCACCTGCCAGGGCCGTGTGCATTCGCCGCAGGTCCCGGCCAGAGAATTCTGGGCAGGTTTGGCGGTAATATCCTCTTTTTGCATCCAAGGTCCTCCTGTTCGGGGAAGAAATTCATTCCATCAATCCGGCCTGCTGCTTGAGGGCCAGAATACGTTCTACACTCTCATCAATCCGGGACTCGCTCAGCCGCCCGTCTTCCACGGCAGCCAGTACCTCTTCATACGCCTGCGGCAATCCGGCCGGCATGAGCAGCAGATCAGCCCCCGCCTGCAGTGCCTTCACAGCCGCATCGCCGGGCGTGTATGCCGCCGTAACAGCGCCCATAGACAGGGAATCCGTCACAACCACACCGGAAAATCCCAGCTCCCCGCGCAACACATCGGTGATCAGGGTGTGTGAGAAAGTTGCCGGCAATCCGGCCTCCTCCCCTGTCACAGCGCAGGGTGCAGTGATGTGACCTGCCATAACCATAGGCGCACCGGCCTGTATTCCCGCCTGAAACGGCAGAAACTCACAGCTGCGCAGTTCATCCATGGTTTTTTCGGTATAGGCAGCCCCGTCATGGCTGTCCTGGGCTGTATCCCCATGGCCGGGGAAATGCTTGAGACAGCACAGCACGCCTGCCTGTTCGAATCCTTCGACGGCCGCTGCCACACAATCGGCTGCAGTCTGCGGATCTGCGGAGAAAGCCCGTTCCCCGATGACCGGATTGTCCGGATTGGTATTCACATCCGCCACCGGGGCAAAATCCAGAGTAATGCCGTACTCCGACAGATAGGTGCCGATGGTCAGCGCCATCTCTTTTACCGCCTCCGGACCTTCCGCCCCCACCGCTGCGGCGCTTTCATACTGCGGCAGTGCCAGGGCCGGACTGTTGGCCAGGCGGGCGACGGTTCCGCCCTCTTCATCCACACCAACGAGAAGTGGAACAACCGACGCTTGCTGCAGCTGTTCGATCAGGGAGCGCAGCTGCGCTTCCTCGGTGATATTTTTGCCGAACAGAACCACGCCGCCCACCGGGTATTGCCGGAGGACTTCCCGCATGGAATCCGTGACCTCCGTCACCCCGGCGGCATCGGCATCATCAATGGTTTCCTGGGACAGTGACAGGTCCAGCGCATCCGGCCGGACGAGAAACAGCTGCCCCACCTTCTCCCGCAGAGTCATCCGGGAAAGCGGGTCTTCTGCCGGGGTCGCGGCGGGAGCGACCGTTGCCGGCTCCGGCGTGTTGCCGGCATTTTCTGCCGGAACCGTTCCACAGCTGCCAAGCAGCGCCACAAGCAGCAGTCCCACCAACAGGCGACGCGCACTTCGTTTATGCACCCGCTCATCCCCCCTCGGCGGCCGGAGCCGCAATCTGCCTGTATTATACCACGGGCTGCCGAAAAAGAAAATGCCGCCAAAAGCGCAAACCGGCACAGCCCCCACCGGGGACTGTGCCGGAACAGTTTTCTCAATCGGTCAGGCTTCCTGCCATTCGGCATCCCGGGATTTGCGCAGCGCACTCTTCATGCGGCTGAGTGTTTCGGGCGTCATATTCAGGAAGCTGGCAATATGCCGATTGTTTACATCAAAAATCAGGCCCGGATATTCCTCCAGGAACCATTCAAACCGCTGCCTGGCCGGCAGACCGCACATGACATGCCGGGTATGGTTGTGCAAGCGCATGGCATCCGTCAAAAAACGGGCATACAGATTTGCCAGCTCTTCATGTTCCCGTACCAGGCGCATGGTTTCCTGCAAGGGCAGCACCACAAAATCACAGTCGGTCAAGGCCACCAGATTTTCCGGCGAAGGTTCATCCAGCGAGCAGGGCGGCATTGTGGGCGTACCGCACCGGAAGCAGAAACAATCCGTATGATCTCCGCCATCCATATCCACAAAATAGCCGCGCGCCACATCACTGAGCAGCAAAAACACCTGTGTCTGCACTTCACCAGTCCGCAAAAACACCGTTCCGCGCTCGATGTGGCAAACCTCCGCCAGATTTGCCAGTTCATCCAGCAGTTCCCGGTCTGACAAGCCGTAAACCCGGGTAAACAATTCCATCGCTTCCATATAGCAACTCCAGATCCCTTTCCCATCACCGCAGAGTCAAGTCCGTTCCCACTCTGTGGATGCTTCGGTCATTTTTCCCCGTTCAGGGGCCGCGGGGAGAACAGCCGATACTTGTTATTTTACATCATACCGCTTTGCGTATTCTCGTGTCAAGAATCGTCCGCATTTTTGCTGTGCCGCGCTGCTGCAAAATTTGTTTTTCCCGATCTCTGCGCCTTGCTCTGCCGGTTTTCATCCTTTATAATGAAGAAAATCAAGAAAAATACCCGTCCCGTGTTTTTGCATGGGATTTCCCGGCAAACATAGAGAAAGGTCACCCACCATGAAGGAATACAAGGCCAAAAAGCACAACAGTTTCCGACGGGTTCTGAGCAATATGCGTCTGAGTCTGCTCGCCTTTGCCGTGCTGGTTTGTCTGGCACTTTTTGGAGTGCTGATGATCCGGCGCTCGCTTTTGCAGAATGCACAGGAAACCGGTTCCGCATTGGCGCGAAGCTATGCCGAGGAGGCACGCAGCAACTTGACCGTATACCAGACGCTGCTCAGCTACGGCACAGCCTTCCTGCAAGACCGACTGAACCAGGGCTACACTACCGAAGCACTGTACAACTCGGCAAAAATGTACTTTGACCGGGTCACTGGCGTGTTGGGCGAAGGCGTTGTCACGCCTTTTCTGCTGGTCGGTGACGAAATGTTCACCGCCTCCGGCCGGGAGCCGACCGACATTGACCCCGACTACGATGTCACAACTCGGGACTGGTACCGCATGGCCATGGAAGCCAACGGCAAGGTAGTGGTCACCGGGCTGTACACCGATATCGTGACGGCAGACCCGGTCATCTCCGTAGTACAGGCCTTTGATGACGGCAACGTCATTCTCGGGTTTGACATCTTCACCGAAAACTTTCATTTTCAGGCGGACCTGCTGGATCTGGCGCATGCGGACTCCTTCTTTTTGTGTGATTCCTCCGGTGCAGTCCTGTACGCCAGAACCGGCCTGTCCTTAAGCGATGCGGATCTGCGGGAATACTGCAACAGCCTGCTCGACCAGATAGCCGCCGGCACGCTGGACGGGTACGCCGACCACATCACCGATCTGGACGGCAACCGCCGGGGCGTCTATTACAGCCAGATGGACAACGGCTGGTACTCCATCGTCACCATGCCGTATGAAAGCATTCTGGGAGATCTGCGGCCCTTCGGCAGTGTCCTGGGCCTGATTCTGGCAATTTCGCTGCTGGTTCTGGCGGTTACAGTCTGGCGAGAGAAAAAGTACCACGACCGAATCGACCGTGCCGATGAAACCGTACATGTGCTGGGGAATTCTTACTATGCCCTGTACCGCATAGACTATGCCCTGTACCGCATAGACTGCGCCGCCGGCACCTATGAAATGATCAAAAGCGCCCCGCCCGTGCAGGAAAAACTGCCCAAGAAAGGCAGCTATGATGCCCTGATAAAAATCATCGGTGAAGTGATCGAACCAGGGGCTTATGCCGAGTTTGCCCAGAGTTTCTCACTGGACAGCATCCGGCGACTGATACGCGACCGTATTCCGGATTTCGGCGGAGATTTTCAGCGCCGTTTCGGGGAGGAATACCGCTGGGTGAACGTGCGCGTCCTGTTTGATGAAACCCTGGCCCCTCAGGAAGTGGTCCTGTGCTTCCGGGAGATCGGGCAGGAAAAGCAGCGCCAGATGGAAGAACGCCGGGTGCTGGAAGATGCCCTGGAACTGGCCCATCGCAATGAAACCGCCAAACAAAGTTTCTTTAGCAGCATGTCCCACGATATGCGCACCCCGCTCAACGCCATTGTGGGATTGAGTGAACTGGCCGCCGGTTATGATGATGCGCCGCGGCTGAAAGAATATCTGCGCAAGATCAACACAGCCAGCCGGCAGCTGCTGAGTCTGATCAACGACATTCTGGACATGTCCCGCATGGAACAGGGCAAGGTCATGCTGAACAACCGGGAATTTGATCTGCGGGCCTGCGTGGATGATTGTCTGGAAACGTTCCGGTTCCAGGCCCAGGCCCACAGAAAAACACTGGATGTGAAAGCTCGACCTGGAAAACACCCATCTGTTGGGTGACCCGGCCCGCATCAACCAGATTCTGAACAATCTGCTTTCCAATGCTTTCAAATTCACCCCTGAGGGAGGCACGATCCGTCTGTCTGTTACCCAGATCGACAAGGGCGATTTTGCCAAGTACAAAATCGTGGTGGCGGACACCGGTATCGGCATGTCGGCAGATTTTCTGCCCCATCTGTTTGAGCCGTACAGCCGCGAAATGCGCTTTACCGCCAAACAGAGCATCGGTACCGGACTTGGCATGTCCATCACCAAAAATCTGGTCAGCCAGATGAACGGCGAGATGCATGTGGAAAGTGAACAGGGCAAGGGCACCACGTTCACCCTGGTACTTCCCTTCGCAGTCGTTGCCGGGCAGGAGGCAGAGGCTGCCTCCCCCACGCCCGAGTGTTACCATCTGGATGGGCGGCATGTTCTGCTGGCGGAAGACAACGAAGTCAACATGGAAATCACCACCGAACTGCTGCAGATGAACGGTGCAGTGGTAACCCAGGCCTGGAACGGCCGGGAGGCACTGGAACAGTTTGAAAAGAGCAAAACGTTCTATTTCGATGCGATCCTGCTGGATATGCAGATGCCGGAAATGGACGGCTGCGAGGCGGCCCGGCGCATCCGGGCTCTTCCCCGCCCCGACGCCCCGGTGGTTCCCATTATCGCCGTCACTGCCAACGCCTTTGCCGAAGACATTGCCGCCACGGCAGCCGCCGGCATGAACGCTCATGTTTCCAAGCCCATCGATTTCGGCCTGCTGTGCCGGACGCTGGGCCGCCTGACATCCGACTCGGACGGGCTCACCGCCGAGCAACCCTCACAGGGCGATCTTTCCGCTCCGCAAACCACCTGAACATAAAAAAAGACCCGCCCGGGCGAAGCAGCAGCTTCCTCCGGGCGGGCTTATTATTTTTTCAGCCTTCTTCCACGGCAGGCTGCACCGCCGGGTTCAGGTGAATCATCACATGTTTGATATCCGGGAACCGTTTTTCCATCTCGGTATGCACCCGTTCGGCCACATCATGGGCATCCTGCAGCGTCTTGCGGCCGTCCACTTCGATTTCCAGGTCCACATAGACCTTGTTGCCGAACATGCGGGAGTGCAGCGTATCCACGCATACCACATCTTTCTGGGCGCTGACGAAATTGCTCAGTTCCTTCTCATATTGCTCCCCGCAGGAGGTATCCAGCATCTTGACAACAGCATCTTTCAGAATGTCGTAAGCCACCTTGACGATGAACAGGCAGATCACCACGCTGGCCACCGAATCCAGGACCGGAAAGCCCAGCATGGCGCCGCCGATACCGATGAGCGAGCCGATGGAGGAAAAGGCATCCGAACGGTGGTGCCAGGCGTCCGCCATAAATGCTGCCGAGTTGATCTGCTTGGCATAGTAGCGGGTATACCAGTACATGGCCTCCTTGGTGACGATGGACACAATGGCGGCAATCAGGGCAATGACCCCCGGCACCGCCAGCGTTTCATACTGGCCGGAGAAGATCTTTTCCAGGCCCACACGTCCCACGCCGATACCGGTCCCCATCAGGACGACACCCAGAATCAGGGACGCCACGCATTCCAGGCGTTCGTGCCCGTACGGGTGTGCCGCATCGGCGGCTCGGCGGGAAACTTTGACCCCGATCCAGGCGATCAGGGTGGTGAGCACATCCGAAAAAGAATGGATGGCATCGGAGATCATGGCCCCGGAATGTCCCCAGATACCGGCCAGCAATTTGAAGCCGGATAGGATGGCATTGCCGATGACACTGACCAGAGAAAGCCGACGGATCACGGCATTCTCATCGAGGGGTTGGCGGGCGGTTGTGCGGATTGACATAAAAGAAGCCTCCTGTTCGGGCCGCTGAGCGCGGCCGTGATGTTTTCTCTTATGTACACCTCATTGAGATACGGTTCCACCAGGGTATAGAAAAAAGCACCTGTGGAACATACAACTGTCCCACAGATGCTTGTGTTCACATCTGCTGCCGCTGGTGCGGCCCGGCCCCATGCCCCGCCAAGGGGGTGCATCGCCTGCTCAGTTTGTACTGTTGATCTCGCATCCTTTCGGTAAGGATGTAATGCAGTGCAAAGAGTTTAACGCTATAATATCATATTTTATGGTATCTGGCAAGCAGAAAATTCGTTCGCCTTGAAAAAACACCGTCGTTGTAGTAAGATACAGGTAAACGGCAGCGCATGCCCGGCCGGGCGTCCGATGTCCCGGCATGTCTGTGAGAAGATCATTGCAGCCCGGCAATGATCTTTCTTTTTTGTTTTGCGCCGTTTCTGTACCAATGCTCATCAAACGGGAGGATGATGCCTGTGCACGACACTGCCTCTGTACTGCGAAAAAGATTGTTTGTTGCCACCGCCGCGGTGGTATTCTTATGGATGTTCCTGTTGAACTGCCTTACCCCGTATATTGCGGATGATTTCACCTTCGCCTATGCCTTTGACACGGGATTGCGGCTGCAAAGTCTGCCCCAGCTGCTGAAAAGTCTGGCCTACCATTATTATGAATGGAGCGGCCGGGTGGTGGTCAAGTTCTTTGCCCAGGGATTTACCATGTTCCCCAAAGTGGTGTTCAACCTTTGCAACGCCGCCGCTTACATCGGTCTGGCACTGGTCATCTATCGCCTGGCCCGCGGCCGCCGCACCGGCCGGTACGACCTGGTAACGCTGGCCCTGATCCTGGCCGCCATGTGGGAGATCAGTCCGGCATTCGGGCAGACCAACCTGTGGATGTGCGGCGCCTGCAACTATCTGTGGGCAAGCCTGGGTTGTCTGGCGTTCCTGTTGCCCTGGCGCTACTATCTGCAGAAACCGTTTGCCGGCTGGCGATGGACCGTTGGCATGGCTCTGGCCGGACTGCTGGCCGGCTGGCTGAGCGAGAACACCAGCGCCGGCATGCTGGTCTGCCTGGTCCTGTGCCTGGCGTTTCTGCTGGTCCGCCGTCGCAAAGTTCCGGCCTGGATGTGGTCTGGCTTTGCCGGGTCGATCGTGGGGTTCCTGATTCTGATCACGGCGCGGGGCAATTACAATCGCGCCTCTGTATATGGTGACTACGATTCCTTCCTGACGCGGTATGCCGTACGGTTCTTTAACTGTCTGAACATGCTGAAGGACTATGCCCTGCCGTTGCTGTTCGTGTTTCTCATTTTGTTTGTGTTGTTGTGGTTCCAATGCCACACAGACAAAACCGGGTACCTGGCGCTGGTATGGCCGATGATTCTGCTGCTGGGCGGTCTGGCTGCCAACTTTGCCATGATCCTGAGCCCTGACTATTACGAGCGCTCCACCCATGGCCCCTTTACCCTGTTGACCGCTGCCTGTGCGGCCTGTGCCGTGCAGCTGGGCGGGCGGACGCTGCGCAAGGTTCTGACCTGCGGGGCAGCCTGTGCATGCCTTGTCTGCGCTTTTCATGCAGCCGAGGCCGGCTACGACATTGCCAGCTATTATGTAATGTACCAGACCCGGGATGCCCTGCTGCGCGCCGACGCCGCCGCCCTGGGCGACAATGCCTCCAGTGCCGAACTGGTCAGCTATGCTATCGAACCGTACACACACTGGTGTGCCGCTTACGGTTTGCCCGATATCCGGGAGGACAGCGGCGATTCCATCGGCCTGTGCCGCGCCCGCTGGTATGGTGTGGGCGGCATTACCGCCACCGAGGCCCGCACCTATCCCTTCCCCGGACACATGAACGAAGCCTATGCCGCCGGCGAAGCCGCTGCGGAAGAAACCGCCAATTAAAAAGCAATTGCCCCCGGAAACCGCACAAAAACGGTTCCGGGGGGCGTTTTATTGTCAATAAAATTATGAAATTACCGGCTGCTCCGGGACAGCTCCTGCTTTTCCGGGCGCAGTTTCTGGCAGTACTGGGTACAGAGCTTATCGGTACACTGAGAACATTGCAGCGCTGCGTTGGAGTGGTCCCAGAAGCGCTCAGGATACATCATCACGCACAGTTCCCACACCAGCCAGGCGGCGATGGACAGCAACACCAGCGAAACCGCGAAGAAGCCGCCCATAAAAATCAGCGGGGAGAACATCATCAGGTGGTCCCAATTGAAGATACGGCAGGTGGTACAGCAGCGATTTTTCATAATCAGCCGGAAGGGACACCAGATCAAAACACAAATCAGATCACACACATAAAAGAACACCGAGATCATGAACAGCAAGACCTTGTCGATCACGCCGGTGGAATACAGCACGCCGATAACCGCAATGAGCACACACCAAAGCAAAAACACCTTATAAGCTGCCTTGGTAGTGGACACGATGTAATTTTTCAGGGCTTCGTAGTTGATCTTTTCCCGGATAGGACGGAAACGATTGGCAAACAACTTCTGAGAGCCCAGCGGCACCTTATTCTTGATGGGAAAAATCTGCAGGATCATATCCACGACCCAAACAAGCCATAAAAGATGCAGCGGTGAGAACCCTTGAAAGAAGTTCCAGCCATCCAGAATGGAGAAAGTCTGCCGATGAAAAAGGCTCAGGCCTATGCAGATGGCAAAAATCACACATCGCCCAATCAATCGTGCCACATAAATCTTTCTTGTCCTGGACATGACTGCCTTCTTTCTTGTATCATACCCGTTTTTGATTTCTGAAAAGTCCGCACTCGTTTTGTACGGAAACAAAACTCAAAAGAAAATCCCGAACGTGATCACGTTCGGGATTTTGGTGCGGATGAAGGGATTTGAACCCACACTCTTTTAAGGGAACTAGAACCTGAATCTAGCGCGTCTGCCAGTTCCGCCACATCCGCATATTCTGTTGTCAACCGGCCGCGCCGGACGACATGTATTATTATACACACAGGTCGGGCACTTGTCAACACCTTTTTTACAATTTTTTTATTCCTGCTGCAAGAGCAAAAAAAGCCAAAAGAAAATCCCGAACGTGATCACGTTCGGGATTTTGGTGCGGATGAAGGGATTTGAACCCACACTCTTTTAAGGGAACTAGAACCTGAATCTAGCGCGTCTGCCAGTTCCGCCACATCCGCATATTCTGTTTGTCGGCCGGTGTTCCCGAGCGACGAATATTATTATACACACAGTGTCCCCCTTTGTCAACACTTTTTTCAAAAAAACTGTATTTTTCTGCCAGGTTCATTGAAAGTGCGGTTCCACGTTATTTTACAATTTAGAAACATGCTATCGGTTGGCCATTCCCTCTTTTCATGCTATAATAGGGGAAAATTTTCAGCCTGTCACAGGCTGCTTCCTCAGGAGGATTTTGTATGTGGACCTGTTCCCTTTTGAAGCAAAATGCGAAGAGCGCTCTGTCCGGTACTTATTGGCCCGCGTTCGCCCTTTGTTTGCTGTTGACCTTTGTCGGTGTAGGCAGTTATTCTGTCAGCACCTCCTACTATTTTGAGGAGGGAGTCGATCGCCTGGATACCATGATGCACGGCCGGGTCTGGACCGGTGAAACCCACCAGAATTTTATCTGGCAGGAGCTGGCCGGTATTCCCACTATCGTCTGGACGATCCTCCTGGCCGTTCTTTTGGTGGCACTGGTAATCGTGGTCCTTTGGTCCTCTTTTATCACGGCACCACTGACAGTCGGCCGCAACCGCTTCTTCATGGAAAACCGCCAGAGTCCCGCGCCGCTGCGCACGGCCACCACGGTTTTCCGCACTCCGTACCTGAATGTAGTCAAGGTAAGCTTTCTGGTTGGGCTCAAGACCATTCTGGGGTATTTTCTGTTCCTGATCCCCGGTATTTACTGGACGTACTGTTATCTGATGGTCCCCTATCTGCTGGCTGAAAACCCTTATATGAGCACAGGCCGGGCCATGCAGCTGAGCCGGGAAATGATGTACGGCGAAAAGTGGCACACCTTTTTGCTGGGGCTCTCCTTTATCGGCTGGGCACTGTTGGGAATCCTGACTTTGGGTATCGGACTGCTGTTTCTGGAACCGTATTATCAGGCCACCATGGCGGAACTGTATGCCGCCCTGCGCAGCAAAGCCTTCGCCATGAACATGACCGATTCCAGCGAATTGGGCGGTTTTGTGCGACACTGAAAAAAGTGAAGAAAAAGTCAAAAAAACTATTGACAGATGCCTTTCATATTGCTATAATAACTTTTGCAGTTTGGCGTTGCCGAGCTGCTATGGAAAGATGGCTGAGCTGGTCTAAGGCGCACGACTGGAAATCGTGTAGGGCCCTGAAAGCCCTCGAGGGTTCGAATCCCTCTCTTTCCGCCAGAAAAACCTTTCGGAAATTCCGAAAGGTTTTTTCTTTTGCCTTATTTCCTGCTGCCGATATGCAGTCTGGTTCTATACAAAAAGCAGCCTTCCCCCCTCATTGAACCGCCCCAGATTGTACGGACAGCACAAAAAAGCCTCAATGTAGGGAAATATAAAGTTTTAATGGGAGTGGCGCAGCGTGAGCGGTCAATCATCTCATTGGCCTCGCAGATTGAGGCCGGTTTATAGCGGTAAATACATTCAGTCTTGAGGATGGAAAAGAAATTTTCTGCCATAGCATTGTCGTAACAGTTTCCGCGTCTTGACATAGAGGGCGTAATGCCATAAGATCTTGTCAGGTTGAAGTATGCTTGTGAGGTGTACTGGAACCCCTGGTCGCTGTGGAGCTGCAACTCCGCAGCGGCCCTTTTTTTCTCTCTGCGCATAGCCAGGCGAATGGTGTCCAGAACCAGATTTACTGTCTGCTCTGTACCAGTCTTGTAGGCAACAATGCTGTTATCATAAAGATCCCGAATCATGGACAGATACAGTACGCCTTGCTTCGTGTGGATGTAAGAAATATCCGTTACCCATTTGCTATTGGGCCGGTCCGCAGAAAACTCCCTATTCAGCAGATTCTTATACTTGTGAACTTGCTGTCCCATCTGCTGCCACTTCCTGCGCCGCCGGATCTCTGCAAGCAAATCATATTTCTCCATAATACGCAAGATAGTCTTGGGATTACGGTGGATGCCTCGCTTCTTCAGCACCAGCCACATTCTGCGGTAGCCATACGTACAAAAGCTGCGCTCTCGCTGTTCCGCGATGATTTCTGCAATAGCCGCGTCTTTCTCCGGCCTGCCCATACGATGGACAAAATCATAATATCCGCTTCGGGACACCTGAAAGAAGCGACACATAACGGATACTGGATATTCATTTCTGTGCCGGTAGATCACGGCATATTTTGCCTTTGGCCTCACTTCCTTCCTGTGGAGCGCAGAAAATCCCGCAACAATTCGTTTTCCATCTTGAGTCGCTTGTTCTCGTACTTGTACTCCGCCAATGTTTTTGTAGGTTTACGTCCTCATGTCTTCGGAAGGACAGGTTCCTTTAGCCAGCACTGTATGGCCCGCCGACTGATTTCATACTCCCGACTCAGCGCACGTTGGCTTTCTCCTGCGTGGATTCGTGACACCACTTCTTCTCGTATCCCTAACGGATACTTTTTCATCCCTTTTTTCCCAGACATAGCAAGACCCCCTAATGTAGTTCTATTTTCCTACATTAAGGGGCTTTTTGTCTATTGTCCGTTTTTACTGGACCTGTTCACATTGGGAAGGCTGCTTTTTTATTGAGTACAAAACAGATTTACTGAGGCATGAACTCGAAGTCAATACGGCCCAGGGGCACATCGGCACCGGCGACCTTGATCTTGATGGGGCTGCCCAGCATCCAGGTCCGACCGGTCAGCGGGTCGGTCAGAGAAACACCCTCGGTGACGGCAGCTTCGCCCTTGCACAGCTGCGCGGCCGGCACAAAGCCTTCCACTGTGTTCTCCAGGGCCACAAAGACGCCCCGTGCGGTGATGCCGGAGATGGTGCCGTCATATACCTCACCCAGATGGCCGTGCATATACTCGGCCTTGTAGAGGTCTTCCACGTCACGCTCAATGCGCACAGCATCCACTTCCTTGCGGCTTGACTGCTCGCTGGCATGGGTGGCAAACTCGGTATAATTCTTGACCAGGCGCTCCTGCGGCTCCCCAACCAGCATATCGGTCAGGATGCGATGAATAGCCAGGTCGGGATAGCGGCGGATGGGGCTGGTGAAATGGGCATAGTCCTTGAGGACCAGGCCAAAGTGGCCCAGCGGTTCCGGGCTGTACCGGGCCTTCTGCATGCTGCGCAGGATGCCGGTATGGACCGGAATGCGGATGGGGGTGTCCCGGGTTTCATCCAGCAGAGCGGACAGTTCCAGCTGGGTGGGAATCTCCCCCTTGAACACCGGGTTCAGGCCGCAGGCTTTCAGGGTCGCACGCAGCTTTTCCATCTTCTCCGCGTCGGGGGCCTCATGCACGCGGTACACGAACGGCACGCGATGGGTCCGACCGGCGTTGGCGGCGCACTGGTTGGCCAGCAGCATGAATTCCTCGATCATACATTCGGACACGCCGCGGCCACGCTTGATGATATCCACGCAGCGGCCGGTCTGGGGGTCGATGACAAGCTTGGCTTCGTCGGACTCGATTTCCATGCTGCCGCGCTCCCGGCGCAGGGCCAGGCGCTTTTCATACAGTTCGTTCATCACCGGCAGCTGGGCCAGGACTTCGCTGTACTTGTTCTGCAGGTCCTCCCCTGCCGTGCCGTCCAGCAGGGCGTTGATTTCCTTATACACGCCCTTGACGCGGCTGCGGATGACCGACTTGACAAACTGGTAGCCATGGATGTTGCCGTTTTCGTCCAGGCGCATCAGGCAGGAGAAAGCCAGACGGTCTTCCCCTTCGTTCAGGCTGCAGATGCCGTTGGACAGCTGCTGAGGCAGCATGGGAATGACCTTGTCCGCATAATAGATGCTGGTGGCGCGCTCGTAGGCTTCCTTGTCCAGGGCGGTATCCGGGCGGACATAATGGCTGACATCGGCGATGTGGACCCCCAGCTCATATCCGCCATCCTGGAGGTGCATCAGACTGATGGCGTCGTCGATGTCCTTGGTTTCGGCGCTGTCGATGGTAAAAATAGGCAGACCGCGCAGATCCATGCGGTGCGCCGCCTCATTGGGGTCGATCTGGGCATTGTCATAAGCGGAGGCTTCCTTCAGGACGTCCTCCGGGAATTCCTGGCGCACATCACGGCCGTACAGGATAGCCTTGGCGCATTCGCAGGCATAGTCCGAAGAGCCGAAGCGCTCAGTCACAGCGGCACGGTGGTCCATATGGCGGCCGCCGCGGCCGGTGAGCACAGCACCCACCTTATCGCCCAGCTGGGCACCGTTGATGGCCTTCTTGTCCAGAATGATACGCACATCCCGGCAGCCGTCCGGTTCCACCGCCAGACGGCCATCTTCGGTCATGGTGATGGTACCTGCAAAGCTGTTGTGGGGTTCGGTGACTTCGATCACTTCGCCCTCAGCGCTGCCTTCCACCCGGGGATGAGCAAACAGTTTGACAAGGATCTTATCATGAGGCATGGCGCCGTGCAGCGCGCGGCCGGGGATGAAGATATCACCGGTGCCATCATCCCGGGAGGCAAAGCCAAAGCGCGCTGCCAGCTTGACCAGCGTGCAGGGAATGCCGGTGGGGGCGGATTCATTTTCAATGGTGGCCAGGCCCGGCGCATACTTGCCGTCGCGCACGGTCAACAGACCGGTGGCAACCATGCCGGACACAGTGCTGCGCAGGCGGGTGTTGTCCACCTGCAGATTGTTCTGCAGATCGCGCAGGGTGTGGGGACGCCGCTTGACGGCGTTCAGGATATTCTTTTGCAGTGGTGTCATCTGGTTTTTCTCCTCCCTGACGTCGCTCCGCCGGCCGGCGGAGCCCTTCCGTGCGGGCCGTGCCCGCAATACCTTTTCTGTACAGAAACTTTCCCATAAAAAACGGCCCGCGGGTTTCTGCGGGCCGTTTTCTGTCAAATGGTTACAGGCGGGCGTTGACAACGCTGACAACCAGCGCGGCAATCAGGAACACAGCGCCCAGGATCTTGGTGAATTTGGCCAGCTTGGCATCCAGGCCACGCTCGCGGCCGGCAGCCATAAAGCTGTTATCGCCCATGATGGCGCTGGACAGGCCGCGGCCCTTCTGCTCCTGCGCCAGGGTGAACACAATGATCAGCAGGCAGGCAATGATCAGGATCACGCCGAACACGATTTCATAGATTCCCATTTGTAGCACTCCTTCAAAGTCTCATGCAGATTATACTATACCACACCCAACCTTGAATTGCAAGCAAATTTGGCGTGGTTTCTGCAAAAATACAGCCGCTCTGTTTTACAGAGTCATCTGCTCCATGCTGTCCGCTTCCTTGAGAATGGCACCGGCGGCTGGCAGAGTACGCACACGGTAGCGGTGCGGGTCGGCCAGTTCCAGTCCGGCTGCCGGGCAGACCCGCTGGATGCTGGAATTTTTCTTCAGGTTGACCACATTGACACCGGCGGTATCGCGGGTGGTCTTTTCGGGAATAAGGGCGCTGCCGGCCAGCAACAGACGGGTGGTGGCCGGGCCTGCATTGACGAAAATGGCCAGTTCCTGCTCCTCGGTCAGGTGCAGAATGGCTGCCAGTTCCGCTTTGTCACTGTACGCCTTGAGCAGCTTGCGGCGGTTCTGCTTGGTCTGGTAGCTGGTCAAGGGCACCTTGGCGCATTTGCCGTTCTGGAAGAAGAAGAACATATGGCCGCTGTAATCGGACGTCACCGCCATGAAGATGGGCACTTCCCCGTCGTCCATGCCCAGGGTGGAGGCAACATAGTCCCCCAGCACGCTGGCCTTGGAATCGGCGAAGTCCGCCGCGCGGGTCTTGTAGACCTGGGCGTGGTTGGTGAAGAACAGCAGCTCCACACTGTTGGTGGACTCACAGGTAAAGGCAACTTCGTCGCCGTCCTTAAGCTTCTGCTCCCCGGACATGCGCAGACTCTGGGGCGTGATCTTCTTGAAGTAGCCTTCCCGGGTGAAGAACAGATGCACCGGATAGTCCGGAATCTCCTCCTGCTCTTCCTCGGCGGATTCTTCGGGCAGATCATACAGAATCTCACAGCGGCGGGGTTTTCCGTACTTCTGCGCCACTTCGGACAGTTCTTTCATGATGATCTTATTGATACGGGCGGGACGCTTGAGGATATCCTCCAGGTCGGCGATCTCCTTTTCCAGCTCCTCGATCTCCTCGGTGCGTTTGAGGATGTATTCCCGGTTCAGGTGGCGCAGCTTGATCTCGGCCACATACTCCGCCTGGACCTCGTCGATACCGAAGCCGATCATCAGGTTGGGGACGACCTCGCTCTCCTCGGCAGTTTCCCGCACGATACGGATGGCCTTGTCGATGTCCAGCAGGATGGCTTCCAGGCCGCGCAGCAGGTGCAGGCGCTTCTGCTTGCCCTGCAAATCGTGGTAGGTACGGCGGCGCACACACTCGGCGCGGAAAGCCGCCCACTCCAGCAGGATGCCCCGCACCCCCAGCACCCGGGGCTGCCCACCAATGAGCAAGTTGAAGTTGCAGGCGAAGGAATCCTCCAGCGGGGTGGCCTTGAACAGCCGGGTCATGAGTTTGTCCGGGTCCTGGCCGCGCTTGAGGTCGATGGTCAGCTTGAGGCCGTTCAAGTCGGTTTCATCGCGCATATCACTGATTTCCCGGATCTTGCCCGCTTTGACCAGCTCGGTGATCTTGTCCATGATGGCTTCCACCGTGGTAGTGGGCGGGATGCGGGTAATATCGATGCAGTTGTTTTCCTTATCGTAGGACCAGACCGCCCGCACCCGGATACTGCCGCGGCCATTTTCCAGTACGTTGCGCATTTCGGCAGCATCGTACAGGATACTGCCGCCGCCCACGAAATCCGGGGCCGGCAGCAGCTGCATCAGGTCGGCGTTTTCGTCCTTCATCAGGGCGATGGTGGCGTTGCACAACTCGGTCAGGTTGAAGGAGCAGATGTTGGACGCCATGCCGACGGCGATGCCCAGCGTGTTGTTGGCCAGAATGGTGGGGAAAGTCACCGGCAGCAGGGTGGGTTCGGTGGTGGTGCCGTCATAGTTGGGCACAAAATCCACGGTATCCTTGTCGATGTCCCGGAAGAGCTCCTCACACACCGGTTCCAGCTTGGCCTCGGTGTAACGGGCGGCGGCGTAGGCCATATCCCGGCTGTACGCCTTGCCGAAGTTACCCTTGGAGTCCACGAAGGGCACCAGCAGGCTTTCATTGGAGCGGCCCATGCGCACCATGGTATCGTAGATAGCAGCGTCACCATGGGGGTTCAGGTGCATGGTGCTGCCCACGATGTTGGCGCTCTTGGTGCGGGCACCTTTGAGCAGGCCCATGCCGTACATGGTGTACAGCAGCTTGCGGTGGGCGGGCTTGAAGCCGTCGATCTCCGGCAGAGCGCGGGAAACGATGACGCTCATCGCATAAGGCATATAGTTGGTTTCCAGCGTCTGGGTGATCGGGCTTTCGATCACCTCGCCCGCCGAGAGAATCTCGACGTTGTCCCCCAGCTGCGGGCGGGCAGGCGCCTGTTTCTTTTCACGTTTCTTTGCCATGGTTCCTCCCCTTGTCAGGACACATCCAGGTCATCCAGATATTCGGCGCCGTGTTCCGCAATATGCTCTTTACGGCCTGCCAGGTTATCCCCCAGCAGCAGGTCGAACACCTCGGAGGTCTGCTTGGCGTCGGTGGGCAGCACCTTGATCAGACGGCGGCTCTCCGGGCTCATGGTGGTCAGCCACATCATTTCAGGGTCGTTTTCACCCAAACCTTTGGAGCGCTGGATGGTGTACTTCTGGCCGTCGATACGGCGCAGGATATCTGCCTTTTCCGGCTCGGTATAGGCAAAGTAAGTCTTTGCCTTGGTGTTGATCTCATACAGAGGGCTTTCGGCGATATACACATACCCTTTGTTGATGAGGGTGGGCGTGAGGCGGTAGAGCATGGTCAGCACCAGGGTACGGATCTGGTAGCCGTCCACGTCGGCGTCGGTACAGATAACGATCTTGTTGAAGCGCAGATTATCCAGATTGAAGGTGGCCAGGTCCTTGTTGTGGGACCCGCCCAGCTCGACGCCGCAGCCCATGACACGAATCAGGTCGGTGATGACCTCCGACTTGAAGATGCGGGCATAATCGGCTTTCAGGCAGTTCAGAATCTTGCCGCGGATGGGCATGATGGCCTGGAATTCGGAGTCGCGGCTCTGCTTGACCGCGCCCATAGCGGAATCGCCCTCCACGATATACAGTTCCCGGCGGGAGGCATCCTTGGTGCGGCAATCCACGAACTTCTGCACCCGGTTGGCGATGTCCATCTGCTGGGTGATGTTCTTTTTGATGGAGATACGGGCCTTTTCCGCGTGTTCCCGGCTTTGCTTGTTGATGAGCACCTGCTTGCAGGCCTTCTCGGCTTCGTCGGGGTTCTCAATGAAATAGACTTCCAGCTGATGTTTAAGGAAGTCGGTCATGGCCTGGGCCACAAACTTGTTGGTGATGGCCTTCTTGGTCTGGTTTTCGTAGCTGGTGCGGGTGGAGAAGCTGGAAGAAACCAGGATCAGGCAGTCCTGCACATCGGCAAAGGTGATGGCGCTTTCGTTCTTTTTGTACAAGCCCTTGTTCTTGAGCCAGGCGTTGATCTGGTTCACAAAGGCCAGGCGCACTGCACGGTCGGGGCTGCCGCCGTGTTCCAGCCAGCTGGAGTTGTGGTAGTATTCCAGCGCCTGGTTCTGGTTGGAGAAGCAGAAGGCCACGTTCATCTTGACCTGGTATTCGGGCTGGTCTTCCCGGTCACGGCCCACTGCGGAGCCGGAGCAGGCATGCACCGGGGTCAGGGAGTTATCCCCTGCCAGTTCGGCGGCATGGTCCACGATGCCGTTTTCATAATAGTAGGAGATTTTTTCTGCCCGCTCACCGGAACGGTCGTTGAACACCAGCGTCACACCGGCGTTGACCACTGCCTGCCGCTTGAGCATATCCCGGAAGGTTTCAGTAGGCACGGCAATGTCGGTAAAAACATCGGTATCCGGCATCCAGCGGATGATGGAGCCGGTACGGCGGCCGCTGAAAGGCTCTTTCTTCAGGCCGCCCACATTCTCGCCTTTTTTGAAGTCCAGGTGATAATGGAAACCGTCACGGTAAATATCGGCGGTCATCCAGGCGCTGGCGTACTGGGTGGCGCACAGACCCAGACCGTTCAGGCCCAGGGAGAAATCATAGTTGCCGCCGCCTTCGCCGTACTTGCCGCCGGCATACAGTTCACAGAAAACCAGATCCCAGTTCCACCGCTGTTCGGCCTTATTGTAATCCACGGGGATGCCGCGGCCGAAGTCTTCCACTTCCACGCTGTGGTCCGGGTAGAGGGTGACATTGATTTTATCGCCAAACCCATCGCGGGCTTCGTCGATAGAGTTTGAAACGATTTCAAAGATAGAATGGGCACAGCCTTCCACACCGTCAGAGCCGAAAATAACGGCAGGACGTTTGCGGACACGGTCCGCGCCCTTCAGACTTTTGATGCTTTCGTTGCCGTAAACCTGTTTTTTTGCCATGCGGCTTCCCCCTGAAATTGCGTTGTGACGAGTTCATGCGTATTTTGCGCGTATTTATTATTTAACCATGAAATGGAAGGGTTTGTCAAATGATGTTCTCATTATATCACAACTCATGGTTGTATTGCAAGGTAAAAGCAACCGCCGGAGCCACTCGCCCCGGCGGTGTTTTGTGCTCAAATGGCATGCAGGCCAGGTCAGTTGCTGGTGCCTTTTACCTCTTCCTGCAGATAGGTATCCAGTTCATCGGCGGCTTTATTGAGCTCTGCCTGGACTTCGGAATTGCCTTCGGCGGCGCTGTCGGCCTCCGTCTGCTCGGACTGTTCCTGGGCAATGGAAGCCACCTCTTCCTGCTGTTCGGTCAGAGCCGGCTTGTCCTCTTCGGCAGCCTCGGCTTTATCCTCCTCCGCAGCAGGCTGGGATTCAGACGACGCCGCAGGTTCCTTGGCGGTATCGCCGGAGGACGCTTCCGGGGTCTGGGTATCCGCAGAAGCGGCCGGGTCGGATGCGGGCTGGGAATCATCGGTCTTGGGGGCACAGCCGAACAGGGCCAGACTCAGACCGGCAGCCAGCAAAATGGCGGCAAGACGGGACATGGTACGACGTTTCATTTGTGTTCTCCTTTGGTAAGGCGTTACAGGTTGATTTGGTATCCTGAATACAAGAAAGCTTTCCTGTGTTAAGAATATCATATTTGCCTGCCTCCCCACAAGGCAGTTTTCCACGATACAACCGTAAAAGTTTGGTTACATCTCCCTGCTATACCGGATGTAATAATACACGCTGATGCCCAGCACCAGCAAATACGCCCCCACCAGAAGAAGGATCAGTGTCAGGTTCGCCTTCATAAGGGCAAAGGCCAACATCAACGCCCCAAAAACATACAGCATGGCGTCAAAGGCGCGGGCCTTGGCCCGGTTGGCCAGTGCCACATTGCGCTCATCCCGGGCTTCAATTTCCAACTGCTTTTCCAGGGCCGGGTCCCCTTGCAAAGCCCGCTGCTTCAACAGTTCCCCGCTTCCCCAGCCAAAGGCCCCGGCCCCGATGCCCAGGCAGAGGTAGGGCAGCGGCCCGCCCCACGCTTCCGGCATTCCGCGCAGCATGGCGAACCCCACCGCTGCCAGAAGCAAACCGGCCATCACAAATACAATCTCTTTTGCCTTGGATTTCATGGAAAATGCCTCCTTTGTCATATCAATCCGGTTCTTCCTCATACAGAAAGATTTCTTCAATGGGCAGGCCGAAATAGCGTGAGATTTTGAACGCCAGCAGGATGGACGGGTTATAGCGTCCGTTTTCCAGCGAGCCGATGGTCTGACGGGAAACCTCCAGCGCCTCGGCCAGTTCCTCCTGCCGGATTCCCCTCTGTTTGCGCAGTTCTTCCAATCGGTTTTTCAGGGACGCCACCTCCTTTTGGAAAGTTTGCTTTCCATTTCTGTAATTTCAGTATAGCATACAGGAGCAAAATGTCAAGTAAGCTTTCCATTATTAGTAAAAAAACATCCTTTCCCCATGGCGGTGAAAGGACGTTTTGGTTAGCGGTAATAGGAACCTCTCAGCCCATCATGCTAAAGAAGTCCACCTGGCTGGTTTCGGGCAGGTTGCCCAGGGCCCCCACATCCCGCAGCTTATCCAGAATGGACTGGGCCACGCCAGAGGCCTGCTGCAGTTCCTCGATGGAGATGTACTCCTCCCCATGGATGGTGGCCTGTTCCAGCGCAATGGCGGCGCTTTCGCCCAGACCTTTCAGCGAAGTAAAGGGCAGGCGGACCTTGCCGTCCTCCACGATATACTTGCTGGCGTAGCTCTTGCCCAGTTCAATGGGCAGGAACTGGCAACCCCGCTGCAGCATCTCGTTGACCAGCTGCAAGCTGACCAGGGCGTCATCGTCTTTGGCGGTACGCTCATCCTTGGGGATGCGCTCGTTATCCCGCAGATGTTCCTTGGCCACACGCACACCGCCCACGGCAGCTTCATAGTCGATATCGGCGCCGCGGACGGTGAAGTACACCGCATAGAAAATAGCCGGATGGTAGACCTTGAACCACATCAGACGGATAGCTGCCATCAGGTAAGCCACGGCGTGGGCTTTGGGGAACATATACTTGATCTTGCGGCAGGATTCAATGTACCAGTCGGGCACATCGTGTTCCCGCATAGCTTCCTCCCAGCCGGGCTTGAAGCCGCCCTTGGCCACCTTGCCCTTACGCACGGCCTCCATGATGTCAAAGGACATCTTGGGTTCCAGGCCCTTGCGAAGCAGATACAGCATGATACTGTCACGGCAGCCGATAACCTCGGCGATGGTGCAGGTCTTGGAGCGGATGAGCTCGTCGGCGTTGTTGGTCCAGACGTCGGTGCCGTGGGACAGCCCGGAAATCTGAATCAGTTCCGAGAAGTTCTTGGGCTGAGCATCCAACAGCATCTGGCGCACAAAGTTGGTACCCATTTCCGGGATGCCGAAGGTGCCGGTCTGGCTGCCGATCTGCTCTGGGGTAACGCCCAGAGCCTCGGTGGAAGTGAGCAGGCTGTACACCTTGGGGTCGTTCATGGGCACCGAGTTGATGGGAATGCCGGAATATTCCTCGAAATATTTGTAGAAGGTGGGCACATCGTGGCCCAGCTCGTCCAGCTTGAGCAGCGTGTCGTGCAGGTATTTGAATTCGAAGTGGGTGGTCAGCAGGCCGCCTTTCACGTCGTCTGCCGGGTGCTGGATGGCACAGAAATCGTAAATATCAAAGGTATCAGGCACAACGACCATGCCGCCGGGGTGCTGACCAGTGGTGCGCTTGACGCCGGTACAGCCGATGCACAGGCGGTTTTCCTCCGCACGGTTGACGGTGCGGCCCCGCTCTTCCAGGTACTTTTTGACGTAGCCGTAGGCAGTCTTGTCCTGCAGACCGGAAACCGTACCTGCTTTGAACACGTTTTCCTTGCCGAAGAGTTCCTCGGTGTACCGGTGAACATTGGACTGGTACATACCGGAGAAGTTCAGGTCGATATCGGGTTCCTTGTCGCCGTAGAAGCCCAGGAAGGTTTCGAAGGGAATATCGTGGCCTTCCATAATCATGGAAGTACCGCAGACCGGGCACTTTTTGTCCGGCAGGTCAAAGCCATCCATGGTGTGGCCATCGTCGATCCATTCGCTGTGCTGACATTCGGGGCACAGGTAATGGGGCGGCATGCTGTTGACTTCCGAAATGCCCGCGAAGTGGGCCACAGCGGAGGAGCCGACGGAGCCACGGCTGCCCACCTGATAGCCGCCCGCATTGGAGAAAGCCACCAGCTTGACGGCAATGACGTACAGAACCGCATAACCGTGGCCGCAGATGGAATCCAGCTCCTTTTTCAGGCGCTTTTGCAGAATATCAGGCAGCGGACTGCCGTAGTCTTTCCGGGCGTGTTCCCAGGTGCCGGTGCGCAGCTGCTCCTCGGCCCCCTTGATGGAAGGCGGATACGTTCCCTTGGGAATTGCGCGCAGATTACCGTCGATGGTGGCAGCAATCTTGTTGGGGTTGGTAACCACCACCTCGTAGGCTTTATCCTTGCCAAGATAGCTGAATTCCTCCAGCATGTCCTGGGTGGTACGGTAAAACAGTGGTGCCTGGTTATCCGCATCCTTGAAGCCGTTGCCTGCCTGCAGCACAGCACGGTAGATGGCGTCCTCCGGTTCCTGGAAATGAACGTCGCCCGTAGCCACCACCGGCTTGTGCAGTTCATCGGCCAATTCGATGACGGTACGGTTGAAGTTCTTGACCACCTCGATGGAATCCACCTGTCCGTTGCGGACCATGAACTCATTGTTGCCCAGCGGCTGGATCTCCAGCACGTCGTAATAGTCAGCAATACGCAGCAGGTCTTCATGGCTGCGGCCGGCCACAATGGCGCGGTACAGCTCCCCTGCTTCGCAGGCGGAAGACAGAATCAGGCCTTCGCGGTACTGGTTAAGCAGGCTGCGGGGCACACGGGGCTTTTTGAAGAAATACTTGGTGTGGGCAGCGCTGACAATGCGGTACAGGTTCTTCAGACCGGTCTGGTTCTGCACCCAGATAATCAGGTGATAGTATTTCTTTTTGAGGACCTCTTTGTTGCCGCCCAGGCCGGTGTTGATGTCCTCGACATTATAGATTTCCTTCTCGTTCAGGTCCTCGAGCATCTTCTCAAAGATGCGAGCCAGGGCCATGGCATCATCCACCGCACGGTGGTGGTTGAAAGGAGGAATCTCCAGGTGTTTGTTAATAGTATCCAGCTTATAGTTGCGCAGGCCCGGGAACAGTGCCTGTGCCATGGGTACTGTATCGATATACGGGTTATTGAAGGTAATCCCCGCACGCTCGGCTGCCCGCTGCAGAATCAGCATATCAAAGCTGCTGGCGTTGTGGGCTATGACGATATTGTCCCCGCAGAATTCCTTGAAGCGGCGGATAGCTTCATCCGGAGAGGGAGCATCCGCCACCATGGCATCATTGATACCGGTCAGTTCCACCACGCGGGCCGGGATAGGACGCCCAGGATTGACAAAGGTACCGAAGCTCTTTTCCTCGTTGATCTTGCCGTTCTCCACATAGACGGCACCGATCTCGGTCATGATGTCGTTGTTGGTATCCAGGCCCGTGGTTTCGGTATCGAAAACCACGAAGCTGCCGGTCAGGGGCATCTGCACCTTGCCGTAAACCGTGGGAATCATATCGTCCACGAAGTAGGCTTCGCACCCGTAGATCAATTTGAAATTCGGGTCGGAACCATGGATGTCATCGGCCGCCAGCATGGCTTCCGGATAGCCCTGACAGACACCGTGGTCGGTGATGGCAATGGCCCGGTGGCCCATACGGTGGGCCAGGCGGACGATCTTGCCGGGGTCACAGAAGCCGTCCATGGAGCTGGACTTGGTATGCAGGTGCAGCTCCACCCGCTTCTGGCCTTCCGGTGCGGTATCCTGACGGGGTTCACGCTCTACCTGCAGCACATCATAGGGCAGCAGAACGTAATCGCGCTCGTACTTATCGTAGGTATAATTGCCCCGCACAATGAGGGTAGTACCAGGCTTGAGGCCCTCCCACTTGGACATATCCTCCCCATCGTCGCCCAGTACTTTGAGGTTGATGGAGCCGTTGTAGTCGGTGATGGAGGTGAAGTAGATCTTGCGGCGGCTGCCCTTGATTTCGGTAGCGAAAACATCGCCCCAGACCGTGACCTTGCCGCCGTCGCCCAGGTCGTTGAGGGGACGCAGATCGGCAGGCTTGAAGGGTTTGCCATGGAAGAGCTTGGGTGCCTTGGGAGCCAGGTTCAGGCCGTCGATGGTAAAGGGAGCCACTTCCTCCTTGGCCTTGAACTGCACCGCAGGGGTCTTTTCGGCCACACGGCGTTCCAGGTCTTCGGCATTGAGCTGGGCCGCCACATCCTGCATACGCACCACCGGCAAGGAACCGGTACGTTCCTGAATCAACTCCGCCAGATGCCGCGGAAACTCCACACTTTCCAGAATCGTACGGCCTGCATTGACGCGGACGGTCAGCCCGTCCGGTTCAAAAGCCACCGGCTGGTCCTTGTCCAGAAAGCCGTTGACCGGCATGCCCTGCTGCTTGAGTTCCTCAATGAGGAGGGCCACGGAATCCGGCGTGATGGAGGTATAATTGAAATAATTGCGCAAAGAGAGCTCATAGCCGGCGAACACCGGTTCCAGAGAGGCCAGCAGCCGGGCGCAGAGGTCCTTATCCAAGGGGTCCGAACTGCGCAGGCTGATGACCACCTTGCGGGAGGTACGGAACAGCTCCACTTTCTCCACGATTACGCCGCTGAAGCAGGCATTGAACTGAGCGTCGGCCGTAAACTGCGGCCAGACCTGGGTGACTAAAGGTTTCAAGGCTTCTCCTTTGTGTTGGCAGGGTCTGCAGACAGGAATTTCAAAGCTGGGGAATCAGTGCTTTTTGTTTTTTGGGCCAGAAGTGCGGCGGAACTCTCCGCTGTACAGCATCCAGAAAAACAAAACCGCCACGGCAGCGGTCATAACCAGAAAAACAACGCCGCCCGCCCATTGTGCCGTGCTGAAAAAAACATAGGCACAAAAGCCGAACAGTGCTGCGGCCAACGCCAGCAGCACTGCGGTAAAACGCGGAAAGCTGACGGCCAGAACGTCTATCAGCATCTGCAGCAATCCCATCAGGGCACTCCTTCCGCGTATCATGTGTTTTACAGCTTATAAATCTCGTCCACGAACTGGTCCACGATGTTGTCCTTCAGCATACGGACCTTTTCGCCGCGGATGAACAGCAGGGCGCAGTCCTTGCCGCCGGCAATGCCGATATCGGCGTCGGACGCTTCCCCAGGGCCGTTGACGATGCAGCCCATGATGGCGATCTTGATGGGTTTCTTGAACCCGTCAGCGCGCAGGCGTTCTTCCACCTGGCGGGCAATATCCATCATGGGGTACTGGGTCCGGCCGCAGGTGGGGCAGCTGATGATTTCAGGGCCGGCCACCGCATAGCCCACAGCGCGCAGGATGTCATACCCGGCCAGGACTTCGTTTTCCGGCGTATCGGTCAAAGACACGCGCAGGGTATCGCCGATGCCTTCCAGCAGCAGGCCGCCGATGCCCATACCGGACTTGATGAGCCCCATCCGGTTGCCGCCGGCCTCGGTCACGCCCACATGCAGCGGATAGTCGGTCTTGGCACTGAGCATACGATAGGCCGCCATCATGCGGGGAACATTGGAAGACTTGATGGAAATAACGATGTTATTGAAATCATGCTTTTCCAGCAGCTGCACATGGTACATGGCGCTTTCCACCATAGCTTCAGGCACCGGTGCGCCGTACTTGGCCAGAATGTGCTTTTCCAGGCTGCCGCCGTTGACACCGATACGGATGGGCACGTTCTTGGCATTGCAGGCATCGGCCACCGCCTTGACGCGGTCATCATCCCCGATATTGCCGGGATTGATACGGATCTTGTCGGCACCGGCATCCAACGCAGCCAGGGCAGCCTTGTAGTCGAAATGGATATCGGCCACCACGGGAATGTCCACCGCTTCCTTGATAGCAGAAACCACCGCGGCATCCTTGGGCGTGGGGACCGTGACGCGCACAATCTGGCAGCCGGCTTCGGCCACACGGCGGGCCTGTGCCACATTGCCGGCAATATCTTCTACCGGAACGTTGAGCATGGTCTGCACTGCGATGGGATTGTTGCCGCCGATGGTGACATTGCCGATCTTGACCGTTCGTTTGAGCTGGCGCATACAAAGACACTCCTTATACAAATTTCGTGATATCCTGGAAAGTAACCAAAATCATCAAAGCCAGCAGCGCCACGATTCCCGCAGCGTTGAGGACTGCCTGTACCCGGGCAGGGACTGTTTTGCCGGAAACCCACTCCACCGCCAGGAACAACAGTTTGAAGCCATCCAGGCCCGGAATGGGCAGCAGATTGAAAATACCCAAGTTGACCGAGATCAGAGCAGCCAGGCTGACCACATCTTTCCAACCGTATCGCACGGCCTGGCTGACAGCACTGACCACGCCCACCGGGCCGGACAGCTGATTGATGCTGACGCGTCCGGTAAACATATCGAGAAAACCGCGCAGGATGGCCCGGGCATAATACAGGAAATACCGGCCCGCCCAGCTGGCCACCGCTCTTGGCGTTTTGGCAATGCCGTATACCTGGAAATCCAGCACCATGGTTTTTGTGCCGTCCTCGGCCGTAGCGGAATCAAAATGGACCGCTGGCAGCGTGGTGATCCGGCCGTCCCGCAAAACGGTCATGGAGGCGGTATAATCCGGGGTGCGCTGCAATTCGTAGACAATATCTTCCGCCACGAAGCAGGCCCGGCCGTTCACGGCCAGAATCTCGTCCCCTGCCTGCAGGCCACTGGCCTCGCTGGCCGGAGCATCCCCCAGAAAATCGTATACCATGCAGCTGGTGATGGCATCCTGCCCGCAAAGCAGAACCACCAGCAGAAAGTATCCCAGAACAAAGTTCATCATGGCACCGCACAGGATCACAAAAAAGCGGTGCGAAGGGGGTGCCTCATCAAAGAACTTGCCCTTGACCGCAGCGGGCAGAAGCGGACGCCGACGGTCATACGACGCATGGGGGCGGCTGAACGAACCGGCAGCATCTGCCTCTGTCCCCTCTTCCCCTTCGTCCGGGTTTTCCCCGGGCAGAAGGTTATATCCGCCCAGCGGAAGCAGCCGAATACTGTATCGGGTGCCGTTTTTGACCCGTGACCACAAAGCCGGGCCGAACCCGATGGAAAATTCCTGAACCCACATTCCCACACGATGGGCCGCCAGAAAGTGACCGGCCTCATGCACCAGCACGACCAGCCCGAAAACCACGATTGCCGCAATGGTGGTGAGAAGGACGTTCGTCATGAAACACCTCGAAAGAATCAGACCGGGCAGCAGCCATTCAAGCCGCCGCACGGAGTCAATTTACAGATGAGCGCGGACGTAAGCGCGCGCCATAGCGTCACAGTCGTACACATCCTGCAGAGTATAATCGCCGCCGAAGGCTTCGCTGTCCACCACACCTTCCACCAGGCGCCCGATGTCCAGGAAGCCGATCTTGTCCTGCAGGAACAGGCGCACGGCCTCCTCATTGGCGCCGTTGGCAGCGCAGGGAGCCAGGCCGCCCTTGCGGATGGCTTTCTTGCAGGCTGCCAGGCAGCGGAAGGTTTCTTCATCGGCCACATCAAAGCTCAAAGACTTCAGGGCCGCGAAATCCAGTTCCGGCACCGGGCTGGGCAGACGGTCAGGCCAGGTCAGCGCATACTGGATGGGAATGCGCATATCCGGCACGCCCATCTGGGCAATGACCGAATTATCCGCAAACTGCACCGCCGAATGGATGATGCTTTCCCGCTGCACCACGATCTGGATCTTATCTTCCGGCAGGCCGAACAGCCAGACGGCTTCGATCAGCTCCAGGCCCTTGTTCATCAGGGTAGCGGAGTCAATGGTGATTTTGGCGCCCATATTCCAATTGGGATGCTTGAGGGCGTCCTCCTTTTTCTTGCCGGCCAGCTGGTCCTGCTTCATGCCGAAGAAGGGACCGCCGGAAGCGGTGAGCAGAATCTTGGTCAGCCGCTTGGCCGAATGCCGGTCCTGCAGGCACTGGAAAATAGCAGAGTGTTCACTGTCCACCGGCAGCAGGCGCACACCCTTACGGCGCACGGCATCGGTGACAAGGTGTCCGCCAGTGACCAGACTTTCCTTATTGGCCAGGGCCAGGTCGTGGCCGCTTTCGATGGCAGCCAGAGAAGCAGGCAGGCCCGCAATGCCGACCACGGCGTTCAGGACCACATCGGGACCGTCCATGGCAGCCAGGGTGCGCAGGCCTTCGGCGCCCTTGAGCAGCTGCGGAGCATCGGTCATACCGGTCAGTTCAGACTGCAGGCGGTCACAGGCGGCCTCATCCACCACAGCCACATAGCGCGGGTGGAATTCCTGAATCTGCTTCAAAAGAATTTCAACACGGGAATGGGCTGCCAGGCCGAAGATGGTATACCCGTGCATGCGGGCCACATCCAGGCTCTGGGTACCGATGGAACCGGTGGAGCCCAGCAGAGTGATGGTCTTGCTCATACATTCACTTCCTAATCAAAAAGCAGAAAGATAGAAGAAATGGCGCACGACAATGGACACGAACGGCGCAATGAACATCACGCTGTCAAAGCGGTCCAGAATGCCGCCGTGGCCCGGGAAGATCGTGCCATAATCCTTGATGCCCACCTGACGTTTGACTGCCGAGGCAAACAGGTCACCCAGGATGCCCAGTACGGAGGCAATGGCCCCCATGCCCAGAATCACCAGATAATGCTGCGGGTTGATGTTGACGGTGAACATCTGCAGCCGACCGGAGAGCAGGCCATAAATAAAGGTAACCAGCAGCCCGGCCAGCATACTGCCGATAACCCCACCGACGGCACCTTCCACCGTCTTGTGCGGGCTGACGATAGGGGCCAGCTTGTGGCGGCCGAAAGCGCGCCCGGCAAAATAGGCAGACGTATCGCCGCCCCAGGCGAAGCAGAGCACCAGCAGGATAAAGTAAATGGCGTCATAGCCGTACTGGTCCACAGGCAGCTGCCGCTTGAGGTAGATCAGCGAATAGAAGCAGAACAAAATGACACCGCTGAAATACACAAACCCGGCCAGACGACCGAAATCCAGCGTTCCATGTTTGGCGATCAGGCAGATGTTGTAATACAGAACCACCAGGAAGCTGGCCGGCAGAATAAGGGCACGGACAGCATCACTGCTGGACAGCATGATCAGCAGCGTATACGGAATGGCCACCGCAAACAGATACCACTGACGGCGGCCAAACCCCATAGCGGAATACACTTCGTGCATGCCGATCAGGCAGATCAACGCCAGCACCAGGTCGAAAAAGACGGTGTCAAAAAAGGCCAGAACAACCGCCAGCAGGCACAAGCCCACCACGGCCGTTATGATTCGAGTTTTCATATAGACGGGAATTCCTTTCGGCGACAGAGATGAGCGGACCTTGTTACAGGGAGGACAGTTTTACTATATGCGCTCCTCTGCCGGACTTTGCCAGATATGACGTATGCCGCGCAGATGCGCGGCACACGCAGCAGAAAGCCTGAAAAGATCAGACTTCCATGATCTCCTGATTTTTGGCGGCGCAGGTTTCGTCAATCTTCTTGACGAACTTGTCGGTCAGCTTCTGGATCTCTTCCTCCAGGCTCTTCTGGTCATCCTCGGTCACTTCGCCGGCCTTCTTCATGGCCTTGAACTTATCCATGGCGTCACGGCGGACATTGCGCACGGCGACCTTGGCTTCCTCGCCCTGTTTCTGCACGTCCTTGGTCAGCTGCTTGCGGCGTTCCTCGGTGGGAGCCGGGAACACCAGGCGGATGGTATGGCCGTCATCAATGGGGTTGATGCCGATATCGCTGGTCTGGATTGCCTTGGAGATTTCCTTGACCATCTTGGGGTCCCAGGGGGTGATGGTCAGGATGCGCGCTTCGGTCACAGCCACGGCTGCAATCTGGTTGACCGGGGTGGGAGCGCCGTAATAATCCACTGCGACCTTGTCCAGAATGGCCGGGTTGGCACGGCCGGCGCGGATGGTAGCCAGCTCACGGGTGAGGTGGTTGACGCAGTTGGTCATTTTTTCTTCGTAGATCTTGGTCGTGCTGCTCATACATGTTCTCCTTTTGTTCAACGGCCTTGCGCCGTGTTTTTCTTTCAATTCGGGGGGGCAGGCCAGTTATTCCTTGACCAGCGTGCCGATCTTTTCGCCGCGCACTGCACGGGCAATGTTGGAACCGTCGCCCATATCAAAGACCAGAATGGGCAGGCCGTTGTCGCGGCAGAGGCTGGCGGCAGTGGAATCCATCACGGCCAGGCGCTCGTCCAGAACGCGGGTAAAGGTCAGGGTTTCGTAGCGCACCGCGTCGGGATATTTGTGAGGGTCCTTATCATAGACGCCATCCACCATGGTAGCCTTGAGCATGGCATCGGCCCCGATCTCCAGCGCACGCAGAGCGGAAGCGGTATCGGTAGAGAAGATGGGGTTGCCGGTGCCGCCGCCGAACACGACGACCGTGCCGGCTTCCAGAGCGGCAATGGCCTTGTCACTGGTAAAGGTTTCGGCCACCTGAGGCATGACAGCGCTGGTCATCACCACCGCAGGCACCCCCTGCTGGCGCAGCGCATCCTTGACGGCCAGGGCATTCATGACCGTGGCCAGCATACCGATCTTGTCCGCATCCATACGGTCCATTTTGCCGCTGGAACGGCCGCGCCAGAAGTTGCCGCCGCCGACCACGATGCCGATCTGTACACCCATTTCATGGGCTTCACGAACGCCGGCGCAGATGGAAGCAATGGTTGCTTCATCAAAGCCGGTGCCCTTGCTGCCGGCCAGCGCTTCGCCGCTCAGTTTCAACAAAATACGATTATAACGGTTCTCCATAGTAAGCACCACCTGATGTTGTCATATGTAGTTATTTTACAATAGTTTGCCCGCAAAGTAAATAAGCGTGCGGAAAAAGGCATAAAAAATTCACACCGACGTCATCGACGGTGTGAAAAATAAAGTTTATTCTTTGGTTTCCCCCAACACTGCGGCAAATTCCCGGTGTAAACGGTACCGGCACAATGCTCTGGCCTGTTCCTTCTGGCCGGAATCATCGGCCAGAACCAGCTGCGAAGGGTCCGGGCAGTGTTCCGGCAGCGCAAAAGTCACCGCGAAGCCGGTATTTTCTTCCGCCGCAGCCTGCACACTCCAGCCCAGGGCCGCTGCATACTCCCGTACCAGCAGAAGACCGGTTCCGCCACAGTTCAGCAGCTTTCCGCTGATGGAATCCCCCATCAGCAGCTCCAGTACCGCCGGGTCGGCCCCGGGTCCGTTATCCCGGTAAATCAGGCAGCGGTCTGCCGTACAGGTCAGATCCACCGCATCGGCACCGGCCCGCACCGAATTGGAAACCAGATTGGCCAGCAGGCTGTTGACAAGTGCGTCATCCGCTTCCAGCCAAAGGCCGTCTGCCGTTTCGTCCTGCAACTGCACCCGGGCAGGATGGCCGCAGGCCGCCAGTTCCTCCTGCGCACAGGCACAAAAGGATTGCAGATGCCCGGTCAGTTCCAGCGGCAGCGGCGCTCTCAAGCGCCGAAGCTGACTGCCCAGCGCCAGGTCGGCGGCGTTATCGGCCAGGCGTTCCAGCCGACGGATACGCCGGGACATTTCCTGCAATGTATCCAGCCCGGTGCTGCGCACAGGTTCCGGAGCCTGCTGTTCCAGATAGCGGGTCAGCGCGTCCACCGTCCCCTGCAAAACGCAAAAATCCTCCGCCAGGCGGCCTTTCAGCCCGCCGCGAAGGAGGTCGTAGTTTTCCGGCCAGGTCCGGTCGTTCCGGTTTTCGGTATTCATCGCCAGGCTCTCCTCTTTTTTGGGTCCAGGGCAGCCGTTATCCGCGGCCTATGGCGCGGCGGATCAGTTCGGTCAGCCTGCGAATCAGCTCCAGATTGGACAGGTGGCTTCCCTCCGGTTTATTGACCGCACGGCACAACCGATCGTATCCTTCCGGCCCGGTATGACGCAGGGACTCATTGATCCGCTGCAATGCCGAAGCCACCGTTCCGGGACGGATGTGCTGACCGTCCGCCGCATACTGATACAATTCTTTGGCGATATAATCCTCCTGCTCCAGTACCGTGCGAAGCAGAATCCGCTCCAGATAGTTCCACCCACCCAGACGGCGGTTATAGTGCATATCACAGAGCAGATCATGCAGATATTCGCGCACGCGGTACTCGTCCCAGGCAGTATCACTTCCGCCGCAGCGATAGATAGCCGCAAACAATTCTGCCATCGTATATGGCTTAAAGATAATACAATCAGCACCCATTGTCAAGAAACGGGACGCCGACTTCTGTGTATAGGGCATCGCCGTGATCAGCACCCGCGGACGATGCGGCAGGTCCAGTGTTCCCAGCTGCCACAGCAGTTCACCCAGGCCGGGTCCCTGCAAAAGTGTATCCAGCACAAGCACCTGCGGGCACAGGCCCTTTTGCAGGATTTCCAGCACCTGCCGCCCGGAAGTTACCGCTGCGCAAACCTCCACAGCCTGTTGTGCGGAGCCATACAGCCGAATTGCACTGCATTGGCCGCGGTCACTGTCCGCAAACAGTGCGCTGACCCATTCCTGTTTGTCTGTGTTGCGCATCTTCTTCATTCCTTTGTATTTCCGGCCGCGTCCGCATTGCGCCCTTGTTTTTGCGACCGTCCGGTCAGACTGCACACTCCTCTGTCACGTCGCACACATCCCGAATCACGTCACAGGCAGTTTCGGGCGGCACCGCATTTTCATACAGAAAACGCAGCAGACCACGGCCGAACTCTTCGCTCACGTTCCGCAAGGCACACCGCACTGCCTTACACGGACCCTGTCCGGCCTGTGTACAGATCACCACCCCCAGCTGTCCCGCATTTCCGTACAGCGCATAGCCGATGCGGTGGGCGTGCTGCAAGCCCGCGATCTCCGAAAAATTCCTCGCATACGATTCCAGCAATTCTGCCTGTGTTGGATTCATTTTACTCCTGTCTCCCCACAATCCAATTTCAGCCGGGTTTATTCACCCGCCTTCCGGGATTACAAGCGGCGGGCGTACATTGTGCGAAAGATGCGCTGCTCATACCGCAATTGCTGCGCATCTTTTCGATAAATAATCATACCGATTTATCACGGCAAAATCAATGGCTGCGCGTTATATTGAGTTTTACGATTTCATACGTTTGGTGCAATATTTGCACGTTATTTTCGAATTCATCTATCCTGCATTCTTTTTTTATGCAATTTTCATTCTGCACAATTCTCGTCAAAAAACGAGGCCATGCGCCAAAGTATCAATAGTGCGACACAATATCGGATTCATATCTCATCTTTGTCGGATTTCCCCCGCCCAATGCGATATATACAGCTTTTATCCCCGTAATGGTCCTTTACTTTTTTTTGGAAGGCAGGTCTTGACTTTCCCTGCGAAAAAGTGTATAGTAACTTAGTCAGATACATTTGGGCCTGTAGCTCAGTTGGGAGAGCGTTCGGTTCGCATCCGAGAGGTCAAGGGTTCGAATCCCTCCAGGTCCACCAAACAAGAAAAATCCGAACCTATTTCCGATTGGAGAAGGGTTCGGATTTTTCGTTTTCTTCGGGTTTGAGAATGAAGGCTCCCGTGGACGGCGCAAAACTCCGATACCTTGTCATAGACCGTAAGCCAATAACAAGATTTGGAGGGTATGATTATGAAGTACGATGAAAGAGTCTGCAAATTCAACATGGACACCGGCTGCGTGGAACTGCTGCTCCGGGATGGGAGAAAGATTTCCATCAATTGCACCGGGGTCGAGGATGCGTTGGATGTTACCATGGCACAGAGGTCAGAGTTGGACTACCTCATTTATAATGACCCACTTGGTTATGCCGATTTGATTCTGAATGGCAATCCAGAAGAATACTTGAAAAACGTAACCGGGAACCATGGGTTAGAAGATTAAGAGAAAAGCGCAGAGCACCTTATTCAGAGTGCTCTGCGCTTTTCTGCATCTTGCGCCATTGTTGCGGGGTCATGCCGTACTTTTGCCGGAACAGTTCGTAGAAGTGGGTGCGGTTGGTGAATTTGAGCTGCAGGGCGATCTCGCTGACGGAAAGGGTCGTTTCTCGCAGCAGCCGTTCAGCCTTCTGGAAACAGAAGGTCATGCCGTAATCAAAAAGGCACAGACCGGTGCGCCGCTGGACGATGGAATTGAGATAGCTTCCATTGTAATTCAAAAGCCGTGCCAGTTCACTGCGAGGCAGTCGACCATCGGTATCCTCCAGCAAACGGCTGATACGCAGAAAGAGCAGGCTTTCGGGGCTGCTGCTCAGGTGCACCGGGGTGACGTAGAACCCGGACGACAGAAAATCGAACAGCTCGCAAAGTGCACCCTTCAAATAATAGGTGGCGGCGGCGCTGGGCTTGTGCAGGATGTGGGTCATGTGGGCGATGAGCGTTGTCAGGGTCTGAAGGCTGTCGGTGTTTTCCGGTGTGGGGAAAAGGTCCTGATATTCCTTTCGGAGGTCTTGTCCCAGATTTGCCAGCATGAACTGCAAAATGGGATTTTCCGGCAGATGGCGCTCGGCTTCAAATAATTGCAGGGATGCAGATTCCGTCAGGCTGCGGACAAAATCCACAGACAGACCAAGAAAACAGAGCTTGGCGGGGCCGATGAAACGTTCGTTATGGAGGATGCTGCGGTTTACCAGACAACAGGTTCCGGCACGGTAGGGGTATTCTTTTTCCTCGATCTGTTGGATGACCTCCCCTTCCAACACCAGCATCAGTTCAAAATAATCGTGGCGGTGCAGCGGACGAGAGCTGAGGGCACGGAATAAAGCATCCATAGAGTTTTCATGCAGCCAGCAGCCATTCGGTGAGAACATCTGAATGCTGTATTGGTCGGTTTCTCCCAGACCGGTACAGGACTCCAGTGTGATCTGCACCGGGGACATGATCTTGTAGAAGGTAGAGAGCTGACTGCCCCAGTTTTCAACCTCCAAAATATTCTCATAGCTGGTGGAATCCGGTTTCATGAAAGAGTCTCCTTTTCCGCAATGTGTGAATATGATACAATCTGATGGATGCGGCACACGATGCTGTCATTGTGGAGTGTGAACGGAATTGCTAAAATGTAGACACAATACAAAAACATTCTGTAAAAGCTGTGCGGCCGATGGCTTTATTATAGAGTGCTTTTGAAAAAATGTAAAGAGACAGACGCATTCTGTCACCGTGAATGATACAGCACATCTTGAAAGGAGAATCCCCATGTCTGCTACTGCAACGACAGAGAAAAAATATCTGAAATGGTATCAGAAGCTGGCCTACGGTTCCGGCGATCTGGCCTCTAACTGCTCCTACGGTCTGGTTTCCAGCTTTGTACTGCTTTATCTGACCGGAACACTGGGTCTGGACAGCGCCATCATTGGCTCTTTGATGCTGGCTTCTAAGATTCTGGACGGCATCAGCGATGTGATCTTTGGTACCCTGATCGACCGCACCCACTCCAAGCTGGGCAAGGCACGTCCGTGGATGCTGTTTGGTCAGGTAGGTGTTTCCCTCTGCCTGTTTTTGCTGTTTGCCATCCCGGCTGGCAGCACTACCATGCAGTATATCTACTTCTTCATCGTTTACACGGCACTGAACGCAGTGTTCTATACTGCCAACGGCATTGCATATTCCTCTCTGGTGGCACTGATCACCAAGAACAACAATGAGCGTGTGCAGCTGGGATCCTTCCGTTTTATGTTTGCGGTCGTCACCAACATCTTTATGGGCTTTGCCGTTACCGGCATGGTAGAGAAGTTCGGCAGCGGTGCCGCAGGCTGGCGTACCACGGCTCTGATCTTCGCGATCGTTGGTCTGGTGGTCAACACCATCAGCTGCCTTGCAGTTAAAGAGCTGCCGGAGGAAGAACTGAGCGGCAACACCAGCAAAGCCGCAGAGGAAGGCAAAGCAGTTGCCGATGAGAAAAAGCATGGCTTTGCCGAGACCGCTAAGATCCTCGTCCACAACAAGTATTACCTGATGATCCTCGCCATCTACATCGTGTACTATATCATGAGCAACCTGACCACCGGTGCCGGTGTGTTCTGCGCCACCTATTACTGGGGCGATGGCAGTCTGCTGGGGCAGTTCTCCATGATGAAGATGTTCCCTGTTATCATCGCACTGGCCTTTGCGCCTGTCCTCATTAAAAAGACCGGCAGTATGCAGAAGGTTAACTTCTGGGGCTACGCCATCAGCAGCGTGCTGGGCATTCCCATGATCTACTTTGCCATGCAGAAGAATCTCTCCATGTTCCTGCTGTTCATGTTCATCAAGGGCGTCTTTGCAGGTACCCTCAGCGGCTCTTTGAACGCTCTTATTGCTGAGGCCAGCGGCTACACCACACGCACCACCGGCGTCCACATGGACGGTATGATGTACAGCTGCTCCTCTCTGGGCGTGAAGGTCGGCGGCGGCATCGGTACTGCGGCTGTGGGTTGGCTGTTGAAGCTGGGCGGCTTTGTGGGCACCGCAACGGTCCAAAGCGAAAGCGCCATTCGGATGATCTTCAACCTGTACATCACCTTCCCCTTTGTGATCGGCATCATTATTACAGTGCTGCTGGCTTTCCTGGATGTGGAAAAGGCCAATAAGAAGTGGGATGCTGAACACCAGAAAGAGGCACAGGCATGATTCGACAGAATTTCAACGCAGATTGGACGGTAGAAAAGGGAGATGGCAATTCCCGGATGAATTCCTTTCTGGGAAATACCCAGACCAAAACCGTGCATCTGCCCTACGATGCCATGATCCATGAAGCCCGCACCCCGGGCACGAAAAACGGTGCACAGACCGGCTTCTACCCCGGCGGCGAGTACATTTTTCAGAAGCATTTCACCGCACCGCAGGCGTGGCAAGGCAAGCCGGTGTCCCTCGTATTTGAGGGCGTGTACCAGACGGCGCTGGTCTACCTGAACGGCTGGCTGCTGACCCGGAACGTGAACGGCTATGCGGAGTTTACCGTGGAGGCTGGTCCCTACCTGAAATATGGTGCCGACAACCTGCTGAAGGTCATTGCAGATAACAGTCTGGAACCCAACAGCCGCTGGTATACCGGCAGCGGCATCTACCGCCCGGTGCGGCTGCTGGTGGGCAACAAGGTCTATCTGCCGCAGGATACCGTGCGTATCACCACCCGGGAGGCGGACGAGGGCTTTGCCCTGCTGGATGTGACGGCACAGGTGCAGTCTGCCAGCACTGTTACAGAACGGGTGACCCTGCAGCAGACCATCTGCTGGGAGGGCACGGCAGTGCTCACCGACCGGCAAAACCTCCTGCTCCAACCCGGCGAAAGCAGAACCGTTTCCTTCCGGTATTGCGTGGACAGCCCGGCTCTGTGGAGCCCGGAGGATCCCAACCTCTACACCAGCACCATGCAGGTGCTGGAGGGCCAGGAAGAACTGGACCGGGAAGAGACCAGCTTCGGCATCCGTACCCTGAGCATCGATGCAGCCCATGGGGTACGCATCAACGGGCAGACCGTCAAGCTACGGGGTGCCTGTATCCACCACGACAACGGCATTCTTGGTGCAGCTACCCTGCCCGATGCCGAGGAGCGCCGCATTCGTCAACTAAAGGAAGCGGGCTTCAACGCCATCCGCTCCTCCCATCACCCGGCAGGGCGGGCGCTGCTGGATGCCTGCGACCGGTACGGTGTGCTGGTAATGGACGAACTGAGCGACGTATGGAACGTGCGGAAAAATCCCTACGACTATGCTCTGTACTTTGAGCAGGACTGGAAACCCACCATTCAAAAGATAGTGGCCAAGGATTACAACCATCCCAGTGTCATTTTGTACTGTGTGGGCAACGAGATCTCCGAGGCGGGTTCGGAAAGCGGAGCGGAGACCAACCGTCGGCTCTGCAACACCTTCCGGGAGCTGGACCCCACCCGTTACACCACCAACGCCCTCAACGGCCTTATGGCAGCTGGTTACCGCCTGCGGGAGATCATGGGGGATGTGATGCGAAAGTTCCCGGCACAGCCCGGTCCTTCCGGTGGCGATGGCGGCGGCAGCAATGCGCTGAACAGTTTTATGAGCCTGATGTCCGGGGAAAAGGGTGATTACTTTGCCACCCATCCGCTGCTGACTGAGGCGCTGTCCGGCTGCGAGGATTCCTGCGATGTGATCGGTCTGAACTACCTTACCGGACGCCATGTGCTGGAGCATGAACTGCACCCCCACAAGGCAGTGCTAGGCACCGAGACTTACCCAGCAGACATCGTGCGGCTGTGGCGTATCGTGGAGGAGAATCCTCACATGATTGGCGACTTCACATGGGCTGGCTACGATTATCTGGGGGAGGCAGGCTGCGGCATCTTCCATTACGATGGTGGTGCCAACTTCAGCAGCATTTACCCGGAACGCACCGCCTACATTGGAGATCTGGATCTGCTGGGCAACCGACGCCCCATCAGCTATCTGCGGGAGATCGTTTACGGTCTGCGGAAGGCACCCTATCTGGCAGTGCTGCGAATGGAACACAACGGTCAGACCTCCAGCAAAACGCCTTGGATGTTCAAGGATAACCTTTCCAGTTGGACATGGCCCGGTTTTGAGGGACAGACGGCTTCGGTGGATGTGTACTCCGCCTCGGAGGAGGTGGAGCTATTCCTGAACGGAGCTTCTCTGGGCCGCCGTGCCATGGTGGATTTTACCGCCACCTACAGTGTGTCCTACACTCCCGGCGAGCTGAAGGCTGTGGGCTATACCGGCGGTGTGTGTGACGGCGAGTTCACGCTGCGCACCGCACAGGATGCACAGATGACCCTTACAGCAGATCGTAAGACTCTGCAAGCTAACGGCGAGGATGCCGCCTTTGTGATGATCCAATTCGTGGATGCAAATGGCACCGCAGATCTGCACACCAAGCACACCCTGAAGGTGGAGTTGGAGGGTGCAGGCATTCTGGAAGCCGTAGGCAGCTCAAATCCCTGCTCCGAGGAGCGTTACGACACCCCGGAAAGCGAGACTTTTGACGGCTGCTGTATGGCGGTGATCCGTGCAGGAGAAGCTGCGGGCGAAATTCATCTGACCGTCACAGCAGATGACAGCGTTCAGAAGCAGCTGACGATCCTGATTCAGGAAGCAGAGTGCTGAAGCTCAAAAAGCCGGTGAAGGCTCAAAACAAAAACAGGGTGCGCCCCTGAATAGGACGCACCCTGCCATCGCAATTCACGATTTGATTCGTTGAGAATTGCGCTGCTTGTAAAACTTGCGATTAAAGCCACAGACAATAGCAATATGTACAACAGGGCGTTCCCCGTCGGGAACGCTCTGTTTTTCTTTGCTTGGAATATGATGAGCCTGTTCCGCCTGCCACGCAGCAAATTCTCTTTGGCCTTCCTCGCTGTTCCAGTAGGCAAGGATGGCCGGGTAGAATGCCCGCGCCAGACGGTCAATGACTTCATCGGGATAGGGGGAAGAGTTTGTAGACTTTTTCTTTTTGTTCAAACGCACGCTCCTTTGATCGTCCCACCGTGGCAAATTCGGGCGAGAAAATCAAGGTTCCAATTTTTATCAGGCGCAGGGGCGCGGATAGTTTCCGCCCTGCACTTGCGGCTGGTGGCCCGTTGATGGCTTACAAGTGCCTGTCGTTATGCGATTTCTTTATCGTTCAGCATTTCTTCAAACTGTGCCATATACGCCTTGTGCTGCTTGAGGATTTTTAGCGTTTCAGTTTTGGCGTAGGAATCGTCCGGCAGCTTAGGCAAGTATCTCATCAAAAAATCAAAGTCCTGCTGAATCCGCCGGACAGCGACTTCCAGCGCTGAGTAGTTGATTCCAGAGTAGTGTGAGTAGCTCGACTGCGGAGCGGGGCGGTCCTCCGGGTGCAGAATCTCGTGCACGATCTGCTTGCGGTTCGGAAAATCGGCTCTGGCAAGGCGGTGCATATCAGCATCACGGACTTTGAACTGCCCGGACAGGATCTTTTCTTTCGTACCGGGCATCATCTGCTCCATGATCTCCACGCCCCGCATGAACTTTTCAGAACGGGCAACGTAGGATTCGCTGACATTGTTCCGCTCTGCGATCTGCTTACGAACGCTTGCTTCTGAGGCAGTGGGAGGAATTGTGTCAATTTGACACAATTCCTCCGGGGCGGTTTTCTTGGAAGCAGCCGTGTGCTGGTTGTTGCCGTTTCCACCGGGCTTTCGATGCTCCACACTGTACTGCTTTCCAATGAGGAACTTCTTCTGCTCCGGGGTCAGATTACGCCGCCCCAACTGATTCTTGCAGATCCATGCGAGGACTTCTTCACTGCTTTCAAAGGGGAGCGGCATGGTGGAGAAATAAATCTCCGGGTGTTTCTGGAGGATGGCATAACGATTGTGACCGTCAACAAGTGTATTGTTCCAAACGATCAAAGGAGAGAGCAGCTTGCCCTCTTTCAGGATATTTTCTTCAAGCTGCTTGAATTCATCATCGGTCAGTGGAGGGATCTGGGACTGGAACTCCGGGTCGATTTTCAGATTAATCATACGCACACTCCTTTATCTCTCCTGCTGCGCCGGTTCTTCCTCCCGGAAAAAGGACGCAACATTCTGCTTTGCGGTTTTCAGCTTGAGCAGTTCTTCCTTGGTTTCCTTGTACTGCTCATAGAACTTTGCCTTTTCGGATGCCAGCTGCGCATACTCGGCTTCCAGTTTCTTCGGGCTGGGCAGCTTGGTGATATCATTTGCCTTGAAATAGGCTGCTGCCGTCCGGTATGCTGTCAGTTCTGCACGGTGCTGTTCCTCAAAGGCTGCGGGTCGTTTTGCGGCTTTTAACTGTTGTGCGATGTTCTTGGTGTTGGTGTAGGCTGCGACGTGATAGCGCAGCTCTTTGTTGGCTTTCATGCGACCTTCGAGATCTTTCACCACCGCCAGCGAATCGTGAAACTTGGTGTCAAGCTCTGTGATTCTCTGGTCGAGTGCGTCCTCGTTGAGCAGACCTTTTTCTTGCAAGAGAATCAAGGTCTGTGCCATGGCTTTGAGGTTGTGTTTCTTCGCCCAACGCTCGTAGCCGATGCCCTTGCCCTGCTTCAGCTTTGCCTGAATGTCCACCAGTTTCTGAATCTTATCGGGCTTGTCTGTTGCGATAGGCTGGATGGTCGGAGCAAGCCGGATGTTCTGAGCGAGTGCGGCAAGCACCTGCTCTTTCTCAAACTTGTCACCGAGATGTTTCGCTCGGATAAACTTCGTTCTGCCAGCGGGCAGATAGCTAAGCTGTCCACGGCTTTCCTTGACGGTGATGCTATACTGCTGCATGAGCCTATCGGAAAACTCTTCAAAACTCGTTGTGCGGTACAGCACTGAAGA
This sequence comes from uncultured Faecalibacterium sp., assembly GCA_937907025.1. Classification (GTDB taxonomy): domain Bacteria; phylum Bacillota; class Clostridia; order Oscillospirales; family Ruminococcaceae; genus Gemmiger. Next base: position 136,468 of record CALESJ010000027.1, read on the forward strand.
AATCTGTTTCCGTAAAGTGTCTTTCACGGTTTCAAACCTCTTCTGCTTGGGCTGCTGTCCAGTTTCGGTAAGGGCTGCATTTTCACGGTCAAGTTTCAACTGGCCGCGTCTGCGCACCCAATACTCAGCTTCACTCACGCGCTCTTTCGAGCCGTTGAGCAGGTCGATCTGGTACAGTCCGGCACCCTCGCACAGCTCCATGACCTCAACACGCAAGTGCCGCATGGTCTGGGCTGTACTGGAATGCTTCATGCCCTCACGCCAGTCACGGGGCTTCTGCATATAGGGTTTGCGCTCCACCTCTCGTGTTCGGATGCTGCCGATCACGATGTGGACATGGATGTTTCCCGAATGGTTGTGCCCATCGGGGTGGGTGGAGACGATGGCAGGATGACCGGGGAAGTTTTCCTCGCAGAATTTCAGGCCAAGAGCCTGTGCCGTTTCCATGGTCAAGCCATTGTCGGCTGCATCTCTTGGGTCAAAGCTGATGATATATTGATGGCTCTTAATATCACCATGCTGGGTGTTCTTACCATACTTGCGGTTCGCCAGCAGACAGGCCGTTGCAAACGAGAAATCGCCGCACTCAAGGGTGTCGAGCAGGTAGGATTCCCGCAGCATGGGTCGGCCTTGTTCGTCCAGAATTACCTTGCCGGAAAATTCATCGTGCTGGTAAATGAGATACGCTTCAATGGCAGAGTAGTCCGAGTTTTTAGAGGCGATATGCTTGAGCGTTGCCATACAGTTCACCCAGAACTTTCTCGGCGCTGAGCCGGAATGCAGTCAGGTCTGCAAGTTCGTCAAGGATTTTCGCTCGTATCTGCTCGGTGTCCGCACCGCCGGAATTGAAGTGCCTTGCAAGCTGGTTCAGGTTGCCGCCCACCTTGCTGCACTGGGCAAGCAGGGTGGAAACGGCGTTCAATGTTTCTTCGCCGCCGCCGGCAACGATGACCGTTTTCTCGATCTTGACGTTGTGGATGGCGCGGCGGATAAAAGTGGAGAGGGAGAGATTCAGGAGTTTGCAAGTGAGTTCCAGTGACGCTTTTTCCTCCGCTGTCACACGGAACTTGATGACGTGCGTTTTGTTGTTCGGCGTGTCGTGGTGCTGGGAATTGCTAGGAATCGGTTGAACATTCGTTTTGGTCATTGTACCTCCTGTCTGTTCGATAACTCCTCGGTGAAGTTATGTAAGCACGACACGCCGTTGCTGTTCGCACCGTCAGGTGCGAACCATGAGCAGGGTTTGGGGCAGGCACGCCCCAACAAGATCACTTGGAAAACTCGCAAGAGTTTGAAAAGTGAAGTCCCGGATGGACAGAAAATTTTCAAGAATTGAAAATTTGTGGCCACGGGACGGTTCTTGCCCTCTACCGCTGCGCTCAAAACGCATTTTCAACAAATGTTTCCGAATTGTTAAGATGCAAAAATAAGTAGAGAGTTCCGCTGCTCGTGTATGTGGGTCACCGTTTGCTCCGAACGAAGTTCCTGCCCCTGTTTGTGCAGCGGCGTTGACGAAAAGTCGGTATCACGTTCGGTCGGCTCATGAAATTTTCAAGGTGCAGCTCCCTAAAAGAAAAATACCGCCCACGCAGCGCAGCGATGATTTTGTCGGGTGAAACGGCGGCAAAATAGATCGGGTGTGTTGCGGGGCGGTAAATTCTTTTGCGGACTTTCCCTCACTGAAGTGGTGGGTCTCACGGTGATAACCAACCACTTTCTGTGGCTATGTTCAAAATGAACACGACCACATCTTGTGGAGAGATTCAGGCTACTCCACAAAATCAGTGGGATTTACAAGAAAAATACCACTGCATGTGAAAATCGTCAAGAGGGTTTTGGGAAATTTATTGCAATAAAGTGGAGAGAGTAGGACTTATCCTTGAAGAATGCTCCGAAATCTCACGGATACGGCGGCATCGTCGATTTTTGCCTGACCCTCCCTGCAATCGCAAGAAAAAAACAAGAAACAGCCGGTGGATTTTCAGCGCATCCATGTTACAATAAGGGTATCCAAACACCAGAGGAGGGGCGCACTGTGTCCAAGACCACCCTGTTTGACAGCCGCATCAAGAAATACGCATACCGGGAGGCAGCGCAGCTCTACGGGGAGCTGGGCAGCTCCCCGGCAGGTTTGTCCCCGGAGCAGGTGGAGCGGCAGCGGGAGAAATACGGCTCCAACTGCTTCGGCAGCCGCAGTAGCGATACCATGCTCCGGCGGCTGCGGCGGGCGTTCATCAACCCCTTCAACGTCATTCTCTTTGTGCTGGGGAGCATTTCGCTGGTGACGGATGGTCTTTTGGCCTCCGATTTTTCCAAGAACGCCACCACAGCCCTCATTATCTTTTCCATGATTCTCATCAGCGGCGGCATCCGTCTGGTGCAGGAATTGCGTGCCAAAAACGCCGCCCAGCAACTGGACCGGCTGATCCATCAGCGCATCCGGGTGCGGCGGGGCGGTGTGTGCATGGACATTCCGGCGGAGGAACTGGTCGTGGGAGACGTGGTGCTGCTGTCGGCAGGGGATCGGGTGCCGGCTGATTTGCGGCTCACTGCTGTCACCGACCTGTTTCTCTCGCAGGCTGCCATCACTGGGGAAAGTGCGGTGGTGGAAAAAAGCTGCCGCACCCTCTGCTACGGCAGCCCTCGCCCCGTGACCCAACTGGAAAATCTCGCCTTTATGGCAACCACCGTCATTAGCGGCAAGGGCGAGGGCGTTGTGGTGGCAGTGGGCAAAAATACCCTCTACGGCAGCTTTTCCAAGGACGACCCGGAGGAAAAGCAGGCCTTTCAGAAAGGCGCTAACTCCATCGCATGGGTAATGCTGCGGTTTATGGGGGTGCTGATCCCGCTGGTGTTTTTGCTGCTGGGTCTCACCGGGGGCAACTGGCTGGAATCCTTTGCCTTTGCCCTGTCGGTGGCGGTGGGGCTGATGCCGGAGATGCTGCCCATGGTCATCACCGCTTGTCTGGCACGGGGCAGCCTTGCCATGAGCCGCAAGCAAACCATCATCAAGGACATCAACGCCATGCAGGGCTTTGGCAGCATGGATGTGCTGTGCATGGACAAGACCGGCACCCTGACCAACGAGAGCATCCTGCTGGAATACTACATGGACGTGCTGGGCAATGAAAGCGCCGAGGCGCTGGATCTGGCTTTTCTCAACAGCTTTTACCACTCCGGGGTGCGCAACCCCATTGACAACGCCCTGCTGGCCTGCCAGACCATGCCGGGCAGGGAGGCACATTTCGGAGAACTGCTGGCGCAATACCGCAAAACGGATGAAATTCCCTTTGACTATGCCCGGAAGGTAGTCAGCACCCTTGTAACGGCGGCGGACGGCAGCAGCAAACTGATCCTGAAAGGGGACGTTGCCCATGTGGTGGCCCGGTGCGGCACCGTGGCCTACCGGGGACAGGTGCTGCCCATGGAAGAGGACACCGCCCAAAGCGTTTCGGCAGTGGTCAGCGAGATGCTGCAGGACGGCATGAAGGTCATCGCCGTGGCACAAAAAGAAATGGGCACCGCCGACCATATCACCTCTGCCGATGAGCAAAATCTGACACTGGTGGGGTATCTGGCCTTTTTCGATGCCCCCAAAAAGACCGCAAGAGCCTCCATTGCAGCCCTGAAACGACTGAAAGTGACCCCGAAAGTTCTCACGGGAGATCAGGCGGATGTTGCCGTGTCCATCTGCCGCCGGGTGGACATCCCCTGCGGCAGGGTTCTGACGGGGGCGCAGCTGGACGAAATGGCCGACAGTGCCCTTTCTGCTGCCGTGGAGGAAGTCCACGTTTTTGCAGAACTGACCCCGGGGCAGAAGGTGCGGCTGGTGGCGGCCTTGGAGCAGAACGGCCACACCGTAGGCTTTTTGGGGGATGGTATCAACGACATCCCCGCCCTGTGCGAGGCCAACGTGGGCATCTCGGTGGATACGGCGGTGGATGCTGCCAAGGACGCCGCAGACGTGGTGCTGCTGCAAAAAGACCTTGGGGTGCTGGAAGAGAGCATTCTGGAAGGCCGCAAGACCTTTACCAATATGCTGAAGTACATTAAGATCACCGCCAGCTCCAACTTTGGCAACATCCTTTCCATCGTCTGCGCCAGTGCGTTTTTGCCCTTTCTGCCCATGACCTCGTTGCAGCTTTTGCTGCTGAACCTGCTGTACGATGCCCTGTGCATCATTCTGCCGTGGGACAATGTGGACGAGGAAGAGAACCTTTCCCCCCGGGATTGGTCCGGCCGGACGCTGGGGCGGTTCATGCTCTCCTTCGGACCCATCAGCTCGGTGTTCGACATTGCCACCTTCCTGTTTTTGTACTACGTGCTGTGCCCGGCGCTCTGCGGCGGTGTGACCTACCTCCACCTGACCGACCCGGCTGTGCGGTTGCACTATGTTGCCCTGTTCCAGACCGGGTGGTTTTTGGAGTCCATGTGGACGCAGGTGCTCATCCTGCACTTTTTACGCACCCACCGCATCCCCTTTGTGCAGAGCCGCCCCTCTGCCCCGGTGATGGTCACCACCCTTGCGGGTATCATGGTCTTTACCGGACTTACTTTTACCAAAGGCGGCGGGCTTTTCGGTCTGACGCAGCTCCCCCTCTGGTACTTCGGCTTTTTGCTGGTGGTGGCGTTGACGTATATGCTGCTGACCACGGTGGTAAAGACCTTCTACCAGAAAAAGCACTATCCGTTGATTTGAAAGGAGGGGTCTGCCATGAAAAAGAAGATCGGATTTGTGCCCATGGACCCCGTCCTTGGTGCATGGCTGTTGGAAATGCTGGCAAAGCACCCGCCGGAAAGCGAAAACGTCGGGGAGCTGTGCTCCGGCATTCAAGACTTACTGCGAGGGGAAGTGACCTCTTTGCTGTTGAGCGCTGCCGGGGAGGGAGAAGCGCCCACCCCGGCAGAGAGCTTGCAGCTGGGGGAACTGGAGATCTTTCCCAAAAGCCGCCGGGTGCTCATGCAGGGCCGGGACGTGAGCCTGACCCCCAAGGAGTTCGATATCCTCTGGTTTCTGGCGCAGAACCGGGGCGAGGTATTCACCAAAGAGCAGATCTACCGGGCGGTGTGGTCGGATAATTACCTGCTGGACGACAGCAACATCATGGCGTTTATCCGCAAGCTGCGCAAGAAGATCGAGCCGGACCCGGACGCCCCCCATTACATTCTGACGATCTGGGGCATCGGGTATAAGTTCAACGACCTGTTGTAAAAAATCAAATCTTGCTCAATCGCAAGGAAATCGCAAGGCTTTGGCCATGGGATCTTCCTTGCGATTTTTGTATGCTAGGGGTGTTGGAAGGAGGTATGATCCATGAATAAGAAAAAAGAAAACCGCATGGCCGTCCGACAGGCGGCAGCAAAGGCGGTGCTCCGGGACGAGCAGAACCGCCGCATCCAGTTCGCCGCCACCAATCCGGAGGGCGAGGTGCTGAAGAATCTCCGCACCACCCTCCGGGGTCTGGATGAGGATGCCGTGACCGCCAGCCGTGCCAAATACGGCAGCAACAAGGTGACCCACGAGAAAAAGAAATCGCTGGCACAGCGTCTGGCGGGAGCCTTCGCCAACCCCTTTACCGCCATTCTGTTCTGTCTGGCGCTGGTGTCCACCATGACGGATATGGTGTTTCCGTATTTTTCCCTGCTGGGCAGTGTGCCGGAGGATTTTGATCCCCTGACGGTCGTTATCATCCTGACCATGGTGCTCATCTCCGGCACCCTGCGGTTCGTGCAGGAATCCCGCAGCGGCAACGCAGCGGAAAAGCTACTGGCCATGATCACCACCACCTGTATGGTCACCCGGCAGGAGCAGGAGAAGGTGGAGATCCCCATGGACGATCTGGTGGTGGGAGATATTGTGCATCTCTCGGCAGGCGATATGATCCCGGCGGACGTCCGCATTCTGGAAGCCAAGGATCTGTTCGTCAGTCAGGCCAGCCTGACTGGCGAGAGCGAACCCATTGAAAAGACTCCGCTGGTCTGTGTCCCGCAGGACAGCGTCACCGACTACACCGACATCGCTTTTATGGGCAGCAATGTGATCTCCGGCAGCGCCACCGCCGTGGCAGTCTGCGTGGGCGACCAGACTCTCTTCGGTTCCATGGCCTCTGCCGTGGCTGGGGAGGCGGTAGAGACCAGCTTCACCAAGGGGGTCAACGCCGTTTCGTGGGTGCTGATCCGCTTTATGATGGTCATGGTGCCGCTGGTGTTCTTCATCAACGGCATCACCAAGGGCGACTGGCTGGAAGCGTTTTTGTTCGGCATCTCCATCGCCGTGGGGCTTACCCCGGAAATGCTGCCCATGATCGTGACCACTTGCCTTGCCAAGGGCGCAATCTCCATGAGCAAAAAGCAGACCATCGTGAAAAATCTGAACTCCATCCAGAACTTTGGTGCCATCGACATCCTCTGCACTGACAAAACCGGCACCCTGACACAGGATAAGGTAGTGCTGGAATATCACCTGAACGTCAACGGCGAAAACGACACCCGGGTACTGCGCCACGCCTACCTGAACAGCTACTTCCAGACCGGCTATAAGAACCTGATGGACCTTGCCATCATCCACAAGACCGAGGAGGAAGAAGCGGCCGATTCCCGGCTGTTAGACCTGTCGGAAAACTATGTGAAGGTGGATGAGATTCCCTTTGACTTCACCCGCCGCCGTTTGACCACTGTGGTGCAGGACAAGGCAGGCAAGACCCAGATGGTGACGAAGGGTGCAGTAGAGGAAATGTTGTCCATCTGTGCCTATGCGGAGCAGGACGGTAGGGTAGAGCCTCTGACCGATGCCCTGCGCAGCAAAATTCTGCATACCGTGGATGAACTCAATGATAAGGGCTTCCGGGTGCTGGCCATTGCCCAGAAGAGCAACCCCTCCCCGGTGGATGCCTTTGGCGTAAAGGACGAGCGGGATATGGTACTGCTGGGATATCTTGCCTTCCTCGACCCGCCCAAGGAGTCAACCGCCGATGCCATCCGAGCACTGAAAGACCACGGTGTCACCACTAAAATCCTTACCGGCGACAACGACAAGGTCACCCGCACCATCTGCAAGCAGGTGGGGCTGAAGGTCCGCAATATGCTGCTGGGTTCCGACCTGGACCATATGTCCGATGCAGAGCTTGCCCGGGCAGCAGAGAGCACCGATGTGTTTGCGAAGCTGACCCCGGACCAGAAGGCACGGGTGGTGTCCGTCCTGCGGGAAAATGGCCACACCGTGGGTTTTATGGGGGACGGTATCAACGACGCTGCCGCCATGAAAGCTGCTGACATCGGCATCTCGGTGGATACCGCCGTGGACGTAGCCAAGGAGTCGGCAGACATCATCCTGCTGGAAAAAGACCTGATGGTGCTGGAGCAGGGCATCATCGAGGGCCGCAAGACCTACGCCAATATGATCAAATACATCAAGATGACGGCCAGCTCCAATTTCGGCAATATGTTCTCGGTGCTGGCAGCCTCGGCGCTGCTGCCCTTCCTGCCCATGATGAGCGTCCACCTCATTTTCCTGAATCTCATCTACGACCTCTCCTGCACCGCCATCCCATGGGATAACGTGGACGAGGAATTCATTGCCAAACCCCGGAAATGGGATGCTTCCAGCGTGGGCAGCTTTATGATCTGGATCGGACCCACCAGCTCTATCTTCGACTTCACAACGTATATTTTCATGTACTTTGTGTTCTGCCCGCTGTTCGTGTCCGGCGGCGTGCTGTTCAATGATCTGGCGGCTCATTACAGTGGAGCCCAGCTTGCCCTGATGCAGGCACAGTACATCGGGATGTTCCAAGCCGGATGGTTCGTAGAGTCCATGTGGAGCCAGACGCTGGTCATCCACATGATCCGCACCCCAAAGCTGCCATTCATCCAGAGCCGGGCGTCCGCTCCGGTGACCATGCTGACCATGACCGGCATTGCGGTGCTGACCATCATCCCCTTTACCCCCTTTGGTGCAGTGCTGGGCTTTGTGGCACTGCCTGCGGCCTACTTTGCCTATCTGATCCCCTGCATCCTGCTGTATATGGTGCTTGCCACCAGCCTGAAAAAAGCCTACGTCCGCCACTATGGCGAGTTGCTGTAAAGGAGGAAAACCATGAACTGGAATGAACTTTGGATGACCGTATTCGGCACCACCCACTGGCTGGGTCTTGATCTGGGCTTCTGGGTGTCCTTGGCGGTGGTGGCCCTCATCGTGGTGGCCATGAACGCTGTGTTTTGGGGTATGAAGCCACAGAAGAAACCGACAGACCCGCCCAAGGCGGTGTAACAAACGATGCCATAGATAAAATATCCCGGTCATTCCCCTGCGCTCAGCAGAGAGAATGACCGGGATATTTTTAGTGTGCACAGAAGTGAAAATAACATCTTGCTTTTTCTCGCAAAATGTGGTATATCCATTATACGAAACATTGCTTTGAAAGAACGCTCCACCGTTCAATGATGTATAAATGGGAGATGCCCGCCATGACCGCCGTGATCTACGCCCGCTATTCCAGCGACAACCAACGCGAAGAATCCATTGAAGGCCAAATTCGTGAATGCACGGCCTATGCGGAAAAGAACGGCATCACCATCGTCAAGCACTACATCGACCGCGCCCTTTCCGCTAAAACTGACAATCGTCCGGAGTTCCAGCAGATGATAAAGGACAGCGAAAAGCGGCTGTTTGACATTGTGCTGGTCTGGAAACTTGACCGCTTTGCCCGAAACCGCTATGATTCGGCACACTACGAGTATCAGTTGGAGCGGAACCACGTCAAGTTGGTATCGGCCACCGAGCCGATTTCAGAAGGCCCAGCAGGTATTATGGTCAAGAGTATGCTCACCGGCATGGCTGAGTACTATTCCGCAGAACTTTCTGAAAAGGTCGTGCGCGGCATGACCGAGAATGTTCTGAAGGGTAAGTACAACGGCGGCACGATTCCCATTGGCTATACGGTAGACGAGGAAAAGTTCTTCCAGATTGACCCTTTGAAAGCTCCCTTTGTGGTAGAAGTCTTTCAGCGTTACAACGATGGTGCAACCATGAAAGAGCTGATGAACTGGCTGAACAACAGTGGCGTGACCACCAACCGCAATCAGAAGTTCACCTATAACAGTATTCAGACCTTGCTGACAAACCGCCGTTATATCGGCGAGAACCGTTTTAAGGACATTGTGATGCCGGACAGCATCCCGGTTATCATTGAGAAAGAACTGTTCGACAGTGTACAGGATAAAATCGCCAAGAACCGCCGCGCTCCGGCTCGGCACAAAGCGGAGGACGATTATTTGCTGACGACCAAGCTGTTCTGTGGAATGTGTGGAGCGATGATGTTCGGCGAGTGCGGAACGAGTCGAAATAAGAACGTCCACCATTATTATAAATGTGCTAATGCCAAGCGCACCAAGACCTGCAAGAAAAAGACCGTCCGCAAAGAGTGGCTGGAAGATCTGGTAGTCAACGAAACCATGAAGATGATTCGTGACGATGACAGTATCCAGTCCATCGTGGATGCGGTGATGATTCTTCAGGAACAGGAGAACACGGTGCTGCCCCTGCTGGAAAAGCAGATGAAGGATATAGAGAACGGCATCGAGAATCTGTTAAATGCGATTCAGGCAGGTGTACTGACCAGCTCGACCAAAGGACGCTTGGAAAAGTTGGAGGCTCAGCAGAAAGAGTTGGAAATCCGCATCGCGGAAGAAAAGCTGGCGAAACCGAAAGTCAGCGCAGATTTTGTGAAATTTTGGCTCACCAACTTCCGCAAACTCGACCCGAACGTGAAAAGCCACCGGGAAACGCTTATCAATACGTTCGTGAATGCTGTTTATCTCTATGATGAAAAAGTTTTGATTACATTCAACTACAAAGACGGCACAAAAACCATCACGTTCGATGAGATTGCTGCCAAAGATGCCCCAGAGGGCAATGGTTCGGATTTAGGTTGCTTCGCTCCACCAACGAAGCCGACTTGTTTTGCAAGTCGGTTTTATTTTTTTGTACCAGGAAGGAGTCGTACCATGGAAATACGGGAAATCCTGCAATCACCGGACGGATATGTCGCTCAGAACCGGAATGTGCCGCCGGAAGTAAAGGCCAAAGCCCAGTCCCTTTGCTGGGAGTACAACCAGACCCCGCCCGACCAGCCGGAAAGGCGGCAGGACATTCTGAGCAGACTGTTGGGCACCTGCCACCCGCTGACGTTCATCGAACCCGCTTTCCATTGTGATTACGGTTTCAATATTCATACCCACGGTCTGGCCGTCATCAATTACAACTGTGTGTTTCTGGACACCTCTCCCATCCATATCGGCGCCGGAGCTTTTATAGCCCCCGGCGTTTGCCTGAGCTGTGCCGGGCACGCCATTGATGCCGCCCAGCGCTCTGATGGCATCAGCACTTCCAAGCCCATCCGCCTGGAAGACGATGTCTGGATCGGGGCCAACGCCGTGGTCTGCGGCGGGGTAACCATCGGGAAAGGGTCTGTCATCGGTGCGGGCAGTGTGGTCACCCACGATATTCCCGCCGGGGTCGTGGCTGCCGGTGTTCCCTGCCGTCCCATCCGTCCCGTCACCGAGAAAGACCGGATTGCTCCGGAACAGTTGGCTTTCTGAAACTGATCGTTTTTGTGCAGACAGCAAAAGCCCCGCAGGCTGCTTTCGCCTGCGGGGCTTTTTACTTTCTGTTTATGTAGGGGTTACATAGATTCTTCCACGCGCACAGCGCCGTAGTTGCGCACGCTGAGCACATGGCAGCTGCCTTCGCCAAAAACGGCATCAATGGCAGCGCGGTACTTGTCCAGCAGATCCAGGGGGACAAACGCCTGAATGGTACCGGCAAAACCGCCGCCCTGCAGACGCCAGGCGCCGCGGCCCTGCAGAACGCGCTGGCTGATGGCCAGTGCCAGAGGCACGCCCTGCTCTTTCACGTTCTTGATGCTGTATGCGTTCTGGTTATATTCAAAGCTGGAATGCCCGCCTTCCAGAATCAGCTGCAGGAAGCGGTCGAAATCGTCATTCTTGACGGCATCGCACAGCTCACCGGCACGGCGGCAATCGTTGTAGAAATGGATAGCACGCACCACAGCGCGGTCGCCCACCTTCTTGCGCACTTCGGGAATGGCAGCAATGAAGGTATCCTCATCCACCTCACGCAGGACCTTTTTACCGAAGCAGGCAGCCACCGATTCCATCTCACGGCGGATGGCGGCATAGTCATCGGTCAGGTCGGCATGGCTTCCCTTGGTATCGCTGATGCACAGCGCAAAACCCTTGCCGGCCAGGTCAAAGTCCACCTTGTTGACGATGGGAGCCGTGGGGTCCTTGAAGTCGATGGTGATGGCACTGCCCACCGCACAGGCGGTCTGGTCCATCAGGCCGGACGGCTTGCCGAAGAACACGTTCTCGGCATACTGGCCGATCTTGGCGATTTCCACCTGATTCAGGCGGGTCATATCGTTGTCGTTATACTCACCGCGGAAAATAGCTCCCACGCACACCTCAAAGGCAGCAGAGCTGGACAGGCCGGAACCGCGCAGCACATCGCTGGTGGAATAGGCATCGAACCCGCCGACCTTGCCGCCTTCCTTCACGATACCGGCAGCCACACCGCGGATCAGAGAAGCACTGTGTTCTGCCTCGGACTTCTGCGGGGTCAGGATCGAAAGATCGATGTCGTCAATCTTTCCGAAGCCTTCAGAGATGAAGCGCACGGTATTGTCATCGTTCTTGGCCACCACAGCAATGATGTCCAGATTGACTGCCGCAGCCATGACCACACCGTTGTTATGGTCGGTGTGGTTGCCGCCGATTTCAGTACGGCCCGGTGCCGAGTACAGCCGCACATCGCGGTCGGCGCCGAACTCTTTTTCAAAGTTCTCAATCGTTTTGATATAACGCGCACGCTGGGCAGCAACGACCGACTGGTCCGCCGCATACAGCTTGGCAAAAGCGTTGTCATAGGCGCCATCCTGAATTTGTTTTTTAAGAACGCTGGAAATAGCCATAATGGTAACACCCTCCCGTTTGTGTCAGGCTTGGCAACATGCACAAAAAAGCCTTGCACTTTTTGGCAGCTTCTGCGCACAGAAGCTCTATCTATACTCAGTATAACAAATTTTACCGTTAAGTAAACAGTTTTTTTCAACGAGATTATGGACTTTTGATGAATGACTTGCTATAATAAAAGAAACCCGCGGCACGCGCCGCAACTTCCATTTGGGGGCAAAACATGGCAAACCTGCTCAAACAATCCTATAAACAAAGCTATACCGATAATGTGGAGCTTTCTATCTTCAACTGCGGACACGAATGCTGTCAGCCCGGTCATACCTGGGGTCCCGGCGTGCGTGATCACTATCTGATTCACCTGGTGGTGGCCGGCAAGGGCGTGTACCAGGTGGGCGGTGCCGCTTTCAATCTGCAGGAGGGCGACCTGTTCCTGGCCAAGCCCAACCAGCTCATCACCTATGCGGCGGACGAAACCGAACCATGGGAATATTACTGGGTGGGATTCAACGGCGCCTGCGCCAACAAACTGGTGCAGCAGACCCCTTTCACCGACCAGCATCCCCTGCACCACTGCAAGGACCCGCAGGGTGTGCGGGAGGCCCTGTACAATATTTATCTGTCCCGCGGGCCGGAGCCTCAGTGTGAAGCGCTGATGACGGGATATCTGTATCTGTTCATGGCGCAGCTGATGAAAGAAGCCCGGGACACCATGCCCAACCCTGGCAGCTCCAGCAGCCAGTATGTGCTGGCCGCCATCAAATACATCCAGTTCAACTATTCCCATGATATTTCGGTGGATGACATTGCAAAGGCGGTGGGCGTAAGCCGCAGCCATCTGTATCGGGTGTTCATGGCCAATGTGGGGCAAAGTCCCATCGACTACCTGACCGGGTACCGCATCAGCGAGGCCTGTTCCCTGCTGAAAAACAGCCATCTTTCCATTGCAGAGATCGCTGTTTCGGTTGGATTTTTTGATCAGTTTTATTTTTCCCGCGTATTCAAGAAGGTCAAGGGCGTACCGCCCAGCAAGTATCTGGCTGCGCTGGAAAAAGATCCCCAGCTGTAATTTCCGGCTCAAAGCGCCGCACCCCGCAGCGTTTTGGGCTCGTTTTCTGTGTATTCATCATCTGCTACAAAGAGGAGTATTATGCCGAACCAAACCTCATCTGTTCTGAAAAAGAACCAGCTCATAGAACTGAGCATTGATTCCCTTTCCAGTGACGGCAGCGGTGTGGGCCGCTATGAAGGCATGGCCGTGTTCGTGCCCGGCACTGCCCCGGGAGATAAAATTGCCGCCCGGGTCACCAAGGCCCTGAAAAGCTACGCCTTTGCCCGGGTGGAAAAACTGCTGGTTCCCGGACCGGGACGGTGTGAGCCGGACTGTCCGGTATGCGGCCCCTGCGGCGGATGCAGCCTGCGGCACATCACCTATGAATCCGAGTGTGCGGCCAAGACCGGTTTTGTACGGGACGCCTTTGCCCGTCTGGGCGGGCTGGACGCCCCGGTGGCCGACGTGCTGCCTTCCCCGCTGGAGGAGCGCTACCGCAACAAGGTACAGCTGCCTGTGGGCCGGGACAGCGATGGGCACATCGTCACCGGATTTTACGCCGGACGCAGTCACCGGATCATCAAAACGCCCGACTGCCGCCTGCAGCCGGACTGGATGAACGCCCTGGCTGCCCGTGCCTGTGCCTTGTTTGAGGAATACGGCGTAGAGCCTTACAACGAGGAAACCGGAAAAGGGCGCATCCGCCACTTGTATATGCGGCAGGGCTGGCACAGCGGACAGCGGCTTCTCTGCTTTGTGGTCAATGGCAATGGGCTGCCCCATGAAGCGGATATCTGCGAAACCTTACAGAAAGAATTCGAGCTGACCACGGTCCTGGTCAACCGCAACACTGCCCGCACCAACGTGATTCTGGGGCAAAGCACCCGCACGGTGCTGGGTCCCGGCGTCATTGAAGACACCCTGGCCGGGGTCCCCCTGCGCATGGGGGTACATGAGTTTTACCAGGTCAATACCCCCGCCGCCGAGCTTCTGTACGCCACGGCCCGCCGGTATGCAGCTCTGCGCCCGGATGATTTTCTGCTGGACCTGTACTGCGGCATGGGCACTATCGGACTTTCCATGCTGCCCGATTGCCGACGGCTGGTAGGGGTGGAGGTCGTCCCCCAGGCGGTGGACGCCGCCAAGGAAACGGCGGCACGGCTGGGGCTGACCTCCGAACAGGCCGACTTCTACTGCATGGATGCCGGCACTGCCGCCGCCCGCTTTGCTGCCGAGGGCGCCCGGCCCGACGTGATCGTGGTGGACCCGCCCCGCAAAGGCTGCGACGAGGCCACACTGAAAGCACTGGTGGACATGGCGCCGCGCACCATTGTCATGGTCAGCTGCAATCCTGCCACCGCTGCCCGGGATACCCGGGCGCTGGCGGATGCGGGATACCATCCCGAAACCATCCAGCCGGTGGATCTGTTCCCCCGCACAAAGCATTGCGAAACCATCGTTCTGCTGCAGCGCGGCGTGGTATGAGTTTCCGGCCAAACGGACACTTTTGCCCCGGTTGTTTATATTCTGTTTCCTTCCTGTTCACGATTTGACCACAAATTCATGGCATAATAAGGCTCGTACTTGATTTTTACAATGTTTACAAGAAGGATGCGTGTATTAAGATGAAAGCCTGGTTTCAGCGTTTTATGTCCGGACGGTACGGCGGCGACCAATTCAACCAGTTCCTGGCCATTGCCTCTCTGGTATTTCTGGTATTGGGGCTGTTCCTTCCCGGTCTGTTCGGAGTGCTGTTCTACATCATCGGGTTTGCCATGCTGATTTATTCTTATGTCCGTATGTTCAGCCGCAACCATACCAAGCGCATTGCCGAAAACCGCTGGTACTGGGAAAAGCGCAACGCTGTTGCCTCCTGGTTCGGCGGCGTAAAGACCCGGTTTTCCATGCGTAAGACCTATCACTACTACCGCTGCCCGCACTGCCGCCAGCAGCTGCGGGTGCCGCGCGGACGGGGCCGCATCTCCATCACCTGCCCCAAATGCGGCACCAGCTTTATCAAAAAGAGCTGATTTACTTTACGGCCGGAAAGGTTGACGCTGCGTGTTCGGATATGTTACGATCTATCGCAAAGGGCTGGACAAAGAGGCCATGGACTGCTACCAGGCCTATTACTGCGGGCTGTGTCAGTCCCTGGCACGGCACGGAACAGCGGCCCGGATGGCGCTTTCCTACGATATGACCTTTGCCGCGCTGCTGTTGAGTGCCCTGTATGAGCCGAAAACCGAATTTTCTGCCGGGCGGTGCGTGCCGCATCCGCTGAAAGCCCGCCCGCGGGCCGCCAACGAATATCTGGAATATGCCGCCGACATGACTGTGGCGCTGGCCTATTACAATTATCTGGACAACTGGCAGGATGACCACAGCCGTGCCGGTCTTCTGGCTGCCCGTCGGCTGGAAGGTCCGCTGGCTGAGATCCGGCAGCGTTGGCCACGGCAATGCAATGCCATCGAAGCACGTCTGGATGAGCTGAACAAGCTGGAAAGCGCCGGCAGCACCGATCTGGATGCGCTGTGTAACTGTTTTGGTGCCCTGCTGGGCGCCGTGTTCTGTTACCGGGACGACCTGTGGGCTCCCACACTGGACGGTCTGGGGCGGGGGCTGGGCGGATTCATCTATCTGATGGACGCCTATGATGATCTGAAAAAAGACAAGCGTCACGGCAGCTTCAATGCCCTGGCCGCCACCGCTGAGGCTTTCGGCAAGGACAAGGCCGGTTTTGAGGAGCGCTGCCACGAACTGCTGACGCAGCAGATGGGCCTGTGCGCCCAGAATTTCAATCTGCTGCCCATTCTGACAGACACGCCGGAAGGGCAGCTGCTGCATAACACGATTTACGCCGGGGTATGGAGCAAGTATGCACTGGTCAAGGCCATGCGTAGCAAGCCCGGCAAAGCAAGGAAGGGGAAGCAAGACGAATGACCGATCCGTACAGCGTATTGGGCATCCAGCCAGGGGCTGACGAGGAAACTATCAAGAAGGCATACCGCCAGAAATGCAAACAGTACCACCCCGACCTGCATCCCGACGACCCCACCTGCGAGGACAAGTTCAAGGAAGTACAGGCCGCTTACAGCGAGATCATGCGCCTGCGTTCGGGCGGCGGAAGCCGTCAGCAGTCGCAGAGCGGATACGGGCAGAGCCGTTCTTCCGGCAGCTATGGCGGATACGGCCAGCAGAATGCCGGGTATCAGGACCCGTTCGGATTCGGTGGGTTCGGGTTTGATCCCTTCGGATTCGGCGGTTACGAAACCCGCAGCAACACCGGACGGGAATCTCCCGAAATGCAGGCAGCCAACAACTATATCCGCAATGGTTATTATACCGAAGCCCTCAATGTGCTGAACAGCGTGCCCACGGCGGATCGCACCGCCCGCTGGCATTACTATGCGGCACTGGCCAATTCGGGACTGGGCAACAACATCAACGCCCAGAATGAAGCCCGCACCGCCGTGAACCTGGAGCCCAACAATTACGAGTATCAGCGGCTGCTGGACCGGCTGCAGAATCCCGGCCGCACCTACTCCGCCTACCAGCAGGCCTACACCCAGCCCGGTTCCCGCATGCAGCAGGGCAACTTCTGCATGCAGGCATGGCTGTACCTCATCATGTGCAACCTGTGCAGCATCTGCTGCTGCGGCCGCGGCGGATTCTTCTGCTGCTGATCTTTTCCATAACAAAAAAGCATCTCCGTTCCGTGGTTCACGATGTCCACAGAACGGGGATGCTTATTTTTTGTTTACGGTGCGATTTCCAGCAAGGTCCGCAAAACAGGAACCAGCTGCTCCAGATTGTCCCGGAACTGAGGGTAAAACTCATCCCGGGTGGAGTAATCATAATAAAGGGCCCGTTCAATACGGCGCACCGCCGGCATAAACCGGGGGGTGTTCCCTGCCCCCCGCCTGATGCAGCAGATCGGACAGGCGAGTACACTCTACCGCCCAGGAGGCATCGGTCCCCGCCCGCTCGCTCACGCCGGCGTGTTCCAGATATTCCGACAGGGTACGTCCGGGTGCCTGTGTCCCGCACAGCGGCAGCTGGGGGAAATACTCCACACGGGCGGTATCCGGGTCGATGGACTGTCCCAGCGGATACAGCGCGCAGGCCAGCGGCCGGGCCGGATGGACGGAACAACCATCTCCTTCCAGAAAAGGGCAGTGTCCCGTACGCGGCGAGGGCCGCAGCACCAGCACCGGCAAACAGGAGGTCTGCCCGATTTCCCGGCGGCAAAAGGCATCCGCCACCACCCGGGGCGGCAAACGCATCCATCGCGCCAAGCGATACAGATCCAGACCGGACAGGACCAGGTCCCGCCGGTTGCGGCAGCAATCGCCACATCCCGCACAGGCAAACGCAAAGTCATCCCCCGGTTTCAGTCGCGGACAGGCTTCCAGCTCTGCCATCAGTTCGGGTTCTCCCGCACGGCCGGGCTCCAGGCTCACAGCTTCACCTCGTTGGGTTCGGCACGCCCGGCTTCAAAATTGCTGACCGCCTCAAATGCGCTCTGCACCATGCTGGCCACGTTCACGTCCGTATAGAACGCCGTGTGCGGGCTGACAATGACGTTGGGGAAGCTGCGCAGCAGTGCCAGCTCCCGGTTGGCCAATGCCTCGCCGGTGCGGTTGTAGTAGCAGATGCCGTTTTCGTCTTCCACCACGTCCAGGCCGGCGCCGCCGATCTTGCCGGATTCCAGGCCGCAGACCAGCGCTTTGGGTTCGATCAGGGTGCCGCGGGCGGTATTGATGAGGATGACGCCTTTCTTCATCTTCTGGATAGCAGCTTCGTTGATGAGGTAATGATTTTCCGGCGTAGCGTTCAGATGCAGGGTGATGACATCACTTTCCGCATACAGCGTATCCAGGTCAACATATTCCGCCACCTTGCACACATCCTCGTTGGGATACAGATCATAGGCCAGGATGCGGCAGCCAAACCCGGACAGATGGTTGATGACCGTGCGGCCGATCTTGCCGGTGCCGATAACGCCGATGGTGCAGCTGGACAGATCCTTGCCCATCTTGCCGGGCAGAGAGTAGTCCTGCGCGGCAGCCCGCAGCATGATCTGGTTCATCTTGCGGGTGGCCATCAGCATAAGCATGATGGTATAGTTGGCCACGCCCTCCGGCGGATAATGGCTGTGGGAAACACGCATGCCATACTGTTTGGCGGCTTCCAGCGGAATGTGGTCATATCCGATACTGCGGCAAGGCAGGTACCGCACGCCCATCTCGGCAAAAGTCTTCAGGTATTCGGGGCGCACCTCACAGGGGTTGGTGCTCACCGCGTCGCAGCCTTCGGCCAGATGCAGGTTTTCCGGTCGCGGCGGCTCGGAGGTCCAGGCATAGTCGATACCGTACTTCTGTTTGAAGGTTTCGCAGTACGGCAGTTCATCAAATTCACGCAGCGTATAGAAAAAGATCTTCATGGCGGAAAGACGCCTCCCTTATCACAGGTGAAAATCAAAAACATCGGCCAACCAGTCGATGCAAAGCGGCAGCCAGGACGCATTGTGGGGATCGGGCTGATACACCTCCCGGGTGCAGGTGCTGCTGCCATGTGCCCCCTTGGTAAACAAGTGCAGCTCATAAGGCACATCGCATTTTTCCAGTGCTTCAGCCAGAAGCATCGAATTCTGCACAGGGACCAGCTCATCTGCCACGGTGTGCCAGATGAAGAACGGCGGCAGACCGGGCCGGACCTGCTTTTCCAGGCCAAACAGTTCCTGCAGCTCGCGGTCATCCCCTGCCAGGTTCACAATGGAATCTCTGTGTGCGAACGGGCCGGAGGTGATCACCGAGTACCCCAAAAGCACCGCATTGGGCACCAACTGTTTGCCGTCTGTTCCCAGAGCCTCACAAATTTCGGGGCGGTCGGTGAGCAGCGCTGTGGATGCTGCCAGATGACCACCGGCCGAAAAGCCGCACACAGCCAGGCGATCGGGGTCCAGATACAGGGCCTCGGCGTTTTGCCGCAGATGTTGGATTGCCCCTGCCGCATCCAGCAAAGGAGCAAACCGCAGCGGTGCCGGTGCGGTTCCGGTGGTGGTGTACCGCAGAATAAACACCTGGTACCCCGCGTTCAGAAAATTCATGGCAATGGGGTCGCTTCCCGCTGGCTCACATGGCTGTACCCGCCACCGGGCAGGATCAAAACACCCGGGCGGACCGCATAATCCGGCATCTGTTCCGCGGGTTTCCGCAGATATCCGGTCAGCTTTGCCCCGCTGGGCAGCGTATACTCATACACACGCATACTGCAATATTCCCCTTTTTCTATTTTTATTTCTGTTCCGGCAGCGGATGGGCTGCAATATACTCATCCAGAATGTTCGCCGCCAGACGGACCAGTTCCGGGCAAGGGCGCTTTTTGTAGTACTCCTGGGTGCGGGGGCTGGCCACCGGGCTGCCCTCGGGCTTGGAAAGGCCCAGCAGTTCCCTGCAAACAATGCTGCCGCCGCCGTTTTCGGTGCGGTAGCGTTCGGCCAGAGCCTGGACTTCGGTGTAAAGAGCGGTCTTCTGGGACGGGTCCGGGCTGCCGTACAGTGCCCCCAGCACCAGCACAATGCCGGAGAACGCACCACAGACTTCCCGAAGGCGTCCCACACCGCCGCCAAAGCCGGCAGACATGGTCAGTGCCTGTTCGGGCGTCAGATGCATCTCATCGGCAAACGCCAGCGCCACAGACTGTGCGCAGTTATATCCTTTCATGAAATTATTGTAAGCCTGATCACCACGAATGGACATTGATACACTTCCTTATCCTGTTTTACATTGAAATTTTGGGTTTTGTCCAACCAATAGAATAGCGCAAACCATCCCGTTTGAAAAGGGGGATTTGCACGTTTTTGAATTTTTTGTAAAAAGCCAAGTTTGCACTTGCACTTTATACCATGGAGTGCTACACTATCATTAGCACTTAATTGAATCGAGTGCTAATGTGTTTGGTACAAAGAAATTTCAGATAAAGAAGAGGTCGATTTCATCATGGCTATGCATCAGTTCAAGGCCGAAAGCAAAAAGCTTCTGGACCTGATGATCAATTCCATCTACACCAACAAGGAGATTTTCCTGCGTGAGCTGATCTCCAACGCTTCGGATGCCTGCGACAAACTGTATTTCAAGTCCCTGACCGATACCAGTATCGGCGTGAACAAGGCAGACCTGAAAATCCACATTGCCGCCGACAAGGACACCCGCACCCTGACCGTCAGCGATAACGGCATCGGCATGACCAAGGAAGAGCTGGAAAAGAACCTGGGCACCATTGCCAAATCCGGCAGCCTGGACTTCAAGCAGGAGAACCAGAACGAAAATATCGACATCATCGGTCAGTTCGGTGTTGGCTTCTACTCCGCTTTCATGGTCGCGTCCAAGGTAACGGTCATCTCCCGTGCCCTGGGCGCTGATGAAGCCTGGAAGTGGGAGTCCAAGGGTGTGGAAGGCTACACCCTTACCCCCGCCGAAAAGGACGAAGTGGGTACCGACGTGATCATGGTCCTGAAAGAGGACGGCGAGAACGAAGATTACAGCCACTATCTGGAAGAGTACACCCTGGCCGACCTGGTGAAGAAGTACAGTGATTACGTCCACTACCCCATCACCATGTACCGCGAGAAGAGCCGCCAGAAGCCGAAGCCGGAAGATGCCGGTGACGACTACAAGCCCGAGTGGGAAACCTACACCGAGCTGGAAACGCTGAACAGCATGGTGCCCATCTGGAAGCGCGACAAGAAGGACCTGAAGGACGAGGACTACAACGAGTTCTACAAGAACCGTTTCAATGATTACACCGATCCGCTGCGTGTCATCACCTCCCGCACCGAAGGTACCGCAACTTACACGGCGCTGCTGTTTGTTCCCGGCCGCACGCCGTACGACTATTACACCAAGGAATACGAGAAGGGCCTGGCGCTGTACGCTTCCGGCGTGCTGATCATGGATAAGTGCGCCGACCTGCTGCCCGACTACTTCAGCTTCATCAAGGGCGTTGTGGACAGTGAGGACCTGAGCCTGAACATCAGCCGTGAAACCCTGCAGAAGGACAGCCAGCTGCGCCTGATCCGCAACAGCCTGGAAAAGAAGATCAAGAACGAACTGCATGCCATGCTGGTCAATGACCGCGAGAAGTACGAAACCTTCTGGAAGTCTTTCGGCCGTCAGATCAAGTTCGGCGTTTACGGCGATTACGGCATGCACAAGGACCTGCTGGCCGATCTGCTGATGTTCTATTCCGCCAAGGAGCAGAAGTACGTCACGCTGGACGAGTACATCGAAAAGATGCCGGAAGACCAGAAGTGCATCTACTACGCCGCCGGCGACGATGCGGCCCGTCTGGGCAAGCTGCCCAACGCCCAGCTGGTGCTGAGCAAGGGCTACGACCTGCTGCTGTGCACCGAGGATGTGGATGAGTTCTGCCTGCAGATCATGCACAACTACAAGGAGAAGGAGTTCAAGAACATCAACTCCGGCGATCTGGGTCTGGCCACCGATGAAGAAAAGAAGGCAGCTGAAGATGCAGCCGCTTCCAACAAGGACCTGTTCGAGGCCATCAAGACCGCTCTGAACGGCAAGATCAAGGAAGTCAAGGCCAATCCGACCCTGAAGGACCATCCGGTGTGCCTGTCCAGCGAAGGCGGCCTGTCCATGGAAATGGAGAAGGTCCTGCGCAAGATGCCCGGCAATACCGAAGGCATGGAAAGCACCAAAGTGCTGGAACTGAACACCACCCATCCGGTGTTCGCCGCACTGCAGGCCGCCCAGGCTGCCGGCGATACCGACAAGATCAACAAGTACAGCGAGCTGCTGTATGACCAGGCGCTGCTCATCGAGGGTCTGCCCATCGAAGACCCCGTTGCCTATGCCCAGTTGGTCTGCGAACTGATGAAGTAAATCCGGCGCGCGCTGCCGCCAAATCAAAACAGGGCGCTCTGCCCCTGCTCCGCTTTTATACGCGGAACAGGACGCAGGGCGCCCTTTTTATATTGTTTTTTCCTTGCTGCTTTCCGATACAGGCAGATGGAGAACGGTGCAGGCACCATGGGGTTCATTCTGTCCAAACTCCACCCGGCCGCCATGCGCCTGTATGATTTGCACCACGATATGCAATCCCAATACATGCGGTGCCGGACCGGGAAGCGAGTTTCCTTCCAGCACCGAAAGGACATCGGAAGGATACCCGCTGCCGTTGTCGGCAATGACCACGGTCAGTTCCTGTTCTGCGCTCTTTGCCGCAACGGTAATCTCACAGCCGGGATTATGACGGGCGCTGTTGCCCAGAAGGTTGGAAAAGACCCGTCCCAGCAGAGCCTCGTCCACGTTCAGGTTCAGCGCTTCCACCCCGGGAGCCATATCAAAATTCAGCGTGCAGCTCTCCCCTGCGCCGGAATTGCAGAAATCGGTGACTGCCCGACGCAGCAGCTCCCCCGCATGAACCGTTGTCCGGCGCAAAGGCTGGGCGTTGTATTGCAGTTTGCTCGTCAGGTTCAGATCTTCGATCAGGTGGCGGATGGTCTGCCCCTGGGTGCGGATGGCAGCCGCTTTGGCCTGCCGGTCCGGAGGCAGTACCGGGTCATGCTCCAGCTGTTCCGCGTAGCCGAAGATCAGGGACAGCGGCGTGCGGATATCATGGCTGACCCCGGCGATCCAATCGGTGCGGGCGGCATCCCGCCGGGCGATAATAGCGTTCTGGCGCTGCAAAAGGGCGCTGGTCTGGTTCAGCTTTTGCGCCACCTCGGCAGTAAACCCGGTGGTCGGCAGCTGGACGGTTCCCCCGGCCGCCAGCGTATCCAACCCGCGGGCCACGCTGCTCAGTGCCTTGGCACCCCGCCAGCTGAACACCATGCACCCGGCCACGATCAGCGCCACGATGGCCAGCAATGTGGGAATAATGCCGCGATAAATGCCCCTGAACAGCTCGGTGTAGGTATAGAAGCTGTACCGGAATACCGTATCCGGCGTGCGCCCCAACACCAGCAGGTCATCCCCGGTGATCCAGCTGAATACCGGGTAGTCATCCAGATACCACCGGCTGAAAGAGGCCACCTCAGTGAGGGTATAGGTACGGTTCAATTGGGGCGGAAGGTCGTACTGCCAGACTACATGGCCTTGCTCGTCCAGCAGCATGGCCCATTCGTATCCGCGCAGCCATTCCGCCTCGGTGTGTTCTCCGTCGAGATGATAGCCGTGCTCATCCTGTACCAGCGCCTGAGAGATCTCGCCGGCGCTGTATCGGGTATCCTCCTGGTATTTGCCCGCGTAATACGCCACGATGGCCAAGAAGACGGCCAGAATGGCGACTACAAGCAGCAGAACCCCGCCCGCCACCGCCAGGGCATAGCGGCGCAGCATCCGGCCGAACGTGCGTATCATGGTCATTCCTCCGTCAGCAGTTTGTATCCCAGTCCACGAGCCGTCACCAGGCTTTGCGGGCGGGACGGATCGGCCTCGATTTTTTCCCGCAGATGGCGGATGTGTACGTTCAGGCTGTTTTCATAGCCGTAATATCCCTGTCCCCACACCGCCTCACACACTGCGTCATAGGTCACGATATGCCCGCGATTATCCGCCAGCTTCTGTAAGATGGTGCGCTCGGTGCCGGTCAGGGTCAGCGCTGTACCATCTGCGCGGCGCACCGAAGCATCCCCCAGTTCCACCCGGCAGGCCGCCAGATTCAGTTCATCTGTCGCCGGGGGCTGCCCGCGGCTTCCCCAGACACGGCGCAAAATCAACTGGATGCGCAAGAGCAATTCCTGGGTAAGAAACGGTTTGGTCAGGTAATCATCCGCCCCCAGGCCCAGCCCGAACAGGCGGTCGGCGTCCGCATCCCGGGCAGACAGAAACAGGACCGGGATTTCTCCGTCCCCGTTCAGTTCCCGAAACAGCGAAAATCCGTCCCCGTCCGGCAAATTGATGTCCAGCACCACCAGACCGGGCCGTTCCCGGGCAAACGTTTCCCTGGCCTGGGCGCAGGTCTGCGCCGTATCCAGATGGGTATACCCTGCCCCCTGCAGCGTCTGACGCAGCAGTTCCAACAAATCAGGGTTATCATCTACCAGAAGTATCTTGACATCCTGTATGCGCGGCATGCCGGGTCCTCCCTTCCCTTGTATCCGAATGAAACGATTTTATTATACGCCGCCGACAGCTTTCCCGCCATGGTCCGGGGCAAAATTTAAGGCAAACTTAAGTTGGTCATCACCCCGGATTAAGCCGGGTCCTGTATGCTATGGATGCGGAAACGGAAAGCAATTCCGCCGATGACAGGAAGGGAGAACGATCACCATGACCAATATCATAGAAACAAGGGACCTGTGCAAAGTCTACGGCACCCATACCGCTGTGGACCATCTGGACCTGTGTGTTCCTGAAGGGAGCGTATACGGATTCATCGGACCCAACGGCGCCGGCAAAAGCACTACCATGAAGATGCTGCTGGGGCTGATCCACCCCACCAAGGGCACCGTGCAGCTGCTGGGGCAACGGATGGACGAACACAACCGTCTGGCCATTCTGCGCCGCACCGGCAGCCTGATTGAATCCCCCGCCGGGTACGCCCACCTGACCGCCCAGGAAAACCTGCAGATCGTGGCAGATCTGAAACAGGTTCCGCACAAGGACATTGACCGTGTATTGGAGATCGTGCATCTGCGGGAATACCGGCGGCGGAAAGTGGGGCAGTATTCCCTGGGCATGCGTCAGCGTCTGGGCATCGCCCAGGCGTTGCTGGGAAGTCCGGAACTGCTGATTCTGGATGAACCCACCAACGGGTTGGACCCCGCCGGTATCCAGGAGATGCGCAGTCTGATTGCCGAGATGCCCCGCACCTGCGGGGCCACGGTGCTGATCTCCAGCCATCTGCTCAGTGAACTGGAAATGATCGTGGACCAGGTAGGTATCATCAACAACGGCAAGCTGCTGTTCCAGGGGCCGCTGGACCGGCTGCGCCGCCACAGCCAGGGAGATATCCTGCTGGAGGTACTACACCCGGCCCGCGCCCGGCAGGTACTGAACGCCCACCGGATTCTACCCAGGGAAAGTGAAGACCCCCGTCGCCTGCAGCTGCCCGCCATGGCGGAAGGCTCCCTGGCAGAGCTGGTGCGCCAGCTGGCCGACCAGGACGCCGGTGTGGTGGGCGTAACACGACGCACCCGGACACTGGAGGAAATTTTCCTGAGTCTGACCGAGAACGGCAAGGAGGTGGGCTGAATGCGGGCCTTGTGGGCTGAAGTGCAGAAAGCGCACCGCCGCCATGATCTGCCCGTGGCGGTGGGTATTGCGCTGATCGTGACCTTATGGGCTTCCGCCAGTTCCCCCAGCACGGTCGACGAACTGGCTACCGGATACAGCAGCCTGCTGTATGCTTTACCTATCATGAATGCGGTGGTCATGCCGGTGGGCATGGCCGCCCTGGCCAGCCGCATCTGGGATGCCGAAACCAAAGGCCAGACCTGCAAACTGCTGTTTACTCTGCAGAGCCGGGGCAGCCTGTTTGCCGCCAAAGCCGGGCTGGGCATGCTGGAAAACCTGCTGGTCTGCGGGTTGGAATGCGGCGTCATGCTTTTGCTGGGACGCTGGCAGCGCTTTACCGAGGTACCGGATGCAGGACTTTTCCTGTGGCTGCTTCTGTGCACTTTCTGCGTGAACGGAATGCTGTACTTTCTTTCGCTTTTGCTCAGCATCCGGCTGGAGAATCAGGTGGCAGCACTGGCAGTGGGATTCTGCGGCGCACTGATCGGGCTTTTTGCCTCTTTTATGCCGGTCTGGTTCGGGTACTTGGTGCCGTTCGGATATTATGTATCCCTGAGCCCCATGGGCATGAGCTGGGATGCCGCCACCCGCACGGCCGAACTGTATGTGCGCCCCCTGTGTTTTCCCTTATTGGGGGTCACGGTGCTGCTGGCGGCAATTCTGGCCTGGCTGTGCCGCCGGGCAATTGAAAGCAAGGAGGTCTGATGGATGCTGATGCGCTGTATTCTGGCTGAGAACCGCAAACTACACGGTGCGGTGATCTGGCTGGTGTTTCTGATCGTGCCGATGATCTCGGCACTGTACGGCACCTTTAACTTTTTGCAGAATCTGGGGCTGCTGACCTTTGACTGGTACAACCTCTGGACCCAGCACACCCTGTTCTACACCCTGTTTTTCTTTGTTCCCATGGTGGGCGTGTATGCCGCTTACCTGTGGCGGCTGGAACACCTGGGCCATAACTGGAACCTCATCATGTCGGCCCCCGTCCCCCGGGTTTATGTGTTTCTGGCCAAGTTTCTGGTCGTGATCAAGATGACATTGCTGACGCAAGGGTGGGTATTTCTCTTGTATCTACTGGCGGGCAAGCTGTGGGCGCGGCTGCCCGGCTGGCCCCCGGTCCAGATCATTGTGTGGCTGCTGCGCGGCGTGCTGGGCAGCCTGGGCATCATTGCCTTTGAGCTGTTGTTGGCCATGGTGATCCGCAGTTTTGCCGTACCCGTTCTTGTGGGGCTGGCCGGCGGCGTGAGCGGTATGCTGGCCGCCAGCAAGGGCGTTTCTCTTCTGTGGCCCTTTGCCCTGATGCAGGCCGGCATGAATGCCAACCGCAAGGAAGATATGCTGGGTGGGCAATTCGGTAGTTTTGTACTGGCATGTCTGGTGTGGGCAGGCCTGTTTTTGGGGATAGCCGCCCTGCTTTTACGGGCACGGGATGTGCATTCGGAATAATTTTTGCTGGAAATTGGAAGAAATTTGCGGTATAATGGGCCGGTAAATCATCTTTTGGGGAGGGACTATACCGATGACTGCCAATGCCGCCGATTTTGCGGGACCGGGCTGCGGGCGCCGCTACGAAAAAGAACTGGAAACCCATTTCCGGGATTGCCTTTTGTTTTATCTGGACGGCCGTATCAAGTTTGAACGCTACTGCTACGGCGAAGCCGCCTGTCTGGTGTTCAGCGTATGGGCCCACGGTTTTGATGAGAACGGGAAAATCCTGTGGGACAAAGAACCGGAATTTGAAACCGACCAGAAAGCCCTGCCCCGGGTGCTGACCGACGTTCAGGAAGAAGGCACTGCCCTGCAGTTCGACGGCCTGCGCAAACGGTATGTGCTGACCGAAGAGTTCGACACCGACAAGATGAACGGATACAGCCGTTTCAAGGTCTTTCTGCTGCGGCAAAAGCACCACTGATACAACCCAAACCGGGTACCTGCAACAGGCACCCGGTTTTTTCTTTGCCCTGCCTGTAACGAATCCGGTTTTCCGGCGTCTAATGAGCAGGAACGTTCCAAATACAAAGCAAGGAGGTGATGCCTGTGAACCAGAAAGACTTTGAGCAGATTTATCTGGAATACTACAAGCCCGTGTATGCCTTTCTGCTGGCCCGCTGCGGGGATGAATCCCTGGCGGCCGACCTGACCCAGGAAACCTTTTTCAAGGCCCTGAAAAGCATCGGACAGTTCCGGGGAGATTCCTCCCTGAATGTATGGCTGTGCGGCATAGCCAAAAATGCCCTGGTCAGCCACTGGCGACGGCACCGGCGGGAGATGCCGCTGGAAGACGCCGTTTTGCCGGAAGAGCCGGCGGTTTCCTCCCCCGCCACCGAGGTGGAAACAGCCGAACAGAAGCTGGACATCCACCGGGCTCTGCACACCCTGCCGGAACCCTACCGGGAAGTATTCTGGCTGCGGGTATACGGCGAGCTTTCCTTTGCAGACATTGCTGCGCTGTTTGAGAAAACCGAAACCTGGGCGCGGGTCACGTTCTACCGTGCCCGCACCAAATTGAAGGAGGCACTGACATGAATCTCCCCTGCTATCTGGTACGGGACCTGCTGCCGCTGTACCATGACAAACTTTGCGCTCCGGACACGGCCAACGATGTGCGCGAGCATCTGAACAGCTGTGAAAGCTGCCGTGCCGCTTTGGCAGCTCTGGACGCCCCCGTAGAAACGGCCGTTCCCGATACGGAAGACTGGCAGCGGGCGCAGGCATTGCAGATGCTGCAGCGCAAACTGGTCCGCAGCCGGGTCCTTACCGTGGTCATTTCCGCGCTGGCTGTTCTTTTGCTGCTGGCCGTGGGGCTGTACGGTGCCCGCGCCTATTTTTCCCGGCAGTATGTTAACGCTGATCCGGCCGCGCTGCATGTCCGCGAGGAGGATGGGTTCCTGTCCCTGACCGCCGATTCCGGCGTGAAGGCCAACTGCATGAGCGCCACTGTCTGTGAATATGGCGGGCGGACCGTGGTGGTGTTCAGCGTATACGGCAGCGTATGGGACGGATGGTTCGGCAGCAGCCTGCCCTCCGGCGGACTGGACCTGGTCCGCAACAGCGAGGTGAAAGCGGCCTATTATCTGCCGTACGAAGACTACCGGTCCCTGTTTGATCTTTCCGGCATCGGCACAGAAACGCTGCTTACGGACAGCCAGGAACTGACTGCCCTGCCCTCCGATGCAGTCCTGCTGTGGCAGGCCGGGCAAAACGACTGAATCCTGCCGCTGCGTAAAAAAGACCTCCCGGGCACACACGGCCGGGAGGTCTTTTACTTTTTATGTACGAATTCCGCTCAGAACCGTTCCACGCCCTGGGGCGTAACGCGAGCATAGATCAGCGGCGGGTCCTGGGGCTTTTCGGCCCCGATGGTCAGGCTGCGGCAGAAGGTTTCCTCCGCTGCCGTGAACAGCGCCGGGTCATCGGCATACAGGGTGGCAATGGTTTCCCCGCTGTGCACCGCATCCCCCAGTTTCTTGTGCAGGGCGATGCCTGCAGCAAAGTCAATGCTGTCTTCCTTGGTCTGGCGGCCGGCTCCCAGCAGCACGCTGGCAATGCCGATATCCTCCACATTATGGGCGGTGATGTAACCGTCCGCCCGGGCAGGCACCGCCCGGGAATACCGGGCCTTGGTGAATTTGGAGGAGTCCCGCAGCACCGAGGTATCGCCCCCCTGGGCTTCGAACATCTGGCAGCATTTGGTGAAAGCGGTGCCGTCATTGAGCACCGACTCTGCCATGGCACGGCAGGTCTTGAAATCGCCCTTCTCAGCCAGCAGCAGCATATTGGTGGCCAGCTGCAGGCAAACCTCGGTCAGATCTGCAGGGCCTTTGCCCTGCAGGACTGCCATGCTCTCCTGCACTTCCAGAGAGTTGCCGATATTGTGGCCGAGAGGCCGGTCCATATCGGTGATCAACGCGGCCATCTTACGGCCATGGGCGGTGCCGATGGACACCATCAGCCGGGCCAGTTCAATGGCGTCCTCCAGGTTCTGCATGAAAGCGCCGGTGCCCATGGTCACATCCAGCAGGATGGCGTCCGAGCCGGCGGCCAGCTTTTTGGACATAATGGAGGAGGCAATAAGCGGAATACAGCCCACGGTGGCGGTAACATCCCGCAGGGCATACAGTTTCTTGTCCGCCACAGCGATTTCGCCGCTCTGGCCAATGACCGACAGCCCGATGCGCCGCACCTGGGCAAAGAACTCTTCCTGGCTCAGGGACGTACGGGCGCCGGGGACTGCCTCCATCTTGTCAATGGTGCCACCGGTATGGCCCAGGCCGCGGCCGCTCATCTTGGCCACCGGTACGCCGCAGGCTGCCACGATAGGCGCTACCACCAGGGTGGTCTTGTCCCCTACGCCGCCGGTGGAGTGTTTGTCCACCTTGATGCCGGGAATGGGAGAAAGGTCCACCATATCCCCGGACCGGGCCATGACTTCGGTGAGGACTGCAGTTTCGGCATCGGTCATACCTTTCAGGTAAATGGCCATGAGCAGAGCGCTCATCTGATAATCGGGAACGGAGCCCGCCACATAGCCGTTGACGGCAAAGGCGATCTCCTCGTCAGTCAGGACTTCTCCGTCCCGCTTTTTGGCAATAATGTCGTACATGCGCATGTTGTGGTCCCCCTTTCGGATGGGTTGGCCGCTGCGCAGCGGCACAAAACAGAGAAATGCCGCCCGCAGACGGCATTTCATAAGGTTCAGACAGGATCAGCGGCTGCCCTTGTCATACGGGATGCCTTCGGCCTTCGGGGCCATGCTGTTCTTGCTGGTAAAGGCAAGGATGACCATGGAGGCGATGAACGGCATCATGTTGTAGATGTTGGACGACCAGCCCAGCTGGGACAGCGCCGTGGCATCCGCGATATTGGCCAGGCTCTTGAACACGGCGAAGAACATAGCCGCGCCGAAGATGTGCACGGGCTTCCACTGGCCGAAGATCATGACGGCCAGGGCCAGGAAACCGGTGCCGGCCACGCCGACCTCAAAGTTCCAGGTCTGCACGCTGGGGATGATATAGGCCAGACCGCCGATGCCGCCCAGCATACCGGAAATCAGCACGCCGCTGTACCGCATCTTGTACACGTTGATGCCCACCGAGTCGGCTGCCTGGGGATGTTCACCACAGGCGCGCAGGCGCAGGCCGAAACGGGTCTTGTACATGACGATATAGCTGATAATAAGCAGGACGATGCCCACCGGCACAAAGACGCTGAGTTCCAACCCGCCAATCTTGAACAGGAACGCGTTGTTGGCGTAGTCGATCTTGGCGGAGGTGGAGCCGTTGAAGTTCTTGGCCAGAATGATGGCAATGGCGGTGGCCAGCATATTCAGAGCTGTACCGCCGATGGTTTGGTCTGCTTTCAGGTGTATGGAAGCAAAGGCCAGCAGCAGAGAGAACACCATACCGGACAAAGCCGCCACCACAATGGACACGGCGACAATAACGAAGGCCGGCAGTGTGTTGGGCATCATGGCGACCGCCAGAACACCGCCCAGGCCGCCGATGACCATGATGCCTTCCAGCGCGATGTTGATGACGCCGGAATGTTCGCTGAACATGCCGCCCAGGGCAACCAGCATCAGGACAATGCCATACAGCAGAGTATACTTGATCAGCAACAGCATGTCATTTGCCCTCCTTCTTGGTCTGTGCAGCCGGTTCGGCATTGGCGTTCGGGGTATCCTTGTCGGCGTGGAGCTTCTTGTTGATCACGCCGCGGAACAGCATGGCGAAAGCGCACAGGTAGATGATGATACCGGAGATCAGGTCGGCGATCTCGGTGGGGAAATACTTGGTGGGCAGGAAGCTGCCGCCTACCGTAATGTGAGAGATAAACAGCGAAGAGAAGATGGTGCCGATGGGGTTGGAAGCAGCCAGCAAGGCCGTAGCGATGCCGTTGAAGCCCATGGCCGGCAGGCTGGTGGTGTTCAGGGGATTCCACTCGGCGCCCGCAGACAGGTACAGCAGCCCGGCGCCAAAACCGGCCAGTGCGCCCGCGATGGTCATGGAGAGGATGATGTTTTTCTTCTCGTTGATACCGGCGTAGCGGGCGGCATTCTTGTTCAGGCCCACCGCCTTGAGTTCATAGCCGAAGGTCGTCTTTTCCAGGATGACCCACACCACGATGGCCGCCACAATGGCCAGGAAAATGGCGATGGTGGTGCTGGGGGTGTGGAACAGGTCGGACATACCACAGGACGGAATCAGCGCGCCGGGTGCCTTGTCCGCCAGTTTCCAGGTGCGGGTGTTGTTGGCGTCGTACATGGCGCCGGTGCCGCGGGCATAAATGATCTCATTGACCATATACAGGCCGATCCAGTTGAACATGATGGAGGTGATGACCTCGTTGATGTTCAGATACGCCTTGAAGATGCCGGGGATGGCGCCCCAGACCGCACCAAACAGCGCGGAGGCCAGCAGGCAGACGTACCAGGGCAGGTTCAGGATCAGCGCACAGTACAGTGCACCGAAGGCACCCAGCGTGTACTGTCCGGCTGCGCCGATGTTGAACAGGCCCGTCTTGAAGGCAAAAGCCACCGAAAGACCGGTCATGATCAGCGGAGCGGAGTTGGTCAGGGTCTTGCCGACGCCATAGGGGAAGTCATAGAAACCGCCCTGGATGATACGCACGAAGCCCTGGTCCCAGGCATGGCCCGGATTGATGATGAACAGGGCCACCAGACCAACCAGAAGGCCGATCACAATACACAGAAGAGCAGCCAGCACGCTGCTGCTTTTCTGCCGCAGGGACATGCCCAGATTGCTTTTATTGCGGCTCATGGTTTACTGCTCCCCCTTTCCCTGCTTTTTGGCACCGGACATATACAGGCCCAGTTCCTGCACCGTGGTGGTCTTGGGATCAAACTCGCCCACGATCTCGCCCTCATACATCACCAGGATGCGGTCGGACAGATTCATGACCTCGTCCAGTTCCAGGCTGACCAGCAGAACCGCCTTGCCGCGGTCCCGTTCGCCCACGATCTGTTTGTGGATATACTCAATGGCGCCCACGTCCAGGCCGCGGGTGGGCTGAACTGCCACCAGCAGCTTGGGGTCCTTATCGATCTCGCGGGCGATGATGGCTTTCTGCTGGTTGCCGCCGGACATGCTGCGGGTGATGGTCAGGCTGCCTTGGCCGCTGCGCACGTCATACTGCTTGATCAGCCGGTCGGAGTATTCCCGCACAGCCGCCTTGTTGATGAAGCCGCATTTCTGGAACTGGGGTTCCCAGTACCGCTGCAGGACCATGTTGTTTTCCAGCGAGTAGTCCAGCACCAGGCCGTACTTGTGACGGTCTTCGGGAATATGGCTCATGCCATCCTTGGAGCGCTGGCGGATGCTGGCATGGGTGATGTCCTGTCCATCCAGGGTGATAGTGCCGTGGGTGACCTTTTCCAGACCGGTAAGTCCGTAAACCAGTTCGTTCTGGCCGTTGCCCTCGATGCCCGCCAGGCAGACGATCTCGCCGCCGTGCACGTCGAAAGACACATCACGCACGGCGTCCTTCTTGTGGACGCGGCCGGGCACGGTCATGTTCCGCACCGACAATACCACATTCCCGACCTCGGCCGGAGCCTTTTCCACCTCGAACTGCACGTCACGGCCGACCATCATGCGGGAGAGTTCTTCCTTGGTGGTGTCGGCAATGTTCACAGTGCCGATACCCTTACCCTTGCGCAGAACGGTACAGCGATCTGCCACCGCCATAATCTCGTTGAGCTTGTGGGTGATGAACAGGATGCTCTTCCCTTCCTTCTTGAACCCGCGCATGATATCCATGAGTTCGTCGATCTCCTGCGGGGTCAGGACCGCGGTGGGTTCGTCAAAAATCAGGATCTCGTTATCACGGTAGAGCATCTTCAGAATTTCCACGCGCTGCTGCATACCCACCGAAATATCACTGATGAGCGCATCCGGGTCTACGCGCAGACCGTATTTTTCGGAAAGTTCCACAACCTTCTTGCGGGCAACTTCCTTTTGCAGGAAACCGGCCTTGCAGGGTTCCACACCCAGCATGATGTTATCCAGCACGCTGAAGCATTCCACCAGTTTGAAATGCTGGTGAACCATGCCGATGCCCAGATCGTTGGCCACGTTGGGGTCCTTGATGTTGACCTCTTTGCCGTTCTTTTTGATGACGCCCTGTTCAGGCTGATACAGACCAAACAATACGCTCATCAGCGTGGATTTGCCCGCGCCGTTTTCGCCCAGAAGGGCGTGGACTTCGCCCCGGCGCAGCTGCAGAGTCACATCATCATTGGCCTTGATGCCAGGGAATTCCTTGGTGATGTGAAGCATCTCAATTACGAAATCCTCTGCCAATCTGCTCACGCTCCTTTCAAAAACTGTTTCTTGTGCTCATTATACAATTATTTGTAAATCTTCACAAGTTATTTGATATGCTTTTTTGCAAAAAAACGCGGATTTTGCATCCACAAAAAAAGCGGCAGACGCCGTATACTGGCGTCCGCCGCTTGGGTGGTTCTCAGACGATTTGTTTCAGGAATCAGACCTGATAGTCAACCTTGACGTAATCGCTGGTGACCGGCTTGGTACCGTCGTCGGAGTTGTTGTCGACAACGATCTCGCCGGAGCGGATCTTCTCGACTTCAGCTTCGTACTCTTCCACGGTGAAGGTGGAGAAGTTCCAGCTGTCTTCAGCGGTGGGCAGACCGACGTAGTCGCCTTCCTGCAGGCCGTAAACACCGTTGGTGCCGGCGATGGTATCCCAGGTACCGGCGGCCACATGCTCCAGAGCGTCGGTAACGCCTTCGCTCAGGCCCTTCATGGCGGAGGTCAGGAACGGGTTGTAGCTGTACTTGCCAGCTTCAACGTCTTCCACGCCGATGTAGTTCTGGTCGACGTCAACGCCGATGACCTTGCCGTTGTACTTGACAGCTGCTTCCACAGCGCTGGTGTAGATACCGCCGCCGCAGGCAAAGACAGCCTGGGTGCCGGCAGAGTACCAGCTCTCCATCTTGGCGGTGATGTCGGCGCTGCCGGAGAAGGAGCCGCCGTACCAGTAGTTGATGTTGACGTTGGTGCCCATCTCCTGCGCAGCAGCGTCAGCGCCCTGCACGAAGCCGTAACCGAAGCGGATAACGGCGGGGACAGCCATGCCGCCCAGGAAGCCCAGCTCGGTCAGGCCGTCCTTGACAGCGGCGTAACCGGCCAGGTAGCCAGCCTGCTCTTCCTTATAGGTGATGCAGTACACGTTGGCGGGGATGGTTTCGGTGCCGATGTCGCCCACGGTCACGTCCACGGCAATGAAGTGGACATCGGGATACTCGGTGGCAGCCCAGGCCAGAGAAGGACCATACAGGTAGCCAACGCAGACCACGGTGTTGGCGCCGTCGTTGACAGCGTTGCGGATCAGGGTCTGGCGATCCTCATCGTTGGCATCTTCGCTCGGCGGCAGGTAGTAGTTGGTTTCGATGCCGTTGGCTTCGCCGTAAGCTTCCACGGCAGTCCAGCAGCCCTGGTTGAAGCTCTCGTCATCGATGGTGCCCACGTCGCAGACCTGGGCGATACCGGTGATTTCGGAGGAAGCGGCAGCGCCTTCGGCAGTGGCACCGGTTTCGGTGGTGCCGGCCTTGCTGCTGCTGTCGGTGGAGCCGCAGGCTGCCAGGGACAGCGCCATAACGGCTGCCATGCTCAGCGAAAGAATTCTTTTCATCTTGGTACTCTCCTTTTTCGTTTGGAAAAGGTCAAAATAAAAACGGGCACATGCGTGCATAACACCGCAGTGCCCGCCTGACAGCTTCAGTATACTTGATTTATTCGTTTTTTTCAATGGAAAAAGTAACGAAATCACATTACAAAAGCATAACAAAACGCCAATTATCCCAAAACATCCACAGCCACATTGGGAGTTTCCGGCAGAGTGGAGGCGTCCGACAGCCGTTCCACCTTGGTCACACTGTCGTGCAGGTTTTTGTAGATTCTTTCGTACTCACGCTGGCTGAAATCCGTCATGCGCCAGTTGACCTGCGGCAGCCCGATGGAGTTTTCGGCCGCGCCGATGCGGGTGGTAATGCCGGCGGCAGTTCCCCATCCGCCGGTGCTGAAGTAGGTGTACAGCGCACGCTGAACAGCACCGGAATAGTTCTTCATTGCACTGGTCAGTACCAGATCACTGGTACTGGTGCTGTCCCAGTCGGTGCCGATCACGACGGCACCGGTGCCCTGAGCCGCATCCAGGCAGCTCTGGAGCGTGCCTTTTCCGGCTGCCATGACGGCCTGAACACCATCATCGTACCATTCGCTCATGCGCTGGGACACAATATCGGCAGCATTCTCACTGCCCACATACCACACTTCCATACTGGCCTGCACGCCCTGGCTCTGGGCAGCAGCATCCACGCCCTGCAAAAAGCCGTTGCAGTAGCGCACGGTATCGGGCATGGCTTCGGCGCCTACAAATCCCAGTTTGGTCCGGCCATCCATGACCGCCGCATATCCGGCCAGATACCCGGCCTCCTCTTCGCTGAACATGATGCAATGGGTATTGGATGCGGTCTGGTAGGAGGTATAGTCCTCTGTATGCGGTTCCCCGTCAAAGGACAGGAACGGCACCGACGAATGATCATTCTGGATGCTGTACAGTGCAGCCGCCATATCATCCCCGCGGCAGACGACCATGGCAGCACCGCTCTCCGCAGCCGTGCGCAGGGCACTCTGGCGGGACTCGATGGAGTCTTCCTCGGTCTGGTACAGCTGAGCGGTATAGCCGAAGGTATCGGCAAAGGTCTGCACGCCGTGCCACAGTGCGGCATCGGGGCCTGTTTCGGTCCCGTCGGTGTCCGCCACGAAAGCCACCACAGCGCCCTGGCCGTTCAGCGTCGTCGTGCTGTCCACGTCAAACACATACAGGCTGTCATCCACAAGGGGGGATTCCTCCACGACCTGTGCTCCCGACGAGGAGGATGAAGGCACTGCCGAGCAGGCACACAGGGAAACGGCAAGCAGGCCGCAGACAGCCGCAGTCAGCTTGTGACGGATGTTACGAAAACGCGGGTACTGATACATAGATACAGAAAACTCCTTTTAGTCGGGGTCCATCTCCAGATTTTTCGGGCCGAAGCCATAAGGCAGGAGCTCGCCGAGGGTCGTTTCGATATAATCGTCCTCGCTCCTGGCCATGATCACAATCAGGGACGGACCGCCGAATTCATACAATGCCTGCCGGCAGACGCCGCACGGGCCGGTGACCAGCTCGTTGGTTTTGCCCTCCAGGCTGCCTACAATGGCAATGGCGGAAAAGCGGGTTTCCCCTTCGCTGACCGCCTTGAACAGGGCGGTGCGCTCGGCACAGTTGGTGGGGGTGTAACCGGCGTTTTCAATGTTGCAGCCGGTAAACACCTTTCCGTTCCTGGCCAGCAGCGCCGCCCCCACCCGGAAATGGGAATACGGCGTATAGGCAAACTTCCGGGCCGCAAAAGCCGCACGAATCAGTTCTTTGCGGGTTTCGGCCGTCAGTTCGGCGCTCACAGTTCAGCTCCCAGGGCCACCTTCATCATGGCGGTGAAGCTGGTCTGCCGCTGCTCGGCGGTGGTGATTTCGGGCGAAACAAAGCTGTCCGAAATGGTCAGCAGGCAGGCAGCATTCTTGCCCAGGACCTTGGCGTTATGGAACAGCGCAAAGCTCTCCATCTCCACGGCCAGGCAGCCTTTTTCGTCCCGCAGGCGTTCCCAGTAGGTCGGCTTGGCGTCGGAGGCTTCCCGATAGAACACATCGGAGGAATGAATCACACCCTCGATCAGCGGAATATTCTGGGCGGCAGCGCTGCGGCGCAGGGCTTCATTCAGTGCTTCGCTGGGACGCTGGATGTCGTCGGTATCGCCGGACTGGGTCACGGCATAATTGCTTTCGGAATAGGCACCGGTGGACAGCAGCACATCAAACAGCTTGGCCTTGTCGGTGTAGGAACCGGCGGAACCGATGCGGATGATGTTTTCCACCCCGTACTGGGTATACAGCTCATAGGAATAGATGCCGATGGACGGCATGCCCATGCCGCTGCCCATCACACTGACGGGGCGGCCCTGGTAGGTGCCGGTATAGCCCAGCATGCCCCGGACGTCGGTGACAAGGCGGGGATTTTCGAGGAAGGTCTCGGCAATGAATTTGGCGCGCAGCGGGTCGCCGGGCATCAGGACTGTGCGGGCGAAATCGCCTTTTTCGGCGCGGTTATGGGGGGTAGACATAGCGGATCTCCTTTTGTTTCGTGTGTATGCGGTTTTTTCGGTCCAGCGAGGGACTTCACCGCCTGGTTCTTATTAGTATACCACATTTTGCCGTTTTGTGCTAAACTGTTTATCAAAAGACGATGTTTTTCACAAAGGAGATTGTGTTCATGCCCGATTTGCCAAATTGCTGCCGTCTGTGCCCTCGAGCCTGCGGGGCTGACCGCGCCGCCGGGAAAACCGGTATCTGCGGTGCCGGGGATACCCTGCGCGTGGCCCGCGCGGCGCTGCACCACTGGGAAGAGCCCTGTCTGAGCGGCGACCCCGATGCCCCCACCGGAAGCGGCACTGTGTTCTTTACCGGATGCGCCCTGGGCTGCTGCTACTGCCAGAACTATGCCATCAGCCAGCAGGGGCTGGGCAAGGACATTGACGAAACCCGCCTGGCCCGGATTTTCCTAGAGCTTCAGGAGAAAGGTGCCCGGAACATCAACCTGGTCACCGCCACCCAGTGGCTGCCCTGGGTAACGGCCGCTCTGGATGAGGCGCGCCGCCGGGGACTGCATCTGCCGGTGGTATACAACACCGGCGGATATGAAACAGCGGAAACCGTCCGGGCGCTGGAACCGTATGTGGACATCTGGCTCACCGATTACAAGTATGCCTCCCCTGCCCTGGCGGCGGAATTGTCCCGGGCGCAAGACTACCCCGCCGTGGCGGACGCCGCGCTCTGCCTGATGCTGCGGCAAACCGGCGCCCCGGTATTCGACAAGGACGGCTACTTGCAGCGCGGTGTGATCGTGCGGCACCTGGCCCTGCCCGGGCATGTGGAGGACAGCCTGACTGTACTGCGTCGGCTGGCAGCAATCCGGCAGGAAACCGGCATCCCGTTCCTGACCAGCCTGATGAGCCAGTTCACCCCCTTCTACCACGCGGACGAACACGGGCTGGGGCGGCGCATTACCAGCTATGAGTATCGCAAAGTGGTCAATGAGGCCATCACCCTGGGCCTGACCGAAGGATACATGCAGGAAAAGAGCAGCGCCCGGGAAGAATATACCCCGCCGTTTGATCTGGAAGGCGTCTGATACAGGGATGGCTTTTTTCTGACCTTTCCCTCCGGGCCGCCATTTTTACAGAGTATGCAAAAGAGGAAGTCTGCTTTCGGGCAGGCTTCCTCTTTTTATTCAGGTCTAAAATATTCAGTTCATCATAGCCCAGCCGCCCACCTCGGTGAATCCCACCCGGTGGTAGATGCGCCCGGCTGCGGGGTTGTCATAGAACAGGCAGAGAAACTCCCGTCCCTGGGCAAAACTGCGGCGGCAGAGTTCCGCCACCACGGCACTGGCATAGCCATGGCTGCGCTCGTCGGGTCGGGTGGCCACCCCCACCACCATGGCACTGCGGCTGCTGGCCGCGGTTGTCTGGGCGGTAGAAACAAGGTGTTCCCCTTTGAACGCTCCCATCATCATGCCGCCGCATTTCCAGCACTGGGCCAGCTGTTCCCGTTCCTGCTCCTCGCCGTGATAGGCATCGGAAAATTCCTCGATTCCTCGCAAAAGAGCCAGGGTCTGATCCAGGTCTTCCGGGCCCAGTTCCCGCACAGTGACTCCGGTGGGGCACTGCGCCGCAAAAGCCGGATCCACAGCGTTGCACCGGCTCATATAGGTAAGTTCACACTTTTTCCCGGGAAAATACGGAACCAGACGGTCCAGCAGTTCCTTTTTTCCGCTGATGCCATCCACCTTGCGACCCCGCAGGAATTCGGCGGCAGCCGCTGCATCGTAATCGGGACTTTGGCTGTACAAAATATAACTGTCAAAATATTGCAGGAACAGGAAGTTCCAGCCTTCCCGGCCGGGTTGGACCCACACCTGCACGGGGGCCTTGTCCACCCCCACGGTTTCCACGTCACCGTAAATGAACAGATTGATCTCGGGCTCGGCGGCTATATAGGCAAGGATCGCTTGCCGATCGGCTTCGGTACAGCGCTGCATGGGCCAGTTCTCCTTATCATGACCGCCGGAACCGGCGGTTTACTTTTTGCGGGCCGTCCGTTTTTTGGAGGCCGGGCGGGACGGCGCCTTGCGGGGCGGATTTTTCTTGTTGGTCGGTTTGGGACGGGGCCGGATGCGCACAAACTGGATGGGATTTCCGTTGGCCAGAATGCGTTCTTCCACCTCCAGGTCCTGGAAGGAGGCCAGAAATTTGTTCAGGCTCTTGGAACCAAAGTTACGCACATCGAAGTCCGGATACCGCTTGATGAGCTGATCGCCCACCCGGGAGGTGCGTACCCAGCCGGTGCCGTCGTCCATCTCGTCGATCATGCCGCACACCAGCTTGAACACCGAATCCCGGTTGATGGCGGTATCGTCCCCCGCAGCGGCCAGGGCCGCAGCTTCGGCGGCATCAGTGACATTCTGGGACACGGCGGTTTCGGTTTCACTGTGGTCGGTATGGTCCAGAATCAGGTCCAGATACTTGAACTGGTCGCATGCCTTGACAAAGGGGCCCAGCGTCTTGCTTTCGCCCATGCCGATGACCAGTTTTCCG
This sequence comes from uncultured Faecalibacterium sp., assembly GCA_937907025.1. Taxonomy (GTDB): domain Bacteria; phylum Bacillota; class Clostridia; order Oscillospirales; family Ruminococcaceae; genus Gemmiger. The sequence goes on from CALESJ010000027.1 coordinate 176,510, forward strand.
GCCTCTCGCAGGCGGGCCGCCAGACGGGTGAAGTCACTGTCTGAGGAAACGATGCAGAAACCGTCCAGATTGCCGGAATACAGCAGGTCCATAGCGTCGATGATCATGGCAGAATCAGTGGCATTTTTGCCGGTGGTGTAGCTGTACTGCTGCATGGGAATGATGGAATTGTTGAGCAGTGCGTCCTTCCAGCTTTTCAGCCGGGGGTCGCTCCAGTCGCCGTAGATGCGCTTGGCCGTGGCCACGCCGAAAGACGCGGCTTCGTCCAGGATGACCTTGACATATTTGGGCGAAATATTATCGGCATCAATCAGGATGGCGAGTTTCAGATCTTCCATCGGGTCCCCTCCTTACTTTTTGCGGTCGAAATACATATACACCTGGCACGGAATCATGCCGTTATAAATTTTGCGGCGTTTGGTGGCCTTGCCGCCGAAGTGGGATTCAAAATCCGCGTCGGCGGTGATAGCATACAATCCGGCACCGGGGTTGGCATGCCAGGCCCGGCCCAGTGCCGCGGCCAGGGCGGCTGCTTCGGCGGCATCGCCCAGACGTTCACCATAGGGCGGATTGGTCAGCACAGTGGCACCGGCTTTGGGCACAAAGTCTTTCACATCTGCCACCTCAAAATGGCAGCGGTCCCCCACCCCGGCCAGTTTCGCATTGGCCGTGGCCAGCGCCACAGCGGCGGGGTCGATGTCATAGCCGAAGCCTTCAAAGGCGGCGTCCGGCTTGGCCTGCTCAATGGCCTTGGCGCGCTCGGCGCGCCAGACTTCCGCCGGAACGAAATCGAACTGTTCGGCAGCAAACCGGCGGCGCAGGCCAGGGGCGATGTTCAGCGCCTTCTGGGCGGCTTCGATCACCAATGTGCCGGACCCGCAGAAGGGGTCCTGTACCAGGGTATCCCGGCGCACACGGCCCAGGTCGGCAATGGCAGCAGCCAGGGTTTCCTTGATGGGTGCCAGGGTGGCGTTGCGGCGGTAGCCCCGCTTGTGCAGGCCGTCACCGGAGGTATCCAACATCATTTCCACCGTGTTTTTGCGCAGGGCGAACCGGAGCTTGTACAGCTTGCCGGTTTCGGGCAAGGTGCTCACATGGTGGCCGGCCATCAGCCGCTTGACCACCGCTTTCTTGACGATGCTCTGGCAGGCTGGCACACTGGAAAGTTGACTGGACAGGCTGGAGCCCTTGACCGGGAACTGGGCATCGGCGGGGATGATTTCCTCCCAGGGAATGGAGTACACGCCATCGAACAGTTCATCAAAGGTGGTGGCCTGCCAGGTCTTGAGCAGCAGCAGAACGCGTTCGGCGGTGCGCAGGTTCAGGTTAGCGGCAGCAATGATGGAGGCATCCCCCTCAAAAATCACGCGGCCGTCGGTGACCTGCACATTCTGGGCGCCGATACGGCGCACTTCAAACGCCAGCGTGGATTCGGTGCCGAAAAAGCAGGGAGCGACGAGGGTATAAGTAGTGGGCATAGGACGTCCTTTCGTTTGTTAGGGCCGTAGCACAGACAAAACTGTGCCATGTAAAAAAGGCAGGCCGCACCGCCCGGCCGGTTGGACCAGGCTGTACAGGGCCTGCCGCTGTCTGCGGTTCTGGTTTTTGGCTCAGCGGCGACGGGAATATCCGCCGCGGCGATTTTCGGTCACGCGCTTGAGGTCCGCGATTTTTTCTTCGCTCTGGGACTTGTAACGTGCCATCATATCTTCAAAGCTGAGATTGCCCTGCGGCTGCGAGGGCTTGGGCTGCCACACGCGGGGCGGGGCTTCGCGCTTGGCGCGCGGAGCAGACCCCTGCTGCCGCTGCTGGGAGCCGCCCTGCCGCGCACCGCGCTCGGGTGCCGGCTGTGTGCGCTTGATAGAAAGCGCAATTTTGCCATCCGGTGCAATGGACATGATCTTGACCTTGACGGTCTGACCGTCGCTCAGCACGGCTGCCAGGTCCTGCACATACTCGTACGAAACCTCCGAAATGTGGACAAGGCCATTCTTGCCTTCCGGCAAAGAAACGAAAGCGCCAAACGGCTTGATGCCGGTGACTTTGCCTTCGACGATATCCCCAACCTGAAATGCCAAACTATGATACCCCTTTTTCCGGCGGAACGCACTGGCCCCGCCTGTTTTTATTTCAGAAAAGGGCCGTTGCCCTTCACTGTTCCAATGGTTTACTTGCCGCTGATATCTCTCCAGATGCGCTCGTTGGGCTTGGAGTAGCCTTCATCACGGGCAATGCGCTCGATGATGGCATCTTCCCCATCATCCAGCGTGCGCTGCAGCTCCTCATTTTCAGCCAGCTGGTCGTTCAGCTGCGCCTGTACACTGACCAGTTCCTGCTGCTTGGCACTGATGGACATCTGGCAGCGTACCAGGCTGTAAATCAGCGATGCGCACAGGATCAGAATCAGCAGCGGGAGCAAACGCCGCAATATACCGGACTTTCGGCTCATGGTCTGCTCCGCCTCCTTTGTATTGTCGGATATAGCAGATTTATGCAGAATTAATTATATAATATTTTCCTCTGTTTTTGCAACTGTTTTTTCTTCTTTGTTACTTTTTGTTTGATTTTTTTCGATTTCAAGGCGTTTTTTGTTTGTTTTCGACTCCTGTACCGCTGCCGCAGATGCACAAAAGGCGCCGCAGCAGCCTTTTGAAGATGCCCGGCACAGAATTCGAGCCCTGCCGCCAGGCGGTGTGTCAAGCTGTGCAGCATGCCGGACACAGCCCACTGCCAGGCCAGGGCACCGGCGCCCATTCCCAGCGCCATGTACCACCGTGCTCCCCCGCCGGCCGAGGCCGAAGCCGCAAACCCGCACAAAAGCACGGCCGCCGCCGAAAAAGCTGCCAGGTCCCACAGAAATCCCAGGACCCGGCCATTGCCGAACACTAGGCCCGCCAGGTCCCGTACGGCGCCCAGCAGCAGCCCCAGGCCCAGGCACCACAGCACATCCCGCCCCACAGCCCAAAGGTCCGGTGCGGCCGCCATCAGCGCAAAAGGCGGGCCAGCAATCCCCCGCTGCTTTCCCGGTTTTCGGTGTACTGCAGGAATTCGATTTTTCCCGTAATGTGGACCTGACCGGTTCGCACCGACAGTTCCCCGATCTGTATGCCATGCCCGCCGATGGTCAAATCTCCCTGGGCCGTCTTCAGCAAAGCACCGGTTTCATCGCAGCTGACGATGCGGGTGACCCCGGTGACCGTGAGCCGGGCACGGTCCTCCAATTGAAGCGTATGGGATTTGAACGCCGGGACTTCGGCCGGCGGCAAGGCAGCGGTCTGGCTGGTTTGTTCTGGCATAGAAAAAAGCCCCCTTGGTGCGGTATGGTAATACATATGCACCAGAGAGCTTGTTTATGCCCCCATCCGGGGCAGGCCGGAAAGTTTTTTCAGCCTTCCAGCACTTCGTACAATTCGCGGGCAACGTCCTTGCCTTTGGGTTCCTCCACCGAAAGAACACGGACCTTGACCGGACGGTTGCCGAAGGTGATTTCGATCACGTCGCCGACCTTGACCGCATAGCTGGCCTTGGCAGGCTTGCCGCCCACCAGAATGCGGCCGGCATCGGCCACTTCATTGGCCAGGGTGCGGCGCTTGATCAGGCGGCTGACCTTGAGATATTTATCCAGACGCATGGGCTTTCCTTTCCGATTGACCATAAAAAAGATGCCTGCCGGGCCAGACAAGCCGGCGGCAGGCAATGCGCTTTGAAAACGCTTGATTACTTGACAGCGTCTTTCAGGGCCTTGCCGGCGCTGAAGGCGGGCAGCTTAGAAGCAGGAATGGTCATGGGCTCACGAGTCTGGGGGTTACGGCCCTGACGTTCCTTGCGCTCACGCACTTCAAAAGTGCCGAAGCCGACCAGGGATACCTTCTCGCCATTCTTCAGAGCATCGGTGATCACGTCCAGCGTGGCGCTGACAGCCTTCTCGGCGTCCTTCTTGGTCAGGCCGGCATTGGTAGCGACAGCGGCGATCAGTTCAACTTTGGTCATTGTTTATACCTCCAAGTGATTTATATGCCAAAAGCGGGTTACGAACATTCACAGTTCCGCCTTTAGACGGTTGTTTCGGGTGCGTTTTTCTCAAACGCATCATTGCAGCGGGTCAGCGCCTGTTCCGGGTTGATGCCCGAAGCCCGCGCCAGAGCCACCGCCGCAAACAGCAGCTGTCCCATCGCCTGTTCGGCTTCGGGACCGTTCTGTGCAGCCTTCTGTGCCAGCTGCGCCAGTTCTTCCGGCGCAGGGGCTTTCGTTTCCGTGCCATGCTTGGCGGCGCGCTTCTGCAGTTTGGCGGCACGCATCAGGGCAGGAAGAGCGTGGGGCACGCTGGCCAGGTCCGCTGCCATGGTGGTGCGGCCCTTTTCCATATTCTTGAGCGCATCCCAGTCATTTATGCCTTCGGCACCGCTCTGGGCCCCAAAAATATGTGGATGACGCCAGATCAGCTTACGGCACACGCCATCACAGATCTGCGCCCAGCCGCCGCGACCGGATTCTTCCTCAATGCGGGCATGGAACACGACCTGCATCAGCACATCCCCCAGCTCTTCACACAGAAGTTCCGGGTCCTGCAGATCAATGGCGTCCACCGCCTCGTACGCTTCCTCCAGGAAGTTCATGCGGATGGATTCATGGGTCTGCACCTTATCCCACGGGCAACCGTTTTCCGGGTCCCGCAGAATGGCAATGATGGCCACCAGGTCATCGGCCGTATACTGAACTTTTTGCGGATATTCGGTCATATTCTCCCCTGCGGCGCCGCGGCGCACCGAGTTTCTATTGTACAACAGAATTTCAATTCGTCAAGCCACTTTTTTACAGCTGTGCGCCGCAGTGGTTGCAGAACAGCGCGTCCACGTCGACTTTCGCATTGCAGACCGGGCAGGTCTTGGTAGGCTGGTTGGGGGAAATGTCTTCCTCCTCCTCAAAGAATTCTTCCTCGGGCGCGGCGGCTTCGGCGGTATCGGTCACATCGGTGGCCTGGGCGGCAGCCTGCTCGGCCTGGGCAGCCTCATCGGCGGTCATACGGGCCTTGATTTCTTCGATGGAAGCTTCGATGGAAGCAATGTGTTCGATGTACTTATCCACCAGAGGCTGGTTCTCCTCGCCGGACTTGTGCAGGGTATATACCAGGGCGCCCAGCTGGCGCTGTGCCTTGGAGAGCTGGGTCTGCTGATTGATCAGGTCGAGCTGGTTCTTGCCCTTGTCGGCCAGATCCATCGCGGTCTTTTTGGCCACATCAACAAACTGCATGCTCTGTTCTTTGATCTTATCAAAATCGAGTTCAAACGTCATGGGAAACGCACCTCACATTCATAAAATACTGGGGCGGGCCGTGTTCCGCACGACCCGTTGCTATCTGCATTATAGCCGATTGCGCCGCGCATTGCAATCTGAAATGCGGCGAAAATGTTACGTTTTCGTTAATATTTGCCAGTATTAGTACAGCCTACTGATTATTGTCCAATAAATTCGCGCAGCATGCTGTCGGAAGGCACTTCTGTGCCGGGCATCGGGTCAAAAGCGGCGAAACGGTTGCACAGGTCCTGCAGGCGGCCGGCATAGTCGGTGGCGGTCATCTTGCGGGTATAATGCCCCCAAAGGCAGACCTCATAGCTGAAAGAGGTATCCAGCACCAGATCGGCGCGGCTCTTGAACGCCTTGATATACCGATCTTCCGACTGGCAGACATGGGGCCACAGCCGCAGGGTAAAGTCCGCATCATGGCCGCGGAACAGAAAATCCCGGGTCAGGCGGCGGGCCAGACGGATGTCCCGGGTGGCCAGCACGCGAGACCCGTCCGGAGCGGCGTACTCCTCCCGCAGGCCGGCGTAAATGTGGATAGCGGCGCCTTCGGGCAGTTCGGAAACACCCAAAGCCGGATTGAAGGCATGCAGGCCTTCGATGACGACCACACCGCCCCGCCCGTCGATATGGCGGGTGGTCCCGGTGGGCTTCTGGGTCAGAAAATCAAAAATAGGGGTATCACAGGTACCGGTTTCGGCCAGGTTTTGCAGGCAGCGGCGCAGTACCGGAAGGTCCAGCGCCTCCACGCATTCATAGTCGTCCGAGCCGTCCGCCTGTTTGGGATACCGGCCTTCCCCCACAAAAAAGTCGTCCAGGCTGATGACGGCGCTGCGGCGGCCGGCGGCAGCGATCCGCTCGGACAGTTTGCGGGCGGTGGTGGTCTTGCCGGCGGCCGAAGGACCGGTCAGCATAACAATCTGTGCCCCGCTGTTCAGCGCTGCCTGGGCAGCGGCATCCAGACGGTCATGGTACCGCTGCTCGCATACCTGCACGAAGCGGGCCTGGTCGGCAGCGGCCAGATTGATCAGTTCACAGCCGACCAGCCGTTTGGGCGGCGTCTGTTTGGAAACAAGTGTCATAGAATCGTTTCACTCCCTTCTTGCGGTCCAGGACCGTATCGAAGCGATCAATATATTCGGTCGGGTATTTGAAGTTGAAGATGCGCTCGATCCTGCCGCGGCGCTGCCCCGGCATGACCAGCTTGGTGGAACCACCCGCTCCGGCCGACAGGATCGTGTGGACTTCCTCCATAATGTAAATGTTATACAGGCACTCCCGGCCGGGTTTGCTCCAGCCGATGTTTTCCAGGTTCTGCAGCGTGCCTTTCTGGCGGTAGAGGTAATAGGGGCGGTATCCCGCCTGATACAAAAGGTCACAGCTTTGCAGCATGGCTGCCACATCAGCATATGCAGCAGCGCGGTGTTCCACCACCAGATTGGAGGCCCGCTTGAGGGTCAAAGTATGCACGGTGATGTTTTCCGGGTCCAGAGAGATGGCCGTTTCCAGGCTGCGGCGGAAACCTTCCACCGTATCCCCGGGCAGCCCGGCAATCAGGTCCATGTTGATGTTATCGTGGCCCACGGCCCGGGCGGTGCGGTAACAGTCCAGAATATCCTGGGCGGTATGACGGCGCCCGATATTGCGCAGCACTTCATCGGAGAAGGTCTGCGGGTTGATGGAAATACGGGTTGCCCCGTACTCCTTCAGAATCCGCAGCTTTTCTTCATCGGTACAATCAGGACGCCCGGCTTCCACCGTATACTCCTGCAGTTCGGACAGCGGGAAGCTTTCGGCCATCTGCGCCATGAGTTTGCGCAGCCGTGGCGCCGTCAGGCTGGTGGGGGTCCCGCCGCCGATGTACAGCGTGCGAACCCGCAGGCCGCATTCATCCACCGCCTGCCGGGTAGCGATGAGTTCCCGGCACAGGCAGTCCACATAGGGTTCCACCAGGGCACGGGTGGCCTTATCCCCCACCGTGCGGGAAACAAAGCTGCAGTAGCTGCACCGCGTGGGGCAGAACGGAATGCCCGCGTAGACGCTGCAGTCCATGGGCTGGGAATCTTCCAGAACCGGACGCTGCAGGTCCGCGATGGACAGGGCCATTTCATAGCGTTTGGGAGTACAGTCGTACTCGTCCAGGAAGCGCTGTTTGATCTGTTCCTCGGTGGCACCGGCATCCCGCATATCGTGGATGATACGCACCGGGCGTACACCGGTCATCATGCCCCAGGGCGGGCGGATGCCGGTGTGTTCACAGGCCAGCGTATACAGAAGACGGCACAGGGCATACTCCCGCTGTTTGGGCGGCAGATCACGCTCCACCGTGGCAATTTTCCAGAACAGGTCACCGTCCTGGCGCAGACAGACGATCTGGGCCAGGCTGTGATCCACAGCCGCGATAATGTCCTGTTCCGGGTCGTCCAGGCGGCAGTCCGCCCCGCCCAGAACCGCATCCGGGAAAAACAGACGGGCCACATGTTCGGCCTCATAACCGGCCGACGGGCCGCGCAGAATGATGTGCATGCGGAGAACCTCCTGCCAAAATCAGTACCATTCACCCAGCAGATACGGGTTGCTGCGGCGTTCTTGGCCAAGGGTGGAAAAGCTTTCGTGGCCGGGCAGAACTTTGGTTTCGTCCGGCAGGGGCAGATTTGCCACCAGCGAAAGGCTGGTACGCATCTGTTCGGGGCTGCCGTCCGGCAGGTCCGTACGGCCGCAGGACGAAGCAAACAGGGTATCGCCGCTGAACAGGCAGCCGCCGCAGGCCAGGCAGACACTGCCCCGGCTGTGCCCCGGTGTGTGCCAGACCCGGAAGGTGAGTTCATCCACCGTGACGGTACCGTTTTCGGGCCAGGGTTCGTCGATGACATCCCGGGTCAGCGGGAACATCTGGGTGCCCTGGGCATCGGCAGGGTCCATCATCACCTTGGCGCCGGTCTGCTTTTTCAGAGCTGCCACGGCCCCCACATGGTCGTAGTGGCCATGGGTCAGGAAGATATGGGTCAGGGTGGCACCGGCTTCCTTCAGCGGGTTCAGATACTGGGCCGAGTCCGCTGCCGGATCGATGGCAATGCCATGACCGGCTTCGGTGATAATCAGAAAGGTATTGGTACACAGCGGCCAGGGGCCGGAAATATGCAGCAGTTTCATTTGGGTCTTACCTCACTTTTTCCATTCGTCGGTATCGATCATGATGGTCACGGGACCGTCATTGGTCAGTGCCACCTGCATATCAGCACCGAATTCTCCGTGCTGCAGGTCCTTGAGGGGCTGCTTGCGGAGTTCGGCCAGGAAAGCTTCATACAGAGATTCGGCGGCTTCCCCCTTGGCGGCCCGGATAAAGCTGGGACGATTGCCACGGGAAGTATCACCGTACAGGGTAAAGTTGGATACCACCAGCACGGACAGGCCCAGTTCCACCGCGCTGCGGTTGAGCTTGCCCTGCTCATCGGCAAAGATGCGCAGATTGGCGCACTTGGCGGCCAGTTTGGGGACGATGGCGGCGTCTTCCCCGTCGCAGACACCCAGCAGAATGACAAGGCCCGGGCCGATAACACGGGGCTCGCCGCCGTTGACGACCACCGAGGCCCCCGATACACGTTGAATCACAGCGCGCATGAATATGTTCTCCTTACTTATTTATAGGAATTGTCCGGCATCGCTCATGGTTCCAGGCAGAGCATAAAGTAACAGGAATCCGCCACAAAGAATGTGGGGGCCGGGTCATCGGCAAAAACCTGCTGCCACTGGTTCCACACGGCTTCGTCGGTGGTGACGTACACCGCCGTGGGGTCATATTCCCCGTTCAGCAGCTGTGCCGCCGTATCGGCGCGGCTTTGGGCCGCCGCTTCATGGCTGCCGGACACCGCAATATCCAGGTTGGTGGGTAGGCCTTCCTTGCCGGCCAGAATGGCCAGCAGGCGCAGGCGGTCATCCCGCACCTCTCCGGCTGCCAGCAGCGCGCTGCGCCCGGCCCCGATGCCGACTGTCATGGGATGGCAAGCCACGTTCTCCACCGGCTGGGAAATTGTTTCTGTAAAGTAGTTATGCTTTTCAGCTGCCACGGCGGACAAATCCCACACCTGCACAGCCAGCAGAGCAGCCAGCAAAACACAGCTGACTGTTGCCGGACGCGGCAGACGACGGCAGGCTCCCCGCAGGGTATACACACCCCAGACCACCAGACAGGCAGCGGGCAGATAGAACATACGGCCGCTGGAGCGAAAGATACCGCACAGATTCAGCAGCCAGCCGGGCAGCGGCACCGTGAATCCGGTGTTGCCCCAAAATACCCGGTTGCTGACCGCAAACAGGGTCAGCAGCAGGCAGGCCAGCGCCACGGGCCAGTTACGGCCCCACCAGGCTTTAACCGCCTGCGGACGGCGAATGGCCGTGACAACCGCCACAACCAGAGCTGCCGCCAGAAGTACAAGAACGCCAAGTCCCAGGTAGTTGAAGCCGTCATACTGACCGGACTGCTGGGGCAGTACCGGCAGCAGACGGGACCAGGTATACTGTCCCCGGGAATAGGGATTGAACAGGGCGTTCAGGTTCATGGAGAACTCACCGTAACCATCCCGGCTCAGGGAGCTTCCGGTGCCGATGGCCCCGCAGAGCACACCGCCTACCAGGGCAGCCGCCAGTGCAGCAACGAAATCCACAGCAGCACCTTTCCAGGCGCCGCTCAGGCGCACACGGTCCACACACCACAGCAGTGCACAGACCATGACCAACGGCAGGAAATACGGGTGGATGCCCACTGCGGCAAATGCCAGCACCACCAGCCACCAGCGCAACCGCGGTGCGTGGCCGGTGCGGCGCAGGGCGTCGCGGCTTTCCAGGTACACATACAGTGCAAACAGGAACAGCCACTGAGAGGCCAGCGCCGTATGGCGGAAGGCCCGTTCCCACAAAGTGGGCAGGCAGGCAAACAGCGCTCCGCCCAAAAGACCGGTGACTGCGGCCTGTACCCGCCCGGTCAGGCCACGGGCGCACAGCAGGCCACCTGCCGCTCCTTGCAGAGCAAAGCAACCCAGCACATACAGCCCGAACCACTGGAAGGTTCCGGGAAGTACGCCCCGCAGCAGTTTGAGAAATATGCTGACCCAGGGCAGACTGTCGGTGTAAGAGATGGCGGTACCGTCCGGGATGGCAATGGTATCCGCCATGCCCAGCGGAAAGCTCCAACCGGAATTGCGGAACAAAAGCCAGCCGGCGTAATGCTGCTGGACATCCAGCTCATCATAACCGCCCAGAATCCAGTTGTCCCAGCTCACATGGAGCGGCGCGGTACCGTAGACCCACAGGAACACCGCAATACCGGCAACAGCGCCCAGAAGTGCGGGCAGCAGATACAGGGCAGCCGGTTTCTTTTCAAGCTGATTCGTCATAATCCTCAGATACGGGTCACCGAAACCACATCCCGCACCTTCTGCAGACGCAGGACCACATTGTTCAGGTGTTCGGTATTGTTGATGCCGATGGTCAGGGACATACGGGCACGGCCCTGGTCAGCGGCACGGGCATCCATGGAATAGATGGGCACGCGCATATCGCCCAGCGCCAGTGCCACATCCGAAACCAGGTTGGCACGGTCCATGCAGACCAGTTCCAGCGTGGCCTTGTAGTCTTCCCGCACATTGTCTGCCCAGTAGGCGCGGACCCAGCGGCCGGCATTTTCGGGGGACTTCATGCTCTCCCGCACGTTACCGCAATCCTTTTTGTGGATGGACACGCCGAAACCGCGGGTGACAAAACCGACGATCTCATCACCGGGCAGCGGCGAACAGCATTTGGCGAACTTGATGGGACAGTTGTCGATGCCTTCCACCACCACACCGGCCGTGGAATGGACCTTTTTCACGTCCACTGTGACAGGTTTGGGTTCGGAAGCCTTCAGACGGTTGTATTCGTCCTTCAGTTTGGGCAGCACACGGGCCATCTGCAGGCCGCCGTACCCGATGGTGGCATACATTTCCTCCACCGTGTTGCAGTGGTTGCGTTTGGCCAGCGCTGCCATAAAGTCGTCGTACTGTTCCGGCGGAACGGTCATCATGTTGCGGCGCATTTCCCGTTCCAAGGCATCCTTGCCTTCGGCAATATTCTCTTCCCGGCGTTCTTTCTTGAACCAGTTGCGGATCTTGTTCTTGGCCTCGCTGGTCTTGACGATGTTGAGCCAGTCCCGGGACGGGCCGCGGTTTTCCGGGCCGGTGATGATCTCGATGATTTCGCCGGTAGCCACCTTATGATCGATGGGCACAATGCGGTTGTTGACCTTGGCGCCGATCATCCGGTTGCCCACCGCCGAATGGATGGCGTAGGCGAAGTCGATGACGGTGGCCCCGGCGGGCAGGTTGATCACATCGCCGCGGGGGGTGAAGGCAAAGACTTCTTCCGGCAGGAGGTCGGATTTGATATCGCTGAGCAGGTCAGTGGCATCCACGCTGGAGCGCTGGCTTTCCAGCAGGCGGCGCACCCAGGCCAGACGTTCTTCCAGCTTCTCGTTGCTGGTGGAGATGCCCGCCTTGTATTTCCAGTGGGCGGCAATGCCGTATTCCGCCATGCGGTCCATATCCCAGGTGCGGATCTGCACCTCAAAGGGAATGGCCTCATGGCCGATCACGGTGGTGTGCAGGCTCTGGTACCCGTTGGGTTTGGGGGTGGAGATATAATCCTTGAACCGGTTGGGCAGCGGATGATACATATCGTGGATCAGGCCCAGCGCGGTGTAGCATTCGGCCACCGTATTGATGATGATGCGCACGGCGTACACATCATAAATTTCCTCGAAGTCCTTGTTCTGCATGTACATCTTGCGGTAGATGCCGTAGATGCTCTTGACCCGGTGGCGGATAGCCGCATTCTCGATGCCGTTGTCCTCCAGATGGGTCCGGATGGTCCGGCAGACATCTTCCAAAAAATCATCGCCGTGCTTGTTCAGCAGAGAGCGGATGGTTTCATAGCCGACAGGGTCCAGATAGTGCAGGCTGCGGTCTTCCAGCTCTTCCTTGATGTTGGAAATCCCCAGACGGTGCGCAATGGGTGCATACACTTCCATGGTTTCCAGGGCTTTGTCCCGGCGCTTCTGTTCGGGCCAGGCATCACCGGTACGCATATTGTGCAGGCGGTCACACAGCTTGATGATCATGACCCGGACGTCCTGGCTCATGGCCAGCAGCATCTTGCGCAGGTTTTCGGCCTGGCGGTCCTCCACGTTGGAGAACTTGATCTGGGTCAGTTTGGTGACACCGTCCACCAGAAGGGCCACTTCGTCCCCGAACTTGGAGCGGATCTCATCAATGCCCACCGCCGTATCCTCGGCCACATCGTGCATGAGAGCCGCCGCGATGCTCTCGCTGTCCATGCCCAGTTCCACCAGGATCTGGGCCACCGAAAGCGGATGGCAGATATACGGTTCACCGCTGCGGCGCCGCTGGCCGCTGTGGGCCGATTCGGCCAGCGCATAGGCGCGGTCGATCATTGCAAAGTCATACGGTCGGCCGCTGTCGGTCATATCCTGTTTAAGCTGCTCATAGGTAATGGGCATATTGACTTCGTTATCCATGGCGGTTCCTCCCCCTGGTTTCGGTTTTGTATTCATCGCGCGGCGGCAGACTTATTCCCTCTGTCCTGCCGTCATGGCGCGCAGTTTTTGCAGAATGGGTGCATCGTCCAGATTTTTCTTTCCGGTAACGGCGGCCGGCATCCAGCGCCCGTTCTGCTGTTCTACCAGCCCCAGCTCATACAGCGCCGTCAGGCTGGCCAGAGTCTTGCCGGTATTCTGCGGCCCGGCCGCCGCAAACACAGGCTGCAGGTCATCCGCCGGGACGCCTCCTGCCCGGATGCGGCGATACAGGTTGGCCGTATCATTGCGGTCCGGCAAAAAGGCTTCGGCCCGGTCTGGCGGCAGCTCGGTTCCGGAGCAGACCGCATCAAATACCGCTGCCTGCCGGGCCGGTTCGTTGCCAAGCCCGGCGGGACGCATGGCTTTGCAGTGGATGGAAACCATCGGCCCGCTGCGCCCCTGGAAAATACTCACTTCCACGGCGGCGTCCACGGCGGCACCAGGCTGGTAGACCATATCCTGCGGCGCCGTACCGAACACCGAAACAAAACAGGTCGCATCCCCCTGGCGCAGGCGCACCCGGGTGTGACGGCCTTCACTGCCCAGCGGCCACAGACCATCCACGACGGCGTTTTCCACCAGCAGCAGCGGGACCGGGTTGCCGCTGCCGAAGGGCGCCAGCCGGGACAATTGCCGCACCGAGGCAATGTCCAGTTCATTGAGGCGGACCGCTGCGTCCAGTTTGAGGACGCCGGGTTCCGGCACCGGGTATTCCTTGGCAGCCCAGGCGTTGACGGCAGCCCGGAAAGCGCCGATCTTATCTTCTTCCACCAGCAGACCGGCCGCCGCCGCATGGCCGCCGCTGCGAATCAGGCAGGACGAGCAGGCTGCCAGGGCTGCATGCAGGTTGAACCCGGCCGGGGCGCGGCCGCTGCCGCGGCCTTCCCCGTTTTCGGTGGAGATCACGATAGCGGGGCGCCCGTACCGTTCCATCAGGCGGCTGGCCACAATACCGATGACACCAGGGTGCCAGCCTTCCCCCGACACCACCAGCACCCGGTCATGGGTGCGGGCAGGGTCAGCCTGGATGGTCTGCAGCGCCGCCGCCAGAATCTGCTGTTCGGTCTGCTGGCGTTCGGTGTTGATTTCTCCCAGGCGCGCCGCGATACCGGCCGCCTGTTCTTCGTTTTCACACAGAAGCAGCTTGAGCGCCACCGCGGCGGTATCCATGCGTCCTGCCGCGTTGAGCCGGGGAGCCAGACCGTAACTGACCGTTTCGGCCGTGACAGGCTTGCCCGCATAGCCGGCGTTTTCCAGCAAGGCCTGCAACCCGGGGCGCATGGTTTCCTGCAGAACGGCCAGACCTTCCCGGACCAGGGTCCGGTTCTCCCCCACCAGCGGCATCACGTCCGCAATAGTGCCCAGAGCTGCCAGCTCCCCGAACATATCCAGCAGTTCGGCAGGCTCACAGCCTTCCAGTGCAGCGCACAGCTTGAACGCCACCCCGGCGCCGCACAGAAACTTGAAGGGGCTTTCATCGTCGGAACGGTTGGGGTCCACCACCGCCACCGCCTCGGGGAGTTCTGCCCCGGGCAGGTGGTGGTCGGTAATGACCAGGTCAATGCCCAGCTCCTTGGCACAGCAGGCTTCCTCCACGGCAGCAATACCATTGTCCACCGTGACCACCAGGGTGTACCCTTTGGCGGCCAGACTCTTGAGGATATCGGCGTTCAGGCCGTAACCGCCGCCGTCCCGGGTAGGCAATTTGCAGCGAACCTGGGCGCCCTGGTTGGTCAGGCATTCAAACAGAATGGCTGTGGCAGAAACACCATCCACGTCATAATCGCCGAAAATGACGATGGGCTTCCCTTCTTCGATGGCGCGCTGGATGCGTTCCACCGCCTTGTCCATATCTTTCAGCAGGAACGGGTCGGACAGTTCGTCCCGCCCGTCCAGCAGATGGTGCGCTGCCTCCGGCGTATGGACCCCGCGCGCAGCCAGCACACGGCTGAGCAACACGCCGAAGCCTTCGGCGCGCAGGGCTTCGGCGTCCTGATCGGCAGTCTGATTCAGCTGCCAGGCACGGTAGTTCATAGCGGTTCGCTCCTTACAAATTCACATTTACACAGTCTTGGTTCCGGCACCGAAATCCTGCCGGAAATCATGGGTCAGGCCATCCTGGCGCAGCATGGTTTCCAGGGTATCGATCTCGGTGGAAACATCCAGGCTCACATCCTGCAAAAGGGTTTCGTACAGCTTGGTATACGCCAGATTCAGCGTATGCAGGATTCCGGTGATCTCGCCGCGGATCTTGTCGGCCTCCGCCGCTTTGGCGTCCCCCAGCCCCAGTGCTGTATCCAACAGTTTGCGGGTGGTGGGCAGGTAATATTCACGGAACCGGCGCAGGCGGGGCTGCTGGTCCGGATGATTGTGGGCAAAACCCAGAATGGCGCCGCAGGTTTTCTGCATGGCGGCCAATTCCTCGTCGGCACTCTCTCCCAACCGGCCGCGGCAGGCACGCAGATAGTTCAGGAAATCCACGCCTTCCCGGCGCAGAGATTCCGCTTCGTTCAGGGGAGGCTGTTCGGCGGCAGGCTGCGGCTTTTCCGGCTCTGCGGGTGTATATCGGGTATCGTCCAGATACAGCATATTACCGTCCGGCGATACCAGCGCCCCGGGAATCTCGCCCCGGGCAATGGCCCGCTGCAATTCCTCCCGCACGCGGTCCTGGGGCTGCATGGCGTCCCGGGCCAGTGCCGAAATCTCGCAGACCCACCCCCGGGCGGCCCGCAGATAGCTGCGCAGCCGGTTATACCGGCCCCACAGCCGGACTCCTGCCGCCCCCATAATGCCGAATCCCACGGCAACGGGGGTAAAGCAGGCGGTCAGAATGGGAAATACCACATGATTTTCCGGCTGCATATACAACGTTTCCGGTCCCACCATGGCCAGGATGAACATGACCAGGGCCGCAATGCCGAAACCGCCGGCAAAGATCCAGCCGCTCACCGCCATACCCAGGTAGCCGTCCTGTTCCTTGCTTTTCAGTTGCCGGTCCATGCGCTGACGCCAGACCGTAAACGGCACGGACTTGTTTTCCACGCCGCGGTTGCGGATGGCATCTCCCACAGACTGTATGGCTCCGGCCAATCCGCCCAGCACCTCCGAGCCGATTTCGGCACCGGCCTGGACAATTCCGTTAACGGCGGAGTCCAGATCGTGAAAATCGGAGGGTTCCTCATATTGTCCGGCATTGTCATCATTCCGGTAAGGATTTCTGGAAGGCATACTTCTTATGATTCCTTTCGATACAAACGATTCAGGATTCCTGACGGGGCGGCGCACTGCGCTCCATCAGCGCGGCGGCACAGCGCAGGCCATCCACCGCAGCGGTCATGATTCCGCCCGCATAGCCGGCGCCTTCCCCGCAGGGGTACAATCCCGGCAGCGCGATACACTGCATATCCTGCCCGCGCACCAGACGAAGCGGGCTGGACGTGCGGGTTTCCAGGCCGGTAAGAACAGCATCGGGAGCCCGGTAGGCCGCCATCTTGCGACCGAAAGCTGTCAGGCCCTGGCGCAAAGCGCCGGAGAGTTCCTGCGGCAGAAGGCTGCCCAGATCATACGGGACCACACCCCTGGGATAAGTGGGCTGCACGGCCCCCAGGTCCAGGCGCCCCTGCCCTTTCAGGAAACTGCCTACGGTTTCGGCCGGAGCTGCATAATTGCTGCCGCCCGCCCGGAACGCTGCCTGTTCCAGCTGCCGCTGGAAGGCCACCGCCTTGGCCGGGTCATTGTCAAAATCCCGGCCATCCACGCTGACGACCACCGCCGCGTTGGCATTGCGGCCATCGCGCGCATGCAGGCTCATACCATTGGTGACAACACCGCCTTCCTCGCTGGCAGCGGCGCAGACGGTACCGCCCGGGCACATGCAGAAGGTATACACACAGCGGCCGCCGTCCACATGCTGGCTAAGCTGGTATTCGCCCCGGGGCAGAGCCGGATGTCCGGCCGCCCCGTGATAAAGGCTGCGTTCGATCTCAGTTTGCAGATGTTCCGCCCGGAAGCCCACCGAGAAGGGTTTACATTCCAGGGGCAGACCCAGGCCGTCCAGCATGGCAAAGGTGTCCCGGGCGCTGTGGCCCACGGCCAGGATCAGCTGCTCACAGGCAAACTCTCCTGCAGTGGTCTGCACGCCGCGCAGAGTCCCGTCGCGCACATCCAGGCCGGTCAGTTTGGTGTTGAACAGCACCGTACCGCCTAGGGATTCGATTTCCGCCCGGATGCCTGCGATGACACCCCGCAGCAGGTCGGTTCCCACATGGGGCTTCTGCCGCCAGGCAATGTCCTGGGGTGCGCCATGTTCCAGAAAGGTTTTGGTTACATAGGCACACAAGGCATCTCCGGTGCGGGTGGTGAGTTTGCCGTCCGAGAAGGTTCCGGCGCCCCCTTCCCCGAACTGGATATTGGCTTCCGGGTTCAGGGAACCGCCGGCTTCAAAGCTCTGCACAGCCTGCACCCGCTGTTCCAACGCGGGGCCGCGCTCCAGCACCAACGGGCGGTAGCCGTGGCGGGCCAGCAGCAGCGCTGCGAACAATCCGGCCGGGCCCAGCCCCACCACCACCGGGCGGTGAGAAAGCGGGACCTGCCCCTGCGGGAAGTGGAATTCCGGCTGACGTGTGAAACAGACACAGGGCGAGGCCCCGGCCAAAGCCGATTCCTCACCCTCGTCGTTGAGCGTGATGGCAACGGTATAGACCAGCACGGGGGTCCCGTGCCGGGCATCTACCGAGAGTTTTGCGATACCGCCGCCTGCCGCCGCACCGGCAGGCAGGCCCAGTATCTTTCGTGCCCGGCGCACGGCCTCGGCTCCGGGGTCGGAGCAGGTCAGCGGCAGGCGGATATTGCGTACCAAAAGCACTTTCGGATACTTTCTCCTTGTCTTTTTACTTGGTGGTGATGGCGCACTGCACCGTGTAGCTGCCCACCGCAAAAACGCGGCTGGACGACGGGATCTGGATATTGACCGGCAGCGTCTGCTGGCCTGCCGTGACCGAGATGCTCTGGCAGTCCACCTGCGCCAGCACGTTGTCCGCCGAAAGCTCGGCGATCTCATCCGCCGGGCCGTACAGTGTCACGCCGCTGATGCGGCTTGTCAAAACATCCACTTCGGCATCGCTGGGCACATTGATGACCCGGATGTTGGACACGTTCAGGGTCGTGCTGTCCATATTGGTGGTATCAAAGGTCAGAGTCACGGTGGTGATGCCATCCTGAGAAACAATGCCATCGGGCAGTTCCACCGCCAGCTGGTAGTCCCGGTCAAAGGCGAAGCTCTGCCCCAGGTCCAGGCTGGCCACACTGAGTTCATTCAGTTTGCTGATCATGCGCGCCGGACCGGCCACCCGCAGGGTGCTGCGGTCCAGAGAGTATTTCAGGCTGGACGTATCAAACCCGGCCGGCAGACCGATGAAGTCGACGGACAGCGGCAGTTCCCGCACCTGCAGCACGTTCAGTGTCACGGCGGCGGAATCGCTGTCCATGGTGGTGTACTGCGGTGTGACCGCGTTGCCGTTCACATCCCGCATTTCCAGCACCGAGTCCAGCGTGACGGAGTCGTCCAGCTTATCCTCCGAGGAAACGGTGGCCACCACCGAGTCGATCTGTTCCAGCTCACTGGTGGGACCGGTCAGAGTGACTTCCGCCGGGACGCAGGAAGCATTATTCAGAATAAATCCGTCTGCAATGGCGATTTTGGAGGTATCGGCAGTGACGCGCACCGTCTTTTCGCTGACATTATCAAACACAACGGTGACGGTGGTGGGGTTTTCGACGGTGAGTTCAATACCCAGATTATCATAATCGGAGGTGATGAACCGTGCCCCCAGTTCCAGGGTCACGGTACCGGCCCCGCGCACCGTGGAATACTTGGGGTAAACCATGATGTCGCTTTCCCGGATACCGCCGATGATGGTGCCGCTACCTTTGATGCGGACCAACACGTTGGAAATGTCCGGCGTTTCCACAATGTCCAGGCCCAGACTGGTGTATGTGCTGGACTGGTAGGTATAGGTGATGGTATTGACGGTAACGGTCTTGTCGCTTTCCTGGTCAAAGTACATGGTCACGATCAGCCAGGCCAGGATGGCACAGAACACAGCCGCGCACCACAGCACCGCCGGATAGTCCCAGATGGTACGTTTTTCCCGTGCCTTGGGCGTCACCGCGGGCTGATCATTTTTCTTTCTGTTTAGCAGCATGCTTTTCGGCACCTCCTTTGCCAAACAACCGGGTCCACACAGGTACCTTCTGCTCTTCTTCCGATTCGGGCGGGATGATTTCTTCCTGCAGCAGATTGAACAGGTTCTGGCGGTCCAGGCGACGGATCAGAACGCCGTTTTTGGCCAGGGAGATGATACCGGTTTCCTCGCTGACAACGATGACAATGGCATCGGAGTTTTCGCTCATGCCCAGACCGGCACGGTGACGGGTGCCCATATCCTTGCCCATTTCCAGGTTGTTGGACAGGGGCAGCACGCACCCGGCCGCCACGATGCGGCCGTCCCGGATGATCACAGCACCGTCATGCAGAGGAGTACCTTCATAAAAGATGGTGCCCAGCATTTCCGGAATGACGTTGGCCGACAGCGGCGTACCGGTGCGGATGATCTCTTCCAGATTGTTGTTGCGTTCCAGCACCATCAGGGCACCGGTGCGGGTATCGGACAGCTGTTCGGCGGCATCGCAGATGGCCACCACAGCGCTCTGCCATACGGCCCGCAGGGACGGGTCGGTACGTCGGATGCTGAACAGCCGCCCGGTCCAGTTGGCGCTCTGGCCCAGACGTTCCAGCGTACGGCGCAGTTCCGGCTGAAACAGTACCACGGCAGCAATAAAGCCCACCTGCAGGAAGTTGTTCAGCAGCCAGCGCACGGTACGCAGTTCAAACAGGTACGCCAATGCAAAGCAGACCAGTGCCAGCATCAGGCCGCGCACCAGCTGGCCCGCACGGGATTTGCGGGCAAAAAGGAACAATTCATAGAAGCAAAAGGAGATAACCAGAATATCAACCAGGTCGCGCACGCCGAAGGTACGCAGGTTGCTGATCACACCTCTGAAAAAATCGTAAATGCCGAGCATGCCGGTCACAGCCTCCTTACAGCCGCCGGGCAAAGGGCGGGGACGGTTCTCTTTTTAAGTATAACACACCGCAAGACCGGTGGAAAGTTTGCCGGAATTTCAGGATTCCAACAGGGCCACGGCGTGGGCGGCAATGCCCTCTCCCTGACCGGTAAAGCCGAGGTGTTCCTCGGTGGTAGCCTTGACGCTGACCTGGTTCACATCCACGTCCAGCGCTCCGGCAATGTTGGCGCGCATGGTCTGGATGTGCGGTGCCAGCTTGGGCGCCTGACACAGGATGGTGGCATCAATGTTGCCCACGGTGTAGCCGGCTTCGTTGACAAGGCGGCCTACTTCCTGCAAAAGCCGCAGGGAATCGGCTCCCTCATACCGGGGGTCAGTATCCGGGAAATGCTTGCCGATATCCCCCAGGGCGGCTGCCCCCAGCAGGGCATCCGAGATGGCGTGCAGCAGCACATCGGCGTCAGAATGGCCCAGAAGGCCCTTTTCGTAGGGGATATCCACCCCACCCAGAATCAGCCGCCGGCCTTCGACCAGGCGGTGAACGTCATACCCGTGTCCGATGCGCATGGTGTTCTCCCCTTTCAAATCCTCTTTGGTTGTAATTTTCAGATTGGCGTAATCTCCTGCTGTCAGCACGACCGGCAGACCCGCCAGCTCAAACAAACTGCAGTCATCCGTGACCAGGTCGGCTTTTTCTCCCGTCACCGCGGCCAGAGCCTTGTGATACAGCTCCCGCTTGAAGCACTGCGGCGTCTGCACCGCAAACAAGCTGCTGCGGTCGGGGGTGCTGCACACCCGGTTTTCGGCATCCGCGATTTTGATGGTATCCTTGACCGGAACAGCAGGTGCCGCGGCGCCGGTCTTTTCGGCCGCCTCAATGGCCGCCGTGATGACGCTTTCGCTGACAAAGGGGCGGGCCGCGTCATGGATGGCCACGATCTCGCCGGTCGCCGCCGCCAGACCGGCGCGGACGCTCTCGGCGCGGGTGGCCCCGCCGGACACCGCCGTACAGGGCTTGGAACAGGCGGCCGCCAGCTCCCGGCAGGTTTTCAGATTGGCCCCCGCCACCAGCACGATATCGTTGACCCGGGGATGCTGTTCAAAGGCCCGCAAGCTTGTCTGCAATACAGTCAGCCCGCCGGGCAGGCGATGGCTGAGTTTATCAAATCCCATGCGCCGGGAGGACCCCGCCGCCACCAGGATTGCCGTTACGGTTTGCGCCATAGCCGGCGCCCCCCTTTCGGTTATATGTTTTTGCGGGGCGGCACATGTACACAACCCCCAGTTTGACCATGCTACCATTATACAAGCATCCAACGGAAAAATCTACCGCTTTGGGGCGCATTGAAAAAGTTTTGAAATAAAAAAGCCTCCCGGTCGCAGCGGGAGGTATTACAGTCCAGTATACTTTTGACAAATCAAGCGCGGCGGCGCTTGTCCAGGCGGATCTTGTCCGCGATCATGGCAATGAATTCCGAGTTGGTGGGTTTGCCCCGCAGGCTGTGGATGGTGTAGCCGAAATATCCGTTGAGGGTATCCACATCGCCCCGGTCCCAGGCCACCTCAATGGCGTGGCGGATGGCCCGCTCCACTCGGGAGGCCGTGGTGCCGTTGCGCTTGGCAATTTCCGGATACAGGCGCTTGGTCACAGCGTTGATATACTCATGGTCCTCCACTGCCAGCAGAATGGCGTCCCGCAGGAACTGATACCCTTTGATGTGAGCAGGCACGCCCACCTGGTGCAGAATCTCCGTGACCGTGAGTTCGTCACTGTCCTGGCTGAACGCCTGGGGACGTGCCGGCGTGCCCGCCGCTTTCAGCACACGGCTGACCAGCACCGATTCATCAAACGGTTTGACAAAGAAGAAAGAAAAGCCGTTATCCAGCAGGTCCTGCTCGATCTCTTCACTCTGGAAGGCCCCGGTCACAAAAAAGGTGGTGTGGATCCCGGTGGTGTCCTGGGCTTCGTACCGCTGTTTCACCGTGATGGCATCCAGATCCGGCATGAAGGCGTCCAGCAGCACAGCCTGGGGATGGGTGTCCAGCAGTGCTTTCAGCGCTTTGCTGCCGTTTTTCTCGCACACCGTCACCGCAACGCCCTTGTCCTCCAGCGCCTGGCGGCACAGCGCCGTGGTCTGCGCGCCGGTATCGGTCATCAAAAACTTGATCTTGTCCATTGTGATACACTCCTCATTCATCAGCGGCCAGCCGCCCGGCCGCGCAGGTTTCTCTTGACAATGGAAATATTACCATATTTTACCAATTCTGGCAATAGGAAGTTTTCGGGCCGTTTCGCGCTTTTTCCCCTTGTTTCGACATGCCCCTCCCAAAGTTGACAGGCTTTTCCCGCTTTTCTGTCTTGCTTTTCCCGGCAGGCTGCTGCTACGGCAGGTAACCACCTGCCACCGACTGGAAAAAGCCCGGTCAAGCGCCGGCAGCATCCGCCCGTTCCAGCATAGTAGCGGCAAAGATACCGTACCCCCGGGCGGGGTCATTGACCAGCACATGGGTAACGGCCCCCACCAGGCAGCCGTTTTGCACCACCGGGCTGCCGCTCATGCCCTGCACAATACCACCGGTTGTGCTGAGAAGGCGTTCATCAGTGACCCGGATGAGCAGGTTCCGGTTGGGGTCCCCTGCCGTCATGTTCACCCGCTCGATGGTCACCTCATACCATTGCGGGGCAGAACCGTCGATGGTGGTGAGAATCTGTGCCTTGCCGGTGCTGACTTGCTGGATCGCCGCCACCGGCAGCTCCTGCCCGGACACCGCAGACGTTCCTTTTTGCAGAGTCCCGTATACACCGGTGGAATCGTTGGCGCTGACTATACCGAGAGCATCGGCGCCGGAAAATTCCCCCTTCAGTTCTCCCGGAGCCCCGGTGGTGCCCTTCTGCACCCCGATGATGTTCACCGGAACGATCTCACCCGAAAGCAGCGGAAAGTCGGCACCGGTATCGCTGTCACTGACCGCATGCCCCAGCCCGGCAAATGTGCCGTTTGCTGTGTCCACAAAAGTCAGGGTGCCGATGCCCGCAGAGGAATCTCGCACCCATACCCCGGCGCGCCAGGTGCCGCTGCCCCGGTCCCGCACCGGCGTCATGGTACAGGTATGTTGAACCCCGTCGCGGACATAGACAATGTCCAGGCTGTTTCCTTCCGCCGCCGTGACCGCTTGAGAAAGTTCCTCATTCCCGTGTACAGGCTGCCCGGCTGCCGAGATGATCACATCCCCCAGGCGCAGTCCTGCCTCTTTGGCCGGGTTTTCACTGCCAAGGGCGGTCAGCTGGTCGGAGAACGCCACCACCAAAGCACCGTCCGCAAACATTTTGACGCCGAACGGCGCCCCGGACACGGTGACCGTGCGGGTATCGGAAGTCACTGTCCGCACCGTTTTGACCGGCACCATACCGAACAGGCGCAGCGTCTGGTTGGCACTTCCGGTATCCGTCGTTCCGCTGACGGGAGCCGCCATGCCGGACGACGGGGCTCCTGCCTGCAAAAAAGGCATGGATGCCAGGGTCAGCTGGCTGCCGGGGGCTACATAAAATGTATCCGGCAGTGCGGCACGCAGCCCGAGAATCGCGCCGCCTGCCAGGGTGGCGGTCATGATCAGCACGGTCAAAAACAAGCGCACCAGGCGCCTTGCAGCAGGTTTGGACATGAGGGTCCCCTCCTTTTCCATACCTCAGTATGTGCAGGGAGGGTCGAAATATTGCAGAAAAAATCCGCCGCACAGAAACCCTGCACAGCGGATCGTGTTATAAATTTCCGAATATCATACCAGCATGAGCAGCGTGCCCGCCACGTTGAGGGCCAGGCCGAAAGCTGCCCGGCGGCTGAGCTTTTCCCCAAAGACAATGGCAGAGAACGCCACCGTGACCAGGATGCTCAGCTTATCCACCGGCGCCACCACACTGGCCGGGCCGTCCTGCAAGGCCCGATAATAGCACAGCCAGGAAGCACCGGTAGCCAGGCCGGACAGGCACAGGAATCCCAGCTCCCGCCGGGGCACCTGCTGCACCTTATTCTGTTTGCCTTCCAGAACGACCATGACCCAGGCCATGACCAGCACCACCGTGGTGCGGATGGCTGTGCCCAGGTTGGACCCAATGTCACTGACGCCGATCTTGCCCAGAATGGAGGTCAGGCTGGCAAAGAAAGCCGAGCCAGCCGCATACCAGAACCAGGCATGACCGGAGGATGCAGCGGCGGTGTTCCGCTTCTTTTCGATCATCAGCCAGGTCCCGGCCAGAATCAGCACCATAGCCGCCACCTTGACAGGGGTAACGCCTTCGCCCAGAAAAATCAGGGCCAGAAGAATGGTGAGCACCGTGCTGGTCTTGTCCACCGGCACCACCCGGTTGATATCCCCGATTTGCAGGGCGCGGAAGTAGCACAGCCAGGAGGCGCCGGTACACAGGCCGGACAGCACCAGGAACAACATGGCTTTCCCGGTGATGGCCTGTACCCCGGCCCACTGCCCGGATACCGGCACCATGACCCAGGCCATGACCAGCACCACACAGGTGCGCAGTGCGGTGGCAACGGTGGAATCAGTCTGCCGGATACCGCACTTGGCAAGTACGGCCGTAATACCGGCAAAAAATGCAGACGCGGCAGCAAACAGCAGCCACATAAAACGGTCCCTCTTTTCCGATCAGATACCGGATGGCAATTTACAGGCGGGGAGGATTACTCCGTCTTCCAGAATGCGCAGGAATAGGGCGGCAAATCGCTGCCGCCGCCGAAATCATGAGGTTTGCCGGTGATCAGGTCCACGGCGCGGCCGGCCTCGGCGTTGAAGTCGGCATGATAGGGCTGGCTGTCGGCGTTGATGGCCACCAGGACCCGGTCTTCCCCGCTGCGGCGCTCAAAAATCAGCTGCTTGGGCTGTACCAGAATATTGCGGTAGCTGCCGTGGCACAGGGCCGGGCTGGCGGCGCGGGCCCCGGCCAGCGCCGTGATCCAGTCGGTCAGTTCGTTGTGTTCGGGCTTTTCGATGGCCGGGCGCAGCGCGGGGTCCCCGTCCTTCTTTTCCCCGGTGATCCCCCACTCGCTGCCGTAATAGACAGCCGGCGTACCGGGCATGCCGAACAGCAGACCATACAGCGGCTCCAGCTCGTTCTTGTCGGTCAGGATGCTGGCCACGCGGGTGACATCATGGTTATCCGCGAAGCTGAGCAGCTGACGGCCGGTGTACAGGCACCAGGGTTCGGAGCTGAACTGGCGGTTCAGGCTGTAAGAGATCTCGTGCATATTGCCGGTGTTGAAGCTGGAATACAGCCCCTTATAGCACTCATAGTTGGTGACCGAATGGCAGGCGTGGTCGTTCATCCAGCGGTTGTAGTCCCCGTGCAGGGTTTCGCCCACCAGCACAAAATCTTCCTTGAGGGAGGAGGTATACTGCCGCAGCGCACCCAGGAAATCCAGGTCCAGGCAATAGGCCACATCCAGGCGCAGGCCGTCGATATCGTAGTCCCGCACCCAGGAAGAAATGGCATCAAACAGATGTTCCCGCACGGCGGGATTGTGCAGGTTCAGCTTGACCAGCTCGTTGCAGCCTTCCCAGCTTTCGTACCAGAAGCCGTCATTATAGTTGGTGTTGCCGTCAAAATGGATGTTAAACCAATCCTTATAAGGGCTGTCCCAACGCTTTTCCTGCACGTCCCGGAAAGCCCAGAATCCGCGGCCGACATGATTGAACACACCGTCAAACATGACTTTGAGCCCGGCTTCGTGCAGGGCCTGGCAAACGCGGCGCAGGTCCTCGTTGGTGCCCAGGCGCACGTCCACGTTCTGATAGTCCCGGGTGTCATAGCCGTGGGCGTCGCTCTCAAACAGCGGGTTGAACAGCACGCAGGTGGCCCCCAGGTCCCGGATATGGTCCACCCAGTCCAGCACCCGCAGCAGGCGATGTTCGGGCACACCGTCATTTTGCAGCGGCGCCCCGCACAGCCCCAGCGGGTAGATCTGGTAGACGACAGCATTTTCATACCACATGGTTGATCTTCCTTTCCTGAGCTTGTACGCCAAGCTCAAAAGCGTTTTTTCCAGTATCGGCGCAGACGCAATCGGTAAACCAGGGTCAGCGCGGCCACAGCGCGGTCGCACAGGACAAAGGCCACGTTGCACATGAGAATCAGGGTGACTGCCAGTGCCTTGGTAACGGGCATGGACTCGGTCATACCGGGCCAGAACACCAGCCAGAGCAGCGCGTACATGACGGCAGCCGACAAATTGAACACACCAAGTTTGGCCGCCCAGCGCAGGATGGCCGGGCGAATACGATCCAGCACCGTCTTGAGCACCGGGTAGGGCCCCAGCACCAGCGCATAAAACAGCGACAGTTCCGGGTCCGGCACGAGCAGCAGGCCCAGCACCGCAGCGGCGGCATATTGGGTCAGGGCGGCGCGGGGGCCGTATTCCACCAGCGGTGGGATAAGCAGGAACGAGGCCAGCATAGGCGCGGCATAGGTACCGATGCCCAGCGCCGTGCCTGTGAGCAGAATTACGACCGTGAGGGCAGCCAGCACACCACACAGCGCAATACGGCGGCTTTGGGTATTTTTCATGGGCAAACTTCCTAGAATCCGGGCGTTCTGCGCCCTTGATTTGTCCTTATTATACATGCTGTTCAGGTGCTTTGCAATTCCCTTTTGCATTTCATTGGTCCCGGGTCATGGCATACATCCGGGCAACCGTGCAGAACTGGTAGCCTTCCCGGGCAAACCAGTCCAGAATTTCCGGCAGAGCGCGCACCGTTTCCCCGGTGGCGGCTGTATCGTGCATCAGCACCACGCAGACATCCTTGCCCTCTGAGTCCTCCTGAATATTATGCACAATGGTAGCGGCGTCCGGGTGGGCGGAAGTGGCATCCTCGGCACAGACGTTCCAGTCGATCCAGTGATAGCCTTTTCCTTCCGCCTGGGCGATCAGGTCTTTCATGATGCCGCTGCCGCCGTAGCGGTGGCTGACCGTGTTGGTGCTGCCGCCGGGAAAGCGCAGCCAACAGATGGACTCCACATCCACCCAGGAAGACAGGGTCTGGCGCAGTTGTTTGATGTCCAGCCAGAATGCCGAGGTGCTTTTATAAATTTCCGAATACCGGTGGCTGGCACTGTGCAGGGCGATCTGGTGTCCGCCTGCCTGAATCAGAGGCAAGCGGTCAAAGTAGGGTTCATTGATGGGCTGCGCCGTGACAAAAAAGGTAGCCGGGGCCTGATAGCGTGCCAGAATTTCCAGAATGGCATCGGTATTTTCGGAAGGACCGTCATCAAAGGTCAGGCAGGCATATTTTCCTTCCAGCATGGCCGCAGCCTGTACCGCCATCCGGTCATCGGGGATGGAGGTTTCTTCCGGCAAACCTTTGTTTTTCCCGCCTGCCAGAAAAAGGTCCATTGCACACAGCACCAACAGTCCGGCCAGGCAGCCGCACAGAATCTTTTTGCGAACGCCCATGGTTCGTTCCCCCTTTTGGCTTGATTCTGTTCCATGGGTATGCCGAAAGGACGGACCACATACAAAAAAAGCCCGGACTCTTTGGGAGAATCCGGACTTTGAAAGGCAATCCATTGTCAGAACCGCAGTGCCACACGGCCGCGGCGACGGCGGCGGCGCCAGGAGGAAGGTGCCAGCAGGGCCAGCATGTTGAAGCTGAGCAGCCATTTGCTCCAGGGAGAAAAATCCGCAAAAGAGCCCATGGGCCCAACGATTTCCAGACCGGGTCCCACGTTGTTGATACAGGTAGCCACGGCGGTAAAGCTGGTGATCAGGTCAAAGCCATCCAGCGAGATGAGCAGGATGGAAACAGCGAACAGGGACAGGTACACGGTGAGATAGATGCTGGCACCGCGGACGGTCTTGTCGTCCAGGGGGCGGCCTTCAAACCGGATGGTCGTAACCGCGTGGGGATGCAGCATATGCTGCACTTCCCGCACGCAGGACTTGACCAGAATAATGACACGGGAGATCTTCAGACCGCCGGCCGTGGACCCGGCGCAGGCGCCCAGGAACATGAGCATGACCAGCACGGTGCGGCTGAAGGACGGCCACATATTGAAGTCGGTGGTGGCGTATCCGGTGGTGGTGATAATGGACGATACCTGGAAGAAGGACAGGCGCAGGGCCTCGGCAAAGTTGCTGCACATATGGCTCAGGTTCACCGCAATGGCCACGGTGGAGGCCACCACCACCCCCAGATAGGTCAGGAGTTCCTCGGACAGGAAGGCCTGACGGAAGTGGCGCAGCAAAATGTAATAGTACAGATTGAAGTTGACACCGAACAGCAGCATGAAAATGGCAATGACCATCTCGATGTACGGGCTGTTGTACGCCCCGACGCTGAGCGTCTTGCAGCTGAAGCCGCCGGTGCCGGCGGTGCCGAAGGAGTGAATCAGGGCATCATACAGGGGCATTCCTCCGGCCAGAAGGAGCAGCACTTCCACCGCCGTCATCCGCCGTCATCACCAGGTAGATGCGGTACAGAATCTTGGCGGTATCCTGCAGTTTACTGGACAGTTTTCCCACCGTGGGGCCGGGTACTTCCGCCCGCATCAGGTGCATGGCGCGGCCATCGGTCATGGGGACCACGGCCATGACAAAGACCAGAACGCCCATGCCGCCCACCCAGTGGGACAGGCTGCGCCAGAACAGACACCCGCGGCTCATGGCCTCCACATCGGTCAGGATGCTGGAACCGGTGGTGGTAAAACCGGAAACCATCTCAAAGAAAGCATCGGTATAGTCGGGAATATCCCCGGAAAGCAAAAACGGCAGCGCACCGAAAGCGCTCATGAGCACCCAGGCCAGCGCGACGACCACCAGACCGTCGCGGGCATAGATAACCGTATCCTTGGGTTTGCGCAGTCCCAGCAGGCAGCCCAGCGCCGCCAGCAACAGAATCGGGATCAGGAAGGCGAACAGCGTATTTTCGCCGTAAATCAGGGCGCAAATCAACGGAAGCACCAAAAGGGCAGCCTCGACCATAAAAATGCGTCCAAGCACAAAAGCAATCATTCTGTAATTCATCGGTTCGCCTCTTATTCCACGATCTCGCGCAGGTCGGTGATGGGCGTTCCGGTGGTCACAATCACCACATCGTCGCCACGGCGCAGCGAATCAGAGCCGGACGGAATGATCGTCTGGCCGTTGGCGCGCACAATACCGGCAATCAGCATTCCCTTTTTCAGGGTCAGGTCTTTCAGAGTCACGCCAACAAAAGGAATATCGGGTCCCACATTGAACTCCAGAATTTCCACGCGGCCACCCACCGCACGGTGCAGTGTGCGGATATTGGAGCCGAAAGAGTTCTGCATGCCGCGCACATACTGCAGGATGGTTTCGGCGGTGACATCACCGGTAGAAACCACGCTGTCCACCATCCCATTGGCCGTGGCCAGGTCCGCAAAAGAGCTGCGATTGATCTTGGCCACCACCTTGCAGGAATTGAGCTGGGCGGCATACATGGAAAGGATGATATTGGTTTCATCCAGACCGGTCAGAGCCACAAAGGCGTCCATTTCGGCCAGGCCTTCCTCGTTGAGCAGTTCACTGTCGGCCGCATCACCCTGGATGACCAGAACGCCCGGAAGGCGCTCGCTCATATCCCGGCAGCGGACCGGGTCGTTGTCGATGAGGGTGATGTGCATATGCATGTCCCGCAGTTCCTTGAGCAGGTAGTAGGCCATCCGGCTGGCACCCACCACCATAACATTGGAAGCCCGGCCTTTGAACAGACCCAGACGGCGGAAGAAATTTTCCAGTTCCTGAGGTGTGGCGGTCAGATAGACCTTATCCCCTTCCTCCAGAACAAAGTTGCCGTCCGGAATGGTAATGTCCTTTCCACGGACCACCGCACAGACCAGCAGTTTGACGTGCATATTGCTGTACAGATCAGACAGCTGCAGCCCGCTGAGGGGGTTGCCCGGGTTGATGCGGTATTCGATCAGCTCAAACCGGCCGCGGCAGAACTGCTCAAGCTTGATGGCATTGGGGAAACGCAATACGCGGGAGATTTCGCGGGCCGTGGCCTTTTCGGGATTGACAAACATGGACAGGCCCAGTTCCTGACGCATGAAGCGCAGCTGCTTTTCATACTCCGGATTGCGGATACGGGCGATGGTATGCCGGGTCCCGATTTTTTTGGCCACCAGGCAGGCCAGAATGTTGATCTCATCGCTGGAAGTGGTTGCCACCAGCAGGTCGGCACCGGTTTCAAAGGCCTCGCTCTGGATCTCATAGCAGCCGCCGTTGCCGGGAACGCCGCGCACATCAAACACATTGACGATGCTTTCCACACGGTCGGGGTTGATGTCCACCACAACGATGTCATGCCCTTCGGCGGTCAGCTGCTCAGTCAGGGCGCGGCCTACCTTACCCAGGCCGACGATCACGATTTTCATACTACACCTCTGTACACGCAATACGCGCGCAAAACCCTTGCCGGTTTTGCGCACGATTTCCATTCTATTCTTGGCTAATTATACGAGAGCCTACGCTAAAATTCAACTGTTTCTTTGCTGCATCTTAGTTTTTCGGCCATTTTCTTAGCCGCTTCTTAGCTAAAAATGGTTGCATTTTGGTTTTGCCCTTTCTAAAATAAGGAGGCGGAAAAAAAGGCTTGCAATTGCACAGCAGATATGCTAAAATAGCCATTGCAACGCCGGTGGTTGTTCCGGTGTTTACTTATGCGGAAGTGCTGGAATCGGCAGACAGGCACGTTTGAGGTGCGTGTGTCTATGACGTGTGGGTTCAAGTCCCATCTTCCGCACCAAACCTTGCGGGGCAGTCCCCCGTACAAAGCCCCGGCTCTGTGCCGGGGCTTTTGCTATGTCCGGTTTTGCCGGGCGAATCTGATTGCAGGCGTATTTTCCTGCCGAGGAGGCCATGCATGGCAACCACCCATGACACCGCCCTGACCACAGGGCCCATCACCAAAAGTCTGATCCTGTTTGCTTTGCCCATGATGGCCGGCAACCTGCTGCAACAGCTGTACAACATTGCCGATACCATCATTGTAGGCCGGTTTCTCGGGGCCGACACCCTGGCCGCGGTGGGTTCCGCCTACACCCTGATGACCTTTCTGACCTCCATCCTGCTGGGGCTGTGCATGGGCAGCGGTGCCCTTTTTTCCATCCGCTGGGGTGAGGGTGACCACACCGGGCTGAAAAGCAGCATCTTCCACGCTTTCATCTTTATTGCTGCCGTGGCTGTGGTGCTGAACATTGCAGTGTTCGCTCTCCTGGACCCGATTCTGGTCCTTTTACAGGTTCCGGAAGGCATTATTCCGCTGATGCGGACTTACCTATGGTGCATCTTCTGGGGCATTCCGGCGGTGTTCCTGTACAATTACTTTGCCGCCCTGCTGCGTGCCGTAGGCAACTCCATGGTGCCCCTGGTGTTTCTGGGGATTTCCGCTATCCTGAACATTGTGCTGGACCTGGCGTTTGTGCTGCTGTGCCACTGGGGTGTGGCCGGGGCTGCCATCGCCACAGTCATTGCCCAATATGTGTCGGGTATCGGCATTGCCGTCTATACCCTGCTGTGTCTGCCCTCCCTGGTGCCGGGAAAAAGCGACTGCCGCTGGAACCGCAGCGTACTCAGCGAGATTGTTTCCTTCTCTCTGCTGACCTGCGTACAGCAAAGCATCATGAACTTCGGCATCCTGATGGTACAGGGGTTGGTGAACAGCTTCGGTGAGGTCGTCATGGCCGCCTTCGCCGCCGCCGTCAAGATTGACTCTTTCGCCTACATGCCGGTACAGGATTTCGGCAACGCATTTTCCACTTTCATCGCGCAGAATTATGGCGCGCACAGCCAGGAGCGCATCCGCAAGGGCACCCGCAGTGCGGTGATCAGCGCCGTGGTATTCTGTGTGGCGGTGAGCGCCGTGGTGTGCCTGTTCGCCGCCCCGCTCATGGGAATCTTTGTGGACCCGGCCGACCCGGCTGTGGCGGAGATCACCGCCGTGGGTGTGCAGTATCTGTGGATCGAAGGCGCCTGCTACTGCGGCATCGGCATTCTGTTCCTGCTGTACGGCTTCTACCGCGCAGTGCGTCGCCCTGCCATGTCGGTGGTACTGACGATCTGTTCCCTGGGCACCCGCGTGGCGCTGGCGTATGCCCTGGCGCCCATCGTAGGGGTGTGGGGCATCTGGATCTCGGTGCCTATCGGCTGGGCGCTGGCCGACATTGTTGGCGCCGTTTACTACTTCCGGCATCGCAGTGCCCTGCTGCCGGAATAAGCCCCGACAAAAGCATGTAAAAAGCCCCGGCTGTAATCAGCCGGGGCTTTGCTTTGTTTGGTGCGGATAACAGGAATCGAACCTGCACGTCATGGACACTGGACCCTAAAACCAGCGCGTCTGCCAGTTCCGCCATATCCGCTCAACACACATCAGTGTACCAAGCGGCGGGCATTTTGTCAATCGGCAGACAGACTTTGCAGGTAAGCGGCCGGGCCGCTTTCGTACAGATCTCCGCCGTGGGCATCCAGCAGAACGGTCAGCGGCATTTTCTCCACAGTAAGGCGGCGCACCGCCTCGCAGCCCAGATCAGGCCAGGCGATGACTTCACAGCTGCGGATGCTGGCGGCCATAAGCGCGCCGGCGCCGCCCAGCGCAGCCAGGTAGACTGCGCCGTTCTTGACCACCGACGCTTTGACAGCCGCGTCCCGCTTGCCCTTGCCGATCATACAGGCCAGGCCCAGGTCCAGCAGGCGCGGGGTAAACTTATCCATACGTCCGGCAGTGGTGGGGCCTGCGGCACCAATGACCTGCCCGGGCCGTTCCGGGGTGGGCCCCACATAATAGATGGCTGCGCCGCGAATATCAAACGGCAGCGGCTTTCCGGCGTCCAGCAGTTCCATCATGCGGCCGTGAGCTGCATCCCGGGCGGTGTAGACCGTGCCGGACAACAGCACCGTATCCCCCGCTTTCAGAACAGACAGGGATTCGCAGGTCAGCGGTGTTTGAAGCTCATACTGCATACTTTACCTCCCCTGCCGTGCACGGCGGTGCAGTTCCTTGATCTCCTCGTGATGGCGGTTGACCATATCTTCCAGCTTGGGGTCCGCAATACTGCCCGAAGCCTGCAGGGAGGACAAAGGAATATCAATATCGGAAGTGCGCGGTGTACGACGCCCCACGCCTTCGATGGAAATGTCAATGTTGGGTTGACGTTTGGCTGGCATAACTCTTTCTCACTTCCTGTCAGAATGTTTTTTTACAACTCCGCGGTAGCGCGGCGGGTCACATGGCAGCCGATATTGACCGCAACCGGCAGACAGGCCACATGGGTGGGCGCCTGCTCAATGGCCACACCCAGGCAGGTGGTGGCACCGCCGAAGCCCTGCGGTCCGATGCCCATGGCATTGATGGCATCGCACAGCTCCTTTTCCAGCGCCGCATAGTCCGGGTCCGGGTTGGGAACATCCAGCGGACGCAGCAGTGCATGCTTGGCCAGCAGAGCGCATTTATCAAAGCTGCCGCCGACTCCCACGCCCAGAATGATGGGCGGGCAGGGATTGGAGCCGGCCAGGCGAACCGTTTCCAGTACAAAATCTTTCACGCCCTGTACACCGTCGGCAGGCTTGAGCATAGCCAGACGGCTCATGTTCTCGCTGCCGGCCCCCTTGGGCGCCACCGTAATGCGGCATCCGTCCCCGGGGACCAGGTCCACAGTCAGGAACGCCGGGGTGTTGTCCTCGGTATTGCGGCGTTTCAGCGGATCGGCGGTAATGCTCTTGCGCAGGTACCCCTTGGTATAGCCCCGGCGCACGCCTTCATCCACCGCCTCCCGCAAAGTGCCGCCAGTGATATGGGCATCCTGTCCCAGTTCCACAAAGACACAAGCCATGCCGGTATCCTGGCAGATGGGCAGTTCTTTCTCGGCCGCGGCATCCAGGTTGGAGCGCAGCAATTCCAGAGTGGTGCGGGCCAGCGGCCACGGTTCAGCTTCAATGGCCTGTTCTTCGGCTGTGCGGATATCCTCCGGCAGGAAGCGGTTGGCACGGATGCACAGCTGCTCCACCGCCTCGGTGATGGCCGAAGCCTGAATTTCCCGAATACTCATGCGCGGGCCACACCGCTTTCCCGCGCGGCTTTCGCCACAGCGTCAGCCACGGCCGGAGCCACACGGGGGTCAAAGGCCTTGGGCAGAATGTTTTCTTCGTTGAGTTCTTCATCGGGAATCAGGGAAGCAATGGCGCGGGCAGCGGCCAGCTTCATGTCGGCGTTGATGTCCCGGGCACGCACGGACAAAGCGCCCTTGAAGATGCCGGGGAACGCCAGAACGTTGTTGACCTGGTTGGGGAAATCGCTGCGGCCGGTGCCGATGATGCGCACACCGGCGGCCTTGGCGGCGTCGGGCATGATTTCCGGCGTGGGGTTAGCCATGGCGAAGACGATGGCGTCCGGAGCCATGGTGGCAGCCATTTCGGGCGTCAGTGCCCCGGCGATGGAGGTGCCGATAAACAGGTCCGCCCCGCGGATGGCCTCGGCCAGACCGCCGGTGACGCGGCGGGGGTTGGTGGATTCCGCCAGCGCAGCCTTATGGCCCTCAAAACCGGCGGGACGGCCGGGCACCAGGATGCCGTGTTCGTCCACAGCGATGATGTCTTTGGCACCGGCAGTCTGCAGCATCTTGATGATGGCGGTGCCGGCAGCACCGGGGCCGTTCTGTACGATGCGGATGTCCTCGATGCGCTTGCCCACCACCTTCAGAGCGTTGAGCACACCTGCCAGCACGATGATGGCGGTGCCATGCTGGTCGTCATGGAAGACAGGAATATCCAGGTCCCGCTCCAGTTCTGCCTCGATCTCGAAGCATTCCGGGCTGCGGATGTCCTCCAGGTTGATGCCGCCGAAGGTCGGGGCAATGGCCTTGACCGCCGCAATCACTTCTTCCTTGGTCTTGGCGTTCAGGCAGATGGGGAAAGCATCCACGCCGCCAAACTCCTTGAACAGGACACATTTGCCCTCCATGACCGGCAGGCCGGCCTCCGGGCCGATGTTGCCCAGCCCCAGCACCGCGGTGCCGTTGGTAACAACCGCCACCGTGCGGCCTTTCAGGGTGTAGGTGTAGACGTCGTCGGGGTTTTCCTTGATCTTGCGGCAGGGTTCGGCCACACCGGGGGTGTACGCGGTGGACAGGGCATCCTTGTCCCGTACTTCCACCAGGCTGTTGACGGTCAGTTTGCCATGATGAGCTTTGTGCATGGCAAGAGCAGCGGCATTGTAATCCATGGAGTGACTTCCTTTCTGTGATGGTTCGGTATCCCGCCGGAGCGGGAGTCTGGTCATTTTTCACGGTCGGGTTCCAACTGGGCGGCACCATAGTTGGATTCCAGACGGATCACGCAGAAATGGTCGGGCCAGCGCTGGCTGACGGCATCACGCAAAGCAGCCGTGAGGCGGGTAGCGCGGTGGTCCCGGGAGGTAAGATATTCCGGCGGCACAGCGCAGTCGAACACCACGTTGGTGTGGCTGTTGCCGGGCACGATGCGCAGGTCATGAATGGCCGCGGCGGGCTCCAGTTCGGCAGCCTTTTTGCGCACGAACTCCCGCAGTTCATTGGCGTGGGGGTCATCCACCACCACCGGGTCATAGTGGATGGTCGCGGTCAGGTCATCATCCCGGGCCAGATCCCGTTCGATGTTGTCGATGATGTCATGGCTGGCCAGCACATCGGCAGAAGCGGACATCTCCACATGGAAGCTGACCAGGCGGTTGCCGGGGCCGTAATCGTGGAGCATCAGGTCATGAATCCCCAGCACGCCGGGATAGGACATGACCTTTTCCTCAATGTGCTTGATGAGAGCCGGGTCCGGCGCAGCGCCCAGGATGGGGTCCAGGGTATCCCGCACCAGGCCGATACCGCTGTACAGGATGAAGGCAGCCACAGCCATACCGGCCAGACCATCCAGACGGTTAATGCCGGTGATGGAAGCAGCCAGGCTGGCCACCAGAACGGCGGAGGTGGACACCACGTCATTGCGGGCATCGGCGGCTGTGGCGATCAGGGTTTCGGAACCGATGAGAGTACCGATCTTGCGGTTGAACAGGGAAATCCAGACCTTGAGCAAAATGGACACCACCAGCACGATGCCGGTCAGCAGGCCAAACTCCACCACGGAAGGCTGAATCAGCTTGGCCACGCTCTCCTTGAGCAGCTCGATGCCGATGACCAGAATCATCACCGACACGGCCAGACCGGCCAGGTATTCATACCGGGCATGGCCGAAGGGATGTTTGTCGTCTGCCGGGCGTGCCCCCAGACGGAAGCCCACTAGGCTGACCACACTGGAACCTGCATCGGACAGGTTGTTCACACCATCAGCGGCAATAGCCACGCTGCCGAACAGCGTACCGACGGTAAACTTACCCGCAAACAGAAGCAGGTTGCAGATGATGCCGGCCACACAGGCCAGATTGCCGTACGCCGCGCGCACGGACGGTTTGGAAGTATCTTCACTATCTTTGATAAATAAACGGATGAGCCAGCGGGTCACGGCCCGGTCTCCCCTTTCTTTAGGACGGATATAAAATGGTCCGGCTGAAAAAGCAGCGGAGCCGCACAAAGGCGGGTCCGCTGTGTAAAGAACTCTTCGGTTTATGCCTTTTCTGCCGGACAGCAGATCAGGTTTGGATACAATCAGTCACGCACAATGCAGGCGTCACGCTCGGGGCCGACGGAAATGTACTTGATGCGGCAGCCGACGGCCTGTTCCAGGTATTCCACATAGGCACGGGCTTCGGCGGGCAGATCCTCGTACTTGCGCACGGAGGTAATGTCGCAATGCCAGCCCTTCATCTCCTTGATGACAGGCTGTGCATCATCCAGGGCCTTGCCGGTGGGGAAACGGCCGGTCACGGTGCCATCAGCCAGGCGGTAGGATTCCACCACGGGAATGGTTTCCATGTAGTCCAGCACATCCAGCAGGGTCAGGGCCAGTTCATCACAGCCCTGGCACTGCACGCCGTAGCGGCTGGCAACCACGTCAAAGGGACCCACGCGGCGGGGACGGCCGGTGGCAGCGCCATATTCATGGCCATGCTCACGCAGGACATCCTTTTCGGCTTCAGTCATGGCCAGTTCGGCGGTGAAGGGGCCTTCGCCCACGCAGGAGGAGTAGGCCTTCATGATGCCGACAGACAGGTTCAGCTTGCGGCCCGGGATACCGGCGCCGATGGGCGCGTATGCGCTGATGGTGTTGGAACTGGAGGTGTAGGGATAAATGCCGTAGTCGATGTCACGCAGGGCACCCAGCTGAGCTTCGAACATGATCTTCTTGCCGGCATCGTCGGCCTGGGCCAGGTACTCGCCCACGTCGCAGATGTAATCCTTGAAGGCGGCAGAGTAATGCTCGCACCAGGCCCACATTTCATCCACGCTGACAGGCTTCTGGCCGTAGATGGACACCATGGTCAGGTTCTTGGAATCGACGATGGTTTCCAGGCGCTTGCGAACGCCGGCGTCCATATGCACCAGGTCACCCATGCGCAGGGTCTTCTTCATGAACTTGTCGCCGTAGGTGTAGGCGATGCCGCGCTTGGTGGAGCCGAACTGTGCGCCGGTCTTGGACAGGCGGGCTTCCTCCAGGCCGTCCTGGTCCACATGGAACGGCATGGTAATGGTGGCGCGGTCGGAAATTTTCAGGTTGGCCGGGCTGATCTCAATGCCCTGCTCGCGCAGCGCGGCAATCTCCTTCTCCAGGTGGACAGGGTCGATGACCATGCCGCCGCCCATGACGCAGACCACGTTGGGGCGCAGGATGCCGGAAGGAATCAGGTTCAGCACGAACTTGCCGCGCTCGTTCTTGACGGTATGGCCGGCGTTGTCACCGCCCTGATACCGCGCGACGATGTCGTAATCCTGGCTGAGAAGGTCGACCATACGGCCCTTTCCTTCGTCGCCCCAGTTGATGCCGGTAATTGCAGTAAGCATGTTTTGTAACCTCTCTTTTTTGGTTCAATGTACAGCCTTTTCCGCCCGGTCCCCTTGGGGGCCGATTTGTTCAAACCGGGATACGCCGCCGCATATGATTATACCAGACATTGCCCCAAAATACAAGGCGCGCCCCGCAGGTTCACGCAAAACTTGCAGGGCGCGGCAATGATTTTTTTAGCACTTTT
Source organism: uncultured Faecalibacterium sp. (assembly GCA_937907025.1). GTDB lineage: Bacteria > Bacillota > Clostridia > Oscillospirales > Ruminococcaceae > Gemmiger. The sequence continues at coordinate 214,656 of CALESJ010000027.1, forward strand.
TATTGCACAGCGTGGGCTGCCTCCACCAAGGGGGCTGCATCCGGTGCCGTCAGCACCATAAAACTGCAGTCATCCTCATAAACCACCTGCGTCATATCCAGATACGGCAGGTTGTCCCGTGGAACGGTGGGATCGATCACCAGAAAGACCTCACCGCTGGGCAGCTCGTTGTGCCCCATATCCTGCAGCCATTCGTGCAGATTCATGCGAGTCATGTCGTCCACTGTCCACAGCTCCAGCTCGCCGTCCGACAATTCCGTCAGGGCATTGGCATACCAGAAAGTTGCATACCCCTGGGTGTAGCCGTTGTCCACCAGCCAGTTGCAGACGGTTTCCAGGTGTGGGTCGCCGCGCGGCGGTTCCTTTACAAACTGAACCGTTGTGGAAACGCTGGTGCACAGAAGTGCCGCAGCAAAAGCCACCGCCGCCCAATACCGCGGGATCCCCTTGCGCAGCGGGCAGGTTTCCCCTTCCACGCCCAGAACGGCAAACGCCAGCGGCACCGTGGGGAGCCAGTAACTGCCATTGATCCCAATCATATCATTGAGGAAGGCAAAGGCGACCCCATCAACCAACAGACAGGACAAAAACACCGCCAGGACCGCTCCATGCACAAAAGACAGGCTGCGGCGGCGAACAAACAGATGCGCGGTTGCCGCCACCAGCACCAAAGCGGTCAGCAGGCCGACAGCCCCCAGCACGCCGGGCAGGCTGAACAAAGGCACCGGGTCGTTGTAATCCAGCAGGCCCCTGTCGCCGGGATACCCGAACAGGGTCAAAAAGTCCGCCCATACCTGCAACAGGCGCCCCGGGTCCAGCACGGTCCAGTTACGCTGGCCTTGATCAGAAAATGTATGGGTCGCTGCCAGCACCTTGGCATTGAACGCATAGCCGCCCGCCGACCAGAAAGCCGCCCACAAGGCGGCTGCCGCCAGCCGGACCTGCGGAATGCTGCGGGGTCTATGCAGCGGTGCGCAAAACCACCGCCGGGCCAGCAGCACCAGTGCCGCCGCTGCCAGCGGAGCATACAGATTCATGAGAATCCGCACGCCGTTAAGCCCTGCCGCAAAGGCAAGCAGTGTCAGCAACACCACGCGGAGCAGCGTACGGCGAGGCACTCCGGCTTGGGAAACGATGCGCAGCACAAGCCCCATGCTGAGCATGACAAAAATCATGTGGACGTAATAAAAGCCACCGAACACACAGTGGAACAACTGCCAGAATCCAAAAGGACACAGCAGCGCGCCAGCCAGACAGGGGGCGCTTTTCCGCAAGGTGGCGCCATAGAAGAAGTACAGCCCCGACAACGCCGTTAAAGCGGACAAAACAGCCTGCGCCAGCATGCGGGCTGCGTGCCAGTTATGCGGAAACACCCACAGCCCCAGTTTGAACAGGAGCTGCTCACAGAACACCCGCAGTTCGGTGGAATAATACCAGGTGACAGAAAGGAAACCACCTTCCTTATTCAGTTGATCCGCCAGCACCATTTCGGATGCCATGTCACTGTCCAGCAGCGAATGCCCGTATGCCAGCATGAAGAGCACGCCGAACAGCCAGGCCCCAAACAGCCAGACCCACGGCACAACGTCCCAGACGCACACACGGGGCTTTCCGCTCAAGCGGATCTTAGCTTCGGACACCGCCGGCGCCCCCTTTTTTGAGCAGCGGATGGCGGGTGCCGTCCGGTTCCTGCACAACGGTGTGTTCCAGCTGATTTTGCAAGGCCGCACGGACATCCGCCACATACCGGCGGCGCAGGTCCGCCCGTTCGGCAATTTCGGCTTCGGTCAGGCCTACGGTTTTGGCCTTGTGGGCCAGCTCATTGATACGGTCGATTTCGTGTTTCTGCATGATATCCCCCTGTAAAAATCCCGGCCGAGCCGGAAACATTCCCGTTTAGTATACCATATCCGGCCGTAAATTGGAATGTTGTGCTGTACATTTTCGGAAAATGATGTATAATAGGAAAGCATCACTCTACAAAAGACAGGAGAAATCCCATGAAACTGAAGAACATGATCCGCCCGGCGGCTGTCCTGACTGCGGCCGCCCTGACCCTGGGCCTGGCAGCCTGCGGCGAGCAGGATACCGAAGCCGTCAGCTCCCCCGAAACGGCCACCCCCGAAGCCGCCACTGAGGAAACGGCCGACCCCTACGCCTATCTGGCCAACTTCGATTACAGCTCCATCTTTGATGAGAACGGGTATGTGGCGGGTGTGACCGCTTCCGATTACATTACCCTGCCGGATGATCTGAACCTGACACTCTCGGACGAAGCCAACACGGTTTCTGACGAGGATGTGTCCGACTATATCAGCAACAACATTCTGGTCAACTATACCACCACCAACCAGATCACCGACCGCGCTGCCGCCGACGGCGACTCGGTCAATATCGACTTTGTGGGCACCGTGGACGGCGAGGAATTCGACGGCGGTTCCTCCGAAGGGTATGATCTGACCCTGGGCAGCGGTTCTTTCATCGACGGCTTCGAAGATCAGATCGTGGGGCACATGCCCGGCGAAACTTTCGACGTCAATGTGACCTTCCCCGAAGATTACCAGGCCACTGATCTGGCCGGCAAGGACGCCGTGTTCTCCACCACCCTGAACTACATTTCCGAAACCGTGACCCCCGAGCTGACCGATGACTTCGTGAAGGAAAACCTCAACGATTCTCTGGGTCTGAGCGACGTGGCCTCGCTGAACTCCTACATTTCGGACATGCTGCTGTTCAGCCAGCAGACCAATGAGCTGTACACCCAGCTGAGCAACACCCTGAGCGTGCAGGGCGAAGCCCCCGCTGAACTGACCAAGTACTTTGAGGATTATTATCTGGAAAGTCCTTATCTGTATGCCCAGATGTACGGCATGACGCTGGACTCCTTCCTGCAGGCCAACGGTTATGATGACGCGGCCAGCTACCTGGAAACCTCCCGCGACTACATCAACGGCGCCGTTCAGCAGACCCTGATCATGCAGGCTCTGGCCGAAAAATACGGCATCACCTGCCCCACCGAAACCCTGGAGAGCCAGTTCCAGGAATATTTCGGCAGCAGCGACACTTCCAGCTATGTGAACTACTACGGCGAAAATTATCTGAAGATGAGCATCCTCAACGACCTGGTCATGGAGCACCTGGTTGAGGAAGTCAACGCCTGATAAAAATCTGCTTTTTTCCCCCCCCCCGACGCCCTGCGGTGCCGGGGGATTTTTTATTGCTCCATTGACAGGGATACGGACAGGTGCTATACTGTGCCCAAGTTCTATATTTAGATGTTTTTCTAAATATCTCATTTGTAAAAGGAGGCACTCTGATGGGAGATGCGTTCAAAGCTCTGGCCGACCCGACACGACGAAAAATCTTGGAGCTGCTCTCCGGCGGAGAGATGACCGCCGGAGATATTGCCGCCCATTTTGATATGGCAAAGCCATCGGTCAGCCACCATCTGAACATTCTGAAAGCTGCCGGGCTGGTGACAGATGAACGGCGCGGGCAGAATATTGTGTACTGCCTGAACCTGACGGTGTTTCAGGAAGTGGTGAAATGGTTTTACGACTTCGGCTTTATGAAGGGAGAAGACAATCATGAAGAATCATAAACTGTTCTGGGTTCTGGCTGCGGTGTGCGCACTGAACCTGCTGGGGCACGCTGTGTGTCTGCCCATGATGCCTGATCAGGTCCCCATCCACTGGAACTGGGCCGGCGTGGCCGATGGATTCGGCCCCAAGTGGAGTTCCCTCGGGCTGGGATTTTTACCTCTGGGGCTGCTTGTGCTGTTCTGGATTCTGCCTGCCATTGACCCCAAAGGCCAGAACTTTGCAAAATTCCGGCCTATCTGGAACGGAGTCGTGCTGGCCACGGTCCTGTTCGGATGTGCCATCAGCTGGCTGAGTGAGCTGGCCGTGTTCGGAATCCTGCCGGACGGCAGCGACGCCGTGGGCGCGCTGGTTGGCGGCGGCATCGGCATCCTGTTCATCCTGCTGGGCAACTACATGCCCCGCATCAAGCAGAATTATACTTTCGGCTGCCGCACGCCCTGGGCCCTGGCCGATGAGCACAACTGGAACCGCACCCAGCGCATGGGTGGATTCACCTTTATTCTAATCGGGGCGGCCACCCTGGTATCCGGCCTCTTTTCCGGTCTGATGGGGCCCATGGGCAGCACCTTTGTCCTGTTGGGCACCACCATCGCGGGAACTGTGTGGATTTACCTGTATTCTTTCCTTGTATTCAAAAAGCTGATGAAGTGAGGGCTGCGCCATGCTGACCATTGACCATCTGACCAAAACCTATCCCGGCGGAAAAACCGCAGTTCGGGACCTGAGCCTGCATGTGGTTCCCGGGGACATTTACGGATTTATCGGTCACAACGGCGCGGGCAAAACCACCACCATCAAGGCGGCGGTGGGGCTGCTCGAGTTCGAGGAAGGCGATATCCGCATCAACGGTGTTTCCATCCGGCAGGACCCGCTGACCTGCAAACGTACCTTTGCCTATATTCCGGACGACCCGCTGCTGTATCCCTATCTGACCGGGCAGCAGTATCTGGATTTTGTGGCGGATGTATTCGAAGTTGCCCGTGCTGACCGCACGCAGCGCACCGAAGAGCTGGCCCGGCGGTTCGGACTGACCGATGTGCTGGGGAATTTAATCTCCTCCTATTCCCATGGCATGAAGCAAAAGCTGGCCATCCTGGGGGCACTGGTCCACGCACCGCGGCTGCTGATCCTGGACGAGCCTTTCGTGGGGCTGGACCCGGAAGCCGTTGTGACCCTGAAAGAGCTGATGCACGAACTTTGCCGGCAGGGCGGCGCCGTTTTCTTTTCCACCCATGTACTGGACGTGGCCGAGCGGCTGTGCAACAAGGTGGCTATCATCCGGCAGGGCCAATTGGTAGCCGCCGGGGAAACCGCAGCCCTGACCGGCGGCAAGACCCTGGAAGAAACCTTTATGGAGGTGGTACGCCATGGCGAAACCGACAACACCGCGGGCAATCGTCCTGCTTCTGAAACTTGACTTTCGTCGGCTGGGCGGTTGGAATGAATTTATCCACAGCCGGGATGCCAAGTTCCGTCGTCGCTGGTTGGGGCTGGCCCTTGTGTGGGTCCTGCTGGTCTGTATGGTCCTGTTTTATCTGACGGCCATGGCCGTGGGGATGGCACAGTTTGGTCTGATCCGGTATCTGCCGGGTTGCCTGTACACCGGTACGGGGGCAGCCTTGCTGATCTATGAAACGCTCCGGGCCGGAAGTACCGTCTTCAGCCCCGAATTTCGGGAGAGGACAGCGCCTTTGCCTCTTCCCCAGGCCGCCCTGCCCCTGAGCCGTCTGGCAGGGTTGTACCTGTGTGACCTGGCTCTTTGTGTTCTGTTGTTAGGCCCCGGGTTGATCCTGTATGCGCTGACCGAACAACCGAGACTGGTTTTCTGGGCCGCCGCTCTGTGGGGGCTGTTGCTGGCACCACTGCTGCCGCTGGCAGCCGCCTGCGGCCTGGGAATGCTGGCCGCGCTGCTGGTTCGGCGGCTGCGGCACAAAAACCTGATTGCCGGGCTGCTTCTGGTGGCCTTTACGATGGGAATCCTGGTGTGGTCCATGAACCTGACCTCCTTGCCGGCTGATGCAGACGGTGCCGACCTGATGGCCATGATGGCCCCCGCCCTGACTGCCGCCGCATCCGGGTATCCCCCGGCCTTCTGGTTCGGGCAGCTGTTGAGCGGCGGCCCCGGCAGTCTGACGGCATGGGGACTGCTGAGCCTTGTGAGTCTGGCGCCTGCCGCACTGGCCGCCTGGCTGGTTACGGCAAATTATGCCCGGCTGTGCGAAGCCCTGACCCGTGGTGCCGGGCGTCGCCGCACTGCCAGAGAAGCCGGGGTCCACTCTCCCCTGACGGCCTTGTATCTGCGGGAAGTGCGACGGTACTTTTCCTGTACCAACTGGTTTGCCAACACGGTGGTGGGGTATCTGCTCATGGCCGTGTTTCCCCTGCTGCTTCTGTTCGGCGGCCACCCGGTTCTGCAAAGTCTGGAACTGACACAAGAAACCGTCGGGCTGTTTTTGCCGGTGATTCTGGGGCTGATGGCGGTGCTCATGCCGGTCACTTCCTGCTCCGTTTCTATGGAAGGCGCACAGTGGCCGCTGGTACGCACCCTGCCGGTGCGCACCCGGGACCTGCTTCTGGCCAAGATCCTTTTAAATCTGACCATCGCTCTCCCCTGCTGGGTGGTCGCGGTCATCGGCGGGCTTCTGTCAGTTCATCCGCAGGGCCTGGCGATCCTCTGGTTAGTTCTGGTGCCGGCCTTGTACTGTGTGTTCGGAGCTGTAACAGCTCTGCGCATCAACCTGGCGTTTCCGCAGCTGCACTGGCAGACCGAAACCCAGGCCGTCAAGCAGAGCGCCGCTGTTCTGCTGTCCATGTTGGCCGGTTTTGCAGCTGCCGGAGTCCCCTGGGTATGCCTGCTGTTTTTTCCGGCAAACAATGTATACGCCGTTCTTTGCCCGGTACTGGTCGTATTGACCGGGCTGTTTTGGCGGCAAAGCCTGCATGTGGATCTTCAAAAAATCCAATAAACAAAAGGGCCCCCGGCCTGCCGTTTGTGGCAAGTCGGGGGTCTGTTGTTTTATATCGGGCTCAGCCCGTCAGGCTGCGATCAGCGCAGTACCAGGTTGCCGTTCTCGTCGGCATCCACGGTGATGGTATCGCCGGCCTGATTGGCACCGCCGATGATCTGCTTGGCCAGCATGGTTTCCACATGGGACTGGATGTACCGCTTCAGCGGACGGGCACCGTAGATCGGGTCGTAACCGCCGTCGATGATGGCATCCTTGGCCGCATCGGTGACCTGCAGGTTCAGCTGCTTGTCGGCCAGACGCTTGCGCAGATCGTTGAGCATCAGGTCCACAATACCGCCGATTTCCTGCTTGGTCAGGCTCTTGTAGATGACCACATCGTCCAGACGGTTCAGGAACTCGGGACGGAACTGCCGCTTGAGCAGCGCGTCGATCTTTTCCCGGGCTTCGGCGGAAATCTCGTTGCGGCCCTGGGCACGGCCCTGCTCCAGATCTTCCAGGATGACATCGGAGCCCAGGTTGGAGGTCAGGATCAGGATGGTGTTCTTGAAGTCCACGGTACGGCCCTGGCTGTCGGTGATACGACCGTCATCCAGCACCTGCAGCAGAATGTTGAACACATCCGGGTGCGCCTTTTCCACCTCATCGAACAGCACAACACTGTACGGATGGCGGCGGACGGCTTCGGTCAGCTGACCGCCTTCCTCATAGCCCACATATCCCGGAGGAGCACCAATCAGACGAGATACGCTGAATTTCTCCATATATTCGGTCATGTCGATACGGATGAGGTTCTTCTCATCATCGAACAGGGCCTGCGCCAGCGCCTTAGCCAGCTCGGTCTTGCCAACGCCCGTGGGGCCCAGGAACAGGAAGCTGCCGATGGGACGGCCCGGGTTGGCAATGCCGGCACGGGAACGCAGGATAGCGTCCGAAACCTTCTGCACCGCTTCGTCCTGACCAATGACCCGCTGATGCAGCACATCCGGCAGGCGGAGCAGCTTCTCGCGCTCGCCTTCCACCAGTTTCTCCACCGGAATGCCGGTCCAGCGGGCCACGATGCGGGCGATCTCCTCATCGGTCACGCGGTCACGCAGCAGGCTTTGTTCCTTCTTTTCGGCGGCGATCTTTTCTTCGCTTTCCAGGTCGCGCTGCAGCTGGGGCAGTTTGCCGTACTGCAGCTCACCAGCCTTGGCATAGTCGCCCTGGCGGGTGGCTTTCTCGATGTCAGCCTTCACAGACTCGACTTCGGCACGCAGGCTCTGCACCTTGTTGATAGCGTTCTTCTCGTTCTCCCACTGGGCTTTCTTGGAGTTGAAGCTGTCACGCAGCTCGGCCAGCTCTTTTTCCAGAGCATCCAGACGCTGGTGGGACAGTTCGTCGGTTTCCTTCTTCAGGCTGGCCTCCTCGATCTGCAGCTGGGTGATATGATGCTGCAAATCATCCAGTTCCGCCGGCATGGAATCCAGCTCGGTCTTGACCATGGCACAGGCTTCATCCACCAGATCGATGGCCTTATCGGGCAGGAAACGGTCGCTGATATAGCGGTCGGACAGGGTGGCTGCCGCGATGAGGGCAGCATCCTGAATCTTGACGCCATGGTACACTTCGTACCGCTCTTTCAGGCCACGCAGGATGGAGATGGTGTCTTCCACCGTGGGCTCTTCCACCATAACGGGCTGGAAACGACGTTCCAGCGCGGGGTCTTTTTCGATATATTCCCGGTATTCATCCAGGGTCGTGGCACCAATGCAGTGCAGCTCACCACGGGCCAGCATGGGCTTGAGCAGGTTGCCCGCGTCCATGGCACCGTCGGTCTTGCCGGCACCCACAATGGTGTGCAGCTCATCGATGAACAGGATGATCTTACCTTCGGATTTCTTGACTTCGTTCAGAACGCTCTTCAGACGTTCCTCGAACTCACCACGGTACTTGGCACCGGCCACCAGGGCGCCCATATCCAGGCTGAAGATGGTGCGGTCTTTCAGGTTTTCGGGCACGTCGCCGCGCACGATACGCTGGGCCAGACCTTCCGCGATGGCGGTCTTACCGACACCGGCTTCACCGATCAGCACAGGGTTGTTCTTGCGCTTACGGGACAGAATCCGGATGACGTTGCGGATCTCGGTATCACGGCCGATGACCGGGTCCAGCTTGTTCTTGCGGGCCATATCCACCAGGTCCTGCCCGTATTTCTGCAAGGCATTGTAGGTGGATTCGGGGTCATCGCTGGTGACCCGCTGATTGCCACGCACAGTGGACAGCTGGGTCATGAATTTTTCCTGGGTGATGCCGAACTGACGGAACAGTTCCGACGCGGCACGGCCCGGGCGCTGAAGCATGCCGAGGAAGACATGCTCCACGCTGATATATTCGTCTTTCATCTGTTTGGCCTGGTCTTCGGCCGCGTTGAAGGCACGGTCCAGGTCATTGGAGATATATACCTTTTCGGGGTCACGGCCGCTGCCCGTCACATGGGGCAGTGCGGCGACCTTCTCGGTAGCGGCAGCCAGGAAATTGCCCGGTTCCACTCCCATCTTGGTCAGCAGCTGCGGGATCAGGCCGTCTTCCTGCTGGCACAATGCGGCGAGCAGATGTTCCTGCTCGATTGCCTGGTTCTGATATTCCACCGCCAGACGCTGTGCAGCCTGAATGGCCTGAACGGTCTTTTGGGTACATTGATTGATGTTCATACGGCAAACCTCCTTTACAGCTTGCGTGTATCTATTAGCAAACGACAGCGACGAGTGCTGTCCGCTCTGTCCCGGCAGGGATGCAAGCGCATCTGCCTCATACTTTCCCGGGTGGAATCCACCTGTCAGGACAGCTTCGGGTTCGAATTAGCACTCTCAACCATCGACTGCTAATATTGTATCACATTCATTTGGAATGTCAACAGGGTAAATTGCAAAATATTTGTGAACGAATTTTCCCTGCCGATTGATGGACAAACCTTGCAATCCGCAACACAACACGGTACAATAAAAAGCAAAGAATTTGCACAGCGTTTCAAGCGCCGGCATAGAGGGAGGCACCTTTATTATGGAAAAAGAAAAGCGTTCCATCAATACCATCTGCGTTCAGGGCGGCTACACGCCGGGCAACGGTGAGCCCCGCCAGATTCCCATCATCCAGAGCACTACCTTTAAATATGATACTTCGGAAGAGATGGGCAAGCTGTTCGACCTGGAGGCCAGCGGCTACTTCTATTCCCGTCTGCAGAACCCCACCTGCGACCATGTGGCCGCCAAGATCGCCGAACTGGAAGGCGGCACCGCTGCCATGCTGACCAGCTCCGGTCAGGCCGCCAACTTCTTTGCGCTGTTCAACATCTGCAACGCCGGCGACCACATTGTGGCATCCAGCTCCATCTATGGCGGCACCTTCAACCTGATTGCCGTCACCATGGCCAAGATGGGCGTCGAGGCCACCTTTGTGGACCCGGACTGCACCGATGAAGAGCTGGAAGCCGCTTTCCGCCCCAACACCAAGGCGGTTTTCGGCGAAACCATCGCCAACCCCGCTCTGACCGTGCTGGACATCGAGCGTTTTGCCAAGGCGGCTCACGCCCACGGCGTGCCCCTGATTGTAGACAACACCTTCCCCACCCCCGTCAACTGCCGTCCCATTGAATGGGGCGCCGACATCGTGACCCATTCCACCACCAAGTACATGGACGGTCACGGCGGCTGCGTGGGCGGTGCCGTTGTGGACAGCGGCAAATTTGACTGGATGGCCCACGCCGACAAATTCCCCGGCCTGACCACGCCTGACGAAAGCTATCACGGCATCACCTATGCCGAGCGTTTCGGCAAGGAAGGCGCCTTCATCACCAAGGCTACCGCACAGCTCATGCGTGACTTCGGCTGCGTGCAGAGCCCCATCAACGCTTACATGCTGAACCTGGGCCTGGAGAGCCTGCATGTGCGCATGGCCCGCCACTGCGAGAACGGCCAGGCTGTGGCCGAGTTCCTGGCCAGCCATCCGAAGGTGGCCTATGTGGATTACTGCGGCCTGCCCGGCAACAAATACTATGAGCGCGCCCAGAAGTACCTGCCCAACGGGTCCTGCGGCGTGGTCAGCTTTGGCACCAAGGGCGGCCGTGACGCTGCTGCCGCTTTCATGGGCTACCTGAAGATTGCCGCCATTGAAACCCATGTGGCCGATGCCCGCACCTGCTGCCTGCATCCCGCGAGCACTACCCACCGCCAGATGAACGACGAGCAGCTGGCCGCTGCCGGTGTGCGTCCCGACCTGGTGCGCATGAGCTGCGGTCTGGAAGACAAGGCCGACCTGATTGCCGATATTGCCCAGGCCCTGGATAAAATCTGATTGTTAAAGGGAGTTTGCCCCCATGCCGCTGATTATTCCGCAGGATCTGCCCGCCTACACAGCGCTTTCGGAAGAAAACGTCTTTGTGATGCACAAGGAACGGGCCCGCGGGCAGGACATTCGTCCGCTGCGCATCCTGATCCTGAACCTGATGCCCACCAAGATCGTGACCGAAACCCAGCTGGCCCGTCTGCTGGCCAACAGTCCGTTGCAGGTACAGCTGACCTTTATGCAAACGGCCACTCACAGCACCACTCACACCCCGCAGGAACACATGCAGGCCTTTTACAAGACCTTCGATGAGATCCGGGACCAGCGCTTTGACGGTCTGATCATCACCGGCGCCCCCATCGAGGACATGGACTACGAGGACGTGGACTACTGGGACGAGCTGTGCCAGATCATGGATTACAGCAAGGAAAACGTCTATTCCACCATCCACCTGTGCTGGGGCGCCCTGGCCGGGCTGTATTATCATTTCGGCGTGCGCAAGGTGCATCTGCCGCAGAAGATGTTCGGCGTGTTTGAGCATTATGTGACCCGGCCTTCCAATCCGCTGGTGCGCGGCTTTGACGAGGTGTTCTATGCTCCCCACAGCCGCTGGGCCGGGCTGAACCGGGCGGACATCGACGCCTGCCCCGAGCTGCGCATCCTGGCTGAGAGCGACGTAGCCGGACCCATGCTCCTTTCCACCGAATCGGGACGACAGATCTTTGTCATCGGCCACCCGGAATACGACAAGTACACCCTGGACGCCGAGTACCGCCGGGATGTGGCCGCCGGGCGTGATATTCATGTGCCGGTCAACTACTACCCCGACGACGACCCCAGCCGCGACCCCATCTTCCGGTGGCGGGCCCACGGATACCTTTTGTATACCAACTGGCTGAACTATTACGTTTACCAGAACACCCCCTATGACCTGGGCAATCTGGAGGCGCTCGGCACCGACCGGGCGAACCATGGATGAGCGGGCCGAGGATCAGCGCCTGCATTGTGGCGTATTGTGACTATGAGGAAGTATGTGCCGCCGTGCGCAGCATCCTGACCCACACACCTTCCCCGGATTTCCGGCTGTTTGTGGTGGACAATGCCAGCCCCGACGGCTGCGGTCAGAAGCTGGCCGCAGAGGATTTCGGGGACGGACGGGTGACTGTGCGCTGTCTGCCGGAGAATGTAGGCTTCGGCCGGGGACACAACTCGGTGATGGAAGAGCTGGACAGCGATGTGCATTTCATCCTGAATCCGGATGTACTTTTGCAGGATGACGTGCTGACCGGCATGGCCGCTTGGCTGCTGGACCACCCCCGTGTGGTCATGGCGACCCCGCAGCTGTACTTCCCGGACGGGCGCATCCAGAATCTGCCCCGGCGCAAGCCCACTCCCTGGCTGCTACTGGCCCGCCAGTTGGCTGACCGGATGCCCGGCAGCATTTTTGCCAAAGCCGATGCCCACTACACCATGCAGGACGAGGACCTGAGCGTAGCCCGGCCCATCGAGTTCTGCACCGGCAGCTTTGCCGCCCTGCGCACCGACGTATTCAAAAAAATCGGCGGTTTTGACCCGGAATACTTCATGTATGTGGAGGACGCCGACCTGACCCAGAAAGCCCTGCAATGCGGGCAGGTCTATCTGCTGCCGCAGTTCAAAGCCGTGCACGCCTGGCACCGGGCCCCCATGCGGGATGCGGGCAAATTCAAGATGCAGCTGGTGAGCATGGGCCGGTATTTCCGCAAATGGGGCTGCGGGCGCGGGAACGTGTGAAACATTTTTTCATTTTGCCGCTGGACGGCAAAAAAAGCGCTTGCCAAGGCAGGTGCCGTATGGTATAATTACTATCGTTACCGCGGTTCGGTTCCGGGTGTATGCCCCAGATTGGGGACGCCTTGTTGCCCGCTGCTGTGCCGACGGCCAATTATTGAAAGAGAGGTATTTTCCCATGAGCCAGAAGTCTGCCATTGAAAAGCAGCCCATCATCGCCAAAGCCGCCATCCATGAGGGTGACACCGGTTCTCCGGAAGTTCAGGTTGCGCTGCTGACCGCACGCATCAACCACCTGACTGAGCACCTGAAGACCAACAAGAACGACAACCATAGCCGTCGTGGTCTGTTCAAGATGGTCGGCCGCCGCCGTAACCTGCTGGCCTATCTGCAGAAGAAGGACATCAACCGTTACCGCGCCCTGATCGCTGAACTGGGCCTGCGCAAGTAATTCTTGGCAAAACGGGCAGGGCGCACCAAAATGCGCCTTGCCCTTTTTTATTTATTTTTTCCTGTTCCCCTTTTCCCCAGGACTTGGGCACACCGTGGTTTGTGCAGTAAATCGAACGCCGCGCCTGAAACGGAGCGGCACTGGATTTATTGCTCAAAACACAGGCGCCTTGGAAATATATCCATGAAGGAGAAAACACTATGGCACTGGAATTTTCTTCCCGCAAAGAAACCTTCCCCAACTACCGCAAGTTTGAAACCACCTTTGCGGGGCGCCCGTTCGTGGTTGAAACCGGCAAGCTGTGCGGCCTGGCCAACGGCAGCGCGCTGATTCGCTACGGCGAAACCTGCGTGCTGTGCAACGTCACCATGAGCGAAAAGCCCCGCGACGGCATCGACTTCTTCCCCCTGAGCGTCGAGTTTGAGGAGAAGCTGTACGCCGCCGGCCGCATTCCCGGCAGCTTCATGCGCCGCGAAGGCCGTCCCGGTGAGCACGCCATCCTGTCCAGCCGTGTGGTGGACCGCCCCATCCGTCCCTTGTTCCCCAAGGAAATGCGCAACGACGTTTGCGTGACCATGACCGTCATGAGCCTGGACCCGGACAACTCTGCCGAGATTGCCGGCATGAACGGCGCCTCTCTGGCCATCGCCATGTCTGACATTCCCTGGAAGGGTCCCATCGCCGGTGTGGCCGTCGGCCTGGTGGACGGCGAGATCGTGCTGAACCCCACCAAGGCCCAGCGTGAGGTCAGCGACCTGTCCCTGACCCTGGCCGCCAGCATGGACAAGATCGTCATGATCGAAGCCGGCGCCAACGAGGTGGACGAAGCCACCATGATGGAAGCCATCAAGGCCGGCCATGCCGAAATCAAGAAGATGCTGACCTTCATCAACAGCATTGTGGCCGAGATCGGCAAGCCGAAGATCGAGTTCACCCCCGTGGAGCTGGACTACGACCTGCTGAAGGAGATCAGCGCTGCCCATCTGGACGAGTTCAAGGCCGCCATGGACACCGACGACAAGAATGTCCGCGATGCCGCCCTGCTGCCCATCATGGACAAGATTGCCGAGGAGCATCCCGACCTGGACGCCTCCACCCTGGACCTCATCAGCTACAAGATGCAGAAATATGTGGTCCGTCGCTGGCTGCTGGATGAAGGCAAGCGCGTGGACGGCCGCGGCATCAATGAAATTCGCCCCCTGGCTGCCGAAGTGGGCATTCTGCCCCGTGTGCACGGCTCCGGCCTGTTCACCCGCGGCCAGACCCAGAGCCTGACCATCTGCACCCTGGGCTCCACCCGTGACGCCCAGACCATGGATGACCTGGGCGACACTCCCACCAAGCGGTACATCCATCACTACAACATGCCGCCGTACTCCACCGGTGAGGCCCGTGCTCCCCGCAGCCCCGGCCGCCGCGAAATCGGTCACGGCGCTCTGGCGGAGCGTGCTCTGATCCCGGTTCTGCCTTCCATGGAGGAATTCCCCTACACCATCCGCTGCGTGTCCGAGATCATGTCCTCCAACGGTTCCACCTCCCAGGCTTCCATCTGCGGTTCCACCCTGGCACTGATGGACGCCGGCGTGCCCATCAAGGCCCCTGTGGCCGGTATCTCCTGTGGCCTGATCACCGAGGGTGACCGCTGGATGACCATGCTGGATATCCAGGGCGTGGAAGACTTCCACGGCGATATGGACTTCAAGGTGGGCGGCACCCGCCGCGGCATCACCGCCATCCAGATGGACATCAAGATCGATGGTCTGACCTATGAGATCATTGAGGAAGCTCTGGAAAAGTGCCGCAAGGGTCGTCTGTACATCCTGGACGAGATCATCAAGCCCTGCATCGCTGAGCCGCGCAAGGAACTGTCCAAGTATGCGCCCAAGATGTTCAGCATGCAGATTCCCGTTGACAAGATCAAGGATGTCATCGGCAAGGGCGGCAAGGTCATTCAGGAAATGTGCGCCAACTTCAACTGCAAGATCGACATCGAGGAGGATGGCCACGTCTTCATCTCCGCTGTGGATCTGGACGACGCCAAGCGTGCCATTGCCACCATCAAGACCATTGTGGAAGACCCCGAAGTGGGCGCCATCTACAAGGGCCGCGTGACCCGTCTGATGAATTTCGGTGCCTTTGTTGAGATTGCACCGGGCAAGGAAGGTCTGGTCCACATCTCCAAGCTGGATGACCACCGCGTGGAGCATGTGGAGGATGTTGTGGCTGTGGGCGATCCCATCTATGTCATGGTCACCGACATCGACCAGCAGGGCCGCATCAATCTGTCCCGCAAGGACGCTGTGGCCGCCATTGCCAAGAAGCGCGCCGAACAGCAGAAGCAGCAGTAACTCTGCCCCTGTTCCCAACTGAATAAACGGAATCACCCCCGAACAGTCTTTCGGCTGTCCGGGGGTGATTTTGTATTTCTATGTTTGTCGGTTGCTTGTATAAAAGGGCCTCAGAAGTAGCTGCCCACCGCCTTGATCTGGTCCGGCAGGTCGGCACGGTAGTTGGCGGCTTCGGGGTACAGGCTGTTGATGGTCACGCCGTTATCCCCCGCCCGGCCGGTGGAGTGGATATACTCACCATTGCCCAGGTACATGGCCACATGGCCCGGGAAGTACAGCAGGTCCCCGGCACGGATTTCCGAGAGCGGAATCTCGTGGATGGGATAGCCTTCCTTGATCTGAGCATCCCGCCAGATGACAATGCCGCACAGCAGGTATGCCATACTGCAAAGCCCCGAGCAGTCAATGCCCATGGGTGTTTTGCCACCCCAGCGGTACTGTGTGCCTGCATACAGGCGGGCGGCCGCTGTCAGGGCCTTGCGCAGTTCCCGATGGGTATCGGCGCAAGGCGTCTGCCACAGGGTATCCAGAGCGCTTTCGCACACATATCCCTGCCGCCCGTCCGGCAGCTGTACCGGCTGCCAGCCGTCGGCCGCTTCACCACAGATGGCCAGCCGCGCCCCGCGGGGCACACCTGCCTGCACATAGGCTCCCTGGACCTTGGGCTGTGCCAGCACATCCACAAAGTTCTTGTGCAGCACAACTTTCTGGGGCAGTGCCATGAAAGCCTGGGCCGCCTCCCCCTGTGCCAGCGCGTCTGCCTCCACCCAACCGGTGTAGCCGTAGAAGGTTTTGACAGGCAGGCGTCCCAGTTCGTCCGCCTCCCCGGTGATGTCCACCGGCATGCCCAGCAAAGCCTCATCAGTGACGCAGGCTTCGCCGGGGTTGGCGGCACAGGTGGCTGCCGCATCATACAGCGGGCAGATAGAACGATTGATAATGGCTTGCATAGCACACTCCTTGTCTGTGGGCCTTAATCGGCCTTGGCCAGGGTTTCCCGGTAGCTGTCCAGTTCCTTCTGGTTGCCCAGCACAAAATGGCCGGGCTCGATTTCACACCAGACAGGCTTGTCATGGGTATAATCATGGCAGGACGGGTCATACACCAGCAGTTTCTTGCTGCGTTCAGCAATGGGGTCCGGTTGCGGAATAGCCGACAGCAGCGCCCGTGTATAGGGATGCAGCGGATGGGCAAAGAGCTGTTCGCTCTCGGCCAGCTCCACGATATCTCCCTTATGAATGACGGCAATCCGGTCACAGATGAACCGCACCACCGACAGATCGTGGGCAATGAACAGGTAGGTCAGGCCGCGCTCCTTCTGCAAGGAGGACAGCAGGTTCAGCACCTGGGCACGGATAGACACATCCAACGCGGAGATGGGTTCGTCCGCCACAATGAACTTGGGCTCCATGATCAGAGCCCGGGCGATACCGATGCGCTGCCGCTGGCCGCCGGAAAATTCATGGGGAAAACGGGAAGCAAACTCCGGCAGCAGTCCCACATCCGAAAGGGCCTTGGCCACCTTTTCCCGGCGCTGGTCCTCGGTAAGATGATGTCCGGGGGCGTACAGCCCTTCGGCCACAATGTACCCGACCTTGGCGCGCTCGTTCAGCGAGCTCATGGGGTCCTGGAAGATCATCTGGATGTCCCGAGTGACCTGACGGTCTTCCTGAGCCGACAGTTTGCCGGAAATGCGGCGGCCGTCAAAACGAATCTCACCGGCTGCCACCGGGTTGGCCCGGATGATGGCCCGGCCGATGGTCGTCTTGCCGGAACCGGATTCCCCCACCAGGCCGAAGGTTTCGCCCTGGTAGATGTCAAAGGAAACATCCTTTACCGCCACAAAAGGGTGGCGCTTTTTGCCGAACTGGACCCGCACATGGTCCAGCTCCAGCAGCTTCTTGCGTGTATCAGGCATTGACGGTCCCCTCCCCTGTGAGTTTCAGTGCGCGGCCCTTTTCCCGCAGAACACGAATGTGTTCGGGCGGTTCCACTTTGGGCGCCCGGGGATCCAGCAGCCAGGTACGGGCCGAGTGGGTGGGAGTGACCGTAAACATGGGCGGACGCTTGACAAAGTCGATTTTCAGCGCGTGGGGATTGCGGGGTGCAAAGGCATCGCCGCGGACTTCGTGGAAAAGGTTGGGCGGAGTGCCCTCGATGGAATAAAGGGGTTCCCCTTTCACGCCCAGCTGGGGCAGGCTGGAGAGCAAGGCCCAGGTGTAGGGGTGGCGGGGGTCGTAGAAGACTTCGGCACAGCTACCCACTTCCACAATATCGCCGGCATACATGACCGCAATACGGTCGGCCACGTTGGCCACCACACCCAGGTCATGGGTGATGTAGATGGTGGTCAGGTCGTATTTCTTCTGCATCTGCTTGATCAGCCCCAGAATCTGGGCCTGGATGGTCACATCCAGGGCGGTGGTGGGTTCGTCGCAGATGAGGATCTTGGGCCGGCAGGCCATAGCGATGGCAATGACCACACGCTGACGCATACCGCCGGAAAATTCATGGGGATACTGTTTGGCCCGGCGCTTGGGGTCAGGGATACCGACCTCCGCCAGCAGCTCGCACACAGCCTCGTCCGCAGCGGCACCGCGGAGATTCTGGTGCAGTTCCAGAGCCTCCTTGATCTGCCAGCCGATGGTCTTCAGCGGGTTCAGGCTGGTCATGGGGTCCTGCAGCACCATAGCGATCTCCCGGCCGCGGATAGCCTGCCACTGTTTGTCAGTGGTGAAAGTGGCCAGGTCCTGGCCGTTATACAGAATCTTGCCGCTCTCGATATAGCCGTTCTGGTCGTTCAGACCCATGAGGGTCTTGACCAGTACGCTCTTTCCGGAGCCGGATTCGCCCACGATGGCCAGGCTTTCGCCCTTATACACATCCAGAGAAATCCCGCGGATGGCGTGCAGCACCTGCCCGCGCAGGGTAAACTTGAAGTTGAGGTCCTGAATGGAAAGAAGGACCGAATCGCTCTTTGACATGATTGCGTCCTCCTTACACATGGTTTTTGGGGTCGGCGGCATCGGCAAACGCATTGCCCACCACATACAGGCTGATGGTGATGATGGCCAGCACCGCCGTGGGGAACAGCAGCTGATACCGCAGGCTGGGCTGGCTCATGAGCAAGCGGCCCGCCTGGACCAGGTTGCCCAGAGAAGGAATGTCGGTGGGCAGGCCGATGCCGATATAGGTGACGAAGACCTCGTTGCCGATGGCCGACGGAATGGCCAGGGACATACGCAAGGCAATGACCGACACCAGATACGGCAGCAGGTTTTTGGTAACGATGCGGCCGGTGGTGGTGCCCAGGCACCGGGAGGCCAGGTTGTAGTCCCGGTCACGGATGATGACGATCTGGTTGCGGATAAAGCGGGCCATATCCAGCCAGCCGGTCAGGCACAGGGCAAAGATGATGGTACCCACACCGGGGTTCATGATGTAGGAAACCAGAATCAGCACCAGAGTCTGGGGCACGTTGTCAAAGATGTTGTACAGTTCGGTGAAGAAGGTGTCCAGCTTGCGCACATAGCCCCACAGCACACCGATGAAGGTACCGAAGATGGCCTCAAAGCAGGCAACGGCCAGACCAATGCCCAGAGAGGTGCGGGTGCCGGCCCAGGTACGGGCCCACAGGTCCTGCCCGATGGAGTTGGTGCCGAACCAGAACTCCGAGTCCGGGGCGCGGTTGATGATCTGCACACCGGTGAGCGGGTCGTTGTTGATGGTTTTGGGGTCATGCTGACCGGGCAGAAGCGGCTGTATAAAGGTGAACAGCAGCACCACTGCGATCACGCAGAGGAAAAACACTGCCACTTTGTTTTTAAAGAAGGCATGCAGAGTTGCACCCCAATAAGAATAGTTGGAGTAGCCGCCCCGCTCAGCCCGGGAATGGTCGAAATCGGCAGGGGTGAAAAGCTCTTCCTCCGGCAGGTCCGCGTAGGCCGCGGCGGGGTCGGTCTGCTTCTGCAGGTCATTGTTGAGCGCCGTTTCCAGCTGCTCGGCTTTCATTCTGCGGAATGTCATCAGCGTGCCCCCTCCTTTCCGGTGAAACTGATCCGCGGGTCAACCATGGCCATGAGAATATCGCCGAAGAGCAGACCCAGCACCGAAACAGCGGCGTAGATCAGAACCAGCGCCTGCACCATGGTATTGTCCTGCAGCTTGATGACCTGAACCAGCAGGCCGCCCATGCCCGGGATGGAGTACAGGCTCTCCACATACAGAGAACCCATGAGCGTGAACAGAATGGAGTTGGGAATGTACTGCACCAGCGGCACCACCGCGTTGCGGAACACATGGTCGCGGCTGATACGGGCGTTCGGCACACCCTTGGCCCGGGCCAGGCGGATATAATCCTTGTTGGCTTCATCCACCATATACCGGCGCAGCCACATGGCATAATACGCAATATTGCCGATGGAAAGGGAGAAGATGGGCAGAATCCAGGTAGCCGTATTGTGGGTATTGAACAGCATGGAAACGCCCAGCAGTTCGCTGCCGTACAACTGGATGAGCAGATGGTAGACCGCCGAGGGCACCGCCTGCACAATGACGATGAGTACGGTGCCGATCTTGTCCCACACCTTGAAGCGGGTACGGGTGGAACGGGCCATCAGGATGCCCAAAGGCATGCCCACCACCAGCGACACCACAAAGCTGATCAGGCCGATCTCAATGGAGATGGGTGCTTTCTGGGCGATGATCTTGACGATGGGATAGCCCTCGCGGTACTTGTTGGAAGTACCCAGGTTCCCGTGCAGGATCTGCACAAAATAGTTCAGTACCTGTTTGGGAAGCGGCTCGGTCAGTCCGAGCTGCTGCAGACCGGCCTTGATCTGTGCATCACTGAGTTTGTCAAAATTGTTGAAGTAGCCCTCAATCGGCATCTGGCGCAGCAGCACAAAGACGATGACGATGACAATGCACAGGGTCACCAGCGCGTGCAGCACACGCTTGAGCATGTACTTGGCCAATGGGTCCTTCCCCTTTCCGTTTTGGTTTAGTATCCTACCGGCGTTTTACGGCCTTGCGGCGGGGTCCGTGGTCATACACGGGCCCTGCCGCAAAACCGCATGCGCCGCGCCGGCGCACTGGGCATCGGCGCGGCGAATCCTGCGGTTTTGAAATTATGATTTATTCTGGCGTAGCAGCAATGGCCTGGGCACGGGCTTCTTCCCACTCTTTGTAAGCGGTTTCAAATTCATCCATGCTCATGGAAGTATCATACAGATGCTGGTACTTGTAGCGCTGCAGGGCCACGCCGTAGGGAGCAAACTCCCCTTCCATGGGGTTCAGGTCACAGATGACATACCCGTCACCGGCGGAAACGCTGAACGGAATGGCAATGGCATGGTCAATCAGCATGGCCTCGGCCTCGGCAAAAGCGGTGTAGCGGGCAGCCTCATCATCATAGATGGCCTTGGCTTCCTCCACCTTGGCGCTGTATTCGGCAAACAGCGCCTGGGTATCAGGGTCATCACTCAGATCCCAGTAACCGTAGCTGTTGTCCTTCACAAAGGGTTCGGTCCAGGTCTGCGGGTCAGCGTAGTCGGCGCCCCAGTTGCACTTCATCAGCGCATAGTCACCGCTGCGGCGCACCGCAGACAGGAAACCGGTTTCGGGGCCGGCCTGCACAATGATGTCGATGAAGTCAGAGCCGAGAACGCCCTCGATCTGCTGCTCCACGACCTGGCATTCCTTATCCCAGTTGGTGGTGCTGGGGTTGTAGGGCATGAGGACCTTGATCGGGAACGTAGCACCTTCAGCGGTCAGTTCCGCTTTGGCGGCATCCCGGTATTCAACGGCCTTGGCGGCGTCAAAGCTGTCGCCCTGGGTGTAGGGCAGCAGGGCATCATACTGGGTGAAATCCTTGCCGTTGCCCACCGCAAAGTTGGCGGGGGTAATGGCGTTGTTCAGCAGGTCGGACGGGTTGTAGGGCTCGCTGACGGTCAGGGCTTTGACACGGTCCAGCGCCGCCATGACAGCCTTGCGGAAGTTTTCGTTGTTGACAGCCAGCTTCCAGTTTTCCGGCTCATACTGTTCATCAAAATGCGGGTCGAAGTTGAAGCTGTAGAAGTAGCTGAAGGAAACATCCGGGCGGGAACCGTGCACCAGGCTGGCAGTGCTTTCATCGGCCAGCATGGCATCCAGCAGGTCGGAAGGCACAGCGGCGTAGTCGCTCTCGTCCGCCTGATACATGGAAACGCTGACGTTGATGGCCTCGGCGTTGTAGGTCTGACGGATCTCGTCAATAAAGACATTGTCCTTATCCCAGTACGACTGGTTCTTGGTCAGCACGCGCTCCTGCTGGGGCAGGTAGCTGGACAGGATATAAGCGCCATTGTACAGCAGGTTTTCGTTGTCCAGACCGAACTGATCACCGCACTGCTCCAGGAAGGGGCCGTACACCGGCATATAAGAGGTATAGGACAGCACGCTCAGGAAGAAGGGGCAGGGCTGGTCCAGGGTGTACACCAGGGTGTAATCGTCCACGGCCTTGACGCCGATGCTGTCGGCATCCACCGGGTCTACCACTTCAATGGGGTTGCCCTCATCATCCACGGCGTTCTCACCGGTAGCCAGGCCCAGCGTTTCCAGGGTCAGCTGATAGGCGGTGTAGTCGTAGTAAGCCTGGGCGTTGTGCACCACGGCGCCGGTGGAGTACATGTACTGGTTGTCTGCCGCGTTATGGGCGTCATTGACGTACTTGGCGGTGGAAACCCAGTCGTTGGCGGTCACATCGGCCACCTCGTTGCCGTCCTTATCCACCCACTTGACGCCCTGGCGGATGTGGAAGGTCCACTCGGTCATATCGTCGTTGCTCTCCCAGCTTTCGGCCAGGGAGGGAATGACGTTGCCGTAGGAGTCATACTCCACCAGGCAGTCCACCACGTTGGCGCCGATGGCGTATTCGTTGGTCAGGCTGGTGGTCAGGTAGTTCAGCGTCGTCACTTCGCTGGAGTACAGTTCCCGGTAAACGGCTGCACCCTCGGCGGTGGTACTGCCGCTGCTGCCGCCGCAAGCCGCCAACGACACGCACATGGCACCGGAAAGCGCCAGACTGATGAACTTTTTCGTTGTGTTCATAGGGCTCACTCTCTTTCCTTCTTTCGGCCTGGAAAGGCCGTACTGCCGGACGGTTCGGGGAGTTCCGCCCGGATTTTCCCCAAATAAGACAAAAAGCAAACAAGCCCACACCGATGTGGACACTGTTTGCCCTTGAAAAACGCCTCGGGCCCGTCGACCCTCGGCGCGTCTTTGCGGAAAATAGATTGGCCTTAGTATAGCAAAAAGGCGGATGAATGTCAACCGTTCCGAACCTCGTCCACCGCATATTCTGCATAAAAATTCACCCTATTTTCGTTGGCGCTCTGCTTTTGCGTCCATAGACGAAGGACGTTCCTGCTTTCTTTTTTCCCTCCGTATCGGTTCAAAATAGAAAAAGCCCGGAAACAGCGATGTTTGCTTCGCCGTTTCCGGGCCTTGTAAAGGTGAATTTATTCGTTTTCGGTTCCGGCGGATGCCTCATCGGGTGACAGAATCATGTCAATGCCGGTCTGCAACGTTTCCAGATTGATGGCGCCCACCGCCCGGGCCACTGCCCCGCCATCGGCGTCTATAAAATAGGTAGAAGGCAGCGAATATACCGAGTAGGTCAGGGCGGCATCCTGTTCGGTGTCAAAATACACCGGGAAGGTATAGCCTTTTTCGGCGATAAAGTCTTGGGCCGTGGACAGGGTTTCCCGGGAGCCATCGGTCATGTTGACCATCAGGAACTGAATGTCCTCTCCCTGATCCTCATAGGCCTGCTGGAAATCATCCATTTCACTCTGGCAGGGGCCGCACCAGCTGGCCCAGAAGTTGACTACCACCGGTTTGCCTGTAAAGTCAGACAGCTTCACAGTGTTGCCGTCGGCATCGTACACCGTGAAATCCGGGGCCGCCTGCACCGTGGCGTCATTTTCTTCCTGCGGCGGCTGGGTGCCCTCCGGTGCCGGGGTGGCGGTAGGCGTCGTCCCGGCGGCAGGGACCGGCGTTTCCTGGCTGGCCAGCAGTGTATCCGGCGTGCGACCGGCGCTCAGGTCCTTATACAGCAGCGAGGCCCCCACCAGCAGCAGCGCGAAAGCCGCCACACCGACCAGCAAGGCAAGTTTTTTCTTCATTTTCTCTCCCCCCACTTTCAGCTCAGGATCGTCAGCATACGGCCCAGCAGACCGGTGGCCATCAGCACACCCACCAGCACCAGGAAACCGCCGCTGATCCGGTTGATAACGGTATAATGGCGTTTGATCCAGTCAAAGGCAGATTTGAGCTGGTCAATCAGCAGAGCGCTGGCCACGAACGGTACGCCCAGGCCCAGAGAGTAAGTCAGCAGCATGCCCACGCCGATCCACACACTTCCCTGCTGGGAGGCCAGCAGCAGTGCCGACCCCAGGAACGCGCCCACACAGGGAGTCCATCCCAGGGAGAAGATCAGGCCGAACAGGGCCGAGGAGAAAAAGCCCGGTGTGCGCACAGCCGTACCGCCGGCCATGCCGCCCCGGAACAGCTGTACCCGCAGCACGCCCAGGAAGTTCAGGCCAAAGAGGATGACCACCACACCGGACACCAGATTGACCGCCGTCTGATGGGATTTGAGGAAACCGCCCACGGTCCCCGCCAGGGCTCCCATGGCCACAAAGACCAGAGTGAAGCCCAGAACAAATCCAAGGGCGCCGGTCAGGGTCTTGCGCATACTGCGCTGCCCGCCTGCAAAATAGGATACATAAATTGGAAGCATGGGAAGCAGACAGGGCGAAACGAAGGTGATGACACCTTCCAGGAAGGAGATCAGATATTGCATCGGAGAAGGTCCTTTCTGTGATGAAAACGGGATTTGACGGAGCCGTGATTTTTGGCTATACTGGCAGATAAAGGAGGTGACGGCATTGCCGTTTGAAACCTTGTTCCCGGTATGGGACCAACTGACACCGGCCCAGCAGCAAACGCTGCGGAATGCCGCTGTGCTGCATAAGGCGGCACAAGGCACCATCGTGCACGACGGTTCGGCGGACTGCCTGGGTTTTCTGCTGGTGCGCAGCGGACAGCTGCGTGCCTATTTTCTTTCGGACGAAGGGCGGGAAATCACCCTTTACCGCCTGTTTGAGCGGGATGCCTGCCTGCTGGCGGCTTCCTGCATGATGCCCAGCATTCAGTTTGATGTGACCATCGAAGCGGAGAAAGACAGTGAAATGTACATTGTCCCCCCGGACGTGTACAAATCCCTGATGAAAGAATCGGCCGCTGTGGCCAACTACACCAACGAGATCATGAGCACCCGGCTTTCGGACGTGATGTGGCTGATGGAGCAGGTCATGTTCCGCAGCTTTGACCGCCGCCTGGCCGGATTTCTGGTGGAGGAAAGCGAGCTGGACGGCACCACAGTGCTGAAAATCACCCACGAAAAAATCGCCAACCATCTGGGCACGGCCCGGGAGGTCGTGACCCGGATGCTGCGCTATTTCCAGAGCGAAGGCATGGTCAAACTGTCCCGCGGGACGGTGGAACTGACCGACATCGACCGGCTGCGGGCTCTGCAGGAATCCTGACAGCCGCCAAAAGCAAAAAGCACGTCCCGCCGAAGCGGAACGTGCTTTTGCGGGCTCTGTGATTACAGCAGGGCGAGGATGCGGGCCTTGGGCAGGGCACCGACAGAGCGGTTGACCTCCTGGCCGTTCTTGATGACAACGAGGGTGGGGATGCTCATAACCCCGAACTGAGCGGCCAGAGCAGGCTGCTCATCCACGTTGATCTTGCAGACCTTGATGTCGCTGCGCTCGGCGGCGATCTCGTCCAGGATGGGGCCGACCATGCGGCACGGACCACACCAGCTGGCCCAGAAGTCCAGCAGAACGGGCTTGTCGCTGTGGAGCACTTCGTTTTCAAAGGTAGCGGACGTAATATGAATAACAGACATCGTTAAAATCCTCCTGTTTGTGTTTTATTGCTTTCGGGGTCTTCCCCTTTGAGTATGATACTACTATACCCGCATTTTTGCAATTCTTCCGTAACTATGTCACCAAAGGGAAAAGTCATACCTTGCCTGTTGTTCCCCCGGCAAATTTCACAACTTTTTATCCATGGCACCCAAAAAGATTTTTGCCGTAAAATTTTGTATTTTGTCCACAGATGTGGTACAATCGAGAATAAGCATAAACCCGCTGGTTTCCGTGCCTTTGCGCACGGGTGCCGGACAGAAAGTATATTGGTTTTGTGAACTGTAAGGAGAGTGTTTATGGCATACTATTTTTCTGAACCTTCCCGCACGTTTGGTGAATATCTGCTGGTGCCGGGGTATTCCTCTTCTGAATGTGTCCCCAATGCGGTGAGCCTGCGTACCCCGCTGGTCAAGTACCGCAAGGGCCAGGAAGAATGCCCGCTGGAAATGAACATCCCGATGGTATCCGCCATCATGCAGTCGGTCTCCGGCGAAAAGCTGGCCATCGCTCTGGCCAAGCAGGGCGGCGTTTCCTTCATCTACGGTTCTCAGACCATTGAGGAGGAAGCCGACATGGTCCGCCGTGTCAAGGCCTACAAGAAAGGCTTTGTGACCAGCGACTCCAACCTGCCTCCTGAGGCCACTCTGGCCGACGTGCTGGACCTGAAGACCCGCACCGGCCATTCCACCGTCGCCATCACCGAGGACGGCACCCCCCACGGCAAGCTGCTGGGCATCGTTGCCTCCCGTGACTATCGCCTGTCCCGCATGTCCACCGACCTGAAGGTGACCGAGTTCATGACCCCGCTGGAAAAGCTGGTTACGGCTCCCGCCACCACCAGCCTGCATGACTGCAACGACATCATCTGGGACAACAAGATCAACTCCCTGCCCCTGGTGGATGAAGAAGGCCATCTGCAGTATATGGTTTTCCGCAAGGACTATGACAGCCACAAGGAAAACGTGAACGAACTGCTGGACAAGAACAAGAGCTACATCGTCGGCGCCGGTATCAACACCCGCGACTACGCCGAGCGTGTTCCCGCTCTGGTGGAGGCCGGTGTGGACGTGCTGTGCATCGACTCTTCCGAGGGCTTCAGCGAATGGCAGTCCCGCACCATCTCCTGGATCCGTGAGCATTACGGCGACACCGTCAAGGTCGGCGCCGGCAACGTGGTGGACCGTGACGGCTTCCTGTTCCTGGCCAAGGCCGGCGCTGACTTCGTCAAGATCGGCATCGGCGGCGGGTCCATCTGCATCACCCGCGAAACCAAGGGCATCGGCCGCGGCCAGGCCACCGCAGTCATCGAAGTGGCCAAGGCCCGTGACGAGTACTACGAACAGACCGGCATCTATGTGCCTATCTGCTCTGACGGCGGCATCGTCCACGACTACCACATCACCCTGGCTCTGGCCATGGGCGCCGACTTCGTCATGCTGGGCCGCTACTTTGCCCGCTTTGACGAGAGCCCGACGAACCGCCTGCGCATCAACGGCAACTATGTCAAGGAATACTGGGGCGAAGGTTCCAACCGTGCCCGCAACTGGCAGCGCTACGATCTGGGCGGCGCCCAGAAGCTGAGCTTTGAGGAAGGCGTGGACAGCTACGTTCCGTACGCCGGTCCTCTGGCGGACGGCGTGCAGACCACTCTGTACAAGGTGCGCTCCACCATGTGCAACTGCGGCGCCCGCAGCATTCCCGAACTGCAGGAAAAAGCCCGCCTGACCGTCGTGTCCTCCACCTCCATTGTGGAAGGCGGCAGCCATGACGTTATCCTGAAGAACAGCCCCAACAACTGATTCTTTTGATCCACTGATAAAAGTGAATCAAAACCACCCGTTGAACGGGTGGTTTGAACAGGCCCTATAAGGGCCTATCT
>CALESJ010000028.1 GCA_937907025.1 uncultured Faecalibacterium sp.
TATGATGCGTGTGGTGATTACAATGGCTGAGTTTTGCCTGGATTGTTTTAACAGAATGAACGGCACCCACTACAAAGAAAAACAAGTCTGGCTGGAAGAATACCTTTGTGAAGGTTGCGCCGAATGGAAACCCTGCGTAATGCAGCTATACCCCAAACCGATCATTTGGAGAATCGTAGATTTTGCAAGAAACAACACAAAAAGAGACGGAAAGCGAGGAAAAACAAAATGAACATTATTGCTGTAGCAAACCAAAAGGGTGGTGTGGGTAAGACCACCACCGTCGTGAACCTTGGCGCGGCCCTGGCGCGCAAAGGTAAATCTGTTCTCTGTATTGACTTTGACCCCCAGGCCAATCTCACGAGCTATGTGGCCTGTGAGCCGGGCGAAGAAACGGTAGCCACCGTCATGAGGGCAGCGGCGCTGTTCCAGCCCGCAGACATTGGCGCGGCGGTCTGCCACTCCGATAAATTCGGCTTTGATTTTCTCCCGGCAGACCTGCGGCTCAGCGAGGCGGACATCTACCTTGCCACGGCCATGAGCCGGGAAACGGTGCTGCGCCGTGTGCTGGAACCGCTGCGCCAGGCGTATGACTATATCCTGATCGACTGCAACCCCAGCCTGGGGCTGCTGCTGACCAATGTGCTGGTAGCCAGCGATAAGGTCATCATCCCGGTGCAGACGCAGTTCTTCGCCACACAGGGCTTGTCTGCGCTGGAAAGCGTCATCCGCAATGTGCGCATGACGCTGAATCCGGGATTGGAGATCGCCGGGGTGCTCTTTACGTTCCGGGACCGTACTTCGGTATCGGAGGCCGTGACGGAAAGCCTTCGGGAACAGTACGCGGGCGCGGTATTCCAGACGGAAATTTCCCGCCGCCAGGAGGCGATCAACTCGACGATGATGGGAAAGCCCGCCACGGGAGACGTTGGCCGGGAATACGCGGCGCTGGCGGACGAACTGACGGCAATGGAGGGGTAAGGAATGGCAAAAAATTTTGATTTCAAAGGCCGTTTGAACGGCGGGGGAATGCAGCGCAGCGAACAGGCTGCCGCTGTGGTCAATACACTGGCGGGGCGCGAAGGCCGCGCTTCGGGGTGGGCAGCCCGGTTCCAGGTGGTGGATATTCCCCTTTCCAAGCTGCACGAATACCCGGAGCAATCGGTTTTCAGCATGAACGAGGATGAGCTGGAGCAGCTGACGGAGAACGTCCGGGCGTCCGGCATCCTCCAGCCGCTCATTGTGCGGGTCCACCCGAAGATCCCCGGCGACTTCCAGATCATTGCCGGACATCGCCGCAGAGAAGCCGCGCGCCGGGCCGGGATGGAAACCGTACCCTGCCAGGTGTACATGGGAATGACCGACGCCGAAGCCAAAACCGTCTTTTATGCCACCAACATGGGACAGCGCAGCGAACTGCTGCCCAGCGAACGGGCGGCTGGTTACAAGGCGCTGGCCGGGGCGCTGCGCCTGGAAGGCAGCGGGGCGGTGGATGCGGTCGCGCAGGCCGGTTCAGAGGGCAGGCGCACGGTATATCGGTATATGCGGCTTGCCGATCTGGAAAAACAATTACTGAAGAAAGTAGACCAGAAAAAAATATCAGTTCGCGCCGGAGCTGAATTGGCGGCGCTCTCTATGCTTGCACAGACAAATCTATTAGCGGTGCTGAGCGCACATAATCAGGAAGGTGTTACCGAAAAGCAAGCCCAGGAAATTGTCGCTTTGCCCCGCCACGACGAAGAAACCATCGAACGCTGCCTGTTCCCGGTACGGGAAAAAAGGACACCGCCCAGGAGCAGCCGTCCGGGCAAGCTGAAGCTGGAACCGAAACGATTCGGCGCTTACTTTGAAGGGATGCAAACAGACGCGGAAAAACTGGACTATATCGAAGAAGCTCTGATGTTCTACCAGGAACACCAGAACCAGGAGGGGCAGCATGATCCAATGCAGAATTATTGATTTTTCCCCGGCCAGTACGCAGCGCAACACCAATTATGTCGCCAGATTTTCTCTTGTACTGGAGGCCGATGGCGTCGAGATCGTGGAGATCCGCCACTGTACCCTGCGGTACGGGCAACGCACCGAAAGCTATTTCATCGGCTGGCCCGCTTACAAGAGGGGGCCGCAATTCGATGAAGTGGCGCGGGTGCTGTCCCCGGAAATAAAAGCCGAGATCGTAGCGGAAGCAGTCCGCCTTTTGGGACACCCCATGTGATACAATAAAGATACCGGGAGGTCAACATGCAAACCAAGGCATACATGAGCGCCCTGGCGGGGGCTATCTTCCTGGCCGGTTCGCGCGCCCACTGGCGGATACCCGCGATCCTGTCCGGCACTCTGATGATGGTACTGGCACTGTCGGCTTGTACACGCAGCTCCGCGGCCCCCAGTGAGCCGGTCGCCGGGCCGCCGCCCGCACAGGGCGAGATCGCAACGGCGGAATCCGCACTCCATACCTTCAGCAATCCCGATACGGTGGCCTGGCTCACGGTGCCCGGCACCAACATCGACGGGCCGGTGCAGCAGGGGCCGGATAACGACTACTATCTGCGCCGGGACAGCGACGGCAACGAAGATTACCGTGGCTGTTACTTTGCCGACGCCGATGCCATCGTTTCTTTGGCAAATTTAAGCCGCAATTTGGTCATCTACGGCCATACCTTTACTGATGGCTGGGACGGCGGCTTCGCGCAGCTCGACAGGTATCTTGACGCTGACTGGGCGCTGGAGCATACCGACATCCAGGTGGAGATCGGCGGCACGGTGCTGACTTACGAAGTGTGCAGCGTGGGCTATTGCGATACAGAAGAAACCAGTCTGCCTATTTACTGCAATCTAGATGACGAAGCATATCGCTATTTAATAGAGGACGCCAACAATCGAAACGAGGTGCCTGGGCTGCAGAAACTCAGCGCCACCGACAGCATTTTGACACTGGCCACCTGTACGGAAGAGGAAAACATCCGACTGGTGGTTGTCGCAAAACGAAATTATGATAAAATAGGAATCAGCAAGGAGGACGTATCATGAAAAACCGTTTGAAATTATTCTGTACTGTACTGGCCGCCGCCTTTATGCTGACCGCTTGCGGCGGGCCGAAGCTGATTGGTGTCGAGCTGCCGGAAACGCCGCTGGTGCTGGCCACCGGCGAAACGGCTACGGCAGAAACCTCGTATACTTACGATGGGGAAACGCCGGAGAACGCCCAGCCGGAAGTGGTCTATATCAGCGGCGATGAAAATATCGCCACGGTGGACGAGAACGGTGTTATCACTGGCGTGGCCGAAGGCGAAACCACCATTACTGCCACCGTGGGCGAACTGAGCGCCAGCCGCACGGTGTCGGTCATCATCCCCGTCGAATCGCTGACCGCCGAGGACGCTTCCCTGCACCTGGCAGATGGCGCGGCTGCCCTGGCATATACGGTGACGCCGGAGCATTTCACCGGCGAGCTGACCTTTGCCAGCACCGATGAAACCATCGTTACTGTGGACGCTGACGGCCTGCTCACGCCTATGGCCGTAGGCGATACCACCGTTACCGTGACCGCCCCCAACGGGCTGACGGCCACCGCCCAGATTCGTGTCTGGAGCGGTCCGAAGGAGCTGACCCTGACCGCCGCAAAAACCGAAGTAACAAAAGGCAACGGAACGCAGATCAGCGTCACCGATGAGCAAGGAAACGATGTGGAAGCCGAAAGCCTGACCTGGGCTTCCAGCGATGAAACTGTCGCTCAGGTGTCGGGCGGCTGGGTAGACGTGACCGGCACCGGCGCGGTAACGATCACGGCCAGCACTGAATATGGCGTTTCTGCCTCGGTGGAACTCACCGGCGAAGCCCCCGTTGCGCCTGTCGCTCCTGCTGCCGGTACGGGCAGCAGCGCCGGTACAGGTGGTCAGACTTACGGCGGTGGCACGGCTCCAGCAGCAAGTTCCGATGGTACATTGCATACAAACTGGACATTATACGCAGATGGAACAGCCCTTGACCTTATGAACGGAATTCGTTCCTCTGTAGGGGCATCACCATTGGTCTGGGATGATGGTTTACAGGCAATTGCCTGGGAACGCTGCAAGCAACTACTGGCTGATTTCAGCCACAACGGAGCGCAAACTCCAGAAAATATTGCTATGGGCATCGGCGGTTTGGGCGATGCCGCATCCGTAGTTGCCGCTTGGGAGGCCAGTCCTGGACACTATGCGGCTATGGTAAATGCCAGCTTTTCACGTTGTGCTATTGTGCATATCTATGATGGAGACGGCTGCAATTTCTGGTGCGCCACGTTTGGTTGATAAGTAAATATAACTACAAAGGGGTACGACAATATCGTACCTCTTTTTTCTTTCTGTATTGGAAGGAGGATTGAATTGGAGCAATTATCAAAGAGCGAAAAGCAAATTATGGACACATTTTGGAATAGCCCTCAACCCTTACCAGCTAGTGACTTGCTTTCTGCATGTGTTGGACGAACCTGGAAAGCGCGATCTGTTTTTCCTCTGGTGAAGAAACTTATCGAAAAAGGCGTTTTAGCAGAGGTTGGATGCGTGCGGCGTGGAAAGACCTATGCTCGCACATTTCAGCCCGCATTTTCACGAGTTGAATATTGGGCCGAGATTATAAAGCAAGAAGATATGGATGGCGATCAACTTTCGGAGTTGACAGATCTTCTTGCACAGCACAAGCGTTCATTGGATTTGGCATGAATTTTCAAGATTGTGAGAAGGAGGTAACCAATAATGGAATGTATACCGTTTGCCTGTCCATCATGTGGGGCACGAATGTACTTTGTGCAAGAAACAAAAGCCACAACATACGACATGTGGCTTTTCTCTGACGATGGAAGTTCGCTTTATAAAAAACTTCCACTTAGTGAGGCCCTGCTTCAGGAACCGCTTCTCAAAGCTGAAATCAAAACCAGTTCCTTTCTGCTGTGCCCTAATTGTGGAAGCAAGTACGCTTATGATGTTCGTCAGACAGGGCCTATGCGGGCCGTTACTGAATGTGGTGAAAAGTTGGGCACCGATTAAGGATCCTATTTTGTAGGCAACTGAAACGTCATTCAGGTTATTCTTTAGGTGCGTCGAATCGTCGCACCTTTTCTTTTTTGGGATGAAAATACACAAGGCAAAAAATTACAGCTTAGCATCCCATGGATCGTAATAATCATGCGCGTCCGCAATTTCTGCTGACCAACACGAGCTAATATTATTTCGCTCGCAAAAATCGGCAGCTTTTTCACCGCACAATTTCCGAGTTTTTTCGATATTCTTAGCATTTTTATTATCTCGAATGTGCGGATACCAGCGCACAAAATAAAACTTTTCTTTGTCAGGAATATCGTTACGAACTTGCGCCACTTCATGTGGTTGTATTTTATGACCACTATATTTTTGAGGGACCTTGCTGGCAACGTGTTGAAGAAATTTGTATGAAGTAAATCTATCCCCCCGGTAACTGAGATGTAACACGCGACATAATGTTTCGAACACTTCATCGGATATAGGAGAAAGCATATATCCCTTTTCCATGGTAAGAATGAAATTACACTTTCCATGTCCCACACATCCGAACATGAGTTCAAAAGGCTTTCTGTTAATGGCAAATACAACATCGAATTTTGCACCAGCAAACGCAAAACTAAACCGATCTATATCTACATCACTCGCCCGCATAGTTCGATATAAAGGTGCAATTTCTGGGAAGTAATAGCAGCCTTTATCTTTCAAAAAATACATATGAAACCAACCTTTCGTGAAGGGAGACATGTATGGAAAAGTATCAAGTCATCATGCAAATGCACGAGGCAATGTGCTTTATGGATGCCGTACCAGATTTCGTCTTTGAAGCACCAGACGAAAGAGCTGCTATGAAGCAGGCAGAACAAATTATTGAGCATTGGGAGACCGGCAAAGAAATTTCTATCGGTTTTAATGTGAACGCAAAAAGACTGGTGAGCCAGATGGCTTCAAATAGCGAAATCTCCAGTATTTCGTTCAGAAACTTTACTATATACGATGAATCAAAGCATTCATCTCGTACCATGATTTTGCCAGAATATTTAGAAGAAGTCAATCAATCCGATTTTTTAGAAGTTTTATTTCAGCGTTGTTCTGCCAGAAACAATAACGTATCGTTTGTTACATTTGAGTGTATCGCGTTTGCCGTAGAACATATCTGAATTAACAATTCGGGTGCAACGGTTCGTCGCCCCTTTTCTTTTTGGGAGGTATCACCATATGAGGCGGAAGCAGGTTCTAATACGGCACTTTGTAGAAACAGCGGCCACTCGAACTGCGGATATAGAAATCCTGTGCGTCATGTTTGATCTTCAAGACGAGCCGGATGCTTTTACCGTATATCAGGGAGAGGTACAGGCAATCCCCCAAACGCTTCTAAACCGTAAAGTGGACTGTTGGGAAGTCGAAAATAATACATTACATATCTTTGTGTTGGACTCAGAATTAACTGAGGATGAGCGCTGGAAGCTACTTCATGAGAGTTGAACAAAGGAGGTTCACGCCATGCCTACACCTGTAAAAGTCAACCATATTATACATCTCCGTGGGGACGATTACCAAAAGATACGGATTATAAAAAATGACCAAGTTTACTATGAAGGAGAAGTTCGCTATGAAAACGGTACAATAGAAGAACTCGAAAACGCCCAAGTCAAGCATTGGTCTGTAGATAATGGGGTTCTGGTGTTGGAAATCAAATAGGTGCGACGGCGCGTCGCACCTTTTCTTTTTGGGAGGGATTAAAATGAAAAATGTTGATTGTAGCCTTTATTCAGGCAACGGGAAGTACATAATGGCCCCTTCTAAGGAATGGGATACCATTGCACAGTACCTGACTGATGAAGAAATTCAGCAAATATGCAAGGGATATATCAATGAATTTGGGGCACAAGAATTCGTCGCATCGGTCTTTTATGGGTGATGATATGATGGCAA
>CALESJ010000029.1 GCA_937907025.1 uncultured Faecalibacterium sp.
AAAGCCTCCCCTGTGTAAGGGGAGGTGCCGCGCAGCGGCGGTGGGGTTGTGAAGTTTGCATTGTTTCCCGTTTACGGGCAATGTCGGTCGGTTTCCAACCCCTCAGTCAGCCTACGGCTGCCAGCTCCCCTTACACAGGGGAGCCGCTCTCAACTCCCGGAAAGTTTTCCACACAATCCGCCCTATTTTGGGGAAAAATCGGGAGCCGGACACAAAAACACCCCATATTTTGCGCCCCTGTGTGCAATACCCGGGCAAGGTCCCGCCCCGGTATATGGATTTTTGCACAAAAAGGTATTGACAAGACGTGGTTTTATCCTTTATAATCAAAGTCTGCAAGGCTGCCCCCAGGAACCGGGCATTGCCGAAAGCGATTTTTATCACTAAGGATCAAGCCCGCCAGGGGAGAACCGCGTAAAGGAGGAAAAAAAGATGAAGCAGACTTTCCAGCCCAAAAAGCGTCAGCGCAGCCGCGTCCATGGCTTTTTGAAGCGTATGGCCAGCAAGAACGGCCGTAAGGTTCTGGCACGCCGTCGCGCCAAGGGCCGCAAGAGCCTGACCGTCTGAGTCAAGCGAACCCGATAACAAGCACAAAGGCCGCTGAGTATGTTCAGTGGCCTTTTTTTCTAAACAACCGCCACCGAAAGAGGCCCAAAGGATGAAATACCGCGTTCTGAACAAAAACCGGGACTTTACCCGCATTTACAGCCGGGGCAAAAGCTACGTCCACCCCCATATGGTGCTGTATGTGGCCAAGAACCGCCTGGGCACCACCCGCATCGGTCTGACCGCCACCAAAAAGGTGGGCGGGGCGGTGCAGCGAAACCGCGCCCGCCGCGTGATGCGCGCCGCCCTGCAGGAACACCTCTCGCAAAATGTCGGCGGATATGATATAATTTTAGTGGCACGCGCACGCACGCCTCACCTGAAAAGCACCCAGGTCAGCCGGACTTTCAGCCGCTTACTGCAGAAAGCCGGGCTGCCGGACAAAGCTCCTGTTGCCCAGGCAACAAAAGAAGCGCCCAAACCGACCCCGGCTGCCCCGAAAGAGGGAGCAGGGAAGTGATCGTCCGCGGGATGGTGGCCCTGATCCGGGGCTACCAGAAGCACATCAGCCCCCACCTGGGGCATCATTGCCGGTTTGTACCCACCTGCAGCGAGTATGCGGTGCAGGCACTGCAGGTACACGGCCCGGTGAAAGGGCTGCTGCTGGCAGTGTGGCGCATTCTGCGCTGCAACCCGCTGGGCAAGTTCGGGTTTGACCCGGTGCCGCCGAAAGGCCGCTGGGTCAGCGATGACCGGAAACTGACCCGGGGGTGAGGGCCAAAAGGCTCCCCTGTGCAAGGGGAGCTGGCAGCCGATAGGCGACTGAGTGGTTGGTTTTCCGCTGGCTTCTTGGTGGACGACAGTCTGCCGGAGTGTCCTTCCTTTTTGACACCAAAAAGGAAGCGAAAAAGTGCCACCGTTTCGAGGCGGTGGACGCCGACCAGGGCTGCGGCCCTGGACCCGGGGAATGCGGCCACCCCTCCGGGACGGCCTTCTCACCGGCTGGGGCCGGTGAGCAAAGAAAATGATTTTAATACCATTTCCCGGTAACGGTTGCTAATGGAAGTCATCCGTCAAGGTTGTACCTATCCTGAGCGCTCTCTGCCGTTTTATCAGTGACCTTTTGGTTACGCCTTTTTAATCCATTCCTTGCTCAGGTCCCCCAGGACCTGAGAAGGCCGTCGTAAGGTGGCCGCATCTCGGGGTCTGGGGCCGCAGCCCCAGCCGGCGGCCGCCGCATCGGAACGGCGGGCCCTTTTCGTTTCCTTTTCGGGCACGAAAAGGAAAGACTTCCCGGCTGCCAGCCGTTACACCCGGCAGCAACGCTGTCAATCAACCCCACCGCCGCTGCGCGGCACCTCCCCTTACACAGGGGAGGCCTTTCCACAATTCCCGCAAAAATTGTGGAAAATCCAACCATGTCCCCTTATGTCTTTGTCCCGCGCGGCAAAGACCTTCCAACATAAAATACTATGTCCTGTGCGCGGACGGGGCGGAATGGAACGACTATGGGTTTTCTCGCATTTATCCTGGGACCGGTGATGGCGCTCGTCTATCGTCTGATCCCCAACTACGCCGTCACGATGATCGTGTTCACCGTGCTTGTCCGCATTCTGCTGCTGCCCCTGGCCATCAAACAGCAGAAATCCACCGCCAAGATGTCGGTATTCCAGCCGATGATCACCGAGATCCAGCAGAAATATAAGAACAATCAGGAAAAACAGAATGAAGAGCTGATGAAGCTCCAGCAGGAATACGGCTACAACCCCATGTCCGGCTGCCTGCCCATGATCCTGAACCTGCTGGTTCTGTTCGGCGTTATCGAGGTTGTGTACCGCCCCGTGCGCTACATCCTGGGCATCCCCGCCGACGTGATCACCGCCGCCTGCCAGGAACTGGGCATTGCCACCAACAACGTCACCCTGATGCAGAGCACCCTGATCTCCCAGATCCAGTCCGGTGTTGCCTGCAGCGCCCTGACCGCTGACCAGTATGCCTCCATCCAGAACTTCAACACCAGCTTCCTGGGCTTCCAGATGACCGGCGCCGCCGGCTTTGCCATCACCCCGCTGGCCATCTTCCCCATCCTGGCTGCTGTGACCATGTTCATCTCCTACTTCATCACCCAGAAGCTCTCCGGCATGGGCAACCAGATGCAGGGCAGCATGAAATTCATGATGCTGGCCATGAACCTGATGTTCGTCTGGTTCTGCTTTACCGCCCCCGTCGGCTTCTGCCTGTACTACACCGTGGGCAACCTGTGCCAGATCGGCCAGAGCTTCCTGACCTACAAGATTTACAGCCCCGAAAAGTTCAAGGCCCAGTATGAGGCCGAACTGGCGGCCAAGAAGGCTGCCAAGCGCGCCACCCACACCGTGGTGGTGGAAGAGAAGGGCCAGAAGGTGGAAAAGAGCGTCAACCAGAAGGAGCTGGACAAGATCCGTCTGGCCCGCGCCCGGGAAAAGGACGCCGAAAAGTACGCCGGTGAGCGCACCACCCCCCTGACCGAAGCCGAACGCCTGGAGATGGAGATCGAGGGCAAAAAGGGCCGCCGCCGCAAGAAGTAAGCGGCAAGGTTGAAACACCAAGCCCTTTTGTGAAAGGGCAGAGATAGGAGGAAGTCAACATGCGCGAAATCGAAATGACCGCCAAGACCGTGGAGGAAGCCGTCGAGGCTGCCTGCCGCGAGCTGGGTGTGGACCGCGATGACCTGGGCGTGAGCTATGAGGTGCTGGAATTCCCCACCCGCAAGCTGTTCAAGACCATTCCGGCCAAAGTCAAGGTGACGGTGGAAGAACCCGAAACCGCCGAGGCTCCGAAGCCCGCCGCTCCGGTGGCGGAGGAAGCCCCCAAGGCCGAAACCGCCGAAGCCGCTGCCCCTGCTGCGGCCGAAGAAGCCCCCGCCGCTGCGGAAGCTGCCCCGGCCGAACCGGCCCAGGCCGACAACAGCGAAGTGCCCCTGGACATCGCCGCTGACCCGCAGCTGCAGGCCGCGGTGGACTACCTGACCCCCATCTTCAACCTGCTGGGCGCCAAGGATTTCACCTTCCGGGCCGTCAAACAGGGCGAAGCCACCATCCTGAAGGTGGACGGCGAGCACATGGGCGTGCTCATCGGCCGCCGCGGCGAAACCATGGAGAGCCTGTCCTACCTGGCCAGCCTGGTCATCAACCGGATGGAAGGCCCCTACATCAAGCTGGGCATCGACGTGGGCGGCTACCGCGGCAAGCGGGAGGACGACCTGAACGCCCTGGCCCGCCGCATCGCCGAGCGTGTGCAGCGCACCGGCTGCTGCTACGAGATGGAGCCCATGAACCCCTATGAGCGCCACATCATCCACACCGCCATCGCGGGCATCGAGGGTGTGCGCAGCGAGAGCAAGGGCGAGGGCAAGGACCGCCGCGTGGTGATCTATTCCACCGACCCCGATGCCAGCAACCTGCCCGACCGGGAGAGCATCGGCCGCCGCAGCCACGGCCCGCGCCGTGACGACCGCCGCGGCCGCGGTCCCCGCCGTGACGGACGGGGCGGCAAGGGGGGCAGCCGCGGTCCCCGCCGCGAGGGCGGCCGCGGATACGGCAAGGGTCCCCGGAATTCCAGCGTGCCCGGCCGTGAGTTTGCTTCGGCCCCCCGTGATCCGGAAGCCAAGCCCCAGGCCCCGGCCCGCAGCACCCGCATCAACGACAGCGACGATTTTGAGATGTTCGGCAAGATCGAGCTGTAAGAGCTGAATCAGAACCCCTGTACCGGAAAACGGTATGGGGGTTTTTCTTTTGGGTGTTTTTTAATGGGGGGAGGGGAGAGTGGCAACCCGGAAAGTTTTCCACAAATTTTGGGGGTGTTGTGGAATGTTGGCGGCTTCTTGGCAAGCGGGGGCTTGCGGGTAAGTCTTTCCTTTTCGTGCCCGAAAAGGAAACGAAAAGGGCCCGCCGTTCCGATGCGGCGGCCGCCGGCTGGGGCCGGTGAGCAAGGAATGGATTTAAATGGCGTAGCCAGCAGGTTAGTCGCAAAACGGAAGAATGTGGCCGGTTTAGGTATAACTTTGCCCCAAGCCTCCCCTGTGGTTGGGGAGGTGCCACACAGCGGCGGTGGGGTTGTGAAGTTTGCCGCGTTTCTTGTTTACGGGCAACACCAGTAAGCCTACAACCCCTCAGTCGCCTACCGGCGCCAGCTCCCCTTACACAGGGGAGCCGATCTCTACCTCAGGAGCCTCCCCTGTGGTTGGGGAGGTGCCGCGCAGCGGCGGTGGGGTTGTGAAGCCTGCGGCGTTTCCTGTTTACGGGTCACAGCCGAAAGCCTACAACCCCTCAGTCGCCTACCGGCGCCAGCTCCCCTTACACAGGGGAGCCGATCTCTACCTCAGGAGCCTCCCCTGTGGTTGGGGAGGTGCCGCGCAGCGGCGGTGGGGTTGTGAAGC
>CALESJ010000030.1 GCA_937907025.1 uncultured Faecalibacterium sp.
GTTGAAAGTGTTGAAAACGCCGCAGAGAAAACGGAACGCCGGAACATCAAGGTTATGGACTTGATCTTGGTGATCGTCGGCGTTTCTCTGCTGGTGTTCACCATTGTTATGATTCAACTTTTCAAGGTATACGGCACGGTGCCGGACACCTTGATTACCTGCGTTTTTGCTACCCTTGGCGGCGAGTGCGGCATTATGGGCTGGATTAAGACCACCAAAGACCGCAACCGAGAACGGAAGTGGGAACAGGAGGACAAGCAGGAGGCAAAGGCCGAGGCGGCAGAGGTGCCGCCCGGCGATATGCCCGGCGCATAATGCGTAAACAGAAAACCACGGAGAGCTGCGGGTGCGGCCCTCTCTCTTTTTCGGAGGAAACCGTATGGAACAAAGAAAATTTCTCGCAATGGTGGGGCCGCTGGCACAGGCCGATATGCAGAAAAGCGGAATCCTTGCCAGCCTGACCATTGCGCAGGCAATCTTGGAAAGCGGCTGGGGTGCATCGGAGCTTGCCACCAAGGCCAACGCCCTGTTTGGCATTAAGGCTGACGCGCGGTGGAGCGGGAAAGCGTACAGCAAGGACACCAAGGAGTGTTACGACGGCGCAACCTACACCACCATTACCGCGCTGTTCCGTGCCTATGACAGTTGGGCAGAAAGCGTTGCCGACCATAGCGCATTTTTGTTGGCGAACAAGCGGTATGCGGCAGTGGTTGGCGAGCGCGACTACAAGGTGGCCTGCAAAGCGATCAAGGCGGCGGGCTATGCCACCGACCCCGGCTACCCGCAAAAGCTGATTGAGTTGATTGAGAAATACGGCTTGACCGTGTACGACGGCAAGGCGGAACAGGAGGACAAAACGAGTATGAATATCAGCATTACCAAGAAAACCAGTACCCACAACACCACGGCGGCAGCAGGCCGCGCAATCCGGTACATCGTTGTGCATTACACCGCCGGTGTGACCTCTAAGCCGGGCAGTGCAGCGGGCACGGCCTCTTACTTTGGCAGCACCTCTAAGCAGGTTTCGGCGGACTTTATCGTGGACGACGGCGGCGCGGTGCAGTACAACGGCGATATTCGCAACCGCTACACTTGGCACTGCGGCGGCGGAAAGTACAATACCAAGGGCGGTGCTTACTACGGCAAGGCCACGAACCGCAACACCATTGGCATTGAGGTATGCTCTACCAATGACACCGGCAAAATGACTGTTGCCAACGACAGCCATTGGCGCTTTACCGACAAGGTTGTGAGCAATCTTGTGGAGCTGGTGAAGTACCTGATGGCGGAATACGGTATTGACGCCGCCCATGTTATCCGCCACTATGATGTGAACGGCAAGCCGTGCCCCGGTATCATCGGCTGGAACGAGGACACCGGCAGCGCCGCCAAGTGGGCCGCGTTCAAAGCCCGTCTTGGTGCAGCTACCCCCGGCGGGCAGACAGGCGGCAGCACGAACACCGGCACCGCCACGGGCAACACTGCGCTGACATACAAGGTGGGCGACATTGTGCAGTTTGCGGGTGGCAAGCACTACGCCAACGCGCAGGCCGCCAGCGGCACCACCGTGAAGCCCGGCCCGGCCAAGGTGACGGCGGTTGCCACGGCTGGAAAGCACCCCTACCACCTTGTACATACCGATAGCACCAGCACCGTGTATGGCTGGGTGGACGCGGCGGCCATTACCGGCAAAGCAAGCGCTACCCCGGCGGCCAAGACCTACACCGTGAAAGCGGGCGACAGCCTGTGGCGCATTGCTGCGCAGCAGCTTGGCAATGGTGCCCGCTACAAGGAGATCAAGACCCTGAACGGGTTGAAAAATAACACCATCCACGCCGGGCAGGTTTTGAAGCTGCCCAATTGACCGACTATATATAGGAGGAAAAGATCATGAATGAAGTTGTGACAATCGTTGTGAACAATCTGCTGGAAATCGTGTTTGCGGTGCTGGGTGCGTCCTTTACCGCGCTGGTTATCCCGTGGTTGAAAGACACTGGCCTGCCTTGGCTGAAAGAAAAGCGCCTGTACTCCATCGTGAAGAAGTTCGTGGAGGCCGCCGAGAAGCAGGCCGAGGCGGGTACCATTGACAAGGCGACCAAAAAACACTTTGTCGTGGAGTTGCTGGAGGCAAACGGCATTACTGTTACCCCGGAGATCAACGCATTTATTGAGGCGGCGGTGAAAGAACTTGATCTTGCCGAGAAAAACGCCATTGGGGAGATCGGAAAAATTTTTTCTGACGCCGAGCAGACCCCGCAGAACTAAATACTAAGATATGGCCCCGACTGCTGTTCGTTTTGAACGGTGGCCGGGGCCTTTTCTGTTATGCGGAGAGGTTGACAAAAGCGCCGCAGACCGCTATTTTTGAATGGTATTGTGTGCTAAAGCTGCACAGAACGGCAGAAGCCGACACTGGCAGCGCAGATGTTGGAGAGGAGGAAACACAGTACGAACCTATAAGCACCTGACCATGACAGACCGCTTGCGCATAGAAAAGTGGCTGAAAATGGGGATGAAGCCGCGAGAGGTGGCGGACAAGCTGCGCGTTCATGTTTCGACTATTTACCGGGAGTTGAAGCGTGGCGCGTATGACAGGTTGGACGGCGGAACATGGGAGGTCAAAACCGCGTACAGCCCGGATATTGCCGAGGAGAAATACCAAGCCCACCTGCGGGAAAAGGGGCCGGACTTGAAAATAGGCAATGACCATGAGCTGGCAAACTATATTGAAACCACGATTTTAGACAAAGATTGTAGCCCGGCGGCGGTGCTGGGGTTTGCCATGATTGAGGGAAAAAAGTTCAAAACCAGTTTGTCGGTGCCGACAATCTACAAGTACATTGCCAAGGGCTTGTTCTTGAACCTGACGCAAGAGGAGTTGCCCCGGCACGGAAAGAAAAAGCATAAGTATAAGAAAGTGAAGAAGAACAAAAGCGCCAGCCGCGCCCCGGCGGGCGAAAGCATTGAACAGCGCCCGGAGGAGATCGACGAGCGGGAGGAGTTCGGCCATTGGGAGGGCGACACTGTGTACAGCGGCAAGGGAAAGCGAAAAACCACCCGCGCCCTACTGACCCTGACCGAGCGCAAGACCCGGAAAGAAATCATTATAGCGATACCAAACCGCAAGGCTGAAACGGTGGTCAAGGCGCTGGACGCGCTGGAACGGAAACTTGGTGCCCGGCGGTTTAGGGCGATCTTCAAAAGCATTACCTTTGACAACGGCACCGAGTTTGCGGCGGCGGAGGAGCTGGAACGCTCTTGTGTCAACAAGCGCCTGCCCCGGACTAAAGTGTATTTCTGCCACCCGTATTCCTCTTGGGAGCGGGGCACCAACGAGAACACCAACGGCATGATTCGGCGGCGGTTCCCCAAGGGCACGAACTTTGCGGCGGTGACGAACGCGCAGATCGCGCAGGCCGAAAACTGGATAAATAATTATCCACGGAAGATATTAGGGTACAAGTCAAGCGAGATCGTATTTAGAGAGTGCCTGCGGGAACTGGGCATTGCGGCATGATGGGTAGATAAAGAGAGCAAAATATAGATAAATCGTTGAAAAAGGCGTGATGTGTTATAGTCGGTGCAATAGAATAGGGGTTATAACAGGCTGCCAACAAAAGAGTGAATGTTGACGGCTTTGTTGTGGTGCGATAAAATGTACAAAAATATAAGCAAAAAGTTATTGCATTTGACTATTGAATTTTTCGCATGATCGAAACTCTGCAATTTTACTGGACTTATCCCTTTGTGCGCTACGCCCTCATTGTGGGGGTGCTCATTGCCCTGTGCTCTTCCCTGTTCGGGGTGACACTGGTGCTCAAGCGCTTTTCCTATCTGGGCGACGGGCTTTCTCATGTGGCTTTCGGCGCCATGTCGGTGGCCACGGTATTGCAATTCACCGACACCATGCTGCTGGTGCTGCCCGTCACCATCCTCTGCGCCGTGCTGCTTCTGCGGGGCGGGCAGAACGCCAAGATCCGGGGCGATGCCGCCATCGGCATGCTGTCGGTGGGGACCCTGGCCTTCGGCTATCTGGTGGTGAATCTCTTCTCCGCCACCCCCAACCTGGCAGGCGATGTGTGCAGCACCCTTTTCGGCTCCACCTCCATCCTGACCCTCACTGAAGAGGAAGTCTGGCTGTGCGCCGGGCTTTCGGTGGTGGTGGTCGCTCTGTTCGTGCTGCTGTACCACAAAATTTTCGCCGTCACCTTTGACGAATCCTTCGCCCAGGCTTCCGGCATGAATGCCAGACTGTACCAGCTGATCCTGGCCGTGATCATCGCGGTCATCATTGTGCTGGCCATGTATCTGGTGGGGTCTTTGCTCATCTCCGCCCTGATCATCTTCCCGGCGCTGGCCGCCATGCGGGTCTGCCGCAGTTTTCTGGGGGTGACCATCTGCGCGGCGGTGTTCTCGGTGGTGTGTGCGGCGGGTGGTATTCTGGTTTCTATCCTGGCAGGCACCCCCGTGGGCGCCACCATTGTGGCGGTGGACATGGCCGGATTCGCCCTGTTCTGGCTGGCAGGCGTCGTACGGGAAGGTGCCGCATGAACCGCTTGTGGGTGACAGCGGCTGCCCTATGCCTGCTGCTCACTGCCTGTTCATCGGCCCCGGCCGCTTCGGAAGCTGTTTCCGTTTCTGCCCCGCCGGCCACGGCAACACCGGCTCCCACCCCCTCTCCGGAACCGGAGGGGGCGGAAGTGGACCTGACCGGGCTGTCCTCCACCATGGTGTTTGCGGAAGTGGCCGCCATGGTCCGCACCCCGGAAGACTATGTGGGCAAAACCGTGCGGATGCAGGGCCAGCTGGCCGTATACGAAGCCAACCCGGCCCTGGGCATCGACCACTTTTATACCGTGGTCATTGAGGATG
Organism: uncultured Faecalibacterium sp.; assembly: GCA_937907025.1. Lineage (GTDB taxonomy): Bacteria > Bacillota > Clostridia > Oscillospirales > Ruminococcaceae > Gemmiger. The sequence continues at coordinate 4,873 of CALESJ010000030.1, forward strand.
CCACCGCCTGCTGCCAGCAGGGGCTGGAGTTCATCTGGGAGGGCGGCGAGCTGCCCGAAGCCGGCACCGAGCTCGTGGTGACAGGCACCTACGAGGAATACGACTGCGGGGGATTTCCCAGCTACCACATTGTGGCGCAGACCGTGGAACAGGCGGTCTGAACCGTATTTTCCTTCCATCAATCCCAATTGCACCGCGCTGTATGGCGCGGTGTTTTTGTTTGGGCCGCCCACTTTACTGAAAATTAACTTTCATTTTACTGGTTTCTGGTGGAGAAATTTTCATTGCCGGTCTACAATGAAACCGTACCCCGCAAAGGGGACGCAATACGGAGTGAAAAATATTGGGGAGGCAATCCACTATGAACCAAGCGCAAATCAAAACCATGAACCAGTCCCAGAAGCTGATGGTCTTTGTGCTGACCATGTCGCTGTACGGTCTGGCCACCCTGTTCACCGAACTGATTCCCAAATTCCAGGTCGGCATCGTGGAATTCTCGGTGGAATATTTCCTGTTCATCCCGCTGGTGCTGGCCATGCTGTTCGACCCGCTTTCGGCCGCTCTGGGCGCTGCCACCGGTGAGCTGGTTTTCAGCGAGATCATGCTGGGCCAGTTCGGCGGCCTGGGCGAAGTGGAAAAGTTCATCACCGTGACCATCGGCGTGTATCTGGCGGGCCGTCTGGTGCGTGACCCCCGCAACACCCGCATGGTTGGCATTGCGGCTTTCCTGGGCACCGGTGCCCAGCTGCTCATGGGCGCCATCGTGGACATCTGCAAGGTGCAGTTTGCGGTGGAAGACTTTGAGGCTGTGGCCGGTCTGCCCGAAAGTGTTTTTGCCACCGAAGGCTTCGCTTTCCTGAACGACCTGCTCTTCTCCGGCATTCTGTTCTGCCTGCTGCCCACCCTGTACCTGGTTCCCCGGCTGTACGGCAAGATCGAACCGCTGCTGGGCATGAGCCCCCGCACCCCCGAAACCGCTGCTCCCGCGCTGAGCGGCAAGACGCTGGCCGGCTGCGCCGTGGCCTTTGTGTGCGCTGTGGCTGCCGAGATGCTGGCCACCAGCGGCCTGGAACTCATCGACTGGGAAGCCTCCTGGGCGGAAAGCGGCACCGCCTTTGCGGTGGGCATGCTTGTGGCTGCCGTTCTGGCACTGGCCATCCTGATGGTTATGAAGAGAAAGGCTGAGGCGAAGTAATACAAATGGGCATCATCGAGATCAGGGACCTGTGTTATACCTATCCCGGTGCGGCCCGCCCCACCTTGCAGCATGTAAATCTGACAGTGGAACAAGGGGATTTCCTGGCAATCGTGGGCAACAACGGTTGCGGGAAATCCACTTTGTGCAAGGTGCTCAACGGGTTGATTCCGCACTTTATCACAGGACAATTTTCCGGGCAGGTCTGTGTGGCCGGGCAGGATACGCTGCAAAGCGATGTGGGTACGCTGGCCCAGAAGGTGGGCTATGTGTACCAGGATTTTGAAAACCAGATCGTCCGCCCCACCGTGCTGGACGATGCTTCCTATGCCTGCCTGAACTACGGCATGCGGGACTATCTGGCACAGGGCCGCCGCGCTCTGGCCCAATGCGGGCTGCAAGGGCGGGAGGACGAATATGTCTGGCAGCTTTCGGGCGGGCAGACCCACCTGCTGGCGCTGGCCGGGGCGGTGGCCCTGGGGCCGGACATCCTGATTCTGGATGAACCCATTGCCCAGCTGGACCCCGGCCACGCCGACCGCATTTACGGCGTGCTGCGGGAACTGAACAAAACATACGGCAAGACCATTCTGGTCATTGAGCATCACACCGAGTACATTGCCGATTTCTGCCAGCACGTCCTGCTGCTGAAAGACGGTCAGGTGGCCTGGACACTGCCCACACGGCAGGCCCTGGCCCGGGTGGAGGAACTGCAAAGCTGCAACATCTTTCCGCCCCAGGTAACCCAGGCGGCCCACGCCCTGCAGACCCGCGGCCTGCTGCCCGCCGGGGTGGAACTGCCCACCACCGTGGAGGAAGGCAAAACCGTCTTTGCTTCCCTGGCACGCAAAACGGCGGTTCCCTGCCCTGCCGTTTCCAAACCGGAGCGCGGTCCCGAAGCGGCCGCCCTGCGCGGGGTGACGGTTGCTTACCGCAGCGTGAAAGGCGAGCCCCGGGTGGTGTTCGACAAGCTGGACCTTTCCCTCTACAAAGGGGAAAAGATTGCCCTCATCGGGTCCAACGGCGCGGGCAAGTCCACCCTGATGAAGATGCTGGTGGGGCTTCTGCGCCCGAAAGAGGGCACCGTGGCCCTGAACGGCACCCCTTTGCGGGACACACGGCCCGAACAGCTTTCCCGGCTGATCTCCCTGGTGTACCAGAACCCGGAAGAAATGTTCATCAAGGACAGCATCGAAGCGGACGTTGCCTACGCCATGCAGGTGCGCGGCGTGGAAAACTGGCCGGAAAAGACCAAGGCGTTGCTGGAACGCTTCCGGCTGACCGAGCTGGCCGACCGGGACGGGCGGCTGCTCTCGGGCGGGCAGATGCGCCGGGCCAGCCTGGCCATCGGCGTGGCGCTGAACCCCGGCATCCTGCTGCTGGACGAACCCACCGCCAACCTGGACATTGCCACCCGCCGGGAAATCCTGCGCACCCTGAACGAGATGAAGGAAATTACCGAAACTGTCCTGATTGCCACCCACGATATGCAGCTGGTGTGCGAGTGGGCCCAGCGCATCATCGTGCTGTGCGGCGGCAAGGTGGTGGCGGACGGTACCCGGGACGAGATTTTCGGCAACCGGGACCTGGCGGCCCTGGTGGGCATCCGCCCGCCGGAGATTTTTTCCATGGGCCAGGCTCTGAACGAAAAGGCCCTGTTCTACACCGTGCCGGAGTTTCTTGACCGGTTTGAAGGAGTGGACGCGTGATGATGCAAAAACTTTCCGAGAATATTCTGGACAAATTTTCCATGGATTTTCTGCGCAATCAGGTGCTGAAAAACGCTTACGGCAACAACGATACGGTCATTGCCGCCCGGGACCCCCGGGTGCTGCTGGCCTGGTATCTGTTCTTCGGGCTGGTGCCCTGGTTCGTGCATGACGTGACCTTTCTTTTGGGCTGCTTCGTGCTGGTCATGATCACCACCCTGCTGGCCCGGGTGGCCGGGCTGGTGCTGCTGCTGTTCGGGGTGGGGGTGTTCTCCCAGACCGGGTATCTGCTGCTGGTGACCTGGCTGTTCGGCGGCGATGCTTCCGCTGTGCTGCCCCTGCTGGTGCTGACCCTGAAAGTGGCCACTATCTCTCTGGCATCGGTGACGGTGTTTTCCGGCCTGGACCCCGACCGGCTGGCCAACGGCCTGATGTGGTACGGCTGCCCGGAACGGCTGTCTTTCTCCATCTCTTACGCCTACCGCATCCTGCCCATGCTCATGGAGGAGTTCCAGAACGTGCTGCTCAGCTACCGGCTGCGGGGCAACCCGCCCGCTCACGAAACCGTTGCGGGCAAGGTAAAATACCTGGCATACCAGATCAAAATCATCATGGCCGCCTTCTATCCCCTGATGCTGAACACCGCCAAGCGCAGCCGCACCACGGTGGAAGCGCTGGAGATCCGCGGCTACCGCTATGCCGCCACCAACAAGGAGGTGCGCCGCATCAAGCTGGCGGGGCTGCGCCTGACCTGGGACGACGGCATCTTTGCCGCCGTGTCGGTGCTGTGGGTAGCGGCCACCCTGCTGCTGTGCAGTCTGGTATGACCAAAGGAGGCAAAACCATGTATCTGGATTTTCACACCCACGGAAAGCTGGCCAAAAAGCTGCCTTTTTCCGAGGATTACACCCACTGGCTGTTCAGCCAGGCCCGAAATGCCGGGCTGGATGCCCTGTGCCTGACCGAGCACTTCAACACCTGGGGCTTTGCGGAACTGTACCGTTACATTGCGGCCCACGCCGACCGGGACGGCGACACCCTGCTTTTTGACGGGCTGCGCATTTTTCCCGGCATGGAAACCGACATTGCCGAGGGCGGCCACATCCTGTCCATCGGACCTATGGAGGTCATTCTGGAGCTGAACCGCCGCCTGGAACCCCACAAGGCAAAGGGTCAGTTTCTTCCCTTTGCGGACCTGATGGACCTGTTCGACGAATATCCCGTGCTGGTGGGTGGAGCCCATCCCTTCCGGGAAGGCGGGCACATTCCCGAGCTGCCCACCGAACAGCTGGTCCGCCTGGATTTTCTGGACATGAACGGCAAGGACATTGCCGAGAACCGCCCCCGCACCGAAAAACTGACCACCGGGCTGGGCAAGGCCCTGGGGCTGCCGGTGGTCAGCGGCAGCGACACCCACCAGGCCGTGCAGTACGGCTGTGTGCGCACCCGCTTTGACCGCACCTTCAACACGGTGGCGGCCCTGCACGATGCCATCCTGGAAGGCGGATACGAGATCTGTGTATCCACCCAGGCCTCCCGGCAGGTGGCCACAGCGGCGCTGCTCAAGCGGGCGCTGAAAGAGATCCACGCCCTGGGCGGGGATTATGTGGCGGTCCTGCTGGGCAAAGAGCCGGCCTGGACTGCCCAATATGCTCCGTCTGTGGTATAATAGCCACAGTATTTGTTCCGGGGAGGATACCTATGCCGCTGCAATTTCCGCAAAATCCCGAAAAGCTGACCCCTGCCGAACGGCGTCTGCTGGAATATATCGAGAGCCATCGGGAAGAGTTTCTGTTCATGACCATCGGGCAGCTTTCGGCCGACCTGGAAATATCGGAAGCCACCATTTCCCGCTTTGCACGGCATATGGGCTGCCAGGATTTCAAGCAGCTGAAAAACACCGTGCTGGCCCAGAATCATCTGGAAGGTCCGGCAGGCAAACTGGCCCGCACCGTGCTGGCGGACGGCGAGTTTGACCCCCGCCATTATCTGCAGCAACAGCAGACCTGCCTGCAGAAAACCATGGAAAACCTGGACGATGACGCTTTTGAGGCTGCCCTGCAGGCATTGCTGAAAGCCCGGCGCATCTTTATCCAGGCCAAGAGCGCTTCCGCCTCCATGGGGCAGCTGTTGTTTTTCCGGCTGCGCCGCCTGGGATTGCCGGTGGAGCTGCTGCCGGGCAGCGGCACCGAACTGCTGGAAGGGCTGGTGCAGGCGGAAGAGGGCGACCTGGTGATCTTCTTCGGCTTTTCCAAGGTATCGGCGGAAGGGCGGATGATTCTGCGCCGGGCCAAAACCGCCGGGTACCGCACCCTGTGCTTTACGGGGCGGTTGCATCCGCCTGCGGAAGAGCGGGCCGACCTGAATCTGTACGTCTACCGCGGCACCGAGAAAGAGTACCACTCCATGACCGCGGCCGCCGCTCTGGTGGACACCCTGGTGGTGGCTGCCTCCCAGCGGCTGGGCCCGGAAGGTGCCGCCCGCCTGAAGGAACTGCACCGGATGAAGCAGCAGTTCGGAAATTGAAGAAAGACCGCAAAAAGCCCGTCGGGACCAATATCCCGGCGGGCTTTTTCTGTCAAATGGAGAAGAAAAGGAAAGAACCTTGTGTTTGATCAATCCTGGGGCAAATGCCACTTCCAGTTCAGAATTTCGGGCATATCCTGCCCTACCTCGTGGATGTAATTTTTGTGTTCCACCAGCTTGTCGTTCATCTGCTGGATAAGGTAGGCGCCGCGGTTGCCCAGCTGGGGCAGATGCTGGATGGCATCCTTGACCAGGTGGAAACGGTCAATCTCGTTCTGTACACGCATATCGAACGGCGTGGTGATGGTGCCTTCCTCCTGGTAGCCGTGGACCGACAGATTGCGGTTGGCGCGCTCGTAGGTCAGCTCATGGACCAGGGTGGGATACCCGTGGAAGGCAAAGATGATGGGCTTGTCCTTGGTGAACAGGGCATCGTAATCCGCATCGGACAGACCGTGGGGGTGCTTGGTGTTGGGTTCCAGCTTCATTAGGTCCACCACGTTGACCACCCGGATCTTCAGCTCAGGCAGGGCATCCCGCAGGATGGTGACAGCCGCCAGGGTTTCCAGGGTCGGGGTATCGCCGCAGCAGGCCATGACCACATCCGGTTCTTCGCCGGCGTCGTTGGAGGCCCACTCCCAGATGCCTACGCCCTGGGTGCAGTGCTTGACCGCCTGCTCCATGGTCAGCCACTGGGGCCGGGGATGCTTGGAGGTGACCAGCACGTTCACATAGTTGCGGCTGCGGATGCAGTGGTCAAAGCAGGACAGCAGGCAGTTGGCATCCGGCGGCAGGTACAGCCGCACCACATCGGCCTTTTTGTTGGCGATGTGGTCCAGGAAGCCGGGGTCCTGATGGGTATAGCCGTTGTGGTCCTGCTGCCACACGTTGGAGGACAGGATCAGGTTCAGGGAAGCAATGCTCTGGCGCCAGGGCAGTTGGTTGCAGACCTTGAGCCATTTGGCATGCTGGGCCACCATGGAGTCCACCACCCGGATGAAACTCTCATAGGAAGCAAAGAAGCCGTGACGTCCGGTAAGCAGGTAGCCTTCCAGCCAGCCTTCACACAGATGTTCGGACAACATGGAGTCCATGATGCGGCCATCATGAGCCAGGAATTCATCCCCCGGCACCATGGTGGAGTTCCAGTCACGGTTGGTGGCTTCGAAGCATTTGTACAGCCGGTTGGACATGGTTTCATCCGGTCCGAAGATGCGGAAGTTCTTTGCGTCGGCGTTGAGCTTGAACAGGTCGCGGATGTAGCCGCCCAGTTCGATCATATCCTGCTTTTCCACGCTGCCGGGCGCGGGCAGGTCGATGGCGTACTCCTTGAAATCGGGGGTGCGCAGGTCACGCAGCAGTTTGCCGCCGTTGGCGTGAGGGTTGGCCGCAATGCGGCGGTCCCCCGTGGGCGCCAGTTCCTGCAGTTCGGGAATCAGGGTGCCGTTTTCATCAAACAGTTCTTCGGGATGGTAGCTGCGCAGCCATTCTTCGATCTGCTTGAGATGTTCTTCCTGATGCGGCGTGCCCAGAGTGATATCAATGGGCACCTGATGCGCACGGAAAGTGCCTTCGATGGGCTTGCCGTCCACCACCTTGGGGCCGGTCCAGCCCTTGGGGGTGCGCAGCACGATCATCGGCCACTGGATATGGCCCATCTCCTCACCGGCACGGGCGCGGCGCTGGATATCATGAATTTCTTCAATGACAGTATCCAGGGTATCCGCCATCTTGGCGTGCATGGTCATGGGGTCGTCGCCCTCCACAAAGTAGGGCTTCCAGGAGCATCCCAGGAAGAAGTGTTCAATTTCCTCATGGGTCATGCGGCCGAAGACGGTGGGGTTGGAGATTTTGTACCCGTTCAGGTGCAAAATGGGCAGCACGGCACCGTCGCCTTTGGGGTTCAGGAACTTGTTGGACTGCCAGCTGGTGGCCAGTGGGCCGGTTTCGGCCTCGCCGTCGCCCACGGTGACTGCGGCGATGAGGTCCGGGTTATCGAAGACCGCACCGAAAGCATGGGCGATGGAGTAGCCCAGCTCGCCGCCCTCGTTGATGGAGCCGGGGGTTTCGGGGGCCACATGGCTGGAGATGCCGCCCGGGAAGCTGAACTGTTTGAACAGGCGGCGCATACCTTCCTCATCACGGCTGATGTTGGGGTATACTTCGCTGTAAGTGCCGTCCAGGTAGGCGTTGGCCACAAAGAAGTTGCCGCCGTGGCCCGGGCCGGAAATAAGGATCAGGTCCTGGTCATATTTCTTGATAATGCGGTTCAGATGAACATACACAAAGTTCTGGCCGGGTACGGTGCCCCAGTGGCCGACGATTTTTTTCTTCACGTCGTCCCGGGTCAGCGGGCGGCGGAGCAGCGGGTTATCCAGCAGATACAGCTGACCGGCAGCCAGGTAGTTGGCAGCTCGCCAATACGCATCGGTGCGCTGCAGTTCCGTTTGGGAAAGGCTCATGGAAATCACTCCTCCTCTATGCAATGGCGTTCACACATTCAGGCCCAGGGGTTCTCGGTGGGATAGGGCAGGCTGGCGGGACGGTTGTAGGCGATGTCCCCGATGCCCAGATACTTGAACACCTCAAACAGCGCTTTGCCGCAATGGGCAAAGGCCACGGCACCATGGTGAGGATAGCGCTTTTCGATGAGCACATGGCGGTAGAAACGGCCCATCTCCGGGATGGCAAAGATGCCGATACCGCCGAAGGAGCGGGTGGCCACCGGCAGGATCTCGCCCTGGGCGATATAGGCGCGCAGCGTGCCCTCGCTGTCGCACTGCAGGCGGTAGAAGGTGATGTCGGAAGGAGCAATGTCCCCTTCCAGGGTCCCGCGGGTAAAGTCGGGTTCGCTGCCGGCGGGTTCCAGCAGACGGTGCTGGATCAGCTGATACTTGACGGCACGGTCGGCGCACATCTTGCAGGAAGGTGTATTGCCGCAGTGGAAGCCCATAAAGGTATCGGTGAGTTTGTAATCGAACTTGCCGGCGATGTCCTCATCGTAGATATACTTGGGCACGCTGTTGTTGATATCCAGCAGCGTTACGGTATCACCGGTGACACACATGCCGATGTACTCGGACAGGGCACCGTAGATATCCACCTCGCAGGAAACGGGAATGCCGCGGGAGGCCAGGCGGGAGTTCACATAGCAGGGTTCAAAGCCGAACTGGCTGGGGAAGGCAGGCCAGCACTTGTCCGCAAAGGCCACATACTTCTTGCTGCCCTTGTGGGCTTCGGCCCAGTCCAGCAGGGTCAGTTCAAACTGGGCCATGCGGGCGGACAGTTCGGGGTAATAGTTGCCCTCCCCCATCTCGGCGGCCATATCGGCGCAGACTTCCGGGATGCGGGGGTCGTCCTTGTGGGCCTGGTAGCTGACCAGCAGGTCCAGCTCGGAGTTTTCTTCGATCTCCACCCCCAGCTCATACAGCCCCTTGATGGGAGCGTTGCAGGCAAAGAAATCCTGGGGACGGGGGCCGAAGGTGATGATTTTCAGGTCACGCACACCCAGAATGGTACGGGCGATGGGCAGGAACTCGGCCATCTTGTCGGCCAGCTCTTCAGCAGTACCCACAGGGTATTCGGGAATGTAGCCTTTCAGGTGGCGCATGCCCAGATTGTAGGAGCAGTTCAGCATGCCGCAATAGGCATCGCCGCGGCCGTTGATCATATCGCCGTCGCCCTCGGCAGCCGCCACAAACATGCAGGGACCGTCAAAGTATTTGGCGATGAGCGTTTCGGGGGTTTCGGGGCCGAAGTTGCCCAGGAACACGGTCAGCGCATTGCAGCCGGCCCCCTTGACCTCTTCCAGGGCTTTCTGCATATCGGCTTCGTTCTCCACCGTAATGCTGCATTCATAGGGTTCAAAGCCCTTGTCCTTGCAGGCGGCCACAATGTTCTTGCGGCGCTGGGTAGACAGAGCGATGGGGAAGCAGTCGCGGCTGACGGCAACGATGCCCAGACGGACTTCAGGAATGTTGTTGGATTTCATGGCGGGTTCCTCCCTTATGTACATAATTGGATGTTACAGTTCCTGTGCAATGTCAATATTGATACCGGTCAGGGCAGCCTGGGCGCCCTGGGCGGCTTCGGACGATTCCGGATGGGCCAGCAGCCACTTGTTGCAGGCCCACAGATACGCATCATCCCCGCCCTGCGCCGGCATATCCGGTCTGGCAGTGTTGGTCCCTTTGGGCAGGGCTACCATCACCTTGAATCCCTTGGCGGGGTCGGTGTGGCAGGGGGCGTAATGCAGGGTGGTGGCATAAACTTCCACCAGCGTGCCGGCGGGAACGCGGAAAGCCCGGACCCGGGCGGTATCCAGCCGGCCGTTTTCGATTTCTTCCTGTTTGGCCAGCAGCAGGATAAAATCCTGGGTGCCCAGGTTGAATTCGCTGTCCCGGTGGTACTCCAGGCAGTTCAGTCTGGTGTTATGGCCGTTGCACCAGCCCAGCTGGAACGGCATGCCGCCGAACAGCGCCCGCCCCAGCACGGGGGCTTCGGGCAGGTTCTGCAAAGCCGGTTCCCCCGGCACATAGTCGGTGGCATCAGGCAGCGGCGTGGAGGAAGTCAGCGCTGCCGTAACGGCGGCACATTCTTTCTCATAGCCGGTAATGACGCGGCCGTACCGGGCAAATTCCGGTGCGGTGACGGGATAGATGGTCATGGTTGGAATACCTCCCTTTTCAGTCTGCCAGCACTTTGAACAGTGTTTTGCAGGCCGGGTAGATCTGCTTGAATTTCTGGTACCGCTCCTCATACCGGGCGGTGAGTTCCGGGTCCGGTTCCACGGTACGGCTCACATGCACCAGGGCGTCGGTGGCCTGCTGTACGGTTTGATACCGGCCACAGCAGACCATGGCCAGCAGCGCACCGCCGTAGCCGGGGCCCTGCTCGGTGACAAGAATGTCCAGCGGAATGCCCAGCACATTGGCCAGAATGGTGCACCACAGCGGGCTCTTGGCGCCGCCGCCGCAGATGTTGGACCGGGGAATGGTCACACCGATGGATCTGGCCACCTCCACGGAATCCCGGATGGCGAACGCCACCCCTTCCAGCACGGCCTGGGTGATGTCGGCCCGGGTGGTATCCATGCTCAGGCCGATCAGGGTGCCCCGGGCGTCGGTATCGTTGATGGGGCTGCGTTCCCCCATGAGATAGGGCAGAAAATACACATGGTTGCGGCCCAGTTTGTCTGCCGTGATGGGCGCCTGTTCGGCCGGGTATGCCTTGTCGGTGACCTTGAGGATGTCCTCCATCCACCACTTGTTGCAGGAGGCAGCGGAGAGCATGCACCCCATCAGGTGCCAGCCGCCGTCGGCGTGGGCAAAGGCGTGCAGACCGTTGGTGGAATCCACCCCGAACGTCTTGCTGCTGATGAACACCGTGCCGGAGGTTCCCAGGCTGATGTTGCAGCGCCCCTGCCCCACCGTGCCGGTTCCCACCGCGGCGGCGGCATTATCCCCGGCGCCCGCACAAACCTTTACGGTTTCCGGCAGGCCCAGGGCGGCGGCCACATCGGGCAGAAGATGCCCCACAAACTCCCAGCTTTCATACAGCGTGGCCAGCCATGCGGGGTCCACGCCACAGATCGTGCACATTTCCCGGCTCCAGCATTTGTGTTCCACGTCCAGCAGAAGCATACCGGAAGCATCGGAGTAATCGGTGGCGTGTACGCCGGTCATGCGGTATACCAGGTAATCCTTGGGCAACATGATCTTGCGGATACGGGCATACCGTTCCGGTTCATTTTCTTTCATCCAGAGGATTTTGGGTGCCGTGAACCCGGCAAAAGCGATATTGCCGGTATACCGGCTCAGGGTTTCGCGGCCGACCACATTGTTCAGGTAGTCGGTTTCTTTGGCGGTGCGGCTGTCATTCCAGAGAATGGCCGGGCGGATGACCGCTCCTGTCCCGTCCAGCGCCACCAGACCGTGCATCTGGCCGCCGAAGCCGATTCCCTCTACCCGGGAGGCGTCAAATCCCTGCAACAGCGCCGGGATTCCTTCCAGGCAGGCCTGCCACCAATCGGCTGGGTCCTGCTCGCTCCAGCCGGTATGAGGCATATGCAGGGGATACTCACGGGATACCTGGTTGCAGACCCGGCCCGCCTCATCCACCAGCAGGAACTTGCAGGCTGACGTGCCCAGGTCCACCCCGATATAGAACATGGTGATTCCACCTTTCAGGCCATACTTTAGTAAAGTACTTTTATAGAAGTTCCTTTTACATGATACCGTGCCATGCAGCCACTGTCAACCGACAAACCCTACAAAAGATAGTCGGATTTTCTGTATCTTATCGGCAAAAGTCGGGCTTTTGTTGACTTTTGCGCCCCGCTCCGCTAGGATTAAAGCAAACAACCCTGCCGGGCACATTTATAAAAAGGCAAAGAGGATTTTTATGGAAAAGCTCCACCAGACAGCGACCGAACGGCGCCGTCTTACCCGCAATATGATTTACCGGTATCTGTACGATGCCCCGGCCGGGCGCTCCAAACAGGAGATTGCCGATGACCTTGCCATGAGCCTGCCCACCGTACACCAGAACCTGACCGAGCTGCTGCGCGCCGAACTGGTGCGTCCGGACGGGATGAGTACTTCCACCGGCGGGCGGCGGGCCCTGCGCCTGACCGTGGCGGAAAATGCCCGTTTTGCCCTGGGGGTATCGGTTTCCGGGGACCATTTCCGCATTCTGGCCGCCAATCTGCGGCTGGAGGAAATTGCCTACCGCAAAAGCAGTCATCCCCGCAGTGCAGACCTGGCCGTACTGGGGCAGTATCTGGCGGCTGAGATCGAATCTTTCCTGAACGATTTCGGGCTGAACCGGGACAAACTGCTGGGGGTCGGCGTGGCCCTGCCCGCCATTCTCAACGCCGAGGGTACCCGCATCCTGGCTGCTCCCACCATGCACCTGCAGGACGAGGACCTGCAGCCCCTGATGGATGCCATCCCCTACCCCACCCTTTTCCGCAACGACGCCACCAGCGGCGGATATGCCGAATGGTTTGCCCGCAAAGAGAAGGACAGCATGGCGTATCTTTCTTTGGAAGGCGGTGTGGGCGGCGCCGTCCTGATGAACGGGGCCCCATATACCGGGCAGAACGGACGCAGCGGCGAGTTCGGGCACATCTGCGTACAGCCCGGCGGCATTCGCTGCCAATGCGGTCAGCAGGGCTGTCTGGAGGCCTACTGTTCCTCCGCCCGCATCTCCACTGACCTGGGCATTACAGTGGAACAATTTTTTGACGGGTTGGCGGCAGGGAACCCCGCATACGGCACCCTGTGGGCCGATTACCTCCAGCACCTGGCCCGGGGGCTGTGCATCATCCGCATGACGCTGGACTGCAACATCGTGCTGGGCGGGTATCTGGCCCAGTATCTGCCCCCCTATCTGCCTGAACTGCGCCGCCTGACTGCCGGGCAGGACCCCTTTGATGAGCAGGCCGATTATGTGCACCTGTGCCATTATCCCAAGCACGCGGCTTGCCTGGGCGTAGCGCTGAATTTCATCAATTTCTTTCTGGAACAGCTGTAACAAAACAAAAAAGACACCACTGCAGGACCCAACGGTCCGCGGCGGTGTCTTTCCTTTTATTTCAGAGCCGAAAGGCTTGTTTCCACATACCCGGCCACATCAAAATCATCCAGGGTACAGTCCTTGCGCAGGTACAGCGGGTGGTGGGGGTGCCCTTTTTTGGAGCGGGCGCCGGCCGAGTACCAGCGTGCGCCCAGTTCCTCGCCGATGGCGATCATATCCCGCAGGCAATCCGCCAGGTAGGGGCGCTTTTCGATGATGGTGCCCCAGGCAGCCCACACGGCGGGGGCACCGGTGCGGGTCTGCTCCAGCGCCCAGCGGAAAGCCGCCATGTTCTCCCGGTGGAGAAGCGGGTTGCATTCCTTTTCCATATCGTCCGGGCGGGTGGCACGCTGGGCGTAGACGTTGAACATGATGAAACTGTCATACCCGTTGCCCAGCGCGATGCGCTCCACCGATTTGAGGGTGTTGTCCAGGTCGTTGGGGGCAGCGGTGGACGGATTGATACCCACGCAGATCAGAGGCTTGTGACCGGCGGTGCCCAGAATATAACGGTAATCACAGTACATACTGGGAACGTACAGCCAATGGGAAACATCGTAGTCCTCATGGGGGAGGCGGGCCTCCGCCAGCGCCTGGGCAAAGGGCTGAATTTGCTGCTGGGTGGTATCCCGGGTGGGAATGTGCATGGAAAGACCTCCTTGCGGGCAGCTTGCACAGACCGCCGCCCGATGCTATACTCACCCTATCAGGATACAGGCAGGAGAGAAACAATGCAATACCAAACCGTAAAAGAAGGTCGTTTTTTGTCCCGGCCCAACCGTTTTGTGGCCCATGTACGGGTGGACGGGGCCGAGGAAGTGGTCCATGTGAAAAACACCGGCCGCTGCCGGGAACTGCTGGTGCCGGATGCCACCGTGTATCTGGCGGATTCCGGCAATCCGAACCGCAAGACCCGGTACGACCTGATCGCAGTGCGCAAAGGCTCCCTGCTGGTGAACATGGACTCCCAGGCCACCAACAAGGTGTTCGGGGAATGGGCCGCGGCCGGGCAGTTCCGCCCCGGGCTGACCCTGCTGCGCCCCGAAACGGTGTGGGGCAACTCCCGCTTTGATTTTTACTGGGAGGCCGGGGCTCGCAAGGGCTTCGCGGAGGTCAAGGGCGTCACCCTGGAAGAAAACGGCCACGCCCGCTTTCCCGATGCGCCCACCTTGCGGGGTGTCAAGCATCTGGAAGAACTGGTCCGCTGCCGGGCCGAAGGGTACGAAGCCACCGTCTGCTTTGTGCTGCAGATGAGCGGCATGGTGGATTTTGCCCCCAACGATGTCACCCACCCGGCGTTCGGGGAGGCCCTGCGCCGGGCCGCCGCGGCCGGGGTGGAAGTGCTGGCTATGGAATGTGCCGTCACTCCGGACAGTCTGGCCATCACAAAACCGGTGCCGGTACGCCTGTGACCGTCCGGCAGGCATAAAAACAGCCGCATCCCTTTTGTGGGGGGTGCGGCTGTTCCTTTATACAGCTGGGAGAGCCATCAGGCCAGAGCCTTTTCCATGCGGGCGCGGATCTCTTTCAGGAATTCCAGGGAAGTGACCTTGCGGGCGGGGTTTTCCCCTTCCCACATGGCGCACAGGTCGCCGGTCATCACGCCGGATTCGATGGTGTCGATGGTGGATTTTTCCAGCACATCGGCAAACTTGCCCAGGGCGTCGATGCCGTCCAGCTCGCCGCGCTTGCGCAGGGCGCCGGACCAGGCAAACAGAGTGGCCACCGGGTTGGTGGAGGTTTCCTCGCCCTTCAGGTACTTGTAGTAATGGCGGGTAACGGTGCCGTGAGCAGCCTCGTACTCATAGTTGCCGTCGGGCGAAACCAGCACAGAGGTCATCATGGCCAGGGAGCCGAAAGCGGTGGAAACCATATCGCTCATCACGTCGCCGTCGTAGTTCTTGCAGGCCCAGATGAAGCCGCCCTTGGAGCGGATCACACGGGCCACAGCGTCGTCGATGAGGGTGTAGAAGTATTCGATGCCCAGGGCTTCGAACTTTTCCTTGTATTCGGTGTCGTAGATTTCCTGGAAGATGTCCTTGAAGGTGTGGTCGTATTTCTTGGAGATGGTATCCTTGGTGGAGAACCACAGGTCCTGCTTGGTATCCACAGCGAACTGGAAGCAGGAACGGGCAAAGGAGGTGATGGAGCTGTCTTTGTTGAACTGGCCCTGGATCACGCCGGCGCCGTCAAAATCGTTAATGGTTTCCCGGAAGGTGGTGCCGTCCGCACCGGTAAAGACCAGCTCCGCCTTGCCCGGGCCGGGGACACGGTACTCGGTGGCACGGTATACATCGCCGAACGCATGACGGGCAATGGTGATGGGCTGCTTCCAGGTGCGCACCACCGGAGAGATGCCCTTGACCATGATGGGAGCACGGAAGACGGTGCCGTCCAGAATGGCGCGGATGGTACCGTTGGGGCTCTTCCACATCTGGGTCAGGTTGTACTCCTTCACGCGCTGGGCATTGGGGGTGATGGTGGCACACTTGACGGCCACGCCATACTTCTTGTTGGCGTTGGCGGCATCCACCGTGACCTGGTCCTTGGTTTCCTCGCGGTGGACCAGACCCAGGTCATAGTACTCGGTTTTCAGGCCCACGAAAGGCAGAATGACCTCGTCCTTGATCTGCTTCCACAGAATGCGGGTCATTTCGTCGCCGTCCATCTCCACCAGGGGAGTGGTCATCTTGATCTTTTCCATTGGTACTCTCCTCACTTCTATCGGACCGGCAAAGCCTTGTCCGTTACTGGTTCCGGCCGCAGGGCACGGGATACGGGTTTTGAATTTCCGATACATTCAATTATAATGCGCAAAACAGGATTGCGCAAGCGCGCGGAAACAGAAGTTGCCCCCGCCTTGTCACTTCTGCCGGCGGTACTGGTACAGAGCCAATGCAGCCAGCAGCAGCGGAAAGACCACTGGGCCGTAGTCGACCCCTGTGATGCCGCGCGCCGCAATGCCTGCCGCCACATCGGGAATGCCGCACAGTACCAGGGCGAGGATGGCAAACACCAGCACCCCCAGGTACACTTTCTTTCTCATACGTCGGGCACCTCATTTCCGCCGGGAAACGGCGTTTTCTTGTTGTCAATTTTACCACAGGACAGGGGACAGTGTCATCTTTTCCGGGGGAAAAAATCCCCGCAACGGCCAAAACGGTATTGCTTTCTGCATTTATATGTTAAAATGAAACAAGCAGCACTGCGGAAACGCCGCCGACCTCTGCTGCGTTCCGCAGAAAGGGGAAAATCATGCGCAGAAAACCGATTGCTTTGTTCCTTGTGTCCGGTATGTTGTGTCTTCTGGCGGGCTGCTCTCCCAAAGCCCCCGCAGACAAGGAAACACAGCCCTCCCCCGCCCCGGTTCCGGGTGCCGAATCCTCTGCTCCGGACAGCGAAGCTGAACCGGCGGCGGCCAGTGAGCCGGAAAACCGTCTGGTCTCTTCCCGCACCGCCGGAGCACAGACGGCGGATGGGTTCTACACCATTCACACCTATGATGACTGGACCGGCTGCCTGGTCTTTTATGACTATGCTTCCCGGCAGGCCGTACCGGTGTGCGCCCAACCCAACTGCGAGCATCACGATGAAACCTGCCCTGCCTGGTTCGGAGAAAACATTCCCCGTCTTCTCACCAACGGGGAGCAGCTGGCCTTTTGTTATCTGAACAGCCCGGCTTGCATCGAAACTGCCAACATGGACGGCAGCAACCGGAAGGTACTGTACGAATTTGCCGACGGCGAAACCCCGGGGGATGGGTTCTGCATGGACGAAAATGCCCTATACATCCTATCCACCGGGGTTACCAACGGGCAGCAAAGCAGCCAGAACCTGTTGCGCATCAGCCTGGCAGACGGCAGCTGCGAAACTTTGTGGAGAGAGTCCGGCGCCGGCTATGCTTTCCTGACGGGATGCCTTGACCACCATCTGGTGCTTAAAGAAATCCGGCGCAACACGCAGGAAACCGAAACAGCAGAACAGCTGGCTGACCAGACCCACACGCTGCTGCTGGCAGACCCCCGGGACGGCAGCACCACACCGTTGTATGAATGGCAGCAGGGCACAGCCCTGGAATCTGCCCTGGCGGACACGTTGCACTGCATCACCGCCGACCACCGGCTCTGCACCTTTGCCGGGGAAAACCAGCTCACCGAACTGGCCCGGGATGACCGGCTGGTCCCGTCGGTGACTGTGATTCAATATGCCGATGACAGCGCCGTCTGGTTCACCGCCCCGGAAAACGGCACAGACGGGGCAAACTGCCTGTACCAGCTGGACCTGCCGGACGGAAGCATTGCCCCGGTCCCCCTAGCCCGGGGGCGCTCCCTGACCGTGCTGGGCGAATACGGGGAAAAACTGTTTGTCCGCATGACCGAGGACGACAGCCTGCAGTCTTCCCTGAATGCCCGGTATGCCTTTGTTCCCAAAAGTCAGCTGACTGCGGCAGACAGTGAATCGGAACCGGAAGAGTTCACAGAACTGTTCTGAAGCTAGCCGACCGATATTTTACGGTAACATCCCTGATACAATCATTTTCTACAATCGAAACAGAAATTTCACCGGAATCCACCTTTTATCGGCTGTTTCGGGAGATGTTGCCTTATGAAAAATCCACGACATGCCTTTTCTCTTGTTCTGTGCGGACAGCCCGGCCGCCCGCACGGAAACAGTGGCTGTTTCTCCTGTATCGGCCCATTACCCCCGCCGCGGTTTCCCGGCCGACGGCACGAAAGGAGAAACGCATGAAAACCACACATTTTTTGTCCCTTTCCCTGGCGCTGGTCATTTCTTTGGCCGGCTGTGCTCCCGCACAAGACAGTACTGCCGCCGGCACTTCTTTTACGTCCCTGCAGCAAAGTAGCGGGTGGAACTACGGCGGTATGGGCCCGGACGGATTTTACTTTGTTTCTCCTGACTGCCGGGAGGACGGTTCCACCAACCTGATGTATCTGGATTACGCCACCATGCAGCAGGTCTACCTTTGCAGCCAGCCCAATTGCAGCCACGACACCGACGCCTGCACCAGCCACCTGCCCTACTCGGCCGGTGGGATTCTGGCCAGCGTGGTGGGAGAGCAGCTGGTCCTGGTCTTTCCGGGCAATCTCCAAACGAGCGCCGGTTCCGGGACGGAGTCGGTGCTGCCCCACATCGAAACCATGGGCCTGGACGGCAGCAACCGGAAAACCACCGTCACCCTGGGGGCCAACCAGGTCCTCTCCCGTCCCCTTGTGACCGACGGGACCTTTCTGTACACCCGGCTGGATACCACCGCCGAAGACGGCAGCTTCACCGCCCAGCTGGTACGCATCGACCCCGCCGGGGGCGAACCGGAAGTGCTGTGTCCCCTGAACCAGGAATGGCTCAAGGGCGGCGCAGGGGCCCGGCTGATCCTGTGGGATGCCGAGCAGACTTATGTTGGCTATGATCCCGCCACCGGAGAGCGCACCGACCTATATCAGGCAGAGGACGCCCTTATCCACTCCAACCTGTTCGGTTCCACCCTGGCGTATCTTCAGGACGGGGTCTTTCACCTGATGGACCTGACCACCGGGGAGGACAAAACGCTGGGCGGGTATCAGGCCAAAGAGGCGGACGGGACGAATATTTCCATTCTTGATGCTGACAAAGACCACCTGATTTTCCATCTGGAGAGCGCGGGCTCATCGGACTATTACATGCTGACAGCCGACCAGACACCCCAGCCCTGGGGCCTTCTGTATTCCTCAGGCGATACGGAAATGCCGTACAGCCGGGTCACCACGGTAGGCACCGACCAATATCTGGTCATCGCCGGGGAGGATGTCCCCCAGACGTCCGAGCTGGAAAACAGCCCGTACGCCGTTACAGGGGAACGGCAGTATGTGCTGATGCCCCGGGAAGAGTACTGGAACGGCACGGCCCCGAAATAAGTTTGACACACCCGGCCACTATGCTGGATACAATTGATCCGATTTTTTCTGGAAAGGGTTGAGCTCATGTCCGATGTGTCCCTTGTTCTGGATTCCCTGCGCAAATCCTATTTCCTGCCCGCCCCGCTGTTCAAACGCCGCGGCGCCAATCCCAAAGTCAAGCAGGCCCTGGACGGGGTATCCCTGACCCTGGGCCCAGGGCTGTACGGTCTTCTGGGCCCCAACGGTGCAGGCAAAAGCACCCTCATCCACATCATCACCGGCACGCTGGCGGCAGATTCCGGCAGGGTCCTGTGGGGCGGCAAACCGGCCCGGGGCATTGCTTTCCGCCGGGTGTTGGGGTACATGCCCCAGCAGCAGGGGCTGTACGACAGCTATACCGGGAGGCGGTTTCTGGCCTACATGGCGGCACTGAAAGAACTCCGCCGTGCCGATGTGCCCGCCGAAGTGGACCGGGTGGCGGCGGCGGTGAACCTGTCCGATGAATTGGACAAGCGGCTTTCCGCCTATTCCGGCGGCATGAAACAGCGGCTGCTGCTGGCCTCCGCCCTGCTGGGCGACCCGAAATTGCTGATTCTGGACGAGCCCACCGCCGGGCTGGACCCCAAGGAGCGGGTGCGCCTGCGGGAACTGCTGGCCGCTATGGCGGCAGACCGCATCATTCTGGTGGCCACCCATGTGGTCAGTGACGTGGAAACGGTGGCCACCAAGGTGATCCTGCTGCGGGCAGGGCAGATCGTGGACGCCGCCCCGGTGCCTGAACTCATTGAAAAATATGCCCCCGGCCAAGGGCTGGAGGATGTATACCTGCATGTGTTCGGTGAGGGGGACGGAAAATGAACCTGCTGTTTGCCGAACTGCGCAAGGTCTGGGGCAACCGGGTCTTCCCGCTTTTGCTGGCGATCCTGGCTGCGGCCAATCTGCTGCTGCTCTGGATGGGCACCCGCCCCACCGCCAACCAACCGCCCGCCGCAACGTACAAGGCCGTGGGGGCGGAAATGAGCGGCATGACCATGGAAGAAAAGGACGCGTTTCTCCACGGCAAGCTGACCGAATACGAAAGCATTCTGCGAATCTCCAATTATTACCGGGAGCTGGCCTACGGCAACAATGCCTACCTGCAAAGCTACCGGGAGGAAAACGCCGCCCTGTTTGACGAATACGAGCAGGAATATCAAAGTAAAAGTTACGTTTTGTATACAGACAGTCCCACGCTCGAATACCAGCTGTTCAACCAGCTGTGCAGCGAATACGATACCGTGGCGGGGTATGGGGATTTTCTGGATAGTGTGCAGACCAAGGCCATGCAGCTGGCGGGTATTTCCATCTTTCAGCAGGATTCCACCGGCTATGACCTGAAAAACATTGAAGTCACGGCCGAAGTCTATGCAGGCCTGAGCGACACTGTCATTGACTACTACCCGCAGAAAGGGCTGTACACCGCCCTCTCCTATGCTTTCACCGACCTGATCCTGCTGGCCGCCATGCTGTTGCTGGCGCTGTTGCTGGTGCGGCAGGAGCGGGACAGCGGACTGCTGACCCTGGTGCGCAGCCTGCCGGGCGGACGGCTGCAGACCGCTCTGGCCAAGCTGGGAGCCTTTGCTCTCTCCTTGCTGGCGGCGCTGATGCTGCTGTACGGGGTAAATCTGGCTTACTGCGGGGCTGCCTTTGGGCTGGGGCCCCTGACCCGCACCATCCAGAGCGTACCTGCCCTCATGCGCTGCACCATGCAGATCTCGGTGGGGCGGTATCTGTTCCGGTTTATGCTGGCCAAGTGGGCCGGTGCCTTTGTGATGGGTCTGTGGGTCATGCTGGCAGCACTGCTGGCCCGCCGGGCTGCCGCTGGCTGGGTGGGGGCCCTGGCTCTGCCCCTGGCCATGTACGGCATCCGGGCGGTCATTCCGGCTACCAGCCGATTGAACGTGGTGAAATACGCCAATCTGGCCAGTCTGCTTCAGACCAACGAGCTGTTGGGCAACTAC
Organism: uncultured Faecalibacterium sp.; assembly: GCA_937907025.1. Classification (GTDB taxonomy): domain Bacteria; phylum Bacillota; class Clostridia; order Oscillospirales; family Ruminococcaceae; genus Gemmiger. The sequence goes on from CALESJ010000030.1 coordinate 25,775, forward strand.
CGCAACCTGTACTGGTTCGGCTCCCCCATCGGGCTGCCGGTAGTGGAATGGATTTCCGCCGTGGTGTTTGGGGTCGGGTTTGCGGCCGCCTTTTGCACCGTGTTCGCCCGTGCCCAGCTTCTGCCCGCCCCCAGCCAGAGATTTGCGCTGGGGCGGCGGCACAAAACCCGGGCCACCTCCGTTTTCCGGGAAGGAAGCCGAAAGCTGCTGGTTCTGAACGGCGCAGCGGTATTTCTGGCCGCCTTTATCGGGTTCGGCATCTGGCAGGGTGTCACTGCCGAGAGTTACATCAGTGCCGACGAGATCTATTATGCGTACTACATGAAGGCCATTTCCGGTCCCTACACCTGGCAGACCAAAGACTGGCTGGAACAGCAGGGAGAAGAATTTGCCCCCATGCTGGAAGTACAGAAAAAGGTAGCGGCCGGAGAGTTGACCGCCGACGCTCTGTTACCCTATTCGGCGTTGCAGCAGAAGTACAGCGCGTATCAGAAAATCGTCACCCAGAACATCAATTCCTATCTGGGCGGCCATCCCAGGGCCTGGCTGGTGTACGAGAGCGGCTACCGGACGTTGTTCGGCTTCAGCGGCACGGCGGATGTGCAGGATACCCTGTACGCCGGGCTGCTGTGCGCCCTGTGTTTTTCAGGGCTGTTCGCCATGGAGCGCAAAGGCGGGATGGAAGAAATCCTGTGCACCACCCCCTTGGGCCGCAAGCGTACGGTGCGTGCCAAGCTGGGGGTCAGTGCCGGGGCGGCACTGCTGATTGCCGGTGCCGTCTGCCTGCCCCACATCATCCAGGTGCTGCGGGACTACGGTCTTCCGGCGCTGTTTGCCCCGGCCATGAGCCTGCCGGAATTCGAGCATGTCCCTGCCGTGTTTACCCTTTCGGATATACTGCTGTTCTGGTTTCTGTGCCGGGCGTCAGCCTGCCTGTGCATGGGCTGCCTGACCCTGTGGCTGGGGCAGCGGTTCGGCAGCCTTCTCCCTGCCCTGTTCGTGAGTGCGGTGGGGTATTGCCTGCCGGCGCTGCTGTGCCTTTCCGGCATGGAAGGCGGCATCGAATGGCTTGGGTTCTGGCCGCTGTTCCATGCAGCCGCCCTGCTGACCGGTTGGAACGGCATCGCCTGCGGCTGGCTCGTCTTTTTGCTGTTGGCGGCCGTCCTGGGGGTCTGTTGTGGCCTGATGCTGGACCTGTGTGGCCGCTATGAATGGAAAGGCCTGCCCACAGATTGAAACCGCCTGCCTGCCGGATATAAAAACCGCCCGCCGGAGAACGTCACCGGCGGGCGGTTTTGTTGCTTTTACAGGAAGAGTTCGTTTTCTTTGCGGCCGGAACAGGGCTTCTTCAGCACCGCTCCCACCAGGGCCAGCATCAGCCCGTTGAGCTTGCGGGCTTTCTGCGGGCAGACCTGCACGCAGCGCATGCAGGAGATACAGGCATCTTTATCGGTCTTTTTGGGGTTCTGCAGGTCAATGGCATGTGCGGGGCATTCCCGGGCGCACAGGCCACAGCCCACGCAGGCGGAAGACGCCCTGGGCACCATGCCCACGCTGCCGGCCTTTTTGTACGGGCGATGGCCGGGCAGGGCCGGTATTGTTTCGGAACCGTCCGCCAGCTTTTGCGCAATACGACGGCCGAATTCCGCCAACTGCTGCCGGTCGGCGGCGTCCGGGCGGCCAGCCCCATATTGCCGGGCGATGGAGTGCTGTGCCACCGCAGCGATTCCCGCCACTACCCGGAATCCAGCCTTTTCCGCCAGGTCCTGCATCTCCACCAGGGTATCCTCATAGGCACGGTTTCCATACACGCAGACCAGGACGGCCCGGGCACCGCCGCCCTGCACAGCCGCCAGGCGTTGAGCCGCCAGCGCCGGGACCCGGCCGCCGTAGGAAGGCATGGCGATGACAGCCGTGTCGGACTCTGTCAGGGCCAGGGGTTCGGGAACCGGCACCGTCAGGTCCGCCGGTACCGGTGTTTCGGCCAGTGCTCCGGCAACCGCATCTGCCACCGCCCTGGTACCGCCGGTAGGACTGAAAAAAATCTCGTACATACGCATCTGTGACCCTCCGATTGTCTGAATTCCCCATGAATACCGGCACCGCAGGACTTGCCTTTCGGCCGCCCAACCGGTACAATAGGTGTAACCTGTTGCATTACATCTGCTGCCACTGTACCACAGGCGGCATGTAATGTCAAGAATTACATCACTGTTTTTGCAAGGGAAGGGAGCCACCATGCAGCTCAGCATGAAATGTTCGGTCGCGGTCCATTGTCTTCTCTTTATCTGGGAGGCCCGCGGCAAGACCCGGGTCACCAGCACCCTGCTGGCCCAGAGCACCGGGTGCAATCCGGTCATCATCCGCAATCTGCTCAGTGCCCTGAAAAAAGCCGGGCTCATTACAGTGGAGCGCGGGCAGGGCGGAGCCGAGCTCTGCAAAAAGCCGGAGGAGATCACCCTGTATCAGATTTATACCGCCCTGGAACCCCGGGGGCTTACCTCCATCATCGGCATCCACCCCTGCCAGGGGCGCAGCTGTCCCGTGGCCAAAAACATCCGCCAGGTCCTGTGCGGGCCGTACCATCAGATCGAGGATTCCATCGCCCGCACCATGCAGAGCATCACCCTGGCCTCCATGATCGACGACCTGGAACGCCTGACTGCCGAAGACGACGGCACACCCCGTTCCTGATGCCCTCCCCTATCCGTACAGAAAGGATGAATCCCATGGCTGAAAAAGCTTCCCGCCGCTTTCGCCGCGTATGCAACCCGGACGGTACCGCTGTCAGCACTGTGAGCCGCGCCTTGCTGCAGCAGGACGGACTGACGTTCAAGGACATTGACGGCAGCGGCACCGTCAGCATTGTCAACGACTGGCGCCGCCCCGCTGCCGAGCGTGCCGCCGCCTATGTCAGGCAGCTTTCTGTCCATGAAAAGCTGGCCCAGCTGTTCGTGGCAGACTGGCGTATGGCCAAGTATCCGGTAGCCGGACCTTCGGCGGCCAGAATCGAAAATCCGGTCCACGATGAAACCGGGATTCTGGACGAAACCGAATGCGATACTGAAACCATCTTCGGCAGGCAGCACATCATCGGCACCACCCGCATGCTGAAAGAAGCCTTTTACCGCCATGTGATCCTGCGGGCCAACGTCACCCCCGCCGATCTGGCCGACTGGATCAACCAGGTCAATGCGGTCTGTGAGGAATGTGCGCATTTTCTGCCCCTGTCGGCCACCTCCAACTCCCGCAATGAAAACGGCGAGGTAGTTTTCGGCATGAACGATGCCTTCGGTGTGCTGGCCACCTGGCCCGGCACGCTGGGCATTGCGGCGGCTGTCAAGGGCACCGGTCGCATTGATATCATTGATCAATTTGCCGCTACCGTCCGCCGGGAATGGAACGCCTGCGGCATGCGCAAAGGCTACATGTACATGGCCGACACCGTCACCGACCCGCGCTGGCAGCGCACCTACGGCACGTTCGGGGAGGACCCGGCCCTCATCAGCGAGATCATGCGGCACCTGGTGCCCGGCATCCAGGGCAAGCCCCACGGGGTGGCCAAAGACGGCGTGGCCGTGACCACCAAGCACTTTCCCGGCGGCGGTGCCCGGGAAAACGGCTTTGACCCCCACTATGCCGCCGGGCAGTGGAACGTCTACGCCACCGAGGGCAGTCTGGAGGCCTATCACCTGCCCCCGTTCCAGGCAGCGGTGGACTGCGGAACATCCTCCATCATGCCCTATTACTCCAAACCGGCCGCGGCCAAGAGCGCTCCGCAGAAAGACCCCGCGGGCAATGTCATGAAGATGGAGCCCTACGGCTTTGCCTACAACAAGTATTTTATCGATACCATCCTGCGCAAACAGATGGGCTTTACCGGCTACATCAACTCGGATTCCGGCATTACCCGGAACATGGCCTGGGGTGTAGAGATGCTGGACATCGCCGAGCGGGTGGGCTTTGCGTTCAACCATGCCGGGGTGGACATCATCAGCGGCATCTTTGATACAGAGGCTGCCCGGGAAGCCTACGACCGTGCCCACAACGGGTATTATGAAACCCATCCGGTGCCGGAAGGCTTCACCGCCGACCAGCTGGTACTGACCGACGAAGCCCTGGACCGGGCCGTGACCCGTACCCTGACTGAAATGTTTGAGCTGGGGATGGTGGACGACCCCTACCGGGACCCGGAGGAAGCCGAGGCCGTGGTGGCCCGCAAAGCCGACTGGGAGGAGGCCGCCCGGGTCCACCGGGAGAGCGTGGTGCTGCTGAAAAATGACGGTACCCTGCCCCTGACGGACAAAAAGCTGGCCGGGAAGACGGTGTATGCCGAAGCCTTCCACAAGGACTCACGGCTTTCGGCCCAGTCCACGGCCAGACTGCGGGAACTGCTGAAAGACCTGCCGCAGACCGATGACCCGGCCGAAGCCGACTTTGCCCTGCTCTTTGTGACGCCCCAGTCCGGCGCCTACTTCAGCGCCACACCGGGGTATCTGGAGCTGGACCTGTGTGAAGGCAAAATCGTACACAACGTGGATGAACAGGGCCGCCCCACCGCCGAAACCCACGAGGAAACCACCGTCACCGGCATGGCCCGCCTGGAACAGATTGCCCGTACGGTGCATGCCCGCGGCGGCAAGATCATCGGTAACCTGAACATCACCCTGGCCTGGGAGCCCGGGCACCTGGAGCCGCTGTGCGACGCCCTGACTGCCGGGTTCGATACTTACCCCGACGCCACCCTGGATGTTATGCGGGGACGGTTTGCGCCGGTAGGCAAACTGCCCCTGACCCTGCCCCGGAACGATGCCGTGCTGGCCGTGAACGCCGACGGTGTGTGCATCAGCCCCAACGATGTGCCCGGGTACGCCAAGGATCTGTATATGCCCGATTCCCTGAAAGACGAGAATGGCAAGGCCTACGCCTACCGCGACACTGCCGGGAATTACTACGCGTACGGGTTCGGGCTGGGGTACTGACAGCCGGCCCAGCCAAAAATAAAATAACCGGAGCCGTGCCCGGCAGACCGAAAAGTTCTGCCGGGCACGGCTTTTCCAATTACTGTTTGCCCACAAGAAAGCCCGCCCCCGCTCCGGCGGTTCCGGAAGCAGGGGCGGGCTTTCCCACGGGTTTTTTCAGCGTTCGCAAGGCATGGAGGGGTCATCCTCCGCACCGCGGCAGGTCTTGGGGCCGCGGACCCAGGCTTCGGTCACGCACAGGTACTTGATACGTTTGCGGCCACCCCAGGCGTAAGCCACATGAATGGTGCCGTCACGGCTCTGCATCACCACCGGATATTCGTAGCGGCGGTTGTTGATGTCATTCCAGGGGCCGGTGAAGCCCTCGCCCTGTTCCACCACACGGCGCCAGGGCCAGGTCACACCGCCATCCTCGGAAATAGCCAGGGTGACCGGGCATCTCTGGTCAGGCCAGACAGTGCGGCCTTTTTCATGGTTGAAGGCCACATCGTTGTACACCACACAGATAGCACCGCTCTGGAGCACAACGGCCGAAATGCTGGCGTTATTGTTACGCAGCGGGGTTTCCTCCGGCACGCTCCAGGACTCGCCGTTATCCTCGGACACAGAACGGTAGATACGGTCCGCAAAGCGGCTGCGCAGCAGGCAAACCAGCTTACCGGGCGCCACTTCCAGCACATTGCCGTGGACACGGCCCCGGCTTTCGGGCATTTCCACCGAACGCCAGGTCTTACCTTCATCATCCGAAATCTGCAGTACGGTGATGTCGCTGCCGTGGCGGGTTTCATCCATGGAACAGATAAAGTTACTGAAGATCCAGCGGCCGTTGGAAAGGACCTGAATCTTCTGGCGGCAGAAAGAACCCTCGCGGGTGAACAATGCCTCGGTGGGGCCCCAGGTGTAGCCGCCGTCGCGGGAGATCTTGCGGCGGATTTCTGCCGTGCCCTGCAGGCTCAGATCTTCCGGCATATCGGCCGTATGGGCCAACTGCGCCGTGTACATGAGCCAGATTTCCCCGTTAGGGGCCAGGAACAAGGACGGATTCTGTTCGCTGCGGGTCGGGTCATCCGACACAATGACCGGCGTGTCCCAGGTGGAAGCGCCCGCTTTCAGTCGGGCCACCGCAATGCTCACATCGGCATTGCCTTCCCAGGAGCCGGCGAACCAGCAGCAGAGCAGGTCACCATTTTCCAGTTCCAGAAGATCGGGTGCATGGCAGCTCTGCCACGGGTTGGGGACCAGGGATTCCACCATATCCAGGGCGACATCACGGTACAGCCGTCCGTCATCCCCCAGGGTGGGCAGATCAATAATAGTACGATTCATAAGCCGTTGTTTTATCAGCCCTTGACAGAACCGATAAGAACCCCTTTCTTGAAGTATTTCTGCACAAACGGATACACACATACGATGGGCAGCATGGCAATAAAGATTGCCGCTGCTTTCAGGTTTTGCTGGTTCAGGGTGATCCCGTCAATGACCACGTTCTTAAAGGTGGTACCGGAGGCGCCGTCGGTGATGACAACCCGCTGCAGCACCTGCTGGATCGTCTTGAGGTTATCGCTCTTCAAATAGATCTGGGGCAGCATGTACTGGTTCCAGATGGACACCGCGTAGAAAGTGGAGATGGTGGCAATGATGGTGGAGGACAAGGGCAGGTACACACGGGAGAGAATCTGCAGGTCATTGGCTCCGTCCACCACAGCCGCTTCTTCCAGTTCTTTGGGGATGCCATCCAGGAAGGTCTTGGTGATGATCAGAAACTGCGTGTTGATGGCACCGGGAACGATCATAACCCAGGGGTTATCCACAAAATTGAACTGGTTGTAGATGATGTACTGGGGAATGATGCCGGCATCGAAAACCCAGGTGATAATGAAGATCTTCATCAACCAGTAGCGATGCTTGAACCGGGGCCGGCTGAGTACATAAGCCGAAATGTAGGTGCAGAGCAAGGCCACCAAGGTTCCCAGAATCGTGTAAAAGAAGGAATTGCGCATGCCGGTGAAGACATTGAAGCGCGGAGTGGACAGGATGTAGGAGAACGCTTTCAGGTTGAACCCCATGGGCAGGAAAGTCATTTCGCCCCGGGCCAGGTAGGTACCGTTTGTGGTGGCCACAAAGAACACATACAAAAACGGATACACACAGGCCAGCGCCACCAGAAGAAGGATCGTGCTGTTGATCACATTGAACGGGCCGACTTGTTTGAGCCCACTGTGATGCTTTATGCTCATGGTTGCAGACCCTCCTTTCTCAGAACAGACGGGAATCGCTGAATTTATCGGCGATCTTGTTGACGATGATGACCAGCACAAAAGCGATCACCGACTTCAGCACGTTGACCGCGGTGCCGTAGCTGTAATCCGGGAAACCGGTGGACTGGAAGGCAATGCGGTATACATATGTCTGAATCACGTCGGCGGTAGAATAGGTGCCGGTGTTGTACATCAGCAGGATACGGTCCAGGTTGACCGTGAAGATATTGCCCACGCTGATGATCAGCATGGTGATGACCGAGGTGGAGATGCTGGGCAGGGTGATGCGCCACATCTTGACCCAGCGGGTAGCGCCGTCCATATCGGCCGCCTCGTACAGAGTGGGGTCGATATTCATCATGGAGGCGATGTAGATGATGGCGGAATAGCCGAAAGTCTGCCAGATTTCCAGGATTACATACAAGGGCCGGAACCATTCCGGCTTGGACATGAAGTTGATGCTTTGCCCGCCCAGACGGGTAATCAGCATGTTAACAAGCCCGGAACTGGGAGATAGCAGCGTGTACATGATACTGACCATGACCGCTGCCGAGATGAAATACGGCAGGAAACTCAGGGACTGAATGGTTCCGCGAAGCCATTTGCAACGGACTTCATTGAGGAAAAGGGCGAATATGATGGGCACCGGAAAGACGACCACCACCGACAGGAAAGCCAGTATGATGGTATTTTTTGTGATGGTCCAGATGTATTGGTCCTGCAGAATGCGGGCGAACTGTTCCAGGCCCACCCATTCGCTGCCGAAAACGCCCTTGGCTGCACTGAAATCCTCAAACGCAATGACCATAGCCCCGACCGGCCCGATCTTGAACAATACCAGGATCAGAAAACCGGGCACCATCAGCAAATACAACAGGTAATTCCGTTTCACATCTTTTTTAATCCGAGCCCACAGCGGTGCCTTCTTTTCTTCAAGAGCCACCGCGTTTTTTGTGCGTTTCGGCATGGGATACTCCTTTCCCCTTTTCCGGTCCGCCGCGCCGGCACCAGAATGGCGTGCCGGCGCGGTATGTTACCGGACAAAGGGATGCATGGTCAGATCAGGTTGTTCTCAGGCATACATGGCCTGGTAGGCTTCCAGCTGGATTTCTTCCAGACGGGCCAGGCCCAGGGCATCCATTTCATCAATGAAGGCCTGCCATTCGGTTTCGTTCAGTTCGCGGCTGCCGGTGATGAACTGGGAAATGCCGGACATCTGGGCGTCATACACGGCGGCAACCAGGTTGGTCAGCTCCTTGGACTGGTCCTCGGTGAGCTTCAGGGTGTAGGAAACACCCATGTTTTCATCGGTGAACAGGCGGGCACTGGCTTCGGCGGTAATCGGGTCGTTCCACTTGAAGAAGGCTTCGTTGTCAACAGGCTTGCAGACGGTGAAACGGTCGCTGAGGAAGCTCCAGCGCTTTTCGCCGGCGGGAGTGGCTTCCTCGGTGGCGTAGTCCACGATGAACTCCTTGGAGCCGTCCGGTTCCACTTCAAAGCTCTCGCCTTCCACGCCGTAGTTGGCCAGGATGATGCCTTCTTCACTGTAGAAGTAATCGATGAAGGAGAGGATGGTCTTGATTTTGTCTTCGCTGCAGTTGGCGTTGACGGCGGTGACGCACTCGTCGTTGTACTTCATGCTGACGGTCATCTTCTGAGGATTGCCGTTTTCATCCTTGATGAAGTTCAGCACGCCCATCTGGAAGTTGGGGTCGTTGTCCGGGCCGCCGTTGGTCATGAACCAACCGGCACGGTTGTAGTAATCATAGAAGATGCTGGAGTTGCCGTTGAGCATGGAGGCTTCCCAGTCGGCTTCGCTGTAAGTACCGGCCACCCATTCGGGCTGGATCAGACCTTCGTCGTACCATTTCTTCATGGTTTCGGTCATCTTGTAGGCGCCTTCATTGCGGATGTCGATGGAGCCGTCCTTGTAATGGCCGCTGACATAGATGCCGTGGGAGGCATCCTGGGAGATGCTGCTGGCAGCGCCGAACCAGGCGGCAAAGCGGATAGCGGTATCACGGCCGCTGAGGGGATAATAGTTGGGGTTATCCTTGCCGTAGTAGGCCTTCAGGGTTTCCAGAGCCTTGGTGAAGTCTTCCACCGTAACGATGGATTCGGGGTCGATGCCGGCGGCCTGGAAATGGTCCACACGGTAGCCGATCAGGTCGGCAAAAATGGGAGTTTCTTTGCACAGGCCGTAGATGGCACCGTCATCACTGGTGACCAGGGCCTTGTAGTCCGGGTTGGCGTCGATATACGCCTGCAGGTTGGGGGCGTACTTTTCAATGTAGGGAGCCAGGTCAGCGAACACGCCCTGCGGGCCGTAGACGTTGGTCTGGGACAGCTTGGTCATGACGGCATCCGGCAGGTCGCCGCTGATAATACGCTGGTCAATTTCCGAATAAACGTCGTTGAATTCCTCGGGACCGGAGATGTAGTCCACATGGATGCCGGTGCGTTCTTCCGCCACGTCGTACCACTTCAGTTCCTTGATCCAGTCGACGTAGGTGGAACGCATGAACATGGTGTAGGTGTTGTCCCCTTCCGCGGTGGCTGCAGTATCCGCAGTACCGGCAGAAGTGCTTTCGGAGCCGCCGGACGTGCCGCAGCCTGCAAGCAAAGTGGTGGCCATAGCGGCAGCGAGAACAGCTGCACCGATGCGTTTTTTCAGTTTCATTCTTTTTTCCTCCTTATCAATCTTTAGGTTCTATGACTACCGGTTGTGCCCGTTTTTGGACGCGGCAAACCGGATTGCATACTCGATGGCATTCTTCAGGCTGAGCTCGTTGGCCCGACCGGTTCCGGCCTGGTCGAAGGCCGTACCGTGGTCCACGCTGGTGCGGATGATGGGCAATCCCAGGGTGATATTGACCCCTTCCACCGCGCTCCATGCCTGCTTTTCACGATCATAGTTGAAACCGACGACTTTCAGCGGAATGTGTCCCTGATCATGGTACATGGCAACCACAATGTCATACCACCCGCCGATGGCCTTGGAAAAGATGGTGTCTGCAGGTACAGGACCCTGAACGTCTATTTCTTCCTGTCGGGCCTGCTGTACAGCCGGCGTGATTTCCTCGATCTCTTCCGTTCCGAAAAGACCGCCTTCCCCGCAGTGCGGATTCAGGCCCGCCACCCCTACCCGGGGGTGTTCGATTCCCATATCCCGGCACGCCTTGTCGGCAATGCGGATAACTTCCAGAACCCGGCCTTTTTTGACCCGTTCACAGGCTTCCCGCAGGGAAACATGGGTGGATACATGTACAACCCGAAGATCATGGTGTGCCAGCATCATGGTGTAATGGCGGGTACCGGTGTATTCGGCGTAGATTTCGGTATGTCCGGAAAAATGATGTCCGGCCAGGTTCAGCGCTTCCTTGTTCAGCGGGTTGGTGACCGTTGCGTCTACCTGACCCGCCATGGCCAGCTCAATGGCTTTGCGCACATAGCAGAACGCCGCGTTGCCGGCCTGGGGAGAAACCTGTCCCAGCGGAAAGTCTTCCGGTTTCACAATTCCCATCTCGTACACATCGATGGTGCCGGGACGATACAGTCCCTGCTGCGGATCGGTCACAGGATGGATTTCCAGGGTATCCAGCCCCACAAACCGGCATGCCCGCTGTAAAACGGCAGCATCTCCGATCACCAGGGGTTTGCACCGGCTGTAAAGTTCCGGATCATTCAGTGCCTTGGCTGTGATCTCCGGGCCGATACCGGCCGGATCCCCCAGGGTAATGGCAATGATGTTTCGCATAGTGCCCACTCCTTACTTCATACCGGCTTCCCGGCAGCGGGCCAGGGTTTCCTTCAGCGCCGCCATTCCCTCGGGCGAAAGGCTGTTGAACGGTGCCCGGCAAGGTCCTACCGGATACCCCAGCTCCCGCACCGCCGCTTTCACGATGGTGTTGGGGTTACCGAAGCGGAAGCAGTTGCGGAAGGGGCGGATGCTGTCCTGCAGGCGGCGGGCTTCGGCAAAATTGCCGGCCGCAAACGCTTCATAAATGCCCACCATGGTTTCCGGGAAAACATTGGCACATCCGGCAATGCCGCCTTTGCCCCCGGCCAGCAGCGTCCACAGAATGAGGGAATCGTTGCCGGAAAGGACGGTAAAGGGTTCGGCACCATCCCGGGTCTGTTCGATGTACTGCAGAATGTTGTCAAAGTTGCCGCTGGAATCTTTGGCGCCCACAATGTTGGGAACCTGGGACAGTGCCCGTACTGTGGCAGGAGCCAGGGCGTTGCCGGTGCGGGCCGGAATGTTGTACAGCAGGATGGGCAGGTCCACGGCGGCGGCGACCGCCTCGTAATGGCGCTGCAGTTCCTGCTGGGAGGCAGCCGCAAAGCTGGGAGTGATAATGGAAAGCACATCCGCACCCAGTTCCTGTGCTTCGCGGGAAAGGCGGATGGTTTCGGCCGTGCTGATGCATCCGGTGCCGGCATAGACCGGAACGCGGCCATTGACCGCCTTGATCGTTGCCTTGAGCACTTCCCGCTTTTCCTCATGACTGAGGATGTAACCTTCACCGTTGGTACCGAAAACAAAGATTCCATGTACCCCCGCCGCAATCATCCGCTCGATCTGGCGCACCAGTTCTTCGTAGCAGACGCTCTCGTCCTCATTCATAGGGGTAAGAATCGGTACGATGATCCCCTTGATCTCTTTCATGTCTGATGCTCCTTTTACAAAATCGAACGGTAAATGGCTTCAGCATCGGCTGCTTCCACCTTGCGGGGGTTGTTGACCAGAAGCCGCTGCACTTCCATACCGGACTTGACCAGCACTGGAAGGTCCGTTTCGGTCACACCGTAGGGTTTCAGTGAAACCGGAATATCCAGATGTGCAATCATCTGGCCCATACGTTCGATCACCCAGGAAGCTTTTTCGGAAACCCCTTCCGCCTCACCGGGACCGACAGCGTCGTACACCTCCGCCAGGCGGGACTCACAGCTGGGCTTGTTGAAACGCATCACCGGCATGAGCATCATAGCGTTGGCAACACCGTGCGGGATGTGGTACCGGCCGCCCAGCGGATAGGACAGGGCGTGAACTGCCGTAGTGCCGGAGCAGGTAATGGCAACGCCGCCGTAAAATGCGGCCTGCAGCATTTTTTCCTTGGCTTCCATGGCATCGGGGTCATCACAGGCTTTTTCCAGATTGGCGAAAATCAGCCGCAGCGCCTGCATTGCAAATAAATCACTGAAAGGATTGGCTTTGGCCGAGATATAACACTCGATGGCATGGCACAAAGCGTCGATTCCGGTGGATGCCGCAATCCGGCGGGGCAGCCGGCGAATCATGGCCGCATCCAGAATGACCGCGTCGGCGATCATCTCCGGGTTCACAATTCCCACTTTGAGCTGCTTTTCGGGAACAGCCACAATGCTGTTGGGTGTGGCTTCGGACCCGGTACCGGCCGTAGTGGGGATCATAACGCTGAAAACACTTTTTTCCCCTTTGAGGGGATCGTCCAGCAAATCCCGTACCTGGCAGCGGTCGTCCGCCGTGATGGAGGCCAGCTTGGCAATGTCCATCACACTGCCGCCGCCCACCGCAATGATCCAGTCAGCACCGCTGGTCCGGAAATCCGTGACCACTTTCTGTGCCTGGTCACAGCTGGGTTCAGCCGGCAGATCATCAAACAGCTGGTAGTCCATCTGTACAGCATCCAGCTGTTTCAGCACGCGTTCCATAATACCGGAAGCACAGATTCCTTTATCCGTAAATACAGCGGCTTTCTTGCGTCCCTTAGCCAGCGTTTTCAGCGCTTCCATAGCTGTTTCGCCGCTGAATATCTGCCGCGGCATCCCTAGTTGATACTGTTGCATCACTTTTTCCTCCTGTCAGATTCCGGTGAATTTCTTTAAACAGGTCCCGGTTTCCGAATCCCCCGGATTTGGAAAGCATCAGGCGGGAATTTCCACCTTCCCTTGCAGCTTCAAACAGCACCGTTCCCGAAACGACCTCGCCGAGAGGATGTATTTCGTGGCACGAAAGCTGCCGCATCACACCAAGAAGTGTATCACCGCCGATGATCATGGGCAGGTACCGCCCGGATGCGGGGCACTCCAGTAGCCGGCTGACCAGTACCCCCAGCTGTTTGGCCACCACCGCACCCATACATTGGATTTCTTCCGGTGTGCCACCGGTATCGGTGCCGGTGGTGTCGATAAACAGATCCAGGCCACCGGCCATTTCCTTTGCCAGGCTGTCCAGAAATGTTTTTCCGTCCCGGGTATCAAAATAGCCTTTTGTCAGTTGTTCCGGGTCCAGAGAAATCCGTACCCCGCCGTTGCGGCCGGCATATTGCAGCTGATTTTTGGTGATGGGGTTCAGGCTGCCGCATACCACCAGGAGCGGCGCATCCAGATCAGGCAGTTTCTCCGGGGGGCCGTCCAGCCCCAGATAGGAGAGCAGCTCTCCCGCAAACCCCGCGCAGCCGCCCAGTACACGGAGCCGGTTCTGGGCCTGCAGGCTTTGCGCGATCGCGTGGAAATCTTCCTTTGTTTCCACATCAAAAATTCCGATGGTCGGTGTTTTTACATCAGAGGTATCAAATGCCTTTCCTCGCGGATAGCTGCGGACATCCGCCCGGCATCCCCGGAAAAGGTCCCGCACATAAGGCGAAGTCACCGGTTCGAACGGGTCCTTGCCGAACGCACTGTCATTGATCAGGCATCCGTCAATGTACTGGAGTCCATCGCGCGTGATCCGGTTCATAGCAGGCAGAGCCGGTGCGAAGGCGGCGAACGTTTCCCCTGTCTGGTCCAGCGCGGCCTGCATCATGGCGCCGATGTTGCCGCGCAGGCCGGAATCCACCTTTATATAAAGGGTCCCGGTGCCGCTTTCCACAGCCTTGCGGACCACTGCGGTACAGTCTTTATACGCTTGTTCGGGAGATTTGTGCCGCAGTTCGGCGTTGACTACAACCACATCGGTACGATTCAAATCGATGCCTCCTGCGCAGTAGTCGGTGCCGGCTACAACGGCAACCGACACCTTACTGTTCACAAACTGAACGCCGGTGTCCAGTGCCCCTGTCAGATCGTCTGCAATGACCGTCAGTCGCACCGTCATTCCCCCTCTCGCAGTAGTTTCATTTTGTTACACATCGTTTTTGATCAAGAATCATTTCTTTGTTTCATTTTTTAATTTTCGCTTTGTTTTGTTCAATATTATCATTTACTTTTTCTTGTGTCAACATTTTTTCGTGTATTTTCGCCTCTCTATATGTTTCTATTTGAAACCATTTTCAAATCTTGACTTTTTCTGCAATTGTAGTTACTATAAAGTTACAATCTAAAACACGTTGGGAGGAATACGCTGTGAAGCCCATCCAAATTCTGGGGATTGCCCCTTATGAAGGCATGGCCAGCCTGATGCGTCAGGCTGCCAAAAAGCGTCCTGACGTAGAATTGAGCGTGTTTGTCGGCGATCTGTCAGCCGGCGTGCAGCTGGCCGAGTCCCATATCCGCGAAGCCAACTACGATGTTATCCTGTCCCGTGGCGGCACCGCAGAGCTGATTCGGGAACAGACATCTCTCCATGTGATTGATATCCCCTTGTCGGTGTACGACATTCTTCGGTCCATCAAACTGGCGGAAAATCACAATTGCCGGTACGCCATCATCGGATTTCCGGCCATCACCAAAAACGCCACCTTTTTATGTGAGGTTCTTCGCTACGATGTGGACATTTACACCATCCATAATGAGGATGAGGCCCGCTCCATCCTGCACACTCTGAAAGAACAGGGCTGCCAGATGCTGCTGTGCGATATGGTGACCAACTCCCTGGCTCAGGAATACAACATTCCTGCCATTCTGATCACCTCCGGCATTGAAAGCGTGGAGTCAGCCCTGGATCTGGCCATTCAGGAAGGAAATGCACACCGCCGGGCCGTGATGCAGGCAGAGTTTTTCCGCAGTATTGTGCAGGCACTGCCGCTGGATACGGTAGTTTACGATAAGAATGGCGACCTGGCCTTTCAGGCTGTTTCTTCCCGCCTGCCTGCCAACGTGGAGGAAAAGCTGAAGCACATTGCCATATGTGAAGACGAAGCCCTTCCCCGCAAGAGCTATGTGGAATCCGATTCGCACCGGTATTCCATCCGGGTCAGCGCTGTCACCGTCAACGAAGAAACCTACCATGTAGCCAGCATCAAGACCAGTCGCCTGCCCTGCAGCCTGCAAAAGTACGGAATCACCTGGACCGACCGTCAGGAAGCCAGCGATACCTTTTTTGACAGTTTTTACGGCATCACGGAGCCTTTTTCGGCCTCTCATTTTACGTTGGAACAATACCTGAAAAGCAGCCAGCCGCTGGTGATTTTCGGGGAGCCGGGCACCGCCAAAATGCAGATTGCCCAGATGATCTACACCAAAAGTCCCCTTTCTTCCTATCCGATGGTCACCATCAACTGTGGGAAACTGGTTCCCAGCGGCTGGAACTACCTGATGGAAAATGACCAATCCCCCCTGTTGGAGAGCAACGCCACCATCTGTTTTGACCACATTACGGCCCTGACCGATGCCCAGTTCGATGAGCTGTTTTCCACCGTGCGGGATCTGGGCACCCATAAGCGAAACCGTCTTCTGTTCATGGCCAGCTGCAGTAACGGTAAGGAGATGAATCCGCGCTACCCGCGCCTGGTGGATATGCTGAACTGCCTGACCCTGTTCATGCCGCCGCTGCGCAGTCATCTGGAAGACATTCCCCGTCTGGCCAGCCTGTACATCAGCACCCTGAACATGCAGGTGGCCCGGGCGGTCATCGGCTTTGAACCGGAAGCCGCCCTGAAAATGAAAGACTACACCTGGCCGGGCAACTACGACCAGTTCCACCGCGTTCTGGATGAACTGGTGATGATCACTGACACACCATATATTTCCACCCGCAATGTGGAAAAGATTCTGGCCCGGGAACAGCTCTTGTATCCTCCGGCAGACACCGGCAGCGACACAATTCCCAGCAACCTGACGTTGGAACAGGTGGACATGCTGGTCATCCAGCGGGTTCTGGCGGAAGAAAAAGGCAACCAGAAGCGCACCGCGGAACGTCTTGGTATCAGCCGCACCACCCTGTGGCGCATGCTGCAGAAGATGCCAAAAGATTTTTCCGAAACCTGAATACAGAAAAAAGCGTCCTTCGCTTGGCAGATGTTTTCTGCTGCGAAGGACGCTCTTATTTTTTTGCTGTGCGGTGATTGCGTTTCAGTGTCCCGACGGTTTCTGCTCCACCAGTTCCCGCTCGGTGGTCAGGTCGGCATGGAGCAGGGTGATGAAGATCACAAACAGCGGCACCATGGTGACCCAGATGGACCGCCCGCCCATCAGGTGCCCGAACACGGTGCCCAACACGGCTCCCGTAATAAAAAAGAACAGCATGCCTGCATGGCGGCCCCACTTACGGCGGTGGGATTTATTGGGATTGCCGCGGTGACGCAGTTCGGCGGCAAGACCCACGCCCACCTGCCGGATATGGTTGGTGACAAAGGTAGTGGCCACCGCCACACCTTCCGCCTGGCGGAAGGTGTTATACTGCATGGACGCAATGAAATTGATACCTACCTGGGCGATCTGCACCGGGGCAGAGTCGGGCACAAAGCCCAGCGCCAGCACAACCAGCATCTCTATCAACATCAGGATGGTATCCCACCGGACATTCAGCCGGTGCTTGAGGGGATTGGGGACCAGTTCGGACACAAACGCCCCCAAAATATACGCCGAGATGGGCACCAGGTAATACACCGCCTTGCTCCATTCCCCGGAGCCCAGAGCCAGCCCCATAAGTACCACGTTGCCGGTCTGAGCATTGCAGAAAATACCGCCGCGCAGCAAATAGGTATATGCCCCCCAGAACCCCGCCACACAGATCAGGGTGAAATAGACCCAATTCTTCTCACAGGTCAAAAACTGTTTTTCCTTCGTTGTTTCCGCCACAGTGCTCCTCTTTTCCCATACGCAATATTTGTTTATTATACTCGCTTTTGGCTGCTGCGGAAAGTGATTTTTCAGAGAAAGATTTTCTCACCTTTTGAATTTTATCTTTGATTGCGGTATCATAGAAGAGAACAAAAGATCTGTACAGAAAAACTCGGAAAGGAGTACCACCATGGAAAACACACAAATCATCGACCAGCTGACCCGGAAAATGTTTGCTTTCAACGCGGGCGACCCCAAACGTATCCAGCATTTGATGAAGGTTCACCGCTTTGCCCAGCTGATTGCCCGCCTGGAGAACCTGGACGACCACACCCGGTTCATCACCGAATGTGCAGCCCTGGTCCATGATATCGGCATCCGCCCTGCCGAGCACAAATACGGCAGCTGCACCGGCAAGCTGCAGGAGCAGGAAGGCCCGCTGTATGCCCGCCCCATGCTGCAGGAGATGGGCCTGGATGCAGCCGACATCGACCGCATCTGCTATCTGGTGGGCCACCACCACACCTACACCGGCATCGATGGTCCTGACTACCAGATTCTGGTGGAAGCGGATTTCCTGGTCAATCTGTACGAGGACGGCACCGGGGAGGAAGGCATTCGCCACGCCTGGGAAACCGTCTTCCGCACCAAGGCCGGCCGTGACCTGTGCTCCGAGATTTACGGCGTGAAGTAAGTATTTCCCTCTACAAAAAAGTGCCCCCGCCGGGCAACTCCGGCAGGGGCGTTTTGTTTGTTCGGGTTCAGGAAAGATCCTCGCAGGGGTAACGGATTCCCATTTGTGCCCGCAGGTGGTCCATCTGCTCCATCATGTAGACCGTTTCGGCATGGGGCATAGACGGGCACTCGGGCAGGCCCTTCCGGATGCAGTCCACCATCTCCAGCACCTCATACTCATAGCCGGTGAGCTGGGCCGGGCAGCTGACGCTGTGGATCAGGCGATTTTCAGCATCATAGACCCGCAGCCCCTGGGGATTGTTGATGTTTTCCACCATCATATATCCCTTGGTCCCGTAAACAACACCGTACCGGTCGGACACCGCATTGGCGGCAGCCGTCAGATTGGCCACCCGGCCATCCTGCCAGGTCAGGGTGATGCTGTCGGTCAGGTCCACCCCGTTTTCATTCTTGGTGCACAGTCCGTGTACCGAATCCGGATGCCCGAAGATCATCCCGGCAAAATTCAGGGTATAGACCCCCACATCCAGCAGCGCTCCGCCCGCCAGTTCCGGCACCACGATGCGGTGATTGCCGGTGATACAATATCCCAGGTTGGCGGTGAGCAGGCGGGGTTCCCCGATCAGGCCGGATTCCAGGGTTTCCCGGATGATACGGCGCATGGGCTGGTAGCGGGTCCAGATAGCCTCGGTGACCAGGACGCCCTTGCTGCGGGCATACCGGATGGCATCCTCTGCCTGCCGGGCACTGACCGTAAAGGATTTTTCGCACAGAATATGCTTGCCGTGGTCGGCGCACAATTTGATATGGCCATAATGATGAGAGTGGGGCGTAGCGATATACACAAAGTCCAGAGCCGGGTCCTGCAGCATTTCCTCGTAGCTGCCAAAGGCTTTCTGTACCCCGTGGGCGGCGGCAAAGCCCTCAGCGCGGGAGAGTTCCCGGGCTGCCACCGCATACAATTCCACTTCCGGATGTCCGTTTTGGTTGAGCAGACGGACGGTGTTTGCCATAACGCCGGCGATCTGCCCGGCGCCAAGAATGCCCATTTTCATGGCAGGGTCCTCCTTTTTTGTGGGGGTGAATCTTCCTTGCGTACCAGTATACCACGCCGGCCGTTTTCCAGGCAACCGCCGGGGCTTGACGCACTCCGCCTGCCGATATACAATGGACCCGTTCCTGATTCTGTACCTTGCAAAAAACGGAGGGACCAACCATGATCGTATACTTTACCGGCACCGGCAACAGCCGCTATTGTGCCGAGTTTCTGGCGGACCGGCTGCAGGACAGCTGCACCGACGCCTTCCATTTTATCCGTGACGGCATTGCCGCCGATCTTTCTTCCGAAAAGCCCTGGGTCTTTGTGTCGCCCACCTATGCCTGGCAGATTCCCCGTGTATTCGCAGATTTTTTGCGCAGCGGACATTTTGCAGGCAGCCGCGATGCCTACTTTGTGATGACCTGCGGCAGTGAAGCCGGCAACCCCATTGCCCGCAACCGGGCGCTGTGCCATGACATGGGGCTTGCCTACCGCGGTACAGCCGCCATTGTCATGCCGGAAAATTATATTGCCATGTTCAGTGCCCCCGAACCGGAGGAGGCCAAAGCCATTATCAAGGCTGCCCGTCCCGCTTTGGAACAGACCGCCGACTGCATCCGGGCGGGGCAGGACTTTCCCGCCCTGCCCGTCAGCCGGGTGGACGGGCTGAAGTCCGGGCTGGTGAACGCCCTCTTCTACCGGTTCCAGATCAAGGCCAAACCATTTACCGTGTCCGACGCCTGTGTGGCCTGCGGCCGCTGTGAAGCTTCCTGCCCGCTGGGCAATATCCTGCTGCAGGATGGCAAACCCGTTTGGGGCGACTGCTGCACCCACTGTATGGCCTGCATCTGCGGATGCCCGGTGAACGCCATCGAGTACGGACGCATCAGCCGGGGCAAGCCCCGGTATCAGTGCCCGCCATACAAAGCCGAATAAACATAAAGAGCAGCCCGGACCTGATTCCGGGCTGCTCTTTTTATGCGTGTGATTTCGTGTCGGTCCGGCTGCGGTAGACCTTATAGCTCACCACGGCGGTCACCACCTCGGTGATCCAGAACGCATGCCACACGCCGTTGGCCTGCCAGAAGCGGCTAAGGACATAGGCCACCGGGATGATGAACACGGTGTAGCGCATGAGCGAGATGATCAGGGAGGCTCCGCCCATACCCAGGCCTTCCAGGGCGCCGGAGGAAATGACCGACACCGACGAGATCAGAAAGCCCAGACTGATAATCCGCAGCGCCGTGGCCCCCGCCGCGATGGTTTCGGCATTTTCAGAAAACAGGCCGATGAGCTGACCGGGAATGGTCCAGCACAGCACGGTGCCCACCGCCATAATGGCGGCGGACAGCGCCAGGGTGACCCGGTAGATCTTGCGCACCCGGGCATGTTCTCCGGCGCCGTAGTTGTAGCCGATGATAGGCCGCATGCCCTGCACAATGCCGTTGGCGGGCAGGTACAGGAAGGTCTGCAGTTTATAGTAAACACCCAGCACCAGCACATACACCTGAGAGTAGGCGGCCAGGATCACGTTCAGCGCAGAGATGAGCAGCGAAGGCAGGGCCAGATTCAGGGAAGCAGGCACCCCCACCGCATACAGACGGCTCAAAATACGTTTATTGGGGCGCAGTGCCTGCCCGCCGATGCGGATATTCAGCGGCCGGACAGTGTAAAAAATCAGATACAGCACCAGGCTGAGGACCTGACCGATGCCGGTGGCGAAGGCAGCGCCCTCAATTCCCATGCGAGGCACCGGACCCAGGCCAAAAATCATGATCGGGTCCAGCACAATGTTGGTCACGCAGCCGCAAAGCATACTGACCATGGTAAGCATCATCTGCCCGGCCGCCTGGTAAATCTTCTCAAAGGACATGGACAGAGCAATGACCACCGCAAAGCTGAAAGCGATGCGGGAGTACCGCACCCCCAGGTCGATCACTACGGCATCCGAGGTAAAGCACCGCAGGAACAGCGGCATCAGGGCGATACACCCCACCGTCAGGACCAGTCCATGCAGTGCATTGCAGACTATGCCCTGGGTGGCCGCCTGGTCGGCACGCTCCTTTTCCTGGGCGCCCAGATAGTAGGAGATGACCGCATTGATGCCGATGGCAAATCCGATGGTGACGGCATTGATCAGGTTCTGTACCGGAAATACCAGGGACAGGGCGGTCATGGCCTGTTCGCTGATTTTGGCCACAAAGTAACTGTCCACGATGTTGTACAGGGATGATACCATCATGGACAGAACCATCGGCAGCGACATGGACAGGACCAGGGGCAGGACGGGTTTTTGCTTCATGAATGTCTGTTCCATAGGGGCGGGTTCCTCTTTCTTTCGTCTGACAGGGTCCGGACAAGAAAAAAGCCACACGATCTGCCCGGAACGAAGGGCAAACTCGTGTGGCGAAAAGTAACTTGTGCGTACCTAAAATCCACAGCCGTCCGTTATGGACGGTTTAACGGTATACTATGGTACCGCCGGGCGGGCAAAATGTCAAGGGCCGGCAGGCCGGAAAATTTTGCCGGTCGATCACTGCTGCAGATCTTCATAGAAGCTGAAACTGTTTTTGCCGTTTCTCTTGCTGTGATACATGGCGGTATCTGCCCGGCTCAGCGAGCGGGCATAGTCAAAGTGTTCACTGGCAACGCAGGTCAGGCCCATACTGCAGGTCAGTACATTGCCGGATTTTACCCGCAGCTGTTCCAGGAACTGCTTCAGGCGCTGCTCCAGGCTGTCCCGCGGGATAACACCACGGATATACACCAGGAACTCATCGCCGCCCATACGGCCGATCACATCCCCCTTCCGGAAGGTCTGCAGCAACTGCTGGGACACAGTTTTGAGCATGGCATCGCCTTCGATGTGGCCGCGCAGGTCGTTGATCTGCTTGAAGTTGTCCACATCCAACAGCAGCAGATACCCGCAGGGGCTGGCGGTGGATTCGATGATGCTGCGGGTCATTTCCCGTTCAAAAGCCATACGGTTGTAGATTTCGGTCAGAGGATCGCGGTTGGCTGCATCCAGCTGGGCCAGTTCCCGCTGCTTCTCGGTATTGACGTCCTTAAGGTACAGCAGTCCGTACACATTGCCGGACAGCTGCTCCCGGAAAAGGTAAACGGTCAGTTCCACCCAGTGCAGCTCGTTGCCGATATTACGCCGGTAATAGAAGCGGTGGCTCAGATTGCCCTCGGCAAAAAGTTTTTCCCATGCGGCAGGGTCGGCATATTCTTTGAGGACCTGCACTTCTTCTTTATTCAGACTCTGGGCTAGGGCATTGGAAAGTTCCCGGAAAAAATGCCGCCCTGTATGCAGATAATCCTGCTCATAGCACTGCCAGATACCACCGGCCGCCTGCAGTTCATCGCGGTCCAGATCCACTTCCGCATAGGCCACAGCCTCGGACAGAAGGACCTGATAGAACCGACGCATCCGCATGTACTCCACTTCCTGGGTACGTTCACTGCCGATGGGTTCCACCAGAACCAGAACGGTGTCCAGGTCCTGCAGCTGCTGGCTCAGATGCTGCAAGGTCAGGCGGAACCACTCATATTTGCCGCTTCTGGCGCGCAGCTGTACCTGAATCTGCCCCAGCGTATCCCGCATGCGCACACGGTGGAAGGCCTCCGTAAAGGTCTGGGAGCTGGCCGGATGAACCATGCCGCTGTCCACCCAGCTTTCCGGGAATCCGTGTTCCTGCAGATTTTCACCATCCAGCAGAATACGTTTGGTATGGAAAAAGATGTTGCGGTTCAGCTCGTTGTATTCAAAGATATCCCGTTCACAGACCGAAGGCATGTACGGCTGCTGGTCCAGGTCGTCCACGATGCGGTGGTATCCCTGCAGGCAGATATATCCATTTCTGTCCACGGTACGCATGCCGGTGCAGCGCACCAGAATATCCCCGCGCTGGGGATGCTTCCAGCTGTATTCCAGCTGGACCACCTTGCCGGAATCCTCCATGCTCTGGACCGACCGGTTCACATACTCATAATATCCCGGGTTGATACGGGTATACCAGTACTGGTAGTACTCCGTCGGCGACAGGGTCCGGGTCAGGCCCATAACCCGATCCATGGTGTCATCGCCCACCATTTCATGCACTGTATGGTCGGGGCTGATGCGGATGATCCACATTCCCAGGCCCAGTCTTCCAAAGATTTCCCGTCCGTTCGACTGCAGAAGCTGCCGGTAGCGTTTTTCGTTCTGTTCCTGGTGCATCCGCGTAACCAGGAAATTGGAAAGTACCCGAATCTGAGAATCGTCCCGGATGGACTTGCGCGGGTTGTCCACCCCGATGAATCCCACTGTGCAGCCGTCATCGCGCACAGGCACCGCAATCAGGCGGGTGATGTTCTGGGCGCTCAAGACTTCCCATTCTTCATGGTTCTGTTCCCGCACGGTATCCAGATTCCAAATATAGATTGAGCGGTCATGGGCAAACTGGTCCATCCAGCGCTGGAGTGCTCCGGGCGGCACCTGCTGCAGATTTTCATGCTGAGGTTCCACGCCGGGGGCACACCATTCAAAGGTGTTGTCCCAGAATCCATGGTGACCGGCGGTCGGTTCAAACAGATAGGCCCGGTCGGCTTCATAGTACTGCCCCACCGAGGCCAGGACCTTGTCCACGGCCTCATCGTACCGGCTGTTGCCGGACAGGATCGCCGTGTTTTCCACAATTTTCTGGGCGAACACCAGGCGATCACCGGTATCCCGGCTGACGTTCTCATGTTTCGTAATATCCGAAGCCACTTCCAGGCGGACCGGACGGCCGCGGTATTCGATCAGTTTGTCCCGCAGCAGGAAATGCCGGTTGCAGTACTCGTTCTCATAGTCCCATACATAGAAGCTGTCCTGCCGCAGCCGTTTGTTGGTACAGTTCGGGCAGGGGCTGTCCCGCCCCTGCAGTACCCGGTAGCACTTGCGACCCTGGTAGTTTTTCATGCCGAACAAGCTCTGCCCCGCCGGGTTCAGATAGTACAGTTCGTAGGTTTCCGGGTCACTGATATAGTAGATATTGCTTTCGGAGCTAAGGACCTCCAGCGCCAGTTCTTTCTCGTCACAGGTAGCGGTTGGTTCCGCCGGTTTGGGACCGCGGGCATTGAAGTTGGCGATCCGTTCCTGCCGGTCCAGATAGGCCCGGCTGGTTTCCGTAAAGAATTTATCCACAAACTGTTCCGGGGTGCAGGGGCGGGAGATCAGGAAACCTTGCAGCAGCATGGGATGCAGTTCCTGCAGTACCCGCAGTTCCTCCTCATTTTCCACGCCTTCGCAGCAAACACGGATGCGGCTGCTGTCGGCCAGCTGGATCACGTTGCTGAGCAGGCGGTAGTTGTAGGCGCTGCGGTGAATGTTGTTGACGAATACGCCATCCACCTTGATCTCGTCCACTTCCAGGTCTTTCAGGCGGCTCAGGCCCGAATACCCGGTGCCGAAATCATCCACCGAAATTTCAATGCCGCTGTACTTCCACTGGCGGAAAATTTCGTTGATGCGAGCATATTCCACCAGTTCCAGGCTTTCGGTGACTTCCAGGGTCAGGGCATTGCCGGGCAGGCCGCTCTCTTCCAGTGCATGCAGCACATCCCGGGCAATATTTTCCTGATACAGCTGCGCAAAGGACAGGTTGACGCTCATGCGAAATTCCGGCATGAATGCGCGCCATGCTTTGCACTGGACAAGAGCCTGCCGCAGCACCCACATTCCCACTTTGCCGATCAGTCCCTGCTGTTCCAGCAAAGGAATGAATTCTACCGGTGAAACATCTCCGCGGTGTTCCGAATGATACCGCAGCAGGGCTTCTGCGCCGTACACGCGGAACCCGTTGGTGCATACCTGAGGCTGGTAAACCAGGGAAAAGCCGCGGAAGTTCTCTTTCACGCTGCGAGTGAGCTCATCCTTGAGTTCCAGGGCGCTGAGTTCCTTTTCGTAATCCTCTGCCGAGAAGAATACGATCTTGTTGCGTCCTTGCCGCTTGGCGGATGCCAGGGTGACTTCCGCATACTGGTACAGGGTTTCGGCATCCGGGATTTTGTAGGTCAGCACCGGCACACAGCCGGCCGAAAGCGTACAGCAGTCGGCCATGTGCTTTTGCACATACTGAAAAACCTTGGTGACCAGTTCTTCCTCCACATAGGGCAGAACGACCGCATAGCAATCGCCCACCGTATGGTACACCCGCTGCCGTCCGTAGACAGCCTCCTCCAACGAAGCACCAAGCCGTGTGAGAAGCGTATCACCGAAGCTGCGCCCATGTTTCAGGTTGATACTGCGCAGATTGTCCACACCGATCACCAGGAGGCTGGCCGGGTTTTCCCCGCTCAGATAAATCTGCACGTCTTTTTTCAGGCGATCCAGATCAAACACATCCATAGGGACATCGGTTTCCTTGCAGTCCGTGATGCGCCCGATCATCCACTTGGGCCGGCCTTCCTCATCCAACTGGCTTTTGCCGCAGCTGGAAACCCAGACATACTCACCTGCATGGTTCAGAAGACGGTAACGGCCTTCATAGGCATCCGTTTCTCCACGGCAAAGCCGGCGGAACTGCATGGCAACAATGGGCCGGTCCTGCGGGTGCACGATTTCATACAGCTGTCGGGGTGCGCAAATATGCTCCTCCGAAGCCGGCAGATCGAACCGGTCCCAGGTATTCTGGGAAAAGACCGCCATTCTGTCCGTGAAGTTATAGTAGAAATAATAATCGTGGGAGCTTTCCCCCAGGAAATTCAAAGCGTTGCGGGCATCCCGCGTCAGCCGCTGCATATCGAAAGACATGATTTTCCCCCGGATGCAATGTTCTTTATCAAAATGATTATACGATATAAAATCATTTTATCTATACGGTACCAGTATTCATTATAGCAAAGGTCATCAATCCATGCAACTGATACCCGGTCTTGCCGTTTTCTCACCGCAGCTGGTATAATAAAAGCAATCATCAGACAAGGAGGTGCCGGATATGCCGCGCTGCTTTCGTATCGGGGAACTGGCCCGGTTGTATGGCGTCAGTCCCGACCTGCTGCGCTATTACGAACAGCAGGGGCTGCTGTGCCCTCACCGCGCCGAAAACGGATATCGGGTGTACAACATTGAGGACATCTGGCGGCTGAACGTTATCCGGGACCTGCGCACCCTGGATATGCCGGTGGAAACGATCCGGGCCTACCTGAGTGACCACAGTGCCGCCACCACCCGACAGCTGCTGACCGACGAGCTGGACCTGCTGGACAAACGCATTGCACGGCTGGAAGGGCTGCGCCGCACCGTACGCCAGCGCATGGACAATTGCGAACGGGCATACAGTCTGCCGCTGAATACCTGTTTTGAGCAGAAGTTTCCCACCCGGCGCTGCCACGCCCTGCACCGCCCCTACCACACCGATGCCGAGATGGACCCGCTGATTCAGGAGATGCGCCGGTTTGACCCGGACCACCTGTATGTGTGGGGCAATGACGGCATCGGGTCCTTTCTGGACCTGGCAGCGGCCAGGCAAGGCGACTGCCAGCGATACACGGGGGTGTTTATTCTGCATCCGAAAGGCGAAAGCACCCTGCCACGGGGGCAGTATCTGTGCCTGGCCTACCGGGGCCCCAACAGCCGGAACCAGGAACTGGTCCCCCGCTTGCTGGAGGAAGCCGTCCACCGCGGCTATACGCCCCAGGGCCCGCTGTTGGAATTTCTGCTGGCGGATATCCATATTTCCGGGGATGACGCCGACCATGTGACCGAGCTGCAATTGCGGGTGCGGCCCACCGAATCCTGACCACATAGAAAACAAGCCGTTCCCCTTCTTGCAGGGAACGGCTTGTTCTTTTACGGGGTGATGGCCCCGGATTTTCAGTTGTTGGTGTACTCGTCCGCCAGCGCAGCCAGGATGCGGGGGCTGGTTTCACGGGTATCCGTCATGCGGATGGCATTGCGCAGAGGCAGCACCGCACGGGGGGACACAGACAGCTCATCAATGCCGATGGCCAGGAAGGTTTCGGTCAGGGTCAGGTCAGCGCCCAACTCACCGCAGATGCCAACCCAGATGCCATTCTTGTGGGCGTTGTCGGCCACCATCTTCAGCATGCGCAGCACAGCGGGATGATGGGGGTCATAGAAGCGGCCCAGGTCGTTGTTCTGGCGGTCGCAGGCCAGGGTGTACTGGGTCAGGTCGTTGGTGCCGACGCTGAAGAAGTTCACTTCCTTGGCCAGACGGTCGCTGATCATCACAGCGGCGGGGGTTTCGATCATGATACCGATCTCCACATCCTCGCTGTACGGAATGCCTTCTTCCTTCAGCTCACGCTTCACATCCTCGCACTGGCGCTTGGCTTCCCGCACTTCCCACACGTTGGTGACCATGGGGAACATGATGCGCAGCTTGCCGAATGCGGAAGCACGGTACAGAGCGCGCAGCTGGGTATGGAAAACTTCCGGCCGGGTCAGGCAGATACGCAGAGCGCGCATGCCCATGGCGGGGTTTTCCTCGTGGGGCAGGTTGAAGTAACCGATCTGCTTGTCGGCGCCGATATCCAGGGTACGGATGATGACTTCCTTGCCGTCCATATCGGCCAGAACCTGCTTGTATGCCTCAAACTGCTGGTCTTCAGTGGGATAGTCCTCACAGTTCAGGTACAGGAACTCGCTGCGGAACAGGCCGATGCCGCCGCCGTCGTTGACCTGCACGGCATGAACATCTTCGGGGCTGCCGATGTTGCAGTACACCCGGACGGTCTTGCCGTCCTTGGTGATGTTGGGCTGGCCCTTCAGGGTTTCCAGCAGGCGCTGCAGGCGCAGCTGCTCTTCCCGCTTTTTCAGCATCTTTTCGCGGGTCATATCGTCGGGATCAATGACCACGCTGCCGGTGGCACCATCGATGATGACCTGGCGGCCCTCATACTCGGGCTTCAGGGCATCACCCACGCCCACGATGGCCGGAATGCCCATGGTGCGGGCCAGAATAGCGGTGTGGCTGGAGCCGGAACCGCCGGCCGTAATGAAGCCCAGGATCTTGGACTTGTCCAGCTGCACGGTTTCGGAAGGAGCCAGGTCGTCGGCGGCCAGCAGGACCGGCACGTCGGAGGCAATGCCGCCTTCCACGGCACCGCCCAGGATGGAGAGCAGGCGGCGAGAAACGTCCTTGACGTCCGCGGCACGGGCCTGCATATAGCTGTCATCCATGGCCTCAAACATCTCGGCAAACTGCAGGGACGTATCGGCAATGGCAGCCTCGGCGTTCATCTTCTCATTGGTGATGCGGTCCTCGATGGCTTCTTCATAGTCGAGGTCCTCCACCATCATCTGGTGGGTTTCAAACAGCATGGCGGCTTCGTCGCCGGCCTCGGCGCGGGCCTTTTCGGCCAGCTCACCCAGCTGCTCGATGGCGCCGGTCTGGGCGCCCTTGAAGCGATGCCATTCGGCATCGGTATCTTCCACGGTATAGCGGGGGATGGAAGTCTTGGCACGGTGATAGAAATACAGCGGGCCGATACCAACACCGGACGATACGCCCTTGCCCTGAATACTGATCATTTGGCTTACACCTCATTCAATGCATAACAAGAAAAAGCGGCCAGCCAGTCGGCTGGCCGCAAACGGAGTCGGGCAAAAAATTACAGGTTGGCCTTGAAGAAAGCTTCCAGAGCCGGAGCTGCGGTATCCTCGTCGGCACCTTCCACCTTGACAGTCACGGTATCGCCGCACTTGACGCCCATGCCCATCAGAGCCATCAGCTTCAGCGCGTTGACGGACTTGTCACCCTTGGTGATGGTGACGGTGCTCTGATATTTCTTAACTTCCTTGACCAGCAGGCCGGCCGGACGTGCATGGATGCCGACGGCTTCCTGAATGGTATAAGTGAATTCTTTCATACTCGTTTCCTCCCATACGCTGCTGTACGCAGCGTCAAAGTGTCACTAATATAGTACCATGTTCGGCGCGCAACGTCAACCAAAAACGGCCACAAACATGGACGCTTTTTCGTTCTTTTTGCACATAAGTGAAATTTTTGTCAAAAGCAGTCGTACAAAAAGCCGCGCCGCAGTCCATTTAGAAACCCTGCGGCACGGCTCCCCGTTGTATCTTCAGGCGTCACAATTCATCCAGGAATTTTCGGATAGTTTCTTCCGGGCGGGAGGTGTGCCGGGCATAGCGCGCTCGCAGTTCCTCGGCCGCGGTTTCCATGATATAGGGTTGTCCCACCAGGTCCAGCATGGCCACATCGTTGTAATTGTCGCCGAAAGCCATGACCTCGGCAGGGTCAAATCCCAGCACACGGCACAGGCTCTGCACCCCTACCCCCTTGTTGGCCAGGGTGGTATCGATCCAGAACGGCCCGGCCACCGCAGCGTTGGCTTCCGCCCATTTGGGCACAAACCGGTCCGCAAATTTTTCCACACCGTCAGGCAGGTACACGCTGACCTTGACGATATCCTCCGGGATCTGGGCCGGGTCGGTGATGACGGTATGGTTGTTGCCAATCTCGTGGATGCGTTTATGCATGCCCAATCCCCGCTCCATCAGGTAGCTGGTGTTTTCGCCGGAAAGCATGACCTCGCCCCGGCCATCGGAGTGATTCCACATATCCCAGGCAATGGCTTCGGCCAGCGCCCGGGGCATGGGCGTCTTGGCCAGGACCTTGCCGTCCCGGCAGACCACCCCGCCGTTTTCGCACAGGAACACGCACTGGTCGGCCACCGGGGCGAACAGCTTGCGCAGGCTGGTATACTGCCGGCCGCTGGCCGGGCAGAACAGGATATCATGCCGGGCCAGTTCCCGGATCTCCTCATAGATTTCCTCACTGACCCGGCTGTGGCCGTAGGGCAGCAGCGTCCCGTCCAGGTCGCTGCAGATCATCTTGATTGCCATCCTTACTCTCCTTTTTCCTCCGGTGCCGCCCCACAGGCCCGGGCATGGGCGGCAGCCAGCTCACAGTATTCTTCCACGTTGCAGGCCAGTTCCGCCGCCTTTTCCGGCGTCACGGTGCCCCGTACCTTGCCGGGAATGCCCATGACTAGGCTGTGGGGCGGAATGACCGTGTTCTCGGTAACAAGAGCACCGGCTGCAATAAGGCAGCCCTCCCCCAGCACCGCCCCGTTGAGCACGGTGGCGTGCATACCGATAAGGCAGTCATCCCCCACCGTGCAGCCGTGTACCACGGCGCTGTGCCCGATGCTGACCCGTTCCCCGATGACCACATCCAGGTCCGGGCCGGTATGCAGCACGGCGTTGTCCTGCACGTTGGAGTTGCGTCCCACCACAATGCGGCCGGTGTCGGCGCGCAGCACCGCCCCGTACCAGACGCTGCTGCCTTCCTCCAGCCGGACATTTCCCGCCAGGGTGGCGTTGGGTGCCACAAACGCCGCCGCATCTGTCCGCGGCGCCTGACCGTGCATATGAATCGTGGGCATACTTGTCCCCTCCTTTTTGCCGTTCCTTATGATACAATACCCGGACGTACCGTGTAAAGGCCCGTCCGCAGCCAAACAAAAAGCAGCCCCGCAGAGCGGGACTGCCGACGATACATCTCACA
Organism: uncultured Faecalibacterium sp.; assembly: GCA_937907025.1. GTDB lineage: Bacteria > Bacillota > Clostridia > Oscillospirales > Ruminococcaceae > Gemmiger. Next base: position 56,193 of record CALESJ010000030.1, read on the forward strand.
GGACCTTGGACAGGAAGGCCTTGAGGCGTTCGTTTTCGATGTTCTTGAAGAATTCCTGCGGGGGCTTGTCCACCTTGACGATGCCTTCGTCAATGAAGATCACACGGTTGGCCACCTCCCGGGCAAAGCCCATCTCATGAGTGACCACCACCATGGTCATGCCGCCCTGGGCCAACTCCTTCATCAGTTCCAGCACCTCGCCCACCATCTCGGGGTCCAGAGCGCTGGTGGGTTCGTCGAAGAGCAGGACTTCAGGGTTCATGGCCAGCGCCCGCACAATGGCGATACGCTGTTTCTGGCCGCCGGAAAGCATGTTGGGGTAGGTATCCGCCTTATCGGCCAGGTCGATGCGTTCCAGCAGTTCCATGGCCTTGGCATCGGCGGTCTTCTGGTCCATCAGGCCCAGGTGTACCGGCGCCAGGGTGATGTTCTTCTTCACCGTCAGATGCGGGAACAGGTTGAAGTGCTGGAACACCATGCCCATCTTGGCACGCATGGCGTCGATGCCCTTCTCGGTGACTTCCTGGCCGTCCAGCAGAACGGTGCCGCTGTCCGGTTCTTCCAGCCGGTTCAGGCAGCGCAGGAAGGTGGATTTGCCGCAGCCGGAAGGTCCGACCAGGACCACCACGTCGCCTTTGTTGATGGTCAGGTTCACGCCCTTGAGGACTTCCAGACCGTTATAGCTTTTTTTCAGGTCTTTAACGACGATCACTCTGCGCCAGCCTCCTTTCAAACTTGCCCAGCAGCCAGGTAAAGATCATAACCAGCACCAGGTAGATGACCGCGGTACCGATCAGCGGGTACATGCACTCGTAGGTACGGCTGTAAATGCCCTGGGCCGCATACAGCAGCTCCTTGCCGCCGATGACGGTGATCAGCGAGGTATCCTTGAGCAGGATGATGAACTCGTTGCCCAGCGCCGGCAGGATGGAGCGGATGGCCTGGGGAATGACGATCTTGACCATAGTGGTCATGTAGTTCAGGCCCAGGCTGCGGCCGGCTTCCATCTGGCCGGGGTCCACAGCCATCAGACCGCCGCGGATGATTTCGGACACATAGGCGCCGGAGTTGATGCCCAGGGTCAGCGCGCCAACCATGGTAAAGTTGCGGCTGGAGGCAAAGATGACCATGCCCATGATCAGCAGCTGCACCATCATAGGCGTACCGCGGATCACGGTGACATAGATCTTGAGGATGGCGTTCACCACGCCCAGGATCTTGTTGCGGTGGTGGGGGCGCTGCTGGTCGTGGGCCACACGCACCAGAGCGACGGTGCTGCCCAGGATCACGCCCAGGCACAGCGCAATGGCCGTGACCAGAAGGGTGGTACCCACGCCTTCAATGTACTGCATCCAGCGGTCGTTGGCCAGGAAGGCACGATAGAATTTCAGGAAGGAATCCTGCCAGAAAGTCAGATCGGTGCCGCTCTTGGACAAGGCCGACAAGGTATCAAACTGTTGGGTCAGGTATGCCATGAAGGAGCCGCCTTTCTTTTGGAATCAATAAAACCACAAAAGAGGCGGCCCTTCCGGGGCCGCCCCGCGGCGTTCTTGTACGCCGTTGTGTGCTTATTCAGCGCTGGTGCTGTCGGTGCTGATGTACTTGGAGATGATGCTGTCGATGGTGCCGTCGGCCTTCAGGTCAGCCAGAGCGCCGTTGATGGCATCCAGCAGAGCGGTGTTGTCCTTGTTGACGCCGATGGCGTAGTCTTCGTTGGCGTACTCGGTGTCCAGAATCTTCAGACCCGGGTTGGCCTTGACAAATTCCTGCGCGGGAGCGTTGTCGATGACGACGCAGTCCACCTGGCCGTTCATCAGGGCCTGCACAGCGGTCATGCCGTTGTCGTAGGCGATGACATTGTCCTCACCGAAGCCGCCGTTTTCCGGGGTGTCGGAGCAGTAGATGTAACCGGTGGTGCCGGCCTGGGTGCCGATGAGCTTGCCTTCCATGTCATCAATGGAGGTGATATCGGAGTCTTCCGGCACGATGACAGACTGGATGCCGTTGGCGTAAGAATCGGTGAAGTTCATGACGGCAAGACGGTCCTCGGTGACAGTGACACCGGCCATGACCATGTCGCTCTTGCCCTGCTGCACAGCCAGCAGCGCAGCGTCAAAGTCCATATCGTCGATCTGCAGTTCCAGGCCCAGCTTGTCGGCAATGGCGCCGGCGATCTCCACGTCGATGCCCTCGAAGTCACCGCTGTCGGTGGTCATTTCGTACGGGGGGAAGGCAGCGTTGGTGGACATGGTCAGCACACCGTCGGTGACGGTGGTGAAATCGCCGGAAGCCGTTTCGGCGGAAGCGGTTTCAGCAGAAGCGGTTTCGGCGGTGTTCTCGCTGGTAGCGGTGCTCTCGGAAGAAGCGCCGCAAGCAGTCACGCTGAGCACCATGCCGGCAGCCAGCAAAACAGAAAGAAGCTTTTTCATGTGATTACCCTCTTTTTTACAGTGTTCTGTTCATTTCCCTCTTATCCGGCGGTCAGGTCCCGTCGGGATATCCTCTAGTATAGATTTGTATTTATTCATTGTCAATGTATAAATATTACATATTGATATTTTCAGCAGTTCGTGCAAAACCCTCCGGTTCCCTTGCCCTGTTTTTAGGCAGTTTGGGCCTTGCAAATCAAAACCACCCGTTGAACGGGTGGTTTGAACAGGCCCTATAAGGGCC
>CALESJ010000031.1 GCA_937907025.1 uncultured Faecalibacterium sp.
GTGGGCGCCTTCATCCTGGCCGGTATCCTGTACGGCTTCGGCTCCTGGCTTGAATGCATCCGCATGGTTGGTTCCGGCTCTGCTGCTTACGGCCAGGGCTGGGAAATGGACGCCATCGCGGCCTGCGTTGTCGGCGGCATCTCCTTCACCGGTGGTATCGGTAAGATTTCCGGCGTTGTTGTCGGTGTCTTCATCTTCACCGCTCTGACCTACTCCCTGACCACTCTGGGCATTGATACGAACCTGCAGTTCGTCTTCTCCGGCATCATCATTCTGGTTGCCGTTATGCTCGACTGCCTGAAGTACGTTCAGAAGAAGTAATTCTGCGTTTCCCTTTCTCATCAACCTTTGGACCCGCTGCAAGGCGACTTTGGCCGCTTTGCAGCGGGCCCTTTTTATGTGCAAACAAAAAAACGCCGTCGTCAGATACACTTCTGACGACGGCTGTTTACTTTTTTATTTACGGCGTCTGGCTTTTTTTCGTACGCTGTACCCGAAAGTCCCCAGCCTGCGTCCCAGCGCCAGGTATTCTCCGTGAGAATAAACGATCAGTTTTGCTTTTTCCAGACAAAGCTTGCCGGTTTCATCCAGCAGACTTTCGTCCACATCCACGGCCACCACTTCAGCCAGGAAAAGATCGTGGCTGCCCAGCGGGATTCTCTGGGTAACCTTGCATTCCAGATTCAGCGGGCTTTCTTCCAGCAACACAGTACCGATTTTGGCAGCGGGAGCGGCATGCAGCCCCATGGCAGCAAACTTATCCACATCCCGGCCGCTCTTGACGCCGCACCAGTCCACGGCACGGGTCAGGCGTTCGGTGGGCAGGTTGACCACAAATTCACCGCTGTCCTTGATGAGGCCATAGCTGTATCGCTCGGGCCGCACACTGATAGACAGCATGGACGGCTGGGTGCAGATGGTACCGCACCAGCCCACCGTGATCAGGTTGGGCTTTTCGGGAGAACCGCAGCTGACCAGCACCGGTGGTTCCGGGTTCAGCAGGGTGGAACCTTTCCAGACCTGTTTACTCATGCGTCCTCCTCCTTGTCCCAGGTGCGTTCACTGATGATATAGCGCGGACGGGCCTTGGTTTCCATATAAATTTTGCCGATGTATTCCCCGATGACACCCAGACAGATCAGCTGCACACCGGACACAAAGCAGATGATACAGGTGGTGGAAGCCCAGCCGGACACGGTAGCACCCAGGGCGGCCTCCACGATGGCCCAGATGACGCCTACGAAAGAAATCAGTGCCACCAGTACGCCAAACCCGGTGATGAACCGGATGGGTTTGACCGAAAGGCTGGTGATACCGTCAAAGGCGAGGCTGAGCATCTTGGAAAGGGGATAATGGCTCTCTCCGGCAATGCGCTCGTGACGTTCGTAGGTCACAGCGGTGCTTTTGAATCCCACAAGGGGGACCATGCCGCGCAGGAACAGATTGACTTCCTTGAAATTGGCAAACTCTTTCAGCACCCGGGCACTCATGAGGCGGTAGTCGGCGTGATTGAACACGACTTCCGCGCCCATGGCATTGAGAAGCTTATAGAAACTTTCGGCGGTAAAACGCTTGAAAAAGGTGTCGGTGTCCCGCTTGGAGCGCACCCCGTATACCACCTCGCAGCCGTCGCGGTAGGCATCTACCATGGCATCCATGGCGTTGATGTCATCCTGTCCGTCGCAGTCGATGGAGATGGTAATGTCGCAGCGGTCCTTGGCCTCCATCAACCCGGCCAGCACGGCATTCTGATGGCCGCGGTTGCGGCTCTGGCAGATACCCAGATAATGGGGGTCCTGCTTGGCCAGGTCGCAGATGATCTTCCAGGTATTGTCCTTGGAACCATCGTTGACGAACAGGACCCGGCTTTCGGGACTGATCTTGCCGGCGGCACTCAGATCGTTGATCTTTTGCAAAAACTGTGGGGCAGTGATGGGCAGTACTTCCTGCTCGTTATAGCAGGGGATCACAATATATAAAACAGGGGACTGACGATGGCTCATGTTGGTACCTCATTCCTGGCACTGGTGGCGCAGGCGTTCCTTGTCCAGAATCTTGAAGCTTCCGCGGAAAGTTTCAATCAGCCCTTCCCGCTGCATGCGGCCCAGCTCCCGGCTCAGGGCGCTGCGGTCGCAGTTCAGGTATTCGGCCAGGCCGGCCCGGGTCAGGGGCACCGCAAAGGTGTCCTGGCCGGCTTCCTCGGCCTGCTCCAGCAGCCAGAGGCTGATACGGACCCGCAGGCTCTTGCAGATCAGCAGCTCCACCCGGCGGTCCAACGCAAAGTACTTGTTGGAGATGGTCAGCACCAGATTCTGCAGCAGTTGCAGGTGGCTCTCGTGCAGATGGGCGCAGGGGTGAATAATTTTGTCATAAGGCAGATAAATGGCCAGGCAATCAGTCTGTGCCATGACACTGACCGGGCTTTTGGTGCTGGAACCGGACAGAACATCCCCGAACAGGCCGCCGGTGCTCATCTCGGTGATGGCCACACTGCTGCCGTCCGGCGTATTTTTCAGGGCTGTGATAGACCCTTCCAGCAGGATACCAACTTCGCGGGTTTCATACCCGGCCAGCATCAGAAATTCGCCTTTTTGATATCGGCGTACCCGCGGGGCAAAACAATCCAGCATTTTGTCCAGCTCGTCATCGCGCATACCGCGCAGCAGAGAAGTACCGCGCAAAACAGGATAATACGGCCGCAGATTCATCGCAAAGGTCCTTTCATGCAGAGATAAAGGGGCCGACGCCAACGGACCCGCCCCCTTTAAAATGTTGCCCCGGCAAAACTGTTGCACCGGCAATCGACATTCTTGCTTTATTATAGTATAGTAATGCGGCAAAAGCAAATGGAATTCTGGCCGCAGACAGCGGCAATGGGAGGAAATCATTGTGAAATTCAAACGTATTCTGGCTGCTTTCAGTGCATTGGCTCTGGCGGTATCTCTGGCGAGCTGCGGCGCTTCGTCGGAGTCTACCGCCGTGGAGGCTACTCCGGCCCCCGCGACCGAGGAAACTGCCCCGGCTGCCGAATCTCCGGAAACTGCCGAAGCCACCGGCTTCCGTGTGGCCGGTCTGAAGGGCCCCACCACCATGGGCCTTGTCAACCTGATTGATGAGGTGGACAAGGGCGAAAGCGACCTGGATCTGAACTTTACCATGTATGGTGCGGCCGACGAGATCGTGCCGCTGCTGGTCAAGGGCGACCTGGATGCCGCGGCCATTCCGGCCAACCTGGCGGCGACCCTGTACCAGAAGACCAACGGCGCTGTGGAAGTGGCCGCCATCAACACTTTGGGCGTTCTGTACATCGTGGAGAACTCTGATACCCAGTATTCCAGCATTGCCGACCTGAAGGGCAAGACCATCCTGACCACCGGCAAGGGAACCACCCCTGAGTACGTCCTGCGCTATGTGCTCAGCAAGAACGGTCTGAACCCCGATAAGGATGTGACCATTGAATACTTCAGCGAATCCACCGAAGTGGTGGCCCAGATGACCGCCCGCGGGGAGGGCACCATTGCTATGCTGCCCCAGCCCTTTGTCACCAGTGCACTGTCCCAGGTGGAAGGCCTGAGCGTCAAGTTTGATATGAGCGAAGAGTGGGAGAAGGTCGCCGGCTCCCAGCTGGTCACCGGTGTTCTGGTTGCCCGCAAAGATGCCGTCGATGCCGACCCTGAAGCCTTTGATGCGTTCCTGGCTGCCTACAAGGCCAGCACCGAGGCTGCCAACTCCGATCTGGAGGGCACCGCTGCCCTGTGCGAGAGCTATGGTATTGTAGCCAAGGCTGCCCTGGCTCAGAAGGCTCTGCCGGAATGCAACATCGTTTATATTGACGGCGATGAGATGCGCACCGACCTGGAAACCTACTTCCAGGTTCTGTATGATGCTGACCCCACCAGCGTGGGCGGCCAGCTGCCGGATGATGCCTTCTACTATGGCGTCTGATTCCCGCACGGCTGTCCGGCGTGACCGCTGGCACACCGCCGCTGCGGTGGTGTTCTGGATTGCTGTGTGGCAGCTGGCAGCCATGGCACTGGGGCATGGGGGACTGTTTCTTTCCACCCCGCTGCAAACGCTGCAGGCGTTGGCCGTGCAGCTGCCCACTGCCGAATTCTGGCACCGCATCGCGTTCAGTGCCCTGCGAATCCTGACTGGCTTTGTGCTGGCGGTGGTGTGCGGATTGGTATTGGGCGCAGCAGGTGCCCGCTGGCATACGGTGCGTGTCCTGCTGGGCCCGCCCATGCAGCTCATCCGCGCCATGCCGGTGGCCAGCTTTGTCATTCTGGCGCTGCTGTGGGTCAGCAGTGCCAACCTTTCGGTGGTGGTCAGCTTCACCCATGTGTTGCCGGTGATCTATGCCGGTGTTATGGGCGGTATTGCCGACACCGACCCCCAGCTGCTGGAAATGGCCCGGGTCTATCGGCTCCCGCTGTCCAAGCGGCTGCGGTATATCTGGCTGCCGGGTGTCTTTCCCTCTTTGTGTGAAAGCTGCATTGCAGCCATGGGCATGTGCTGGAAAAGCGGTGTTTCTGCCGAAGTTATCGGCTTGCCCGACCACAGCGTGGGAGATGCCCTCTACCGCGCCAAAATCACCCTGTCTACACCGGACGTTTTCGCCTGGACGCTGGTCATCGTACTGCTGTCGGCTTTGCTGTCGGCGGTGGCGGCCCGTGGCCTGCGCTGGCTCAAGGCCCGGCTTTGCGGGGAGGTGAAGGACGCATGAGCATCACGGTGGAACACCTGGAAAAACGCTTCGGCACCCGCACGGTGCTGGAAGATTTTACCCTGCATGTGTCCGGCCCGCTGGTTCTGATGGGGCCTTCCGGCTGCGGCAAGACCACCTTGCTGCGCATCCTTATGGGGCTGGAAACGGCGGACGGCGGCACAGTGACCGGCATCGGCCGGATCGGTGCTGTCTTTCAGGAAAACCGGCTCTGTCCCCAGCTGACCGCGGCGGGCAATATCACACTTACCGGTGGTGCGCCCGATGCGGCGGAGCGGGAACTGCGGGCTCTCGGATTTGGAGATAAGGATCTGGCGCTGCCCAGTGCCAGACTTTCCGGCGGACAAAAACGCCGGGCTGCGCTTTTGCGGGCGCTGCTGTGCCCCCAGGTCCAGACTCTTCTGCTGGATGAGCCTTTTACCGGCATGGATGCCGAACTGGTGGCCCAGGCTGCGGCTGTGATCTGCCGGCTGGCGGCAGGGCGGGATACAATTCTGGTCACCCATGATGCGGCAGCCGTGGAACTGCTGGGCTGGCCGGTGGTGCAGATGCACCCCCACACGCTTTGAATTATCCATTGTTACAGGCAAGGTCCTTTGCGGGCCTTGCTTTTTTCTTTGCCGTAAAAAATAGTCTGCCCATTGACCAAGAAAATGCCTTGTGATAGAATGTGCTTAGCAAAACTAAGTATAAAAATGAAAGGAGGCTGCCATGCCCGAAAATACAGTTCCGGATACCGCCCGGTTTGCCCAGCAACTGAAAAAGGGAGCACTGGAAATGCTGGTGCTGCGTCTTCTGGCAAAGCAGCCTTCCCATGGGTATGAGCTGATTCAGCGTCTGCGGCAGGACAGCGGCGGGATGCTGGATTTAAAGGAAGGCACGCTGTATCCCATCTTGTACCGCCTGGAGGATGAGGGCTGCATCACATCCGCCTGGCGCAATACCGAGCCCGGCAAGCAGCGTCCGGCGCCCCGCAAAGTCTACACCGTCACCCCGCTGGGGCAGCGGGTGCTGGCCCGGCAAATCGAAACCTGGCATGCCTTCGCGGCCTGCGTGGAAAAATTCTGCAAGGAGGAAACCCCATGAATGAGGTCAAGCGATATGTGAACACGGTGGAGCGGCATCTGCGGCTGGACCGGACCACCCGGCTGCGGGTGATGAACGACCTGGCCAGTGACCTGCAAAGCCGCCTGGATGCGGGGGAAACCCTGGCGGACATCCAGGCCGAACTGGGAGATGCCAGGACCCTGGCCAATACCCTGAACCAAGAGTTTGCCGAACACCGGGAGAACGCCAGCCCCTGGCGCTGGGTGTTTCTGGTACTGGCGGTATTTCTGGCGCTGGTCTTTGCAGTCGGTGGTATGACTGCCCGGCAGGAGGCGGCCAGCATCGGAATCATTGGCGGAGCAGATGGTCCCACGGCCATTTATGTCAGCGTCCGATATACATTCCTTGATACGCTGTATGCGCTCTCCTGGCTGGCTACGCTGGTGGGCGGGTATTGCCTGCTGGGCCCGGCACGCCGCGGTTCCCGTAGGCGTCTGCTGGTGCCCATGGTGCTGTGCGGGGCTTCGGTTCTGGTCCAGCTAGCTTGGTTCTTCCACACTGTCTGGCAGTTTGGCGGGAGCATCACCGTGTTTCTGTCGCTGTGGGGCGGTGCTCTGGTGCGCAGCGGCATCTGGCTGTCCGGTTGGCTGTTGTGGCGTGCGGTGCGTGACTGGCGCCGCCGCTGAAAAATCTGTACATACAAAAGACCCGACCCCGGTGTATTTCCCGGGACGGGTCTTTTCTTGTCACATCAATTCTTCCAGGATGGCGTTCTGGACCACCATGCCGGCGGGGGTCAGGCGCAGGATACGACCGTCAAATTCCGCGTATCCGTGCCCCACACACTGCCGGATAAAGGCGGTACGCCGGGCGTCCAGGGGAGCACCGCCCCGGCGCACATATTCCTCCCAGTCCAGCCCGGTGGTCAGCCGCAGCTGCATCAGCAGAAAATCCTCGGCGTCGCAGATGCCTTCCTCCTGCTCGGTCAGGGTCCCGGTCACAAAAGCGTCGGTATCATCCGGCCAGAACCGCCGCACATTGTTGACGCAGCTGTGGGCTGAAGGCCCTACGCCCCAGTAGTCCCGGCAGTTCCAGTATAAAAGGTTATGCCGCCCCTCGTGCCCGGGCCGGGCAAAGTTGCTGATCTCATACTGATGGTATCCGGCAGCTTCCAGCTGCTTTACGGCATACAGGTAGAAATCTGCGGCGGCATCCGGGTCCGGCAGATTGTCCGGACGTCGGCGGGCAAAGGCGGTGCCCGGTTCGATTTTAAGCAGATACGCCGAAATATGGGTGCACCCACCGGACCGCAGCAGGTCCAGCGTGGCATCGAATTCCTCGTTGGAATAATTGGGCAAAGCCAGCATGATGTCACCGCACAGGTCATCAAAACCGGCCTGCCGTGCCCAACGCAGAGCCTGGGCTGCCCCGGCGGCGGTGTGGGTGCGGCCCAGGGTACGCAGCTGCGTATCGGAAGCACTCTGCACCCCGAAACTCAGCCGGTTGACGCCCGCTTCCCGGAATCCTGCCAGCGATTCCGGGGTGACCACATCCGGGTTGGCTTCCAGGGTGATCTCCGCCCCGGGCAGCGGTGCGGCAGCTTCGATCAGACTGCGCACCTGGGCGGGGGAGAGCAGCGCCGGAGTGCCGCCGCCAAAATACAGTGTGTCCGGGCGGCGCTGATTCTTTCGCAGTTCCCGCAGCAGGGCATCCACAAAAGGCTGGGGCACCGCCCGGCTGCCGGGGGCAGAATAAAAATCGCAATACCGGCATTTGGCACGGCAAAAGGGAACGTGCAGATAAATTCCGAAACGGTCCAGGGACAATGGATTCACCTCTTAACAAAAAAATGGCCAATGATTCATATATCGTTTACACATTTTCTGATAGATAGAGTATATAATAGGGGTACGTAAAAAGAAAGGGGTCCTAAAGAACTATGGACGAAAAATATTATACCATTTCGTATGCCGAAAGTCCCTTCGGTACCCTCAACCAATATATGACCCGTACCTTTGTCTGGATGTTTGCCGGTCTGCTGGTCACCTTTGCGGTGGGCATCGGCACCCTGTCCAGCCCGCTGTTCTACGGCATTCTGTTCAACAGTGGCCTGTACCTGCTGCTCTGCATTGCAGAACTGGTCATGGTCGTGGTGCTGTCCGCCCGCATTGAAAAACTGCGGCCGTCCACGGCTACCACGTTGTTCTTCGGGTACGCGGTACTCAACGGCATCAACCTCAGCGTGATCTTTGCTGCCTATGCGTTCAGCACTCTGGTGCTGGCCTTCCTGGTTGGCGCGGTGTACTTCGGCATCATGGCCCTGTATGGCTCCCGCACCCAGAAAGACCTGAGCTCCTGGGGCTCCATGCTTTCCGGTGCCCTCATCACCCTCATCATTGTGGGGCTTCTGGGCGGTCTGCTGATGTTCTTTGTGCCGGGCGCTTTCGGCATGTTTGATCTGATTCTGTGCGCTGTCAGCCTGGTGGTCTTCATGGCCTTCACCGCGTACGATGTGCAGAAACTCAAGTACTATTACTCTTACTTTGGCGGCGACGCGGCCATGCTGCATAAGTCGTCCATCATCGGTGCGCTGAGCCTGTATCTGGATTATATCAATATCTTCCTGTATGTGCTGCGCATCCTTGGCCGCCATCGTGACTGATCTGCTGCAAAATATTGTGCTGCCCTGTACGGGCCGCATAGCAATAAAAGGGACGGACCCCTGCGGGGGCCGTCCCTTTTTGTTTGTGCTGTATACCTGGCGGGAAAGTTCAGCCGCCCATGAAGAAGTCCAGCACATCCCAGCCGTCGCCGCCCACTTCGCGGTAGAGTTCGGTGTAGCCGCAGTTGCAGCAGCTGATGGTGGTGAACTTTTTGTTCTGGATGTCAAACAGCTTGGCAAAGTTGCCGCCGGTGGCCTGTAGCCGGTCGGCCTCATACTGCTGACAGCCGCATTTCGGGCAGATGTATTGGCGCTTTTCCATGAAAATCCTCCTTTATGGTCAGGGCAGGTTCAGGTGCTTGCTGATCAGGTAATGGGTCACTGCCCACAGGATAGCATCCGCAGCCACAAAAAGCAAGAGTACGAAGCAGGCAACGCCCCAGGGGAGGAATGTATTGGCCAGGCTTATTTCCAGAATGAAGTTGGTCCAGCCGTCCATTACAGCCTGTGGAAGATTGGACATCACAACCGCAGCCACAATAAACAGGAAAACAAACGCCATCTGGAGGATGAAGCCCAGCACAAAATAGGTGGCGATGCTGGCCAGCATCCGCTGCTGGGGCCAGTGAGAACCAATGGCCATGCACAGATACAAATACAGGTATGCGGAAATCAGGGACAATGCGAACAGCAGAACCAGAAACACGGTGCCCATGGTGCTTTGCAGGGTAAACTGCTCCACAACCGTCTGGGCTGCCTCCGTTTCACCGTCGGTATTCGCAATCCATACACAGCCGATAGAGATCAGAATGGACGCGATGGTGGAGCCGCAGGCGCACAGCAGCTTGGCCGCCATATGCTGCCAGGGGGCAGCAGGCAGGCTGAACATCAGGTATCCCTGTTCGCCCAGCAGTTTGTAAAAGCGCTGAATGTTCAGCACCACACCGGCAGCAATGGAGGCAAAGATAAACAGTGCAGTCGCAAGCTGCAAAAAGGATTCCAGCACGGACGTGATGGGCGTTCCCATCACACCGGACAGGGAAGCGTTCAGGCGGCTCATCATGGCCGACAGCACCGAGAACACCGCGGTACCGGCCCAGATGGGCACCAGAATCCGCCCCACGGCCAGACATTCATATTTCAAAAGTTTGTTCATCATGGCAGATACACCTCTTTCGTTTCAGGCTCACATGCGGAACACATGGCGGAAATACTCGTCCAGGCTCATGCCGCTTTCTTCCCGCAGCTCATCCACGGCACGGTGGCTCAACAGCTGACTGTCTTTCAGAATTAGCACTTCGTCCAGCATCCGCTCCACATCCTCCACCAGATGGGTGGAAATGATCACGGAGGCGTCCTCGTTGTAGTTGCGCAGGATGGTATTCAGGATATACTCCCGCGCTGCCGGGTCCACACCGCCCAGGGGTTCATCCAGCAGATACAGCTTGGCGGCCCGGCTCATGGCCAGGCACAGCTCCATCTTTTCCTGGGTGCCCTTGCTCATGGTGACGATGCGCTGCCGTGGATTCAGCTTCAGGTCCGCCAGCATGTGGGAAGCCTTCACCATGTCGAAATCTGCGTAGAAATCCGCAAACAGATTCACCACATCATCCACCCGCATTTCCACCGGCAGAGCCATACGGTCGGGCAGGTAGGAGGTGATGGCTTTGGTGGCAACCCCGGGTTCCTGCCCGTTGATGTATACATGCCCAGCGGTGGGGCGCAGCAGCCCGGCCGATAACTTCAGCAACGTGGTTTTGCCGCTGCCGTTGGGGCCCAGCAGCCCCACCAGCCGTCCCGGCATCACCTCAAAATCCAGATTGTCCAATGCCGTTTTGCGGCCGTACCGTTTGGTCAACCCTTTGGTCTGATAGATTGCTTGCATCATACATTCTCCTTTTCGGCGGCCGCGCGCAGCAATGCGGCGGTTTCCTCAGCACTGATCCCCAGTGCCTGCATCTGTTTCCAGAATTCATCGGCCAGGGCCTCGGCCCGCTGGCGGCGCAGCCCGTCCAGCTGTTCGGCTCCGGCACATACGGTGCGCCCGGCGGTGCGCTGACTTTTCATCAGCCCCCGGCTTTCCAGTTCCTGCAAAGCCCGCTGCATGGTGTTCGGGTTGACCCCGGCCTCCGCAGCCAGCTCCCGCACCGGCGGGACCTTGGACCCGGCGGGCAGCACACCGGTCACAATGGCCAGTTCCAGCTGCTCGATCAGCTGCAGGTACACCGGCCGCCCGGCCTCGATGTTCCATTCCATCGCGGCACCTCCTTTGTATTATTGTATTAACTATCTAATACAATAATACACGACTGCCGGAAAATGTCAACCCCCTTTGCAGAACAATTTTTTTGCGGTATGATAGCAGCAGAACTGCCGCACACAAGGGGGAATATATTGTGCCGCACATCCTGATCATTGAGGACGATACCGACATCAATAACGCCGTGGCCGATTACCTCGCAGCCCGGGGCTGCCGCTGCACCCAGGCTTTTTCCGGCACCGAAGGCCGGCTCTACTGGCAGCAGAGCGGGGCCGATTTAATCATTGCGGACCTGATGCTCCCCGGCCTGACCGGGCAGCAGCTGCTGGCCGAAATCCGGGAAAACGACCGCAGCAGTGTTCCGGTCATCGTGTTGTCTGCCCGCACCGCGTTGCAGGACAAGGTGGAATTGCTGGAACTGGGTGCCGACGATTACCTGACCAAGCCCTTTTCTTTGCAGGAACTATGGCTGCGGGTGGGGGTCCAGCTGCGCCATGCAGGGGCGGCCGCGGCCAAGTCGCCGGTCATAGAGTATAAGGAATGGTACATCGACCCTGAAACGCGTACCCTGACCGCGAACGGTACGCCGGTGCCCCTGACCCTGCATGAATACGAGATCGTGGCTTTGCTGGCAGCCCGGCCCAAAAAGGTGTTTACCCGGCAGGAAATTTACGAAGCCGTCTGGCAGGAACAGGCGGCCGTGGAAGACAAGACCATCAACGTCCATATCTCCAACATCCGGGCCAAACTGCGGCCCACCGGAACGGACGGCTATATCAAAACGGTGTGGGGTATCGGGTTCCGTCTGGAATAAGGCCGGCAAACTTTATCTTTTCTTTATATTTCCTTTGCGATTGTTTGGTCTTTGCCCTTTACAATGAAACCATACCAGATAAAGGAGAGGATCAGATGCAAATCGCTGTGCGCACCCTGGGGCTCTGCAAACAGTACCGCGGCAAAGCTGCCGTGGGTCACCTGGATATGCAGGTGCCGAAAGGGGAAATCTATGGCTTTATCGGTGCCAACGGTGCCGGAAAATCCACCACCTTCAAACTGTTGGCCGGGCTGTCCCGGCCCACCGCCGGCCAGATTGAGCTGTTCGGCCGTCCCCGGGAGGAGGGCACCGCAGCCCGCCGGATGGGAATTCTCATCGAGGATGCGGGTCTGTACGGGTCCCTGTCCGCCCGGGATAACTGCCTGCTGCGGGCCCGGCTTCTGGGCCTGGACGATGAAACGACTGCCGTGGACCGGGTGCTGGCCCAGACCGGATTGGAAGCAATGGGCAAAAAGAAGGCCAAACACTTTTCCATGGGACAGCGCCGCCGCCTGGGACTGGCCCTGGCCCTGTTGGGCAGCCCGGACCTGCTTCTGTTGGACGAACCCACCAACGGCCTGGACCCGGAGGGCATCCGGGACGTGCGGCTGCTGTTGCAGCAACTGCAGGCCGAACGGGGCGTGACCATTGTGGTCAGCAGCCATATCCTCGGGGAACTGGAAAAATTCGCCACCTGTTACGGCATCATCCGGGACGGCCGCATGGTCCAGCAGATCACGGCGACGGAACTTTCCGCCCGGTGCCGGGATTACATCGCCGTGCAGACTGCCGATCCGCATCGCGCAGCGGCTTTGCTGGAAGAAAAACTGAAGCTGCACGATTACACCGTGTACCCGGAAGGGGAGCTGCGCATTTACGACGCAGCCGACCCGGGCCGAGTCAATGAAATGCTCACAGGAGCCGGTGTGCCGGTGCAGGGCATCGGGACCCACCGCCAGGAACTGGAAGATTACTTTTTGCAGATGATGGGGGTGGATGACCATGTTTGAGATGTTTCGTACCGACTGGTACCGGCTGCGGCGGCAGAAATACCTGCTTGTTGCCGTGCTGCTGGGGCTGGGCATGATTGTGCTGACCTATATGCTCTCCACCCTGCTTACCGACCCGGAAACGGTCCGTGCCATGCAGGCCCAGGGCGCTGACATCACCGCTGAGGACAGGACGGATGCGGTGGTGTTTGCCGGATACACCCTCCAGCAATATATGGAACAGATTCTGTTCAAGGGCGGTTTCTGGATCTCGATGATGGCTGTGTTCAGCGGTGTCTTTTGTGCCGAAGATTACACCTCCGGGGCTGTCAAAAATATCTTCTCCACACTGGGGAGTCACTGGCCCTATGTGGTCGGCCGGGCCCTGTGCCTGCTGGTGTATAATGCAGTGCTTATGGCGATATTTCTGCTGGTGCCGCTGGCGCTGAGCCCGCTGCTGTTGTTCAGCTCAGTGGGTGGTACCTGGCTGGACTGGCTGCAGATGTACCTGTCCGCCTGTCTGGCGGGCTGGGCTGTGTCTATGTGCGCGCTGTTTCTGGCTACCCTGATTCGTCGGGAAGGCTGGATGGCGCTGGTCACCCTGTGTGTGGGAACGGGGCTGCCGGCCGTGCTGCTGGGCTTTGCCTGCCAGATGCTGCACCTGCCGGATCTGACCCCGTTTACCATCTGCGGCTGCGGCCGAATGATCACCACGGATTTTCGGCCCGTGCAGTATCTGCATATCGGGGCGGTGTGCCTGGGCTGGGTTGTGGTGTACGGCCTGCTCGCCGGGCTGTCCCTGACCCGTCGGGATCAGGCATGAAGTAAAATTTCGGATAGGGAAGAGGTGACCTTATGCTCATCGCCGTGCTGCTGCTCTCCTGCGCCGTTATGGTGTTGGCGGTGCTTGTGCTGCGCCTGCTCAGACAATATTCTGCCTGGGCAGCCTGGCTGGAAACCACCCCGCCGGATTCCAATACCCGGCTGACGGTTTCGGTACGGCTGCGTCCGGTGGTACGGGCGGCTCGGGCCATCAACGGACGGTTGGACCAGACCCGGCAGCAGACGCTGGACGCCCGAAAAGCCGGGCAGGAACTGCAGGCTACCATGGCAGCCCTCAGCCATGACATCCGCACGCCGCTGGCGGCTGCCTGCGGGCATCTGGAACTGCTGCGCACCGAGAACGATCCGGAAACCCGTGCCCGGCGGCTGGACACGGTGGAACATCGGTTGCAGGACCTGGAATCCCTGCTGGATGAAATGTTCTTGTATACCCGCCTGCAGGCCGGGGAAACTATGCCTGTGGACCTTCAGCCGGTAACGCTGTGGCCTGCTGTGTGTGAAGCCCTGGCGGCCCTGGTCCCCCAGCTGGAATCCGCCGGGCTGGAACCGCAGCTGAAATTTTCCGATAAAACCGCCGCTGTGCTGGCCGACCCGGAAGCGCTGGGCCGGGTTCTGCGCAATCTGGTGACCAACGCCATCCACCATGCCGCCGGCACGCTTGCCATCACCCAGACATCGGATAGCCTTACCTTTTCCAACCGGGTGCCGGACCCGGCGGTCCTTGATACGGCCCACCTTTTTGACCGGTTCTGGCGGGCAGATACCGCCCGGCGCAGCGGACATGGCGGTGCCGGGCTGGGGCTGGCCATTGTGCGGCAGCTGACCGAAGCCATGGGCGGACAGGTGCAGGCGGAATTAAAAGGAGATACCCTGTACATCCGGCTGCATCTGCCGCCGGTAAAACCTTGAAAAAACAGCCTGTGCCGACATCGGTGCGGGCTGCTTTGCTTTGCCGGGAAAGACGGCTGCTTCGGACGCAAACGTCACTTTGCACGCTTTTTCCCTATATTTATACAAAAATTGATTGACAGCCCCCGGGAACAAGGTATAATGAAACTTGTGTGTTGCATCTATTGAACACAAAACAAGCGTTGTATGTGCCACTGTAGCCGCGGTCCGAACCCAATCGAACCGACGGTGTAACAAACCTTTTGCGGGGTGGTCTCATGGGCGCTGACCGTCAGGTACCCGCATGGAGCCGGGGCCGCCGGCACAGATTCCGCAAAGGGGGATGCAGTATAAATGAATGATTCGCTGATCGTATCGCTCAAGAACATTGTTGTTGACTTTGATGGGGAAAAGGTCCTGAATGGCCTTTCGCTTGACATCCACGACAAAGAGTTCGTCACCTTCCTCGGCCCTTCCGGCTGCGGCAAAACGACCACTCTGCGCGTGATTGCCGGGTTCATCACCCCGAAGTCCGGCAATGTTCTTTTTGATGGTAAGGACATCACCAGCCTGCCGCCGTACAAACGCCAGGTCAACACCGTTTTCCAGAAATACGCCCTGTTCCCGCATCTCAACGTGTTTGAGAATGTGGCTTTTGGCCTGCGTCTGAAAAAGATGCCCGAAGAGCAGCTGCGTCCCAAAGTGCTGGAAATGCTGGAGATTGTGGGCCTGAAAGGCTTTGAACGCCGCAGCATCCATCAGCTGTCCGGCGGCCAGCAGCAGCGCGTGGCCATTGCCCGCAGCCTGGTCAACCAGCCCCGGGTCCTGCTGCTGGACGAGCCTCTGGGCGCTTTGGACCTGAAACTGCGCAAGGAAATGCAGCTGGAACTCAAACGCCTGCAGCGGGAACTGAACATCACCTTCGTGTATGTCACCCACGACCAGGAGGAAGCCCTGACTATGTCCGATACCGTGGTTGTCATGAACAAGGGCAACATCCAGCAGATCGGCAGCCCCCAGGATATTTACAACGAGCCCCAGAATGCCTTTATTGCCAACTTCATCGGCGATTCCAACATTGTGGAAGGCATCATGCTCAAGGACTTTCTGGTCAGCTTCTGCGGCCATGATTTCTCCTGCGTGGACCGCGGCTTCGGCGTCAACGAGCCGGTGCAGGTGGTCGTCCGTCCCGAGGACGTGGCCATTGTGCCCCCGTCCACCGGTATGCTCACCGGTCTGGTGAAGGAAGTTATCTTCAAGGGTGTGCATTTTGAGATGCATGTGGATGTGGAAGGCAAGGAATGGCTCATTCACTCCACTCAGGCCAGCCAGCCGGGCGAGATCATCGGTATGAACATCGGCCCGGATGAGATCCACATCATGGCGCGGGAAGGGGTGTGACGCCGCATGCTTCGTTCCAAAGCTTCGCGCTGGGCGGCGGCGCCCTATCTGCTGTGGATGGCAATTTTTATCGTGGTGCCGCTGTTCATCGTGATCTGGTATGCACTGACTGATTCCTCCGGTGCCTTTACCCTACAGAATCTTTCGGAGATCGGCCGGTATTCCTCGGTCTTTGCCCGCAGCTTGCTGCTGGCCGCCGAAGCCACCATCATCTGCCTGGTCCTGGCGTTCCCGGTGGGCTATTTCCTGTCCCGCCTGCGTGCCAACAAGCAGCATATCATGCTGATGCTGATTATGCTGCCCATGTGGATGAACTTTTTGCTGCGCACCTATGCCTGGATGACCCTGCTGGAGAAAAACGGTCTGATCAACAAGCTGCTGGGCCTGATTGGCCTTGGCCCGCTGAACATGATCAACACCTCCGGCGCCGTAGTGCTGGGCATGGTGTACAACTATCTTCCTTATATGATTCTGCCCCTGTACACCGCCATGACCAAAATTGATGATTCCATCATTGAGGCGGCGCAGGACCTGGGCTGCAACACCTTTCAGACGCTGCTGCGCGTGCTGATCCCACTGTCCCGGCCCGGCATTGCCACCGGCATCACCATGGTGTTCGTGCCTGCGGTATCTACCTTTATTATCAGCCGCATGCTGGGCGGCGGTTCCAACCTGCTCATCGGCGACCTGATCGAACTGCAGTTCCTGGGCAACTCCTACAATCTGAACCTGGGCTCTGCCATGAGCCTGGCTCTGATGGTCATTGTCCTGCTGTGCATGAGCTTTACGTCCAGCTTTGATGAAGAAGAGATGGAGGGGGTCATGTAATGAAAACACAACACAAACGCCTGCTCCAGCGCGCCTACATCGTGCTGATTTTCGGTTTCATGTACCTGCCTATCGCGGTGCTCATCGCGTACAGCTTCAATGAGAACAAAAGCCGTACCGTCTTTTCCGGCTTTACGCTGGACTGGTACCGCAGCCTGTTCCATAACGAAATGATCCTTTCGGCCCTGGGTCTTTCCCTGGTGTTGGCGCTGGTTTCTTCGGTGGCCGCTACCGTGCTGGGCACCCTGGCTACCATCGGCATCAACTCCATGTCCCGCCGTACCCAGCTGGTCATCAACAACATCAGCTATGTGCCAGTGGTCAACCCGGAGATCATCACCGGTGTTTCCCTGATGTTGCTGTTCGTGCTGCTGCAGAAGGCGGGCATCGGGGGAGAGGGTGGCATTTTCGGCTGGTTTACCCTGCTTATCGCCCACATTACCTTCAATGTGCCCTATGTGATTTTCAACGTAGGGCCCAAACTCCGGCAGCTGGACCCCAGCCTGTACAATGCGGCGCTGGACCTGGGCTGCACCCCGCGGCAGGCCTTCTTCAAGGTCATTCTGCCCCAGCTGACCCCGGCCATCCTGTCGGCGTTCCTGATCTGCCTGACCTACTCCATTGACGATTTCATGATCTCCTACTTCAACTGCGGCACCATGCAGACCCTGCCCATCGCCATTTACAGCATGACCCGCAAGAAGGTCAGCCCCGAGATCAACGCCCTGTCGGCCATCATCTTCCTGGTGATTCTGGCCATCATTCTCATCTCCAACCATATGGATTCCCGCGCATATCGCCGCAACCAGGCGGCCATCCGCAAGAGCGCGGCCGAAGTGTGAAGGGGAGGGCAGCCATGAAACTGAAACGTGTTTGTGCGCTGGCTGCAGTTCTGGCCTTGCTGCCGACCTGCGCCATGCCCGCCTTTGCTGCGGATGAGATTGTTGTCAACGATGATATTTCGGTTTCCGGAGATTACGACTGGACCCGTTTTGCCGATGACAACATCACCCTGAACGTTTACAACTGGGGCCTGTATATCTCGGACGGTTCCGACGACAGTGTGGATGTGGTTTCCGCCTTTGAGGACCTCACCGGCATCAAGGTCAACTACACCACTTTCGACTCCAACGAAAGTCTGTACGCCAAGATGAAATCCGGCGGCGCCAGTTACGACGTGATCTTCCCCTCCGATTATATGGTGGGCAAGCTCATTTCTGAAGATATGCTGGCCCCGCTGGACTACGATAATATTCCCAACATCTCCGCCATCGGGGATGAGTACCTGGGTTGGGATTTTGACCCGGACAATGCGTACAGCGTGCCGTATATGTGGGGCACCACCGGCCTGATCTACAACACCACCATGGTGGACGAAGCCCCCACCAGCTGGTCGGCCCTGTGGGATGTGCAGTATGCGGGCAATGTGCTCATGTTCAACAACTCCCGCGATGCCTACGCCATTGCTGCCAAAAAGGACGGCCTGTCCTTGAACCCGTCCTCGGTGGAGGAAGTGGACCAGGTCATGCAGGACCTGCAGGACCAGAAGTCTGTGGTGCAGGCCTACGTCATGGACGAAATCTTCGACAAGATGGAGGGCGGCGAGGCCGCCATGGCCCCTTACTATGCGGGCGATGCCCTGACCATGATCGAGGATAACCCTGACCTGGCGTTTGTCCATCCGGAGGAGGGCGTCAACTTCTTCGTGGACAGCATGTGCATTCCGGCCACCAGCAAAAACAAGGAAGCCGCCGAAATGTTCATCAATTATATGTGCGAAACTTCGGTGGGCTATGCCAACTGTGATTACATCGGCTACTCCACCCCCATCACGGCAGTGTGGGAACTGCTGGACGATGACCTGAAGTATAGCCCCATTGCCTATCCCGGGGAGGACGTTATGTCCAAGGCAGAAGTGTTCGTTACCCTGCCGGATGAGATCAACGCCGAGATGGACAGCCAGTGGAGCCAGATGAAGAGCTATGACGAGAGCGGCGGCAGCTGGATGGTGGTCATCTTCCTGCTGGGGGCTGTGGCTCTGTCCGGCTTCAATATCTGGCGCAAACTGCGCAAGAAAATGCGGGATAACTACTGATTTGCCAAAACGCTCTTTCCGGGTTCCGGAAAGGGCGCTTTTTTGCACAAACCTGTGCCTTTGTCCCAACCATGCTGGCGCAATGCCGTCTGCCGTGTTATAATGTACTGATTGACAGGAAAAGGAGATGCTGCCCATGTCCCAGGACATGACACAATATACCGAGTCTTTTCAGGTGTACCGCCACGATGGCGACTGCTTCGGCTATGTACAGCCGGCTTCGGTGCTGCGCTATGCCCAGCAGATCGCGGGCGAACACGCCATTGCGCTGGGCCTGACTGATGAAGTTTACGCCAGGACCCATACAGCCTATGTGCTGGCCAAGCAGGCCCTGCATTTTGACCGGGTGCCCCATGTGGATGAACATCTGACCCTTATCACCAAACCGGAAGCCCTCAAGCGTGCGGTGAATAAACGTATTACCGAAGTGCTGGATGCGGAAGGGAACCGTGTGGCCATGGTGGACAGTCGCTGGGTGGTCATTGATACCGACCGCCGGGTCATCCTGCGCAAACACCCCGAGGAGTTCTCCACCGCCCACTGGGCCGTGGAGGTCCCCGAAGAACTGCCCATGAAGATGCACAAGGCCGCGCTGGAAGACTGCGAGCATGTGGGCACCCACACCGCTGCGTACAGTCAGTGCGATATGAACGGTCACATGAACAACGCCCGGTATGTGGATGTGATCTGTGATGCTTTGCCCGTTGAAGCGCTGGAAACCCACTTTGTGCAGGATCTGATCATCTATTACCACAAGGAAGTGCCGCGCGGGGGCTCCTTTGAGCTGTACCGCCATCAGCTGGAAAGCGGCGAGTGGTACTTTACCGGTATTCTGCCGGACGGCAAATCCAGCTTTGAGGCCACTATGACCCTGGTCAAGCGTACCTGAATTTCGGGAAAAGGGAAGAGCACGCCGAAAAGTAACAAAAAAGAATCAAATAGTTGGCCAGTTACAAACTCAAATGTCCAAAGTGACAAAACATTTTGTCCAAGGCACACCGGAAGAGAAAGGGGGATTTCAGACCGGGTCAAGATGAAGAAATGTTGTCACAAGACAAGGCGGGAGTTTGCAAACTGACCAAGAAGGAGGATAGCTATTTAATAGGTGAGGTATGAGAAGAGGTTTTCCAAGTGCCCATTCAAAGAAATCTCCGCATTTTGCAGTGAGGGGAAGTAGGAGAGAACCCAGAGCTGCAGCAATAAGCGAAGGATTAACAGAGAAAAGCGTGGAAATAATCGATAGATAGTGCTGTATTCCGCAGCTGTTGCGGTCTGCCGGCCGATGCAAGTCGGGTCAAAAAAAAGAGATTTGCAAGGTCGGGAACCCGGAAAGCGCGGTACAAAACAGAAGAAAAAACAGGGGAATCAGGGGAAGGGGAACCCGGAAGCGCTTCTTATGGACCTTTGTCTCTTACTCATATCCCATATTCTGTAACTTCTGGGAAATCTTGGAGCGCATATTGGACAAAATGTTTTGTCACTTTTTGTGATTCTGGACAAAACACTTTGTAACTTTCCAATAGTTACAAAACCTTAACAATTGACCATTGACATTTGGTTGCAAAAAGGTTACAATCTAGTTGCAAGCAAAGATAAAACAAACTTTTTCATGTGTTCTTCTCCTCCTTTCTTTTGAACCCCCGCCTTTCCCTCAGGCGGGGGTTTCTTTTTGTCTGCCGTGGATTTTTTTCCACGGTAATTTTTTTTGCATAAAAGGAAAGACCCTATTGCATTCTACTATATTATATGATATATAATATATAAAGACATATAAGAAGGGAGTATGCCATGACCTTTGTATCCAATGCGGCCTTGCTGGATGCCGTTGTGCTGGCCGTGGTTTCCCAGCAGGCGGAAGGCTCATACGGGTACCGCATCACCCAGCAGATCAAAGAAGTGCTGGATGTATCGGAGTCCTCGCTGTATCCGGTGCTGCGTCGCCTGCAGAAAGACCAGTGCCTGACCGTTCACGACGAAACTGCCAACGGCCGCAACCGACGCTATTACCGCATCACTGAACTGGGACGTGTCCGCCTGCATGGGTATCAGGATGAATGGCGGGCCTACACACAAAAAATCGACATCTTGTTTTGGGGGGAAAAGCCATGACCAAGTATGAATATCTTGCCAAGCTGGAACACCTTCTGGCCGATATGCCCGCGCAGGAGCGCCGGGACGCGCTGGACTATTACGCCGAATATTTTGACGCTGCCGGTCCTGACCATGAAGCGGAAACAGCCGAAAAGCTGGGCGACCCCGAAACGGTGGCCCGCAAGATCCGGGAAGGCGCAGGGATGTCTGCCGAGGAAAAAACGGAAAGCACAGCGGATGCAAATGCTGCGGCTCCGACCCCGCCGGCGGAAGACCCGGCTGCCGGCCCCGTGACCCGCACAGGGCTGCATGGTCCGGGACTGCTGGTCCTTTTTGTGGTGATTCTTCTGTTGGTGGTTCTGGCGCTGGCTTTGTCCGCTGCCGCCACCGGGTTCCGCGGTTTTGGCCGCGACCGGGAAGTTTCTAGGACGGAAACCTCGTGGCCGCCGACAGACATAGACATCCAGGCGCAGGAACCTGCTCAAACCCAGACGCCCCAGTCTGCCGCAACGGATAACGGCACGGCGTCGGTGCAGGCAACCTCCGACTGGGAAACCGCTTATGACATGACCATCAGCAAGGTGGACCTGGAACTCTCCGATGTGGATCTGACCATCCTGGTGGATGACAGTGTTTCCACTGTGACCTTGCGGGGCAGCGGCGTGGCCAATGACGCGGTCTGGGTGGATCAGCAGGAACTGACCCGTGACGCCAAACTGGAAGCTCGTCTGGCAACCGGTGCGGCGGACGGCGCGGCCCTGACCCTGGTGCTGCCCGGCGATGGGGTTCTTCAGGATTTGGAACTGAAACTTACCGGCGGCAGCGCCGTTGTGCCGGATCTGACTCTGAACGAACTGGAAATTGACTCCCTGGGCGCTACCGTTCAGGTGGGCAGCATCACCGCCCGTCAGGTGGGCCTGAAAGAGGAAGCCGACGGCGGCATCGAAGCCGCTGCCGTTGCTGCGGATGAGATCTCTCTGGATGCTACCCGGGGCAGCGTGGCGGTGGCCGGCGTCACCGTCAGCCGCCAGCTGGAAGTGGAAGCCGTAAACGGCAGCGTGACCGCTGCTCTGCAGGGCGCAGCCGCCGACTTCCGCCTGGAAGCCGAAAACAAGGGCGGCAGCATGACCGTGAATGGCGAAACCATCAC
The DNA here is from genome assembly GCA_937907025.1 of uncultured Faecalibacterium sp. GTDB lineage: Bacteria > Bacillota > Clostridia > Oscillospirales > Ruminococcaceae > Gemmiger. The sequence goes on from CALESJ010000031.1 coordinate 21,792, forward strand.
CGGCAAGGTGGAACGGGCCGGGAATACCTCTGCTTCCATCGAAGCCGAGTGCCAGAGCGGCACTGTGACCCTGGGGTTTGCCGGCTGAACAGCCTGACGCAAGAAACCATATAACAAAAAGTCCCCCCGCTTCCGGCCGGAAGCGGGGGGACTTGTATGGCGCCGAATAGGCATGATAAAATCCCCCAGTTCAACTGGGGGTGGATAAAA
>CALESJ010000032.1 GCA_937907025.1 uncultured Faecalibacterium sp.
GATAGGCCCTTATAGGGCCTGTTCAAACCACCCGTTCAACGGGTGGTTTTGATTGGAATTACAGGGCCATGGGCATGGCGCAGGTGATCTCCTCATAGTTGGGATTCCCGGCAAAGAAGTCGGTCAGGGAGAGCAGCCCGATGCGGGCGCAGGCCTGCTCCATCTCCACGGTGGTGCCGTCTTCGGCCACGGAACTCACCGGTGTGTAGGTCACCGCAAAGGTGCACAGCACCTTGTCCCCCACCACAGCGGCCAGGTCCAGGGGGCGTTTCAGTTCCCCGGCCATGTAGGAAAGGGGCAGGGGCGCCAGAGTGCCGGTTTCCGGGTCCAGGGCGTAGCGGTCGGTGACGATATCGGTGTCTGACCCGGTGGCGTTGACCATCAGCCGGCCGTCCAGCACCGGCATCCGGCTGTCCAGGTTCACCAGCTTTTCGCCCTCGCCGGTACCCACCGTAAAGGGCCACTCCACGCTGACCTGCCCGGAACTGCCGTCGGGTTTCAGCCAGCCGGCGCTGCCGCTCTCATCCATCCACAGGATGCGGTCCCCGTCCACCCCAAAACTGCGGGCCGGGTCGGCGTCGGTCCACTCCATCAGGTCGGTATAGCTGCCGTCGGTGCTGTACAGCCGCAGATACCGGGTCCCGGCGCCGGAGGAGGAATCGGTCAGGTCATAGTATACACACAGGATGCCCCCGTCCACCACGCCTATGATGGTGTGGTTGGTGGTGGTGAACAGCCGCTGGGCCTCGCCGCCGGTCACCGGAATCCGGTACAGCCCGCCGGACAGCGCCGGGTCTTCGGGGTCCTCCTCGGTGACGCAGAAATACACATACGTCCCGTCCCCCATGAACAGGGTATCCCCCACCGAAAGATAGGCGGTGGCGCTGCCCTCATACAGCAGCTGCCGGTCGGAACCGTCCCGGGCGGCGGTGTACAAAACCGGCCAGTAATCCGGGGACCGGGCCGCCATAATGACCAGACGGTCCTCATTGAAGATTTTGACCCCGTACAGTATCTGACCATCGGGCAGGCAGGCGGTGCAGCTATCGGAATTATGGGTGCAGGCCGGGTCGGCGCACAGGGGGGCGGCGGTCAGGGTGGCGTAATCCACATAGTTCAGCCGGGACAGCCCCGCATCCAGGGAAGATCCGGCGGAGCAAAACCCCGCCTCATCCCCGGCGCGCAGCACATGCAGCCCGGCGGCACTTTCCGCCGCCGTTTCGGCGCCCGGGGTGGAAGAACTCCCGGCGGTGTCGGGGGTGCCTTCGGCGGCAGGCCGGGACGCGGGCGTCCCGCAGCCGGTGAGCAGGGCGGCGGCCAGGGCCAGACAGAACAGGCGTTGTTTCATGGGTGGAACCCTCCTTGTTTTTGATGTTGCCTACATTCTGCCGCAGCCATGTGGCAAAGTTCTTTCAGAATCGGGGCTGTCCCTTCGCCAGTTCCAGATTGACCCAGCTTTCCGTGGCTGTGCAGCAGACAGTGGCCTGCGCTTTGGCCGAATATAAAGCAGCGGTGTCGGCGGTGCCGGTATCCGCAGTTTCCCAGTCGCCCAGGCCGTCCACGCCCAGCAGCGCCAGCCAGGCCCGCAGCCGGGTTTCGGCGTCCAGGTCACCGCCCACCGGCAGGGAAACGGAAACACACACCCCGGTGGTATCCTGCCGGGTCAGGTACAGCCCGGCGGTGGTATCTGTCCCGAACCATTGCAGGCTCAGGGCCTGCAGGCGGCCGTCATCCCGGCGGGCAAACTGGTCCGGGGTCCGGGCCAGCAGGGTGTCCAGGTCGGCCTTTTCACGGGCGGAGATCACCCCCGCGTCCGCCAGTTCACCCAGGGGCCCGGCGGCTTCGGCGCAGAAGTCGGCCGGGTCGGGCTCGGGCTGTTCCACGGCGGTGTCGGAGGCCGCTGCCGCCGTGCCGGCGTGCAGTTCATACAGTACCGGGATGGCCCGGGCGTCCTCGTCCAGGGCCCCCGCTACGGCAGGACGGGGGTGGACGGCACTCATGCGGCGGGCGTCGGCCAGCCGGGCCCACAGGGCCGGGGTCCCCAGCAGGGTGGCGCACACCAGCAGCGCGCCCACCGTGGGCAAAAATCCTCGTTTCATGACTGTGCCTCCTTCAGCAGCAGCCGCACGGTGGTCCCGCGGCCCGGCTCGCTCTCAAATTCCAGGGTGCTGCCGTGGACCCGGGCAATCTCGGCGCACAGGCTCAGCCCCAGGCCGCTGCCCCCTGCCCGGCGGGCCCGGCTCTTGTCCACCATATAAAAAGGCTCGGTGATGCGGGGTAATTCCTCCGCCGTCATGCCGCAGCCGATGTCGGCGACGGAAATCTCCCAGCCGCCCTCCCGCCGCGTGCAGGCAAGATGCACGGCCCCGTCCTTCGGCCCGGCGTTGGCGGCGTTCAGCACCAGATTCCGCACCAGGTCCCCCAGCAGCGGCCGGTCGGCCAGCACCACCGCGTCCCGGTCGCAGTCGGTGTGTACCTGCGCCGGAAAGTCCTCCGGCAGGCTGCGGCACACGTCCGCAAACACCAGCCGCACCGCCACCGGGACCAGGGGGACACTCTCTTTTTGCAGGCCCAGCAGTTGCAGCAGACGGCGGCTCAGGGATTCCAGCCGCCCTGCCTCGTGGTAGATGTAGTCGGCGGCCTGGCGGCGGCGCTCGGCGGGCTGTTCCCCCATGCGCAGCAGATCGGCGTAGCCCAGAATGGAGGTCATGGGGGTCTTGAGCTCATGGGTGAACGCCGCCACAAACCGGCTCTGCCGGGCGGATTCCTGCCGCAGGGCGTCCATGCGGTTTTCCACCGTTTCGGCCATCTGGTTGAAATCCTGCCCCAGAGCGTCAAATTCCGCCTGCCCGCACAGGGAAACCCGGCGGGCATAGTCGCCATCGGCCATGGCCCGGGCGGCCGATTGCAGCGCCCGCAAAGGGCGGGTCATCCGGCGGGAAAACCAGGCTGCCGCCGACCCTGCCAGCACCAGGGCGGTGACTTCCAGCAGCAGATACTGCCGCAGCTGCCGGTCCCGCTCGGCGTACAGGGGCGCGATGTCGTAGGCGCTCACCAGCCACAGCCCGTCCAGACTGCCCTGCAAGGGCGAGGCCAGCAGCATGTACCGGGCGTCCCCCTCGGCGGTGTAGGTCAGTTCCCGGGGCCCGGCGGCAATGGCGGCCCGCTGGGCGGCGTAGCGCACGGCGGCGGGCAGGCTGGAATACAGGGTGGTGCCTTGTTCGTCCAGCACCGAAAAATAGAAGGGCTGGGCCCCCACAGCACTTTGCAGGGCCCCGGCGTAGCCCTGCACCGACCGGGCGGCGGTTACGGTGCTGCGGGCGCTGTCTGTGCGCAGGGTCTGCTCCAGAGTGCCGCGCTCCCGCTGGTGGAGGGCGGCGTTCTGGCTCTGGGCGCGCTGCAAAGCAAAGTCCAGGTTGCGGTCGATGGTCCACCCGCCGCCCAAAGACAGGGTCAGGCAGAGCAGCAGCAGAATACCCAGTGTCAGCTTGCGGGAAAAAGTCATGGTGCATTCTCCTCCTCCAGCATGTAGCCGATGCGGGGCACCGTGCGGATGTGATTCTCCCACCCCAGTTTGCGCCGCAGCCGGGACATGTGGATGTCCAGCGTGCGGTTGGACGGGTCGGCGTCCATGCCCCACACCAGTTCCAGCAGGGCGCTGCGGTACAGGGTGATGCCCCGGTTGTGGAGCAGGGCCAGCAGCAGGTCAAATTCATGGGGCGTCAGGGGCACCGGCACCCCGTTTTTGGCGGCGGTGCGGGCTTCCGGGTCCACCACCACGTCCCAGGCGCGCAGCAGGGTGTCCCGCCGCCCGGAATGACGCAGCACTCCCTCCACCCGGGCCAGCAGTTCCGGGGCCGCAAAGGGCTTTATGATGTAATCGTAGGCGCCCAGTTTCAGCCCGCGCACCCGGTCATTCACCCCGGTGCGGGCGGTGAGAAAGATCACCGGCGTGCCGGTGGGGCGGATGTAGTCCATGAGCTGGAAGCCGTCCACATCGGGCAGCATCACATCCAGCAAAATCAGGTCGAACCGCTGGGATTCGATGAGGTCGGCGGCCTCGCTGCCGCTGTGGGCCTGCACGCAGGGCAGCCCGATCTGGGACAGGGTAATGGAGATGAGTTCCGCGATGGGCACTTCGTCATCCACCACAAGTACCGGGTACATGGTCATTCCTCCTTGCCGCAGGATTTTTCCCCAGTATATCCCGCGTATGTTGCGGGAATCTTTCGGGAAAACAGAAAAAGAGGGAACAGACCCCGGCGGGAGTCCGTTTCCTCTTTGAGAAAAATTCAGCAGATGCGGGGCAGCTGGGCGCCGGTGAGCTTGCCCAGAATCCGGCTGCCACCCAGGGCGGTGTGCAATACCACCTTGCCCGGGCGTTCGGTGCCCACGGTGCCGATGCGGCAGGCGCCTTCGCCCCCGGGCAGGGCCCGCAGGGCCGCCAGCACGGCGTCGGCGGATTCGGGAGCCACCACCGCCAGCATCCGGCCCTCACAGGCCGCATACAGCGGGTCCAGCCCCAGCAGATCGCAGGCGGCCGCCACCGGGGCATCCACCGGAATGGCGTCCTCCTCCAGGTCGATGCACAGCCCGCTGCCCTCCACGAACTCATTCAGGGTGGTGGCTACACCGCCCCGGGTGGGGTCCCGCAGCAGGTGTACCTCCCCGGCGGCCAGGGCGGCGGCGCTCAGCTCGTGCAGGGGGCGGCAGTCGCTGCGCAGGTCGCCCTCCACCGGCAGCTCGCCCCGGGCCATCATCACGGCGGCACCGTGGCAGCCCACGCTGCCGCTGACCAGAACCGCATCCCCGGCACGCAGGGCACGGCGGCCCAGACCCGGGGCCCGCAGCACCCCGATGCCTGCCGTGTTGATGTACAGCCCGTCGACGCTGCCCCGCTCCACCACTTTGGTGTCCCCGGTAACGATCTGCACCCCGGCCTCTTTGGCGGTGCGGGCAATGGAATTGACCACCGTGCGCAGGTCGTCGGTGGGCAGGCCTTCCTCCAGAATCAGGGAAAGGCTCAGGTACAGCGGTTTGCCCCCGGCCATGCACACATCGTTGACGGTGCCGCACACCGCCAGCTTGCCGATGTCACCGCCCGGGAACTTCCAGGGGGTGACCACAAAACTGTCGGTAGAAAATACAGGCCGGCCGCCCAGGTCGGGCAGAACGGCCCCGTCGCCCAGGTCATTGAGGGCGGCATTGCCGAAAGCGGGCAGCAGGATCTCGTCGATGAGTTCGGCGGTGCGCAGACCGCCGCTGCCGTAATCCATGGTAATGATTGCTTGCATTGTTTCCATCTCCTAACGGTTCAGGCGTCGGCGGGGCGGTACTTCCAGGCGGCGGCACAGGCACCCTCGCCGGACACCATGCAGGGCCCCACCGGGTCCTCGGGACGGCATACCTTGCCGAACAGCGGGCACTGTTCCGGGTGCAGCACGCCCCGGATGACCGACCCGCACCGGCAGCCCTGGGGCTCGGTGCCCCGGCGGCGGCACAGCCCGTACCGGGCGGCGGCGTCATAGCGGGCGTATTCCGGGCGCAGGACCAGGCCACTGTCCGGAATCTCGCCCAGGCCCCGCCACAGGCTGTCGGCGGGCTGAAAGACCTTATCCGCCACGGCCCGGGCGGCGGCGTTGCCGTCGGCCGTGACCAGCCGGGAATACTCGTTCTCCAGCGCAGGGGCGCCGTCGCACACCATGCCCACCAGCCGCCAGACCGAGTACAGCACATCCCCGGCCTCAAACCCGCTGACCACGGCGGGCAGGCTGTATTCCCGGGGCAGGAACCCGAAAGCGTCCACCCCGGTGATGGCGGCCACATGGCCGGGGCACAGCAGGGCATCCACCCCGCAGTCGGGGGCATTCAGCAGGGAGCGCAGGGCCGGTTCGGTGCGCTTGAGCAGGCAGAACACCGAAAAATTGTCCAGCCCGCTCTCGGCCGCGTCCAGCACACAGGCGGCGGTGCCGGGGGTGGTGGTTTCAAACCCCACGCCCAGGAACACCACCTCCCGGTCCGGGTTGGCACGGGCCAGGTCCACCGCATCGGCGGCGGAGTAGACGGTGCGCACATCGGCGCCGCCGGCCCGGCGGTGCAAAAGGGTATCCCCCCGCAGACTGCCCGGCACCCGCATCAGGTCCCCGTAGGTGGCCACGATGAGCCCGGGATGTTCGCACAGGTCCAGTGCGGCGTCAATGTCCCCGGCGGGGGTCACGCACACCGGGCATCCCGGGCCGGAGATCAGCTCCACCCCCGGGGCCAGCAGGCTGCGCAGCCCCGCCTTGGCAATGGCCATGGTGTGGGTGCCGCAGATCTCCATAATGCGCACGGGGGCACGGTTTTCGGTGCGGCGGCGGATGTCCCGCACCAGTTCCGCGGCCCCGGCGGGGTTGCGGAAGGCGTTCAGCCAATCATCACAGGGCATGGATGGCCTCCTCAATGCAGGCCAGGTTTTCGGCCGCCTGTTCGGGGGTCAGCTTCTCAATGGCGAACCCCGCATGGACCATCACATAGTCCCCCACCGCGATGTCGGGCAGAAAATCCACCCGCACCTTCTGGGTCAGCCCGGCGGCTTCCCCCACGGCGTGTTTTTTATCTTCTTCCAGCGAAACGATCTTCAACGGAACTGCAAGACACATGCAGCAACCCTCCCGAAATCAAAAATACGGTTCACAGCCCGGCCGCGCCGATGGCCAGCTGTCCCAGGGCCAGCCCTTCGTCAGAAGGGGAAACCCGTCTGTGGGTGTATACCCGGTATCCGGCGCCTTCCAGCAGAGCGGCGACGCCCTCCAGCACGGTCCGGTTCAGGAACACCCCGCCCGAAAGCACCACCGGCAGTCCGTCCGGGTTCAGGACCCGGCACTGGTCCAGGGCCATGCGGCACAACGCCTGCTGAAACCCGGCGGCCAGGGCGGCGGGGGCAGTCCCGGCATCCCTGGCGGCGCACAGGGCCCGGATCAGGGGGCGGGTGTCGAACCGGCGCACCCCGTCCTCCTCATAGTAAGCGGGAATATACACGTCGGCGGGGTCGGCACCCTCGGCCAAGGCTTCCAGCAGCGCCGGGGCCTGGCCGTCATAGCCGGCGTCGGTGCGGCCGGTGAGCAGGGAATACACCCCGTCGAACAGCCGCCCCATGCCGGAGGACCGGGGGCAGCGGTAGCCGCTGCGCAGCAGCGCCGCCACGCCCGCCCGGCGGGTAAAATCGGGGGCAGCCTCGGCACACCCGGCGTCCGTGGCCAGGGCCAGGGCGGTGCGGCCGATCTCGGCGGTGCAGGCATCGCCCCCCGGCAGGGCAACGGGCCGGACAGAGCCCACCCGGCGGAAGGTGCGGTAATCCCCAATCAGACATTCCCCACCCCAGATGGTGCCGTCCGCCCCCAGGCCGGTTCCGTCCCAGACCAGGCCGAACACCGGCCCGTCCAGGCGGTTGTCCGCCATGCAGGCGGCCATGTGGGCCCAGTGGTGCTGGACCTGCCGCAGGGGCAGGCCCCGTTCCCGGGCCATGGCCTCGGCTTCGCGGGTGGAGGCGTAATCCGGGTGCAGGTCACACACCAGGGCGGCGGGCTGCAGCCCGAACAGGTCCAGCGCGCCGGTCAGGGCGGTGCGGTAATGGTCCAGCGTTTCGGCGTTTTTCAGATCCCCGATGTACTGGCTCACAAAGGCGTGGCGGCCCCGCCCGGCGGCAAAGCTGCCTTTCTGTTCCGCCCCGAAGGCCAGCACGCCGGTCACGTCCCGGTCCAGCAGGATGGGCTGGGGGGCGTAGCCACGGCTGCGGCGGAAAAATACGGTTGTATCCCGCCAGACCATGGCCAGGGAATCATCGCACCGGTTGGCGATGGGCCGGTCGTGGAGCAGAAAGCCGTCCGCGATGCCGTGCAGGGCGCGCAGGGCGTCCTCGTTATCAATAAGCACCGGACAGCCCGAGCGGTTGGCGCTGGTCATGACCAGCAGGTCCGGCCCGCCGGAATGACCGTCCAGCAGCAGGATATGCAAAGGGGTGTAAGGCAGCATGACCCCCAGCCGGGTGGTGGCACTGAGCCAAGGCTGCCCGGTGGGGTCCAGCTTGTCCAGCAGCAGAATGGGGCGGCGGGGACTTTGCAGCAGCGCGGCCTCGCTGTCGGTGAAGCGGCAGAACCGGGCAGCCGCGGAAAGGTCCCGGGCCATCAGGGCCAGGGGCTTTTCCGGCCGGTGCTTGCGGCGGCGCAGCCGGGCCACGGCGCCGGGATTGTCCGCCCGGCAGGCCAGATGGATGCCCCCGGTGCCTTTCACCGCCACGATGCCCCCGTCGGCCAGGGTCTTCTGGGCCAGGGCAAGGGGGTCACCCTCCTGCAGGTTCCCCTCGGCGTCCCGGTATTCGGCCCGGGGCCCGCACACCGGGCAGCAGTTGGGCTGGGCGTGATACCGGCGGCTGGTGATGTCGCCGTACTCGGCAGCACAGTCGGGGCACATGGCAAACCCGGCCATGGTGGTGGCGGGGCGGTCGTAAGGCAGGCGCCGGATGATGGAAAACCGGGGCCCGCAGTCGGTACAGTTGATGAACGGGTACCGGTACCGCCGCCCGTGGGGATCGTTCAGCTCTTCCAGGCAGGCCGCACAGGGGGCCAGGTCGGGGGAAACCAGGGTGGCGGCTTCCCCGGCCGCACTGGGCAGGATGGCAAAGCCGGTTTCGCCGGTGGCGGGAATGTCCGCGGTGCGGATGGCCTCGATGACGGCCAGCGGCGGCGGGTCAGCGTCCAGGGCGCGCCGGAACTCGTCCAGCGCGGCGGCGGGACCTTCCAGCTCCAGTTCCAGCCCGGCGGCGGTGTTGCGGGTCCAGCCGTTCAGGCCCAGGCGGGCGGCCAGCCGGTGGACGAAGGGGCGGAACCCCACCCCCTGCACGATGCCCTCAATGAGAAAATGCCGCCGGATCATGCGTCGGCGGCCAGGGCTTCGCGCACCTTGCCGGCAATGTGGGCGGCCAGTTCATCCAGCCCGTCGCCGGTGCGGCTGGACACCTGGAACAGCGGCCCGTCCGGGTTCACGCCCTTGTAGTCGGCGGCGGCCCGGGCCACATCGAAATCAAAGTAGGGGAGCATATCGCACTTGTTCAGCACCAGGCAGGAGGTGTCGGTGAACATCAGCGGGTATTTGGCCACCTTGTCGTCCCCTTCGGGGATGCTCAGCACGGTGATGCGGAAATTCTCCCCGATGTCGAACTCGGCGGGGCAGACCAGGTTGCCGATGTTCTCCACAAACAGCACGTCCACGCTGTCCAGGTCAAAGTCCGGCAGGATGTGCTGGATGCTCATGGCCTCGATGTGGCAGGCGCCGTCGGTGTTCAGCTGCACCGCCGGAATCTTCAGCGCCGCGATCTTTTCGGCGTCGATCTGCCCGGTGATGTCGCCCTCGATGACGCCGATGGAAAATTCTTCCCGCAGGCGGGCGATCAGGGCGGTGATCAGGCTGGTCTTGCCGGCTCCCGGGCTGCCCATGACGTTGATCAGGCAGACCTTGTGCCCTTTCAGGGTGCGGCGCACCTCGGCGCTCACATCCTCGTTCCATTCCATGACCTGATGCAGGACTTTGATCTCCATATTCAGTCTACCTCCAGACTCTCTACCATGAATTCCTTGCCCGAAAGCCGCTTCAGCCGCATGCTGCCGCAGTAGGGGCAGGCAATGTGGGCGCGGTCAATCTCGCCTTCGCGCCCGCAGTCACGGCACAATACCTTTAAAGGCACCGTGGTGACCTTGATCTTGGCGCCCTCGGCGGGCGTGCCTTTGGCCAGCACGTCCAGATACATCTGCACACACTCCGGCACGATGCCGGAAAAGGGGCCTATCCGCAGGCGAATTTCACGAATATGAGCCGCGTGCTGCTCGGCTGCCGCCTGCAGCGAGATGTCCAGAATGCTCTGGGTGATGGATAACTCATGCATGGCTCAGCCCTCCTTTTTTGCCGATCTATGCCGAAAATGGACGAAAACGGCGGAAAAATCCCGCCGTACCTTTCCATTGTAACACCATCCTGCACAAAAATCCATACAAAGAAATAGTCTTGTAAAACGGAATCGAGAGTACTATAATGAAATAAAATTGTCAACAAATCTGGTAGATTGTCAGGGGTTGTCCCTCGAGGAGGTCGTTTTTATGGCAATCATTCCAATTTTGATCGCGTGGCCGGCGCTGATGGCACTGGTAATCCCCTGTATCCGGGATGCCCGTGTCCGCGGCAGGGTCGTATATCTGGGGGCTGGTGTCGTCATGGCGCTGGCCGCCTTTTTACTTGCAGCATGGCTGCAGGGCGGGGGCGGCATCATCGACCTGTGCGGCGAGATTCCCATCATCGACCATCTGATGCTGGCCGGGGAATTCGCCCTGATGATCCTCATCGTGGTGCTGAGCATCAAGTACAAAAAGTACCCGGTGGTGCTGCTCTCGGTGGGGCAGACGGGGCTGCTGGCCTGGTCGGAACTGACCTGCCCGGTGGAATCCCCCACCCATCTGCGGCTGGACTGCCTTTCCATGCTCATGATCATCATTGTGGCCATGGTGGGCGGGCTCATCTGCATCTATGCCGTTGGCTACATGAAAGCCTATCACCAGCATCACACCGAATACCGGGACCGCAGCGGATTCTTTTTCTCCATGCTGTTCTTCTTCCTTGCGGCGATGATCGGCCTGGTCCTGTCTGAGAACCTGGTCTGGATGTATTTCTTCTGGGAGATCACCTCGGTCATCTCCTTTCTGCTCATCGGCTACACCCGCACCGAGAAAGCGGTCAACAACAGTTTCCGCGCTTTGTGGATGAACCTGCTGGGCGGTCTGGGTTTTGCCGTTGCCATTGTGGTGGCGGCCCACACCCTGCACACTGTGCAGCTGAATGAACTGGTGGCGGCCAATGCTACCATCCCGGTGGTGCTGCTGGCCTTTGCGGGTCTGACCAAGTCGGCACAGCTGCCCTTTTCCAGCTGGCTGCTGGGCGCCATGGTGGCGCCCACGCCTTCCAGCGCGCTGCTGCACAGCGCCACCATGGTCAAGGCAGGCGTGTATCTGCTCATCCGTCTGGCCCCTGCCATGGCCGGCAATATGACCGGCATGACCGTGGCCTTCATCGGCGGTTTTACCTTCATTGCGGCCAGCATGATGGCCATTGCCCAGAACGACGGCAAAAAGGTCCTGGCTTTCTCCACTGTATCCAACCTGGGCCTGATCGTGGCCTGCGCGGGCATCGGCGCCGAGGAAACCATCTGGGCCGCCGTGCTTTTGATGATCTTCCATTCGGTGAGCAAATCCATGCTGTTCCAGGCCGTGGGTTCCATCGAAAACTCCCTGGGCTCCCGTGATATTGAGGACATGCACGGCCTGCTGCTGCGCCTGCCCCGCCTGACTTACATTATGGGTATCGGCATTGCGGGCATGTACCTGGCGCCTTTCGGCATGCTGATCTCCAAGTGGGTGGCTCTGCGGGCCTTTGTGGACGCGGACAACTACCTGCTGGTCATCTTCCTGGCCTACGGCAGTGCCACCACCATGCTGTACTGGACCAAGTGGCTGTGCAAGCTGGTGTCTTTGCACCACACCAAGGCCCAGGTCACCGACGTGACCCGCAAGGACCAGTACTTCTCCATGTACATTCACGCGGCGGCCACCCTGGGCCTGTGCCTGCTGTTCCCGCTGGTGTCCTCCCGCGTGGTCACCCCCATCATCCAGGAACTGTACGGTACCGCCCATGAGGTGCTGTCCATGAGCGTGCTGACCACCATGGCCATCATGCTGGTCAGCGTGCTGTTCGTGCCGTCTTTGATGTTCCTGCTCACCCGCTCGGCCCACCGGGACTATGTTCCCATCTACATGGGCGGCATCAACGAGGGCGACAATACTTACTTTACCAACAGTTTCGGGGAACCGGAACATCTGTATCTGAGCAACTGGTACCTGCGCTTTGAGTTCGGGCGCCGCCGCCTGATGCGGCCGGGCGTCATCGTATCGGCGGGGGTCCTCGTCGTCATGCTCTGTGTGATCATAGGAGGTGCGGTATGATGCCGGTCGTTTCCGTTTTGGCGTATCTGCTGCTGGCGCCCCTGGTGGGCGGCCTGCTGGACGGGCTGGACCGCCGTGTCAGCGCCCGGATGCAGGGCCGTCAGGGCCCGCCCATGCTGCAGCCGTTCTATGATTTGAAAAAACTGTTCTCCAAGCAGATGATCGCGGTCAACAGCGTGCAGATGCTGCTGAACCTGAGCTATCTGGTTTTCCTGGCGGTGGCCGGCTCCATGCTGTTTGCCGGGGCGGACATCCTGATGTGCCTGTTCATCCTGTCCACCGCCGATATGTTCCTGGTCATGGCGGCCTCCAGTGACTCTTCTCCCTTCGCCACCCTGGGTGCCGGCCGCGAGATGATCCAGATGATGGCCTACGAACCCCTGACCCTGCTCATGGCTGTGGGCTTCTACCTGGCCACCGGCAGCTTCCATGTGGGAACCATCATCCAGATGCCCCACAGTGCCGTGCTGACCATGCCGGGCTTTTTGCTGGGCTTCATGTTCATCACCGCCATCAAGCTGCGCAAGTCGCCCTTTGATCTGTCCACCAGCCACCATGCTCACCAGGAAATGGTCAAGGGCATCACCACCGAGATGGCCGGTCCCACCTTGGCTGTGATGAACATTGCCGAATACTACGAGATGGTGCTCATGCTGGGCATCATCGCCCTGTTCTTCATCAATGAGCACTGGTGGAGCTGGCCCATCGCCATCGTGGCCTGCCTGGTGATCTATCTGCTGGAAATCCTGTGGGACAACGTGGCCGCCCGCGTCAAGTGGCGCACCCTGCTGGACAGCTGCTGGGTGGTCACCCTGCTCACCGGCGGTCTCAACGGCCTGATCCTCATGCTGGTACGCTGATAAGGGGGCGAAAATACCATGAAGAAACTTGCAAAATCCCCTTGGATGCTGCACTATGACGCCAGCAGCTGCAACGGGTGCGATATTGAGGTGCTGGCCTGCACCACACCCAAATACGATATTGAACGCTTCGGCATCATCAACACAGGCGACCCCTTCCAGGCCGATATCCTGCTCATCACCGGCGGCGTGAACGCCCAGTGTGAAAAGGTGGTCAAGCAGCTGTATGACCAGATGCCCAACCCCAAAGTGGTGGTGGCTGTGGGCATCTGCGCCTGCACCGGCGGCGTGTTCAAGGACTGCTACAACATCAAGGGCGGCATCGA
>CALESJ010000033.1 GCA_937907025.1 uncultured Faecalibacterium sp.
ACCGACAAATCAAAATATCGTCAAGAAAAGTGCATTGGATTTTTCCAGTGCCTTGAAAAAAGCATTAGACAGGAGTGGTTATGATGTCGAATTTTGGCTTTCTCAGAACGAAAAAAGAATATGAGTTGTTTGCCCCTGCCTGCGCGGAAGCCGAAAAAATTTATGCCTCTGCTCCTGCCATGTGCGCTGTTGGTTGCCGAAAGGCACTGGAGCTGGCGGTTAAGTGGGTCTATGCGGCAGATAAAACCATGAAGATGCCCTACAAGGATAACCTGCAATCGCTTATCCATGAACCGTCCTTCCGTTTCGCCGTAGATTCCAATACTTGGGGCAAGCTGCCTTTCATCATCAAGCTTGGTAATCTGGCAGTACATACAGAACGGAGTGTACAGTCCAGTGATGCCCTTGCATCCTTAAAAGGATTATTCGAGTTTGTCCAGTGGATTGATTATTGTTATGGTTCTGATTATCAGGAACGTGTATTTGATGAAAGTCTGATTCCTACTGAAAAAGTAGCGGTAGATACTCGGAAAATCAAAGAGCAGGAAAGCTTACTAGGTGAAAAGGAAGCAGAGATTGAGGCGCTGCGCAAACAAATTGAGCAGATGTCAGCCCAATATACTACTGAGAAAGAGAAACATCAGCAGGAGCGATCTTTCCAGCCAGAAGATTTGTCTGAGTTCCAGACGCGGAAAATTTATATTGACGTAGATTTGAAGTTCATGGGCTGGAAATTCGACGGTACCGATGCAGATGTACAGGAGGAATATCCTGTACAGGGTATGGCCGGTGTGGTGGGCCAAATGGGCTACTGCGACTATGTGCTGTTTGGCAAAGATGGCCTTCCGCTGGCGGTGATTGAGGCCAAACGCACTAGCAAAGACCCTAACATTGGGCGGAAGCAGGCAGTTCTATACGCGGATTGCTTGGAACGGAAATTTGGCCGCCGACCGATGATGTTTACTACTAACGGTTTTGAAACTTATTACTGGGACGACCAGTCTGGCCCGCAGCGCAAGGTCAGCGGCGTGTTCGGCAAGGAAGACTTACAAAAGCTGATGAACCGTCGCGCTGAACGGCAAGACTTGATGAGTATTCCTATCGATGATAAAATCACAGATCGCTACTACCAAAAAGAGGCCATACGGGCTGTTTGCGATCAGATCGAACAAGGATTTCGTAAGCATCTTCTGGTAATGGCAACTGGTACGGGAAAAACGAGGACAGCCTCCAGCCTAACCGATGTACTCAGCCGTGGCAAGTGGATTACGAATGTTCTTTTTCTGGCTGACCGCACTGCCTTGGTAAAACAGGCAAAGGATGATTTTAAGCGGTATTTGCCAGATATGTCCCTCTGCAATCTGTGTTCCAACAAGGATGACCGAAATGCCCGGATTGTGTTTTCCACTTACCCAACGATTTTGAATGCCATTGATGATACGAAATCCAGAGATGGCCGCCAGTTGTTTACTCCGGCGCATTTTGATTTAATCATTATTGATGAAAGCCACCGAAGTATTTTCAAAAAGTACCGGGCGATTTTTGAATACTTTGATGCTTTGATGGTTGGTCTTACTGCTACGCCGAAAACAGATGTAGATCGGAACACCTACGATTTCTTTGAGATGGAGCATGGTGTCCCTACTTACGCCTATGATTATGAAACAGCGGTCTACCAAGACCATGTGCTGGTACCATACTATAATTATGAGATCAAAACAAAGTTTTTGGATGAAGGCATTACTTACGATGATCTGTCCGATGAAGACAAAGAGCGTTACGAAGATGACTTCATTGAAGATGGCATAATACCGGATTTTATCCCGTCCGCAGATCTGAACAAATTTGTATTTAACGAGAAAACGGTTGACATGGTTTTACAGGATTTGATGGAACGAGGTATCAAGGTCGCAGGTGGAGATCGGTTGGGTAAAACCATTATCTTTGCGCAGAATAAACGCCATGCTGAATTTATTCTGGAGCGGTTTAACAAACTCTACCCTCAGTATCACGGTTCATTTGCCCAGCGCGTGATTTGTGATGATAGTTATGCTCAGACCATCATAGATGATTTCAAACAGCCGGAGAAAGAGCCGCATATTGCCGTGTCCGTGGATATGATGGACACTGGTATTGATGTGCCGGAATGCGTCAATCTGGTGTTTTTCAAGAAGGTGCGCTCCAAGGCAAAGTTTTGGCAGATGATTGGACGTGGCACCCGTTTGTGTAAGGGCTTATCCTGTGTGGATCAGGTTGATGGAGTATATACGGATAAACGGCGCTTCTTGATTTTCGATTACTGCGGCAATTTTGAATATTTCCGGGAACACAAGGAAGGATATGAAGCCAGGGAAACAAAGACATTGTCGGAGAATATTTTCGGCAAGCAGATTAAAATTGCTATGGCTTTGCAAGAAAGCACCTTTGCAGGAGAAAACTACCAGGCGTGGCGAAACGAACTTGTTGAGACCTGCCATAAACAAGTTACAGCATTGAACCCAGAGTTGATTTCCGTAAAACTACGGATGCAGTATGTGGAGAAATATAAAAAGCAGGACGCCTTTCTTTCTATCAGTGAGGGTGACAAAGGCGAGTTGCTGACACAGATCGCACCGCTTGTTCAATCGGAAGAAACTGATGAATTCGCCAAGCGTTTTGATAACTTCATGTACGGGCTGATGTTGGCACATATTGAACAGATGCCTGCTTTCAAATATGCAAAAAAGCAGTTGTGTGACACTGCTTCTCTGCTGGAGCACAAGGCGAATATTCCGCAGATTAAGGAAAAGTTGCCGCTTCTACAGGGAATCCATACCGATGTCTTTTGGGACGCCAATGATATTCTGCTGTTTGAGAAGGTTCGGAAAGAGCTTCGTGGTTTGATTCGTTTTTTGGATGAAGATGGCGGAGGGCAAAAACGTATTATTACCAAACTTGCTGATCCAATTATAGATAGCCAGGAAGGAGTTCAGCTGGATATAGCGTATGACTTTGAAGACTACCGTGCCAAAGTAAACCGCTATGTCAATGAGCACGGAAATACGCTGGCTATTTACAAGCTGACCCATAATATTCCGTTGACTACGGGCGATTATCAGGAGCTGGAACGAGTGCTAACAAGCGAGCTTGGAAGCAAAGAAGATTATAAACGGGAATTTGGTGATACACCTTTTGGACTGTTAATTCGCAAGATTGCCAAGTTGGATCACGAGGCGGCCATGCAGGCATTTTCTGCCTTTATTAACGACCAATCCTTAAATCAGAAGCAGATTTCCTTTGTAAAAAAAATCATCAATCACATAGAACTGAATGGGTATATGGAAAATGTTTCAGAACTTACAAAGCCGCCCTTTGACAAACCGGTTAGCTTTATTAAACTGTTTGATGTAAAGACTAGAACAGCCTTGATAGCAACTATAAATCAGATTCGTGAGAATGCTGTTCAGATAGTAGCATCTTAACAGCGAACCGGCACACAGATTTTCATGCAGATAAGCTGTTAAATCTGTGTGCCGGTTTCATGTTCGGGTAGGAAAAATCTAACAGCCCCAGATGGGATAGATAACCTCTGCACGAACATAAAGGGGTGTCCAGAGGGGCGCAGTCCCTTTGGCTCTGGGTTTCCAATAGGGGCGAGCAGCATCCCTGTTGGCACACGACTTTCCCCCGGAAAGTCTAGTGTGTTATACCTTTGTAGAGCAGATGGCAGCCGGAGCTTTAGCACACCCCGGAAAGTGTGGCTACAGTTGCGGCGTTCTGGCGGGAAAGGTTGCCCCATGCGGGGCAGCATAAGCGACAGAAAAAGCTGGCAGGCGGTGCGGATATACACTGTCTGCCAGCCTTGCCATCTGCGGAACAAAGGTATATCAAAGCCCCCGTCAGTCGTTGCTTACCATCGTATCAGAACCACCACGGCAGCTTCCCGCGTAAGCTGTCCATCGCCTCGCCCTCCACCTTCTTTGTCCGGCTCTCGCTAAGATGGAAATGGAGCGCCGCGCCGATCAGCGGGTGCTCGATTCCATCGGTAAAACCGTAGCGGTACAGAAGATAGGTCTGTTCTCTGGCAGTCAGCTTGTCCAGCGCCGCATATAATTCTATCAGTTGCTCTTTTTGGATATAGATTTGCTCCGGCGTTTGGGTGTAAGGGTCGGCTATGGCTTCGATTCGCAGCATCCGTTCATCATCAGAGAGAACGTCATCCAGATATACTCTCTGGAAGCCAGGGCCGTCTTTCTTATCCACCATCCGTTGTTCAAACTGAGCGAGGGCTGCGCGAATGCAGTCCGTCATGGCGTTGCGGATTGCCGGTGCTGCATAAGTCAGAAATTTCATGTCCCGTCCGGCGTCAAACAAAGGGATCGCGTTCAGCAGGCCGATACTTCCCTCCTGTACCAAATCATCTAAATCAATTCCAATATCATTTTCATCCAGCCCCATACTCCGGTATTGCTCCAACGCTATTTTTCGGATGAATCCCAGATTGTATTCCAGCAGAATGTCACGGGCAACTGTATCCCCTTTCTGTGCCAGCCTGCACAGCTGTTCATTGCTCCGGGTCGGCATTTTGCTTCTCCTTCGCGTGGTCTAAGGTAGATTGGAGAAATTCCGTCAGCGCCTGACCAAACTTGTCCAACGCTTCCTTTTGCACGCCGTCCATTCCTGCTGCGCTCTGGGTAACGGCGGCGGAAATCATTTCGGGCGTGATAGTCGGAGTATGGACATCTGCCCCTTTGGTGAGTTCGGTGAACATCTGCTGGGTAATGCCCTTAGTCAAAGCCTGCGCCGCTGTAAAATCGTTGCCGATCTCTTTCTTCACTTCCCGCAGAGCCGCCATGAAAGTATTCTGTATTATTGTCAGGTCTGCCTGATATACAGGGACTTTCTGCCTGTTGACAGTTCTGGCAGCCTGCACCGCAGCGTCTGTTTTATTGTTCCGGCGCAGCATGGCGCTGAGGGTAGTAAGCATCTGGTTCTGCCCGGCGAAACCGGCGGCCAGCGTATCATCAAAATATTGTTCGATCATGTAGGTGACTTCTGCAAAGCGCGGGCTTTCCAAAAGGCGGTTGACGATCTCAGCATTAGTTTTCCCGGTGTACAGATTCCGCGCCGCCTGCACCGACAGGCCCAGTTCCTCAATATCAAAATTTGTCCGGTCGGGCGTGTTGACTTCGCCTAACAGGAAATCTGTGGAGACTTCAAACACTTTCGCAATGCGGAGCAAATGTTCTGTGCTGATCTTATCGGTCTTGCCGCTGACAAACCGGCTGATGGCGCTCTCGGTGCTGCCGATGCGGGTCGCCAGCTGGGCCTGGGTAATTTTATGTTCCTTCATAAGCTCCTGCATCCGCTGCCGGATATTGCCGGGCAGATAGGCTCCCTCCATGTGATGCACCTCTTTTCTGAAAACTCTCTTTATCCATTATACCTTATAAAACCAGCGTGGGCAAATGCTTTCCGCTGGTTTCGCCGCTCTGAGGTCTTGCATTTTTGCAAGATTTCAGGGCGGCATTTTTTCGTTTCTTGCACTTTTGGCGGATTTTTCGGTCTATAGGCTTTTTCCCCGTATATTCAGGCAGACGGGCAGATACCGTCAATAAATGATGGAGGGCATAGCCTATGAATTTATTTGAAACTGTAAAATCCGCTGTCACTGTCAAGCAGGCCGCTGAATACTACGGATACAAGGTCAACCGGAGCGATATGATCTGCTGCCCCTTCCACGATGACCGGCACCCTAGCATGAAGCTGAACAAAGATTATTTCTACTGCTTTGGCTGTGGAGCCACTGGCGACGTGATCGATTTTGTGGCAAGACTGTTCGGTCTGAGCAGCTATGAGGCCGCAAAGAAGCTGGCCTATGATTTCGGCATCAACCCGGACAACCCCCCGGTAGCGATGGCGCTGAAAAAGCCGTATCCGCTGGCACGGGTATTTCGCAATGATGAGATGTACTGCCAGCGGGTGCTGTGTGATTATCTGCACCTGCTGGAACGCTGGAAGATCGAGTATGCGCCGCAATCGCCGGAGGACAATCTGGACGACCGTTTTGTGGAAGCGGGCCAGATGCTTGAATATGTGGAGTATCTTCTGGATGTTCTCATGTTTGCGGAACTGGAACAGCGTGTGAAAACGGTAGATATGTTGCTGAAGGCCGCAACCATCGCCGAACTGGAGCAGAGACTCAAACGTCTGGAAAAGGAGGTGCAGCACCATGGCGAAGAACGAGCAATCGCGTGAGGTCAACCAGCCTGTCTGGTTTGACGGCAAGAGTATCAATGAAGCCCTGTTTTGTGATGATTTTCTGAGCAGACACAAAATCATCTACACAAACGGGGCTTTTTTCACGCCCGATGGCCGCGTGACCGATGAGCTGCCGCTGCGCGGTGAGATTTTCGAGGAACTGAAATGCTGCGCGGTCAGTAACATCCCCCGCAAAATCAGCAACATTGTGGAGCTGATGAAGCTGGCCGCGTTGGTAGAGGATTTCCCGCCGGAAACCGACCGCATCCATCTGGCAAATGGGACGCTAATGCTGGATGGTACTTTTACAGAAGGGAAAGCGGAAATCGTGCGCTGCCGCCTGCCGGTGGCCTACAATCCCGATGCGTCCATGCCGACCCGCTGGCTGGCTTTTCTGGATGGGCTTCTTTACCAGGAGGACATCCCAACCTTGCAGGAGTTCATCGGCTACTGTCTGATTCCCAGCAACAAGGGACAGCGGATGATGGTCATTAAGGGCAGCGGCGGCGAGGGTAAGAGCCAGATCGGCGCGGTGCTGTCCGCCCTGTTCGGCAGCAGCATGAAGGACGGCAGCATCGGCAAAATTTCCGAGAACCGTTTTGCTCGTGCTGACCTGGAGCATATTCTCTTGTGTGTGGATGACGATATGCGGATGGAGGCCCTACGCCAGACCAACTACGTCAAATCCATCGTCACCGCACAGGGTAAGATGGATTTGGAGCGCAAGGGCAAACAGAGTTATCAGGGCTGGATGTGTGCCCGGCTGCTGGCGTTCAGCAACGGCGACTTGCGGGCACTCTTTGACCGCAGTGACGGCTTTTACCGGCGGCAACTGGTGCTGACCACCAAAGAAAAACCTGCTGACCGTGTGGACGATCCCGACTTGGCTGAAAAGATGAAAGCGGAGATTGAGGGCATCTTCCTCTGGGCCTTTGCGGGATTGCAGCGGCTGGCCGCCAACAGCTTCAAGTTCACCGAGAGCCAGCGCACCAGAGAGAACCGGGAGGCCGTCAAGCGTGACAATAACAATGTGTTCGATTTTCTGGAATCCGAGGGCTATATCCGGCTGAAAGCCGATGCGTCTATCAGTTCAAAGGATTGCTACGACATTTACCGGATGTGGTGCGAAGAAAACAGTCTGACTGCACTTAAACGCCGCAGTTTCAGCGATGCGCTGGTGGCAGCCTGCGGCAAGTACAATCTGGAACACTGCAACACGATCACCAATTCGGCAGGACGCCGGGTGTGGGGCTTTATGGGGATCGAGGCTGTGGCAAGGCCGCATATAAACGAGTTTACGGACGCCTCACAGTGTACGTACGTACCGGAAGACTGGCGGGATTGATTTCCGCTCTGGTCGCCGGTACGTATGTACGCAGCGATTAACCCTATTACCTCATATATTGTAGGAATGATTCATGCGGATAAAGTGGTCGTTACCATTTTTGGGACAACCAAAACGGACAGGAAACGTAGTGATTTTATAGGCATATTTTGAAGCAATCGCAAAACGGCGAAATATATCTCTATTATCTGCATACAGTTCGCCGGATGGCGGCTCACGGAACGGCGTACAGATTGTACCATTTTGTGACAATACAATCCGAACGGTGAAAAGTCACACATTTCCGTGAAGTCGAATATTCCGCCGTTGACCAACGATACGCGGGGAAGCATTTCTATCGCAAAACAGCAACTATAACAATTTTATCATTCCATAAAGCCGGTACGCTGTCCAGCGCAGCCGGTTCTTTTTATGGGCAAGAAAATTTGGAGGATTATTATGAAATCAAGTATCCGAAACGAAATCAAGGCGCAGATCATCCGCGCCGGTTACACCATGCAAGAAGTCGTTGACCTTCTGCATGACGAATATGGCTGGAGTGACAGCGTATCCAATCTTTCCGGCAAATTGCAGCGGGAATCACTGCGGTTTCGGGAGGCTGTAGAACTGGCTGACGTGCTGGGATATGACATTGTCTGGCAGAAACGGAGGGATTGAGCATGGAGAAAGCACAGTACGCGATTATGCGATTTGCAAAATACAAGGGACCTGAAATCGGCAATATCGAGGCCCATAACGAGCGCACAAAGGAAAAGTACGCCAGCAATCCTGATGTGGACACCAGCCGAAGCAAGTACAACTTCCATCTGG
>CALESJ010000034.1 GCA_937907025.1 uncultured Faecalibacterium sp.
GGATACGCTCGGTGGTGGTGGTCTTGCCTGCGTCGATGTGGGCCATGATACCGATATTTCTGGTCATTTGCAGAGAAACGTCTCTCGGCGTTGCCATGGCTTTAACCTCCTAGGTCTTGCAAGAAGAATCAATAACGGTAGTGCGCGAAAGCCTTGTTGGCCTCGGCCATCTTGTGGGTATCTTCGCGCTTCTTGACCGCGCCGCCGACGTTGTTGGTGGCGTCGATGATCTCGGCAGCCAGACGCTGGGACATGGTCTTCTCGCCACGGTTGCGGCTGTACAGAGTCAGCCAGCGCAGACCGAGGGTTTCACGGCGAGCGGGGCTGACCTCCAGGGGAACCTGGTAGGTGGAGCCGCCGACACGGCGAGCCTTAACTTCGAGGCTGGGCATGATGTTTTCCATAGCCTTCTCGAACATTTCGAGGGGATCATTGCCGGTCTTTTCCTTCACGATGTCGAAAGCATCGTAAACGATCTTCTGAGCAACGCCCTTCTTGCCATCCAGCATGATCGAGTTGACCAGGCGGGTGACGATCTTGGAATTGTAGATAGGATCAGCCAGAACTTCGCGTTTAGCGACATTACCTCTTCTGGGCATCTTTCTTCCCTCCTTCACATAAATGATATCATCGGTACTCGAAAGTATAGAAACTCCCGTCATGCCACAAAAGGGTCAGCCGACCATTTTATGGCGAAAAGATGTTTCCTTACTTCTTGGCACCGGCCTTGGGGCGCTTCGCGCCGTACTTGCTGCGAGCCTGGTTACGGTTCGCAACACCCTGGGTATCCAGGGTACCACGGATGATGTGGTAACGCACACCGGGCAGGTCCTTAACACGACCGCCACGGATCAGAACGACGCTGTGCTCTTGCAGGTTATGGCCGATACCAGGAATGTAGGAGGTAACCTCGATACCATTCGTGAGGCGGACACGGGCAACTTTACGCAGAGCAGAGTTCGGCTTCTTCGGGGTCATGGTACGCACAGCAGTGCAGACGCCGCGCTTCTGGGGGCTGTTCAGGTTGGTGTACTGCTTCTTCTGAGAGTTGTAGCTCTTCTGGAGGGCAGGCGCGGTGCTCTTCTGGACCAGGACCTCACGACCTTTGCGCACGAGCTGGTTAAAAGTAGGCATTTCTTTTCTCCTTTCTTTCGTTATTACGCGTGGCTTGTCCCGGATCAGTTGCTTCCAAATGGCCGCACTGACCCCTTTAGGACATCACGCATTTGTTATTTTAAGGCATAAACAACGGGTTGTCAAGGGATTTTTCAAAAATTATACAAAGGCAGCTGCGGAACCTTACTTTCCCAGCTGATCGGCACACGCTTCGGCATCATCCAGCAGGCGTCCGAACTTTTCCAGCGCCGCATTCACCGGTGCGGGCGTGGTCAGATCAACGCCGGCGTGACGCAGTTCATCCAACGGCCAGGCGCTGCCGCCCATGGAGAGGAATTCCAGATACCTCTTGCGGGCCGGTTCCCCTTCCTTCAGGATGCCTTCGGACAGCGCCACCGCGGTGGAATACCCCGTAGCGTACTTATATACATAGAAAGGACGGTAGAAATGCGGGATGCGGGCCCATTCCAGCTGAACCTCGTCATCCATAATCAGTTCCGGCCCGAAATAATCCCGGACCAGATTGCCATACAGTTGATTCAGGGCCGCTGGACTGAGTGCTTCTCCCCTCTCCCGCATGGCATGGGCTTCCCTCTCGAACTCGGCAAACATGGTCTGACGGAAAACAGTGCCCTTGAAGTTTTCCAGGTACTGGTTCAACAAGACCAGGCGGGCATCGGGGCGCTGTTCCGTCTTGAGCAGCTGTTCGATCATGAGGTTCTCATTGACGGTGGAGGCCACCTCTGCCACAAACAAGGTGTAGTCGGCATATTGAGCCGGCTGACTGCGGCGGGACAGCAGGCTGTGCATGCTGTGGCCCATCTCATGGGCCAGGGTGGAAACGCTGTCCAGCGTACCGGTGAAGTTGGTCATGATATACGGTTCGGAATCATAGGTTCCGGTGGAGTAAGCGCCGCCACTCTTGCCCTTGTTGGGATAGACATCCACCCAGCGTTCCGCAAAGCCGTGGCGCACTTCAGCACAGTATTCCTCGCCCAGAGGTGCCACCGCATCCAGGACCATCTGCTTGGCCTGTTCATAGGTGTAGTTTGCCGTGGACTTGCCGGTCAGCGGAGCATACACATCATAATAGTGCAGATCCTGAATGCCCAGCAACCGCTTGCGCAGCGTCACATAGCGGTACATCAGCGGCAGATGCGCCCGGACAGCTGCCACCAGGTTGTCATACACTTCTGCAGGGATGTTTTCCCCTGCCATGGACATGGCCCGGGAAGATTCATAATGCCGCGCCTCTGCTTCGACGGTGGCAGCCTTCACAGCACCGGCATAAGTGGCAGCAAAAGTGTTGATGTGCTGGCGATAGGTCTTGTAAAAGCTGCGGAAAGAGTTTTCCCGCAAGGTGCGGTCGGAAGAAGTCTGCAGCAGAATATAATTGGAGCCGGTGACTTCGTGTTCCTTCCCTTCCCCGTCTTTTACGCTGTCGAACACCAGATCAGCATCCTGCAGGCTGTCGGCAATATCAGCCGGCGCCCCCATCACCTCGCTGAGAGAGGCCAGCAGTTTTTCTTCCGGCGCAGAGAGGGTGTGCGGTTTCTGACGGACCAGATTTTCCAGCACAAAACGATATTCTTTCAGGCATTCATCCTGCTGAATCGCCTGCAAGGTTTCTTCCGGCAAAGCCAGGATTTCCGGTTCAGCAAAGGACAGTGCCGCCACCGCTCCGGCGTAGGCCGCCGAGATACGGGCGTACATACTTTGGGCTGCCTCGGCGCGGGTATCTTCACTCCGGCGCATGGAAGCATAGCAATACAGGTTGGACAGCGTACGGGACAAAGTCATGGATGTATCCAGATATTCCCGGATGGTTTTGGCATCCTTCAGACGGCCGGCAAACGCCGCCACCGCCTGTACCTGCTTGTCCAGGCCGGCCAGCGTCTGTTCCCAGGCAGCATCATCCTTGTACAGCTTGGTCAGATCCCACTGAAACTGCGGGTCGATCTCGCTGCGTTCTTTCAATGTATCGGGCATGGGGTTCCCTCCTTGGTCTTTCGATAGTATGGGCGAAAATTCCGCCTTCATTCCTTCCCGCCTGCATCCCGGAAAGCCGGAACGCTCGGGACCTCTTTTATTATACACGCACAACAGCCAACATACAAACAACCCCGCCGCAGAAACCTGCAGCGGGGTTGCTTTACTTTATGGGGTCAATCAGTTGGCGTCGTCATAGGCGCTGTTTTCGGCGTCGCGTTCCGCTTCAGCGCGGACCAGCTCGGCTTCGACCTCCGGCAGACCAGTGCCGGCGGGGATCAGCTTACCGATGATGACGTTTTCCTTCAGACCGGCCAGCGGGTCGACCTTGCCCTTGATAGCGGCTTCGGTCAGGACGCGGGTGGTTTCCTGGAAGGAGGCGGCAGACAGGAAGCTGTCGGTGGCCAAGCTGGACTTGGTGATACCCAGCAGCACCTGGCTGGCCTGAACCAGCTTCAGGTCGGTTTCACCGGCATCAATGCGAGCCTGGATGTTCTCGTTTTCGATCATGACATCGCGGCGGTTGACCACGCTGCCCACGATAAACTCGCTGGAGCCGGCGTCCTCGATGCGAACCTTACGCATCATCTGACGGACGATAACTTCGATATGCTTATCGTTGATTTCCACGCCCTGCAGACGATAGACCTTCTGGACTTCGCTGATCAGGTAGTTCTGGGTAGCGACGCGGCCCTTAACAGCCAGGATATCCTGCGGATAAGCATGGCCTTCGGTCAGCAGAGCGCCCTTGGCGATGACATCGCCTTCCATCACCTTCAGGCGCTGGCCGAAGGGAATGATGTAGCTCTTGGTGACCGGGGCGCCGTTGTCGTCGGTGCCCAGCACTTCCACATGGCGGGTCTTCTTGGTATCGTCGATATGAACGGTGCCGGCGATTTCGGACATGATGGCCATGGCCTTGGGACGACGGCTCTCGAACAGTTCTTCAACACGAGGAAGACCCTGGGTGATATCTTCAGCCGATGCGATACCGCCGGTATGGAAGGTACGCATGGTCAGCTGAGTACCGGGTTCGCCGATGGACTGAGCGGCAATGATACCGACCGATTCACCGACCTTGACGCGCTGGCCGTTGGACATGTTGGAGCCGTAGCAGCGGGCGCACACACCCACATGAGCGCGGCAGGTCATGACGCTGCGGATCTCCAGCTCGGTGATGCCGGCCTTCTCGATCTTCTCGGCATCGAACATATCCATCATCTTGTCCTTGGACACGATGAGTTCGCCAGTCTTGGGATCGAGCACGTCATGCAGCGCATAACGGCCGATCAGACGCTCGGCAAAGGATTCGATGGAAGCGTTGCCCTCGCTGATCTCGCTGACCAGGATGCCTTCGGTGGCATGGCAGTCATCCTCACGGATGATGACTTCCTGGGAAACGTCGACCAGACGGCGGGTCAGGTAACCAGAGTCGGCGGTACGCAGAGCGGTATCGGTCAGGCCCTTACGAGCGCCTCGAGAAGAGATGAAGTATTCCAAGATGTTCAGGCCTTCGCGGTAGTTGGCGCGAATAGGCATTTCCAGGGTCTTACCGGCGGTGTTGGCCAGCAGACCGCGCATGCCGGCCAGCTGCTTGATCTGGTCCATAGAACCACGGGCACCAGAGTCGGACATCATATAGATGGGGTTGCGCTGGTGGTGGGTCTTCAGGTTGGTGGACAGGGCGGTGGAAACTTCCTCCGTGGCCTGCTGCCAGACTTCAACGGTCTTCTTGTAGCGTTCCTCATCGGAGATAAGACCACGGTTGAAGTTCTTCATGACCTTCTCGATCTTCTTGTCAGCCGCAGCCAGGATGTCGGCCTTCTCATCGGGGATGATGGCATCGGGCACGGCAACGGTGATGGCAGACAGGGTGGAGTATTTGTAGCCCTGGGCCTTGATGGCGTCCAGCATAATGGCGCAGCGCTTGGTGCCATGCTTGGTCAGGCAGCGGCTGATGATGTCGGGCAGCTTCTTCTTGGTGACCTGGAAGTCGACTTCGTAGTCGAACTTGTGTTCCGGATCGGTGCGGTCCACATAGCCCAGATCCTGCGGGATCGGGGTGTTGAAGATGATCTTGCCCACGGTGGTATTGACCAGAGCACTCTCTTCCACACCGTCAAAGGTCATGGTGCGGCGCACCTTGATGGGTGCCTGCAGGGTGACCACATGTTCGGCATAGGCCATGAGAGCTTCGTTCTCATCGCGGAAGACCTTGTCGTGACCGGGATCTTCGGGGTTGACCATGGTCAGGTAGTAAGAGCCCAGGATCATATCCTGCGTGGGCACGGTGACGGGTTCACCGTCAGAGGGCTTCAGCAGGTTGCCGGAAGCCAGCATCAGCATCTTGGCTTCGCGGCGGGCTTCGGTGGACAGGGGCAGGTGCACGGCCATCTGGTCGCCGTCGAAGTCGGCGTTGAAGGGGGTGCAGACCAGGGGGTGCAGCTTGATGGCGCGGCCTTCGACCAGAACAGGCTCGAACGCCTGGATGCCCAGACGGTGCAGCGTGGGCGCACGGTTCAGCAGGACCGGATGGCCCTTGATGACGGTTTCCAGAGAGTCCCAGACCTCAGGAGAGGAGCGCTCCACCTTCTTGCGGGCGGCCTTGATGTTGGAGGCAATGCCCTTTTCCACCAGGTCCTTCATGACGAAGGGCTTGAACAGTTCCAGAGCCATTTCCTTGGGCAGACCGCACTGATACATCTTCAGTTCAGGGCCGACAACGATAACGGAACGGCCGGAGTAGTCAACACGCTTGCCCAGCAGGTTCTGGCGGAAGCGGCCCTGCTTGCCCTTCAGCATATCGGACAGACTCTTCAGAGCACGGTTGTTGGGGCCGGTGACCGGACGGCCGCGGCGGCCGTTGTCGATCAGGGCGTCCACCGCTTCCTGCAGCATGCGCTTTTCGTTGCGCACGATGATATCGGGAGCGCCCAGTTCCAGCAGGCGCTTCAGGCGGTTGTTACGGTTGATGACGCGGCGGTACAGATCGTTCAGGTCGGAGGTGGCGAAACGGCCGCCGTCCAGCTGAACCATGGGGCGGATATCCGGCGGAATGACCGGCACCACATTGAGGATCATCCATTCCGGACGCTGGCCGGACAGGCGGAAGGCATCGACACATTCCAGACGCTTGAGCAGACGCACACGCTTCTGGCCGTTGGCCTTTTCCAGCTCCTCATGCAGCTCGTTGGACAGTTTGTCCAGGTCGATCTCAGCCAGCAGCTTCTGGACGGCTTCGGCGCCCATGCCGGCTTCGAAGGTATCCTCGTACTTTTCGCGCATTTCCTTGTACTCGCGCTCAGTCAGCAGCTGCTTCTTCTCCAGCGGAGTGAAGCCGGGATCGGTCACGATGTAGTTGGCAAAATACAGCACTTTGTCCAGCTGGCGGGGGCCGATGTCCAGCATCAGGCCGATGCGGCTGGGAATGCCTTTGAAGTACCAGATGTGGGACACGGGCGCGGCCAGTTCAATGTGGCCCATACGCTCGCGGCGGACCTTGGCGCGGGTCACTTCGACGCCGCACTTGTCACAGATCTTGCCCTTGTAGCGGATGCGCTTGTACTTGCCGCAGTGGCATTCCCAGTCCTTGGTAGGTCCAAAAATGCGCTCGCAGAACAAGCCGTCGCGCTCCGGCTTCAGGGTGCGGTAGTTGATGGTTTCAGGTTTTTTGACCTCGCCGTAGCTCCAGGCACGGATCTGATCCGGAGATGCAAGGCCGATCTTAATAGAATCGAACTCTTTATTTTCCATTCAGCGAACCCTCTCATTCACTCAGGTGTGGCAGGTAGTCAGGACACGGCTCCGGCATTACTCGCCGTCGAACAGATCTTCGCTTTCGATGCTGGCCAGGTCCTCGGCATTCGGCTCCTGGTCTTCGTCCAGGTCGTTGTCAAAGCCTTCGTCAGCGTCCTTCACGCTGTAATCGTCCTGCAATTCGCTTTCCAGCAGAACGTTTTCGCCCAGATCGCCATTTTCAAAGCTGGTTTCATCATCGTCATATTCCTGACGGATGTCAACTTCGTTGCCGTCGGCGTCCTGCACAACGATGTTCAGGCCCAGGCTCTGCAGTTCCTTGAGCATGACGCGGAAGCTTTCGGGGATACCGGGCTTCGGCACATCCTCGCCCTTGACGATGGCTTCGTAGGTCTTGACACGGCCCACCACGTCGTCGGACTTGACGGTCAGGATTTCCTGCAGGGTGTAAGCGGCGCCGTAAGCTTCCAGAGCCCAGACTTCCATTTCGCCGAAACGCTGGCCGCCGAACTGGGCCTTGCCGCCCAGAGGCTGCTGGGTAACCAGGCTGTACGGGCCGGTGGAACGGGCATGGATCTTATCGTCGACCAGGTGATGCAGCTTGAGGTAGTACATATAACCGACGGTGACCTTGGAGGGGAACTTTTCGCCGGTACGGCCATCGTAAACGGTGGTCTTGCCGTCATCGGTCAGGTCGATCTTGCTGAAGTCGATGATGTGGCCCTTGGTGCCCATCAGACGATCCAGCTTGGTGGGATACTCGGGAGCGTTCTCACCGTGCCACTTTTCGCGGGCCTCGGCGAAGCAGTCACGCAGATCGCTTTCGTGGGCACCGTCGAAGACGGGGGTCTGCACCTTCCAGCCCAGAGCCTTGGCCACATAGCCCAGGTTGACTTCCAGCACCTGACCGATGTTCATACGGGACGGAACGCCCAGGGGGTTCAGCACGATGTCCAGCGGAGTGCCGTCAGGCAGGAAAGGCATATCCTCCTGCGGCAGAATGCGGGACACAACGCCCTTGTTGCCGTGACGGCCGGCCATCTTATCGCCCACGCTGATCTTGCGCTTCTGGGCGATGTAGCAGCGCACGCACTGACGCACGCCGGGCTGCAGCTCGTCGCTGTTTTCGGGGGTGAAGACCTTGACGTCCACAACAATGCCGTACTCGCCGTGAGGCACACGCAGAGAGGTGTCACGGACTTCGCGGGCCTTCTCACCGAAGATGGCGCGCAGCAGGCGCTCTTCGGCGGTCAGCTCGGTTTCGCCCTTCGGGGTGACCTTGCCGACCAGGATATCTCCGGTCTTGACTTCGGCACCGATGCGGATAATGCCGCGCTCGTCCAGATCCTTCAGGGAATCATCGCCCACGTTGGGGATGTCACGGGTGATCTCTTCGGGTCCGAGCTTGGTTTCCCGGGCTTCGGATTCGTATTCTTCAATATGAATGGAGGTGTACACGTCCTCACGAACAAGCTTTTCGTTCAGCAGGACGGCGTCCTCGTAGTTGTAGCCTTCCCAGGTCATGAAGCCGACCAGGGCGTTCTTGCCCAGGCTGATTTCACCGTTCTTGGTGGCAGGGCCGTCGGCAATGACTTCGCCGGCTTCGATGTGATCGCCCAGTTCCACAATGGGACGCTGGTTGACGCAGGTGCCCTGGTTGGAACGCATGAACTTGATGAGTTCGTAGGTGTCGGTGGTGCCGTCTTCGCAGCGGACCACGATCTTGTCGGCATCCACGGACTCGACGGTACCGGCATGAGCAGCCAGCACGCAGACGCCGGAGTCGGTGGCGGCCTTGTATTCCATACCGGTGGCGACGATGGGCTGCTGGGTGACCATCAGAGGCACAGCCTGGCGCTGCATGTTGGAGCCCATCAGAGCACGGTTACAGTCATCGTTTTCCAGGAACGGAATGGAGGCGGTAGCAACGGAAACCATCATCCGGGGAGAAACATCCATGAAGTCGACCAGCTCACGCGGGAATTCCTGAATGTCGTTGCGGTGACGGCAGGAAACGCGGGCGCGCACGAAGCAGCCGTTTTCGTCCAGCTTTTCGTTGGCCTGCGCCACGATGTACTCGTCTTCCACATCGGCGGGCATATAGACCACTTCGTCGGTGACATGACCGGTGCCCTTGTCCACCTTGCGGTAGGGCGCCTCGATGAAGCCGTATTTGTTGATCTTGGCGAAAGAAGCCAGGTAGGAGATCAGACCGATGTTGGAGCCTTCAGGCGTTTCAATCGGGCACAGACGGCCGTAGTGGGTGTAATGAACGTCGCGGACTTCGAAGCCTGCGCGGTCACGGGACAGACCGCCGGGGCCCAGAGCGGACAGACGACGCTTGTGGGTCAGTTCGGCCAGAGGGTTGTTCTGGTCCATGAACTGGGACAGCGGGCTGGAACCGATGAACTCACGGATGGCGGAAACCACGGGGCGGATGTTGACCAGGCTCTGCGGGGTGATCTTGTCCACGGATTCCTGATTCTGCAGGGTCATGCGCTCACGCACAACACGCTCCATACGGGCAAAGCCGATGCGGAACTGGTTCTGCAGCAGTTCGCCGACACTGCGCACACGACGGTTGCCCAGGTGGTCGATTTCGTCGGTGGTGCCGATGCCGTGGTCCAGGCCGATCAGATAGCTGACCGAAGCGAAGATGTCGTCCACGGTGACGGTGCGGCAGATCAGCACGTCATGGTTGCGGCGCAGCAGTTCCTTCTGTTCTTCGGGGTCGGAAGTAGCATCCAGGATCTTGCGGATTTCAGCAAAGGAAGCGCGCTCGTTGATGCCGCACTCTTCCACATTGAAGCTGAAGAAAGGCTGAGCATCCACACAGCCGTTGGAGATGACGATGACCGGCACGGGGTTTTCGTTCTTGCGCTCCACCCAGACGGTGACACGGGTCACGCCGGCGGCGTCGATCTCGGCAGCCTTCTCGTTGGAGATCTTCTCGCCCTTGGCAGCCAGCAGCTCGCCGGTCAGAGGCGCGATGATGTCCTCGGCAGCGCGGTAGCCGGCAATACGGCGGGCCAGAGCCAGCTTCTTGTTCATCTTGAAGCGGCCGAAACGAGCCAGGTCGTAGCGGCGGGGGTCAAAGAACAGAGCGTTGATGTGGCTGCGGGAGTTTTCCACCGTCGGGGGTTCGCCGGGACGCAGCTTGCGGTAGCACTCCAGCAGGCCTTCTTCGGTGTTGTGGGTGGTATCCTTTTCCAGGGTAGCGGTGATCTTGGCTTCGCCTTCGCCGAAGAACTGGCGGATCTGGTCATCGCTGCCCAGGCCCAGAGCACGCAGGAAGGTGGTGATGGGCAGTTTGCGGTTCTTGTCGATACGGACATAGAACACGTCGGAAGAGTCGGTTTCGTATTCCAGCCAGGCACCGCGGTTGGGGTTCATGGTCGCGGTAAACAGGTCCTTGCCGGCACGGTCTTTGGAGGAGGAATAGAACACACCGGGAGAACGCACGAGCTGAGAAACAATGACACGCTCGGCGCCGTTGGAGATGAAGGTACCGGAGTCGGTCATGAGCGGGAAGTCGCCCATAAAGATCTCCTGGTCCTGCACTTCGCCGGTCTGCTTGTTGATCAGACGGGCAGTAACGTACAGGGGCGCGGCATAGGTGGCGTCGCGCTCCTTGCATTCTTTAATAGTATACTTGGGATGTTTGTCCAGACGGTAATCGATGAATTCCAGGACCAGGTTGCCGGTATAATCCTCAATGGCGGCAATGTCATGGAAGACCTCGTGCAGGCCCTCTTCCAGGAACCAGTTGTACGAGTTTTTCTGGATTTCGATCAGATTGGGCATCCCGATCACTTCATTGATATGGGAAAAGCTCATTCTGGTCGTGCGGCCATTGTGTACGGGCTTGACCTTTACCATAAAATGCGACCACTCCTATTCCGTTGAATTAGACAAAGCTGACCACACAAAGGGATTGTCTGCGGGTCATCTTCGTCATTTTTAACAAAGTTTTTGTTTCGACCCAAGCAGCGCGGTTCCTTCAGGGCGCTCTATTCCATTTTTGTGATACTGATTCAGTATATAAGATACAGGGTGGTTTGTCAAGTATTTTCTGGAAATTGTGGCCGTTCCTTCGCATTTTTTACATTTCTGCGCTATTTTGCCCCGTTGTATCGAACGCCCGGGCCGGTGTGAATATTTTCGTCAATCTGCTGGTTTTCCACACAGATTTGCCGCTTGACAAACCAGGGCAAGGATGCTCCCCCGTCATTTTGACTATTCATCCTGTGCCGGATTTGTGTATCCTGGCTCTTGACATTTTTCCATGGCAACAAAAAAGCAGCCCGCAGGCTGTAAAGCAGCTGCGGGCTGTTGCATGTATGAAAATCAATCCAGGAAATCGCGCAGTTTCTTGCTGCGGCTGGGGTGGCGCAGTTTGCGCAGCGCCTTGGCCTCGATCTGGCGGATACGTTCGCGGGTAACATTGAACTCCTTGCCCACTTCCTCCAGCGTGCGGGGGCGGCCGTCTTCCAGGCCGAAGCGCAGGCGCAGGACCTTTTCCTCACGGGGGGTCAGGGTCTTGAGCACATCGGCCAGCTGCTCTTTCAGCAGGGTCTGGCTGGCGGCTTCTGCCGGCACCGGCGCATCGTCATCGGGGATGAAGTCGCCCAGGTGGCTGTCTTCCTCCTCACCGATAGGCGTTTCCAGGCTGACGGGTTCCTGAGCCACACGCATGATTTCGCGGACCTTGTCCACCGGCATGTCCAGACGCTCGGCGATCTCTTCGGCGCTGGGCTCATGGCCATTTTCATGCAGCAGCTGGCTGGAAACCTTCTTGACCTTGTTGATGGTTTCCACCATGTGCACCGGGATACGGATGGTGCGGGCCTGGTCGGCAATGGCGCGGGTGATGGCCTGGCGAATCCACCAGGTCGCATAGGTGGAGAACTTGAAGCCCTTGGTGTGGTCGAACTTTTCCACGGCCTTGATCAGGCCCAGGTTGCCTTCCTGGATCAGATCCAGGAACTGCATGCCACGGCCCACATAGCGCTTGGCGATGGAAACCACCAGACGCAGGTTGGCTTCGCTCAGGCGCTGCTTGGCGCGCTCGCCTTCCTTGCCGCCCTTCTGGATGGCCAGAGCCAGCTGCACTTCCTCATCGGGAGTCAGCAGCGGCACACGGCCGATTTCCTTCAGGTATACCTTGACAGGGTCGTCGATGGCAACGCCTTCGGTGGCCAGAGTGTCCTCAAAATCGTCCACGCCGTCCTCACCCATAGAGGAGTCGGAACCGTCCGCCACGGGGTCGTCATCCACAACCTCGATGCCATGGCTTTCCAGCTCTTCATAGAGCTTTTCCATTTGCTCCACGTCCAGGCCGTGACCGCTTTCCTCCATCGCATCTCCGATCTCGCTGTTGGTCAGCTTACCGGCACGACGGCCCTGTTCGATCAATGCGCGGATGGGATCTTTCTTTTCTGCCATAAGTAAATCTCCTTTTTTACCGGTCCGCCCGACGCTGCGGGAGGCCCTGTTTTCGTCTGCCCGTAAAGGAACGGGATCTATTCAAAAGTCATCTGCCGCACGGGTGCTTTATTCCGCACCGGGCGGCGGTTCATGGACTTTTTCCTTGGTAATGGAAGCAAACAGCTTGCGGAAGTCTTCATCGCTGGTCTGTGCTGCCTGTTTGCTTTTGGGGGTAGCATGGCGCAGCCGTTCCAGGAACATGTCTATATCCTTGCGTACCAGACGCTGGCCGCTGTTCTGAGCCTGCACCTTCATAATCAGCGTGTACGCACTGTCCTCCAGGCAGGATGCCAGCGAGGTGGCATTGATGGGAATGCCCTTGTCTGCGCAGTCATAGATAGCACGGATGGCGGCCTGAATTTCCGGTTCCGGAACCGCCTCCAGATCCAGCTGCTGGCGCACATACGGGATCTCGTCCGGGTCCTGCATCATGGCCGCTGCCAGCTGCCGTGCCGCGGCGGCCGCGCCCATGGCCTCCTGCCCGCCCCGCTCATACGGAACGCGGATGTCAGCGCCGTTGCCCTGTGCTGCCATGTTCTGCTGTTCCTTGCGGTGTGCGCGCCGTGCTGCTCCGCGGAGCGCTCCTTCCATCTGGGAAAGAATCGCCTGTTTGGACACGCCGGTTTCCCCGGCTATGCGTCCGGCATACACATCCCGGGCCGTGGGGGTCACACCGCCCGACGCCAGAATATCAATAGCTTCCCGGATGTATTCCAGTCGGCCGTCGTCCGTGCGCAGGTCATATTTCTGCTTGGCCTTGGACAGCTGAAATTCGGTGGGATTGGCTGCACCGTCCAGGATCATTTCGAACCGTTCCTTGCCATAATGGCGGATGAACTCGTCCGGGTCCTTGGCCCCCGGAATAGACAGCACCGACACCTTGACCGGCGTGTTGGCAAACAATCCCAGACTGCGGGCGGTGGCCTTCTGCCCGGCTTCGTCCGAGTCATAACTCAAAACGGCTTCCTCGGCGTACTCGCTGAGCAGTTTCACCTGTTCCGGCGTCAGGGCCGTACCACAGGCACATACGGCGGTGTCGAACCCTGCCTCGTGCATGCTGATCACGTCCATGTAGCCTTCACACAGAATGTACCGTTTGGAGGCGGACTTCTTGGCCAGATTCAGAGCAAACAGGGTGCGGGATTTCTTGTACACCAACGTTTCGGGGCTGTTGATGTACTTGGGTTTGGAATCATCCATAACACGTCCGCCGAACGCGATGATATTACCCCGCACATCAATGATGGGGACCATGACACGGTGCCGGAACAGGTCGTACAGATTGCCCTTGGCACTGCGCTTGGCCAGGCCGCCCTCCTCGATTTCCACATCCGCAAATCCACGGCGGCGCAGATAGTGCAGCAGCCCGCCGAATTCATCCGGCGCATAGCCCAGACCGAAGCGACGGATAGCCCCATCGGACAAGCCACGCTTTTCCTTCCAGTAGCGGCGTGCCTCGGCCGCCTGGGGCGTTTTGGCATTGAGCTGCTCATAGAAATAGCGGGCGGCGCAGCGGTTCATTTCCAGCATGCGGCTGCGCTGGCGGCTTTCTTTGTCGTCCTCCTCCGGCATGGGCATACCGGCACGGGCGGCCAGCTGCTTGACCGCTTCCACATAGCTGAGATTGTTGATTTTGCGCACAAAGGTGATGGCATCTCCTGCGGCGCCGCAACCGAAGCAGTAGAAGCTCTGGGTATCCGGGTAAACGGCAAAGGACGGGGTCTTTTCATTGTGGAAGGGACACAATCCCATCAGGGTGCGCCCGCTGCGCCGCAGCTGAACATATTGGCCGATCAGCTCTTCAATATCGTTGCGGCGGGCCACTTCCTGCACATATTCCTGCGGAATCATCGCGGGTACACCTCCTTGTTCTTTCGTTGGGGCATTCTGCGTTACAGCACCTGCCACTTCTGAGGGACGAACAGGTCTTCAAACAGACGGATGGCAAAATGGTCGCTCATGCCGGAAATATAATCCACCACGGCGCGGTCAATGCCCTGCTGATAGGCGATCTGCATATAGAAGTTCGGCATCAGGGACGGGTCATCGCACAGGCGGGCATACAGTTCTTCCACAACCTTGTTCACCTTTTTTTCTTCCCGCTTGGCCTGCTTGTCCACATACACGGTGGAGTACATAAAATCTTTCAGCAGATGGTAGGCATCCTCCACGTTCGGGGAAAAATGCATTTCTCCGTCTGTGCTGTTGTCCACCAGATCGGTGATCATGGTGGTGATGCGCTGGCTCTTGGTCTTACCCAGAATCCGCACGGCATCCGGCGGCAGCGCATCGTTGGACAGGACTCCCGCCGTGATGGCGTCCTCTATGTCGTGGTTCAGGAACGCGATGTGGTCGGCATAGCGGACAGTACGGCCCTCCAGCGTGCTGGCCCACTCCCCAGTGGTGTGGGTCACAATGCCGTTGCGCACTTCCCAGGTCAGGTTCAGGCCCTTACCGTCTTTTTCCAGATAATCCACCACCCGCAGGCTCTGCTGATAGTGGGTAAAGCCGCCCGGGCACAGCCGGTCCAGTGCCCGCTCCCCTGCATGGCCGAAAGGCGTATGCCCCAGGTCATGCCCCAGGGCAATGGCTTCGGTCAGGTCCTCGTTAAGGCGCAACGCCCGGGCGATGGTCCTGGCGATCTGACTGACTTCCAGGGTGTGGGTCAGCCGGGTACGGTAGTGGTCGCCTTCGGGAGAAAGAAAGACCTGGGTCTTCTGCTTCAGGCGCCGAAACGCCTTGCAATGCAGAATACGATCCCGGTCCCGCTGGTAGCAGGGACGCAGAGGGTCTTCCGGTTCCGGGCGGGAACGTCCGCGGGAATTTTCGCTCAGAGCCGCATACCGGCTGAAAGTCAGGCGTTCAATGGTCTGGGTCTGTTCGCGGACGTTCATGGCACTTCCCCCTTTTTAGGATACTTACGGCACTTTGGCCGATAAAATTGCCTTCTATATTATAAATACGATAAAAAAGCTCCAAACGCTTCTTGAAAATGTGAAATTTTCATTTTTTATGGCAGCGATTCCATTTTTTCAGTAGGCGGCGTAATGCGGCTCCCCTACTGCGGGCTGTGCGGTTCCTCGGGTCAGCTCGCACAGGGCGGCACACAGTGGGCCTTCCTCCCCCGCCGGCATGCGCCAGCTGAGAGTGACGGCATCATCAAAGACCGGTTCTTCCAGCCGGGTATCTGCCTGTTCAATCATGCGGCGGGCGGTTTCAAACAAGGGATAGGGCACGCGCAGGGTACAATCCACCACGCTGCGCATGCTGACCAGCTCGGCAGCCTGCAAAGCACCGGACGCAGCCGCCGTATATGCGCGAACCAGGCCGCCTGTACCCAGCAGAATCCCGCCGAAATACCGGGTGACCACCACGATCACATCCGATACTCCCGCATGCTGGATACATTCCAGCACCGGGGTTCCGGCAGTCTTGGCGGGTTCGCCGTCATCCGAATAGCGTACCCGCCCATTGTGCAGCACATACGCATACACGTTGTGGCGGGCCGTGCGGTTGGCGGCGCGCACCGAATCCAGAAAAACCTGGGCGGTTTCCTCGGTATCGGCAAACGAAGCCACGCCGATGAACCGGCTGCGCTTTTCCTCGTATTCATACCGCGCGGTACCGCGGATGGTCTGATAATCAGCCATAAGCCTGCTCCTTTGTTTTTGGGCATACAAGCAAAAAATACCCCAGATGTTTCCATCTGGGGTAAATGAAACATGATTACTTGCCAGCCTTGGCGTAACGGCGCTTGAAGCGCTCGACGCGTCCGCCGGTGTCAACCAGCTTCTGCTTGCCGGTGTAGAACGGATGGCACTTGCTGCAGACTTCGACGCGGATCTCCGGACGGGTAGAACGAGTCTGGATAACGTTGCCGCAGGCGCAGGTGATGGTGCAATCCATATACTTCGGATGGATGCCTTCCTTCATTGCGTTTCACCTCTTTCTCGATCATGACTAACGGGAGCCATACTTAATATATGTGCTCATCACAATCTTGACTTATCGGCTACCAGCATACGCCATCCTGTGCGAACGGAGCAGCCTTTCAAACGATTGCCGTAAAAGTATACCAAAGTCCTTGCAATTTGTCAAGCCCTGTTTTTATCGCTGTCAGAGCGTTTTTGCAAAGGCACGCACACGGCGGGCAAACTCCCGGGCTGCCGGAGAAAGTCCGTTTTTGTCCAGGCAGGCCAGCCCGATGCTGCGTCCGGCGGCAGGCTCCAGTGCCAGCACCTGGACCCCGTTTTTCCGGCTGGGCTGGGTCAGCAGCAGCTGCGGCATAATGGCCACCCCCTGCCCGCAGGCTACCATTCCCACCATGGATTCATCGTCGATGACGTAGCAGGCAGTGTGCACACGCAGGTCGTTGCGTTTCAGGTAATTCTGGATGTCGGCGTCAGTATCGGCGCGCTGGCTGACAAACGACAACGTGCGCAGTTCGTCGGCACTGATTTTACCGTCCCGCTTGGGGGTAAAGTCCGGCGGCGCAATACAGACAAGGGAGTCCGTATACAGCGGTTCAAAGTCCAGGTCCTGGGAGCAGGAGTCGGATAGGAACCCCAGCTCCGCCGTACCGTTTTTCAGCCAGGCGGCAATATCGGCGTAACTGCCCTGGTACACCTCCACCTCAATTCCTGGGTAGTCTTTCTGAAAAGCAGGTACAAGCTGCGGCAGCCAGATCACACAGGCGCTGTTGAAGACGCCCACCCGCAAAACGCCTTTGTGCAGACCGTTGACCTGGGCGATGGACTGCTCCAGAGATTCCCCACTGGCCAGTACCCGGCGCACGGCCGGCATCAGGCTTTCCGCGGCAGCGGTCATGGTCACGCCGGTCTTGGTACGGGTGAACAGCGGAAAACCGCATTCGGACTCCATCCCTGCCACCGCATGGCTGATGGCCGACGGGGTCAGGTGCAGCTGTTCGGCTGCGCGGGCGAACGAGCCTTCCTGGGCAATGGTGGAAA
The DNA here is from genome assembly GCA_937907025.1 of uncultured Faecalibacterium sp. Lineage (GTDB taxonomy): Bacteria > Bacillota > Clostridia > Oscillospirales > Ruminococcaceae > Gemmiger. The sequence goes on from CALESJ010000034.1 coordinate 17,319, forward strand.
ATATCAGACAGCTGAGCAGCGTCATACCATGCTTCTCCTTGTGTTGAACGAAATTCAGGTTTTATGTGAAAAAATTGAATTTTACTTATCACGCATACTGTACTATGATTAGTTGAGAAAGTCAAGGGTGCCGCACACACCCTGGACTGACACGATTCATTTTCCTTCCTCTTAATAGCCTCTTCGGTCCGCACAACCGACGAGGCTGTTTTTTATTATACGGAGTTTTATGCTTGTAGGACGGTTTGTGTTGTGGTACACTAACCATGATATATAAAGTATAATTCTGCGCGGCGCCAACCTGTGGCCGCGCGTGAAACGGGGAAGTTTATTTTGCAAAAAATCGCAAAGACCCGCGGAGTCAAGGGGGCATCCTCCTGGTGCGCCCTGGCCGCTGTGGGATATTTGGCCATACGCTCCCTGCTGGAAGCGTTTGTTTCTTTTTTGATGGGGCTTCGGGTCCCGGGGGCCACCCTGGCCAGCCCCACCGGTTTTTCCCAGACTGAGGCGGGGATGCTGTCCATGATCGCCGCTGTGGGCGGGATTCTGCTGCCTGTCTTTCTGCTGCTGCGCCTGACACGGCTTCGGGCTGAGGATTTGCGGCTGCTGATTCCCGCGCCGTGGAGTCCTGCCTTCTGCCTGCCGGTGTTTCTGGGCATCGCCAATGCCGCCAATCTCTTTGGTGGTTTGCTGGGGCACTTGCTGGGAACTGAGGGCAGCGCCACTCCCCTTCCGGCCGGCGGCAGCGCCCTTGTCGTGAACTTCATCGGACTGTGCGTTGTGCCTGCCATTCTGGAAGAGCTGTTCTTCCGCGGGGCCTTGCAGGGGCTCATGCGCCCCTGCGGCAGCGCCGCCGCCATCTTCGCTCCGGCCCTGTTGTTTGCCCTGCTGCACATGGACCTGGCCCAGGGCATTACCGCCTTTGTATGCGGTGTCTTTCTCGGCTGGCTGACCGAGCGTACCGGCAGCATTCTGCCCGGTATGCTGCTGCACTTTGTCAACAATACCATTGCCTTTATCGTGGCATACTTGCAGCTGTATGCGGCGGATTCCACCGCGCTGTTCTCCGAGTTGTTTGTGCTGCTCTTCTTCCCGCCGGTAGCCCTGTGGCTTATCTGGCACGCCATGAAGCAGGGATTCCGCTTTTCCGCCGGGCTGCGCCCCGGTGTGGATGCCGCAGCTGTTTTTTCCAGCCCTGCTTACACGGTGGCGGTGGTGTTTCTGGCGGTTTTCAGCGTCTATCTGAATCAGGTCGGGTGAGTTGTTATGACAGATCAGGAATTGATGCAGGCTGCGCTGGAAGAAGCCCGGCTCGCATTTGAGGCCGGTGAAGTCCCGGTGGGTGCCGTCATCGCCAAGGACGGCGAGATCATTGCCCGCGCCCACAACCTGCGGGAAACCGGGAAAAACGCCTTGTACCACGCCGAACTCATGGCCATCGACCAGGCCTGCCAGGCATTGGGCGGCTGGCGGCTGTGGCAGTGCGAACTGTTTGTCACCCTGGAGCCCTGCCCCATGTGCAGCGGCGCTATCATCAACAGTCGGCTGCGTCGTATTGTATATGCAGCCTCCGACCCCAAGGCCGGGTGCTGCGGGTCCCTGACCGACCTGTTTGCCCTGCCTTTCAATCACCACCCCATCATCGAGCATGGCCTCATGGAAGAGGAAGCCCAGCAATTGTTACAGGCATTCTTTGCCTCTCTGCGTCAGAAGCGCCTGGCTGCCAAGGCCATAAAAAAGCAAAAGGAGCTTACAGATGACACCCAATCTTGACCATCAGACTGTTCTCATCACCGGCGGGAGCCGTGGCATCGGCGCTGCTTCTGTACTGGCCTTTGCCAAAGCCGGATACCGGGTGGCCTTTACCTGGCACAATCACGAGGAAGCCGCCCGCCGGGTGGTGGATTCCGTTCGGAACGCCATGCCTGACGCTCTGTGCCTGGCCATTCAGGCCGATTCCGCTGATTCCGCCGCGGTGAACGCTGCCGTGGCGCAGACTGCCCGGGAGTTAGGCGGTCCCCAGGTGCTGGTATGTAATGCCGGCATCGCCCAGCAGAAGCTGTTTACCGACCTGACGGATGAAGACTGGCGGCGGATGATGAGCGTGGATCTGGACGGTGTCTTTTACGCCTGCCGTGCAGTACTGCCCGGTATGATCCGCGAAAAATATGGTCGCATCCTCTGCGTCAGCAGCATGTGGGGGCAGACGGGCGGCAGTTGTGAGGTCCATTACTCAGCTGCCAAAGCCGGCGTCATCGGACTGTGCCGCGCGCTGGCCAAGGAAGAAGGGCCTTCCGGCATTACGGTCAACTGCGTGGCCCCCGGTGTCATCGACACCGATATGATGGCTTCTTTCACCGAGGAAGACCGCGCCGCGCTGGCCGAAGAAACGCCGGTGGGACGCCTGGGCACAGCCGAGGAAATCGCCCGCACTCTGGTTTTTCTGGCCTCCCCGGACGCCGGGTATATCACCGGACAGGTCATCGGCCAGAACGGCGGCCTGGTTATCTGAAACACCACTTCCCTCTTCCCTGCATATCATGTGGCAGGAAGGGGGATTTTTTATGGGACTCTTTCAAAACGGCATAGATGTATCCCGTTATCAGGGCAGCATCAACTGGAACAGCGTGGCTGCCGCCGGCAAACAGTTCGTGATTGTCCGGCTGGGTTCCAGCAACAACAGCGGCCTGTATGTGGACCCCTACTTTTTGCAGAACGTAAACGGCGCCCATGCTGCTGGCCTGCGGGTCGGCGCCTATTATTATACCTATGCCACCACCCAAAGCGGCGTGATTGACGAGTTAAGCCTGTTCCTGAACGTGTTGGAAGGTCTTCAGCTGGAGTATCCGGTTTTCGTGGACGTGGAGGATTCCAAGCTGGCTTCTCTGGGCCGCACACAATTGACAGGTCTTGTGCAGTATGCCATGGATATATTGTACCAACGTAACTGGTACGCCGGTTGGTACAGCTATACCAATTTCATCAACAGCTACCTTAACCCGTCCCAGCTGGCAGGCTATCCGCTCTGGCTGGCCGACTACCGCAGTCAGCCCGGATATACCGGCAGCTATGCCATGTGGCAGTTTTCTTCCACCGGCAGTGTGGGCGGTATCACCGGCGCCTGCGACCTCAATTACAGTTATACCGATTTTCTCCCCACCATAAAAGCCGGCAATTTCAACGGGTATGGAACCTCCGGGCCGGACATGGAAGAAGTGGACGGCGTACAGCTGGTCGTGTTCGGTGCACAGACTGAGTATTTTTATACTGCCAGCTTCAACGATGTGGTGGGGTATCTGCCCGTAGGCACCTACCCCGTTATACAAAAAAGCAAAGCGAAGTATGACGGTTACGAGTGGGTCATCTTCCGCTATCGGGATGGCGAATACTGGACTGCCATCCTTGGGGACCGCAACCGGCTGGAAACACTGAATGCCTGCGAAGTCCAGCTTTCCGAGGCAAAGGCAAAGATAGACGCGGCCAAGGCTGCGCTGGAATGACCTTGTCTTGATTTTGCCGGTAGAATCCGGTATAATAGGCAAAGGTCGCGGACTGTCCGGATGGGCAGTCCCCTACATATCTTTCGATACAAAATTCAGTAGCTCAGTTGCAGAGTTCAAAAGTTCCCAAACATATCGGAATATGTATTAGACAAACGGTTCATTTTCTAACACATCGGTTTCCAAAATCCAGATCGCCACCTTGAGCGAAATGTCAAAAAGAGCGCAAAATCAAGGAAAACTCATATACGTCTCCGTAGCTCAGTTGGATAGAGCGCGAGCCTCCTAAAAATCGAATCGTTCGAATCCTGGAGCCCTGCAAAATTGAATATTTTCTGTATAAGCCCCCGTAGCTCAGTTGGATAGAGCGGTCGCCTCCTAAGCGGCAGCTCGTTCGAATCCGTTTGGGCGGAAAAATTGAATATTTTTGCTATACGTCTCAGTAGCTCAGTTGGATAGAGCACGCGCCTCCTAAGGTTGCGTTACAACGGCCACCTCAAAAAAACTAAATAAGGGATTGCAGTTCGACTTTGATCGGGCTATAATCATATATCAGACACGTCCATATAGCTCAGCTGGATAGAGCACACGCCTCCTAAGCGTGGGGTCGGAGGTTCAAATCCTCTTATGGACGCCAGTGAACAACGCCGAAAGCCTTTGTTTTCAAGGGTTTTCGGCTTTTCTTATATAAAAAGCTACGAAAAAGCTCTTTCACTGTATGAGATAAAATTCTACTCCAAAATTTGATTTTTGACAACCCCTCCAGAATCGAACGGTTGTTATAAGACAAAATCGCCAGCTAATTTTTAGCAGAAAATGGGCTGTTCTTGCTAATGAAAATGCCCTTCCTGCTAATCAGCCCCAAAATCGTGCCAAAAATCCAGCTAATCAAAAAAGGCGGATGTTTTGAGTACCATGCAGTTATAGCAGATAAAATTGAATATCGTTATATACATAGAGCGTCTATTTGCCCCGCATTGGGGATGGATAGGCGCTCTTTTTTTATGCCCAAAACCATGGGCAAATACAAAAGATTGGAGGTGTTTTATTTGAGCAAGCCTGTTTATGCCGCAGACAAGCCGAGCGACTGTCATTACTGTTACTTCTGGACGAATGGCAGAAAGGGTTGCCGTCTGGGTAGAAATAATTGCTACTACTTAATCTCTTTGCCACCGAAACCCAAGTCGGAATGTGATGGCTGTCCCTATGGGCGAGATCACCCGTGCATTGGCTGGTGTACGAAGAAGGTTATGCGTGAAGTGGGGCTTCGTTGATATGGATGTGTATGAACAGGAATACCGCTTCTGCTTTTTTGCCCGATGTCCTTATGAAAAGACGGATACGACTTTCCGCAGCATTCCGCTGACAACAGAAAGTTTTCCGCAGAAAGAAGGTGGTGAAGCCGTGTGAGTTTTGATTATTTTTACGGTCAGCAATCCGATCTATTCACATTCTATCGAGTTCCGAAGGTGTTGTTCACGAACGAGAGGTTCTGGAATATTTCTGCCGATGCCAAGATGCTGTATGGCATTTTGCTTGACCGCATGAGCCTGTCTGCCAAGAATGGTTGGATAGATAAAAACGGTCGAGTGTATATCATTTTTACAATCGACGAAGCGAAGATGGCTCTGAACTGTGCTGAACAAAAGGCTATCAAGCTGCTCAGTGAACTTGAGAAGAAAGCAGGATTGATTGAACGTAAGCGCCAGGGTTTGGGAAAGCCCAACCTGATCTATGTGAAGAACTTTATCTCTGCTGTGGATTCACAACTCTTGAATTGTGAAAATCACAATTCTGGAACAATGGAAATCACAACTCAAGAACTTCCGAAATCACAATGTAATAATACAGCTGATGGAGCGAAAGCGGATTCAGGATGGTGCCAAGGAGTACCAGGGACATAC
>CALESJ010000035.1 GCA_937907025.1 uncultured Faecalibacterium sp.
GGAAAGGCTGGCTCTCGATGTCGCCGGTGGTGCCGCCGATCTCGGTAATGACCACATCTGCCTCGGTGCTCTTGGCCAGATTGTAGATGTAGCTCTTGATCTCGTTGGTGATGTGGGGGATGATCTGCACGGTCTGGCCCAGGTAGGCGCCCTGGCGTTCCTTGTGCAGCACGTTCCAATACACCTTGCCGGTGGTCAAGTTGGAATATTTGTTCAGATTTTCATCAGTAAAACGTTCGTAATGCCCCAGGTCCAGGTCGGTTTCGGTGCCATCGTCGGTCACAAAAACCTCGCCGTGCTGCAGCGGGCTCATGGTGCCCGGGTCCACGTTGATATACGGGTCCAACTTCTGAGAAGCCACCTTCAGCCCGCGGGTCTTGAGCAGACGTCCCAGGCTGGCCGCCGTGATGCCCTTGCCCAGACCGGAAACCACGCCGCCGGTGACGAATACATATTTCGTAGCCATTGTACATCCTCCACGTCAAGTAAAAACACATACGAAATTATTATACACGGTATCTGCCCATTTTGGCAAGGCATCCGCACGAAAATGCGCAGAAATCACAAAATTTGGTCACCGGCGCCGGCTTCGTTTTCTTCCAGAATCTCCATGGCGATTTCACCGCGGCTGCGGCGGGTGTCCATGGCCTGCTTTTCAATGTACCGGTGGGCATCCGCCTCGGTGTAGCCCTTGTGCTCAATCAGGTAGCACTTGGCCCGGTCCACCAGCCGCAGCTGGGCATTTTTATCGGCCAGGCGGGCGTTTTCTGCCCGCAGAATATCCAGGCGACGGTAGCAGCTGGCCGCAATCTGCATGGCCTGGCGGAACTGCGGCCCCGAGAAGGGCTTGCCCAACACCAGGATGCCCCGTTCCTGTAATTTGGCGCCGATCTGCTCGGCGTTGCCGTTCTTGACCAGAAGCAGCACCCCGGCGTGGGTCTTTTCCACGGCGTGCAGGGCCAGCTCATGGCCGAATTCATCCGGCAGCGGCGCATTGATAATGACCACCTCAAAATCTTTGTCCCCCAGACGGCGGCGGGCCTCACCACCGCTGGCCACAATGACCGGTCTTGTGTACCCAAGCTCGGCGGCATGCCGGGCCAGGTATTCATTGGCGTTGTTGCCGGCCGATGCGATCAATGCCAGACCCAATGCCTTTCCCTCCTTTCCTGCGGTTGCATGCGGACAAACCGCATCACAGGATCAGGAAGCAGTGTTCCCGTTCCCAGGCAGCGGGGTCCCGTGCAGTTTCGCTGGCAATGCAGAGCTGGGTCTGGTACTCAAAGTACTTGTTCATCACAGCCAGGGGCAGCTCTTTGGCAATGAAATCGCTCTGGGCCGCCACCGTGATGGCCTCCCGAAGGGTGCGGGGCAGGCTTTCCAGCCCGGCAGCGGCTTCCTTGTGGAACAGGTTCCGGTTCACCGGGGCGGGCAGGGGCAGTTCACGCTCCATACCGTCCAGCCCGGCGGCCAGGATCAGGCCGATGACCAGGTACGGGTTGCAGGCCGGGTCGGGGCTGCGCAGCTCCAGACGGCAGAACTCGCCGCTGGCAGAAGGCAGACGCACCAGCTGGCTGCGGTTCTGGCGGCTCCAGCTGATGTACTGGGGCGCTTCACAGGAGCCGAACCGGCTGTAACTGTTGGGGACCGGGTTGCAGAAGGCAGTCAGTTCCCGGGCGTGGGCCAGAATGCCCGCGATGAAATGCCCGGCTTCACTGTCGGGGGCTACATCGCCCTCAAACAGGTTGTGGCCGTCCCGGCACAGGGAAAGGTTCACATGCATGCCGCTGCCGGCCTGGTCGGCCAGGGGTTTGGGCATGAAGGAGGCAAACAGGCCGTTGCTGCCGGCAATGGCTTTGATGGTGCTTTTCAGGGTGTTCACGTTGTCGGCGGTTCGTAGCGGCGCGCTGTACAGAAAGTCGATCTCGTTCTGGCCGTGGCCGCTCTCGTGGTGGCTGTGCTGGGGCTGCAGGCCCATGTCCTCCATGGCAAAGCAGATCTCCCGGCGGATGTTCTCGCCCTTGTCCAGGGGCGCCATATCAAAGTAGCTGCCGTGGTCCATGGGGATGCGGGTGGGGTTGCCGTGCTCGTCGGTTTCAAAGAGATAAAACTCGCACTCACAGCCCACGTTGCAGGTAAGCCCCCAGGCCTGGATGCGCTGGGCCACTGACTGCAGGTATCCCCGACAGTTGCCCTCAAAAGGCTTGCCGTCGGGCAGGGTGATGTCGCAGTACATGCGCATGACCCGCCCTTCTGCCGGCCGCCAGGGCAGGATGGTCATGGTGTCCGGGTCGGGCCACAGGATCAGGTCGCTTTCCTCGGTGTTCATAAAGCCGGCAATGGAACTGCCGTCGAAGCAGATGCCGTACTCGAACACCCGGGGCAGCTCACTGGAATAAACAGATATGTTTTTCTGGTTGCCGAAAATGTCGCAGAATGCCAGACGCACAAATTTGACGTCATTGTCCTCCACATAATTCAGGATGTCCTGCGCGGTGTGTTTCATACAAAATACCTCCGGTGGGGCGCGCCCCTAAACTCGAAAGGCCCGCCGAGGGGGCGGGCCTTTCGAGCTGGTGTAAGAAAATTAGGAAAGGGAAAAGCTATATTCAGCGGCGGCCCGTTTATTCGGTGTAGAACAGGATGCGGCTGTAGCACGGCAGAGGCCAGTAGTCTTCGTCGCACAGTTCTTCGGCCACATCCGCCGCGGCACGCAGGCGGGCCATGGCAGGCAGGACCTTGTCGTGGAAGGCATGAGCCTTGGCTGCCTCGTCGTCCATGGCGCACACATCGTCGGTCAGAGTCTTCAGGGCGTCAGCCGCATCGGACATCTCGTCGGTGTACTTGGACAGTTCGGTCAGCAGCTTGGTTTCGGCATGGGTGGAGATGCTCTCGGACACGGCGGTCTTGGCGGCGGCGGTGCCGGCCACATCGCCCATATAGCTGGTAGCGGCAGGAATCAGCTGCTTGTTGGCAATCTTCAGCATGGTGCGCGCTTCAATGTTGATGACCTTGCTGTAATGCTCCATCTCCACCTCATAGCGGGAGAGCATTTCGGTCTTGGTCAGAACGCCGAAGTCTTCCATCAGCTGGATGTTCTTCGGGTCCTTCAGCGCGATCATGGCGTCGGGCGTGCTCTTGCGGTTGGGCAGGCCGCGGCGCTCGGCCTCTTCTTCCCAGGCAGCGGAGTAACCGTTGCCATTGAAGATGACGCGGCGGTGGTCGTTCAGGGTCTGCTTGACCCAGGCAGCCGCAGCGCACTCAAAGTCGGCGGCGCCCTCGGTAGCGGCGCAGAAATCCTTCAGTTCCTTGGCCACGGCGGTGTTCAGGATGGAGTTGGCGTCGGACAGGTTCTCAGCGGAACCGGGCATACGGAACTCGAACTTGTTGCCGGTGAAGGCGAAGGGAGAAGTACGGTTGCGGTCGGTGGTGTCCTTGCTGAACTTGGGCAGGACATCCACGCCCAGGTCCATCTTCATCTTGACGGGGCCGGCGTAGGGAGAATCAGAGCAGATGGCGTCGATGACGGCTTCCAGCTCTTCGCCCACGAAGATGGAGATGATGGCCGGCGGGGCCTCGTTGGCGCCCAGACGATGGTCGTTGCCGGGAGTGGCAACGGAGGTGCGCAGCAGGTCGGCGTATTCGTCAACCGCCTTGACCACGGCAGCCAGGAAGACCATGAACTGCAGGTTTTCCATGGGGGTGTCGCCCGGGTCCAGCAGGTTCTCGTCCTTGGTGCTCAGGGACCAGTTGTTGTGCTTGCCGCTGCCGTTGACGCCCTCGAACGGCTTCTCATGCAGCAGGCAGACCAGACCGTGCTTGGAGGCGATCTTCTTCATCATTTCCATCGTCAGCAGGTTGTGGTCGATGGCGACGTTGGTGGTATCGTAGATGGGGGCCAGCTCATGCTGAGCGGGGGCCACCTCGTTGTGCTTGGTCTTGGCGGGGATACCCAGCTTCCACAACTCCTCGTCCAGTTCCTTCATGAACTCGGAAACGACGGGACGGATGACGCCGAAGTAATGCTCTTCCAGTTCCTGGCCCTTGGAGGGGGCGGAACCGAACAGGGTGCGGCCGGTCAGCACCAGGTCCAGGCGCTTCTCGTAGTCTTCCTTGCGGATGAGGAAGTACTCCTGTTCCGGGCCGACGGTGGTGGCCACACGGTCCACTTCCTTGCCGAACAGCTTCAGAACGCGGCAGGCCTGGTCGGAGATGGCCTGCATGGAGCGCAGCAGGGGAGTCTTTTTGTCCAGCGCCTCGCCGGTGTAGGAGCAGAAGGCGGTGGGAATGCACAGCACGTCATCCTTCACGAAGGCATAGCTGGTGGGGTCCCAGGCGGTGTAGCCGCGGGCCTCAGCGGTGGCACGCAGGCCGCCGGAAGGGAAGGAGGAAGCGTCCGGCTCGCCCTTGATGAGCTCCTTGCCGGAGAATTCCATGATGGCGGTGCCGTCGGGCTGCGGGCTGACGAAGCCGTCGTGCTTTTCACTGGTGATGCCGGTCAGGGGCTGGAACCAGTGGGTGTAATGGGTGGCGCCCTGCTCAATGGCCCAGCGCTTCATGACGCTGGCCACAACGTTGGCCACGTCCAGGTCCAGGGGCTGGCCCTTTTCGATGGTGGCCTTCAGGCTCTTGTAGGTAGAGCTGGGCAGGCGTTCACGCATTTCGTGTTCGTTGAAGACTTTGCTGCCGTAGATTTCCATAACGGTTGCTGCCATACTTCTTTACTCCTTTACCATGCAGATTGTTGCCCCACCCCGGGACAAAAGCATGAAAAAAGCGCTGCGAAAAACTTCGCAGCGCCCTTGCTGTATGCCACTATTATACGGGCCATTTTCCAAAAATGCAACTGGCGGTTTGAACAAATCGAAAACCGCCCCTGCGGTGGAAAACGCACGATTTGGCCAGAATCTTTTTTACAACGATCTGAAATAAGAAATGCACTTGATTTTGAACGCCCGGTAACGTGTCAGGCTGCGGCGGGCTGACGGCGGCGTTTGCGCACCGCCACCACCATGGTGGCCACAATCCCCACCAGGCTGATGAGGTCAGCCACGCGCCAGAACCAGAAGCCCACAAACCGGATGGTCACGGTGCCGCTGTACCCGGCGGGCAGCACGGCAATCAGGTAGCCGTCCTGGCGGCTGAGCTGGGCGGTACCGGAGGTATCGGTGAGTTCATAGCCCGGATAGGCAAACAGCGGTACCAGCACGTTGGATGCGGTATCGTTGGTGTTGGTGGCGGTAAAGGTCACGCTCAGCTGCCCGCGGGAATAGGACTCGGCCTCCACGCCCTCATCAAAATAGAAGTTGGTGTCGTTGAACTGGGCGGGGGACAGCTCGTCCGAAAGGTCATAGGGCAGGTACTCGCCGCCCGCCAGCTGGGATTCCTTCAGGGGGCTGGCCACACCCATGGCGCCCAGGCTCATGTAGGTGGTCACCACACTGTTGGCGCAGCTGTCGTACATCTGATACCCGGCGGGAATCAGGGTCAGCAGTACCAGGGCCAGGGCGGCCTGCTTGGCCAGGTCCCGGCGCTTGTTCCACAACAAGGTCAGGGCCCCCGCGGTGCACAGGGTCAGCAGCAGGCTGGCCGGGCTCAGGAACCGCCAGGAAAACTGCAGCTTGCCCAGCAGAGAGGACAGGGACTTTAGAATGGGATTCTGGCTCAGGAAGATGTCATACCAGGGGAAGACATCGCTGGCCATCCAGACGCACAGGGCACCGAATCCGAAAGCCCACAGGCTGATGCCCAGCACCTTGCGGTTGGACTGGCGCACGGCGGGGTCCAGCAGCGCCGCCACCAGCAGCACCGCACCCAGGCCCAGGGCAATGCCCAGGGTCAGGGTCATCTCACCGTCCATGCCCAGGGCCAGGGACTGAGAGGTGCCGGTGCCCTTGCCGAAGACCATGAACATCTGCCCCAGCATGACGGCGGTGTCCCGCAGGTAGGAGGCATCGTACCGGCCGCTGATGCGGCAGACCCCCTGCACCATGTACTGGGCCAGAGGCACCAGGAACCACAGGTTCCACACCACGGCCAGACCGGCGGCCTTGCACAGGCTTGGCAGCACCGGGCGGCGGAAGGTACGTTTGGCGTAGAGAATGCAGAAGATGGCGGTGAGAAAACCGGTCATGACACTGGTCAGCAGATGGGTCTGCAGCAGCCCCGTAAAACCGATGGCCAGGGAAAGCCAGCACCAGGGCTCGGCCTTTTCGCCGGGTTTCTGGCGGTAGATGCGCCACAGCCCGTACACCACCAGCGGCAGGAACACCATGGCGGAATATTCACCCATGGAAGCCCGCACATACACGTTGGTCAGCCGGTAGGGAGCCAGCAGGTAGAGCGCCGTGCCGGCCAGGGCCACCATCTCGTTGTTGAACATGCGGCGCAGCACAAACCGGGTGACCAGGGCGGTGGCCAGGGTGATGGCCGCTACATACAGCTTGTACACCGTCTGCAGGCTGAAGCCCACAATGCGCAGGAACGCTGCCGGGTACAAGAGCAGGTCGGCGTACATCAGGCTGAAAGGATAGCCCTTGCCGTTGACCAGGTCCGGGTCCATCCGCACCGGAAACTGCCCGGCCAGCAACCCGGCTTTCAGGCCCTCAATGCGGGACAGATGCACCGTCAGGTCGTGGCCGTAGATGATGTAGCCCAGCCCCAGGGGCAGGCAGGCCACCGCCACCAGAGCCAGGGTGGCCAGCATGCTGTACCGGGATTCCAGAGTGCGCCAGGGCAGCGCTACCCGGCGGGTCACCACCAGCAGAATCCAGTCGATGGCCGCAAACAGCACCAGCGCGGTGAGAAAATGCACATAGGCGAAAGAATGGGTGGGGATGAGCTGGGCTCCGGTGATGAAGGTCACCTGACCCTCGCCGCAGTCGGAATAGAACTGCATCTGGGCCACATCGCAGCCGTGTTCCATCCACAGGGTAAAGACGGAACTGCTGCGCCCCGGGGGCAGGCTGGCCACATCGTACTGGGCGGTGGGCATGACCTCGTCCAGGAACCGCACCGTGCCGGTGCCGCCGTTGTTGGCGTAGGTCACCACCACCTGGTAGCTGCCGGGTTCAATGTCCAGCCAGCGGGTGGTGGCAAACTGGCCCACATAGTTTTCCACCTGGGTGCCCCGGGAATCATTCACGGCCTGTTCGGTGTAGGGAATGATCAGGTCGGGGGTCACGTCAATGGCTGTGCCCGCCCCGAAATCCGAAACAAACCGTGCCAGCAGGAAGATCACCTCGGCGGCCAACAGCAGCAGGAACCACAGGTTCTTGCGGGTACAAAAACGTTTCAAATGCTGCATGAAAAAACTCTCTTTTCTTGATGTCGTTTTGCGGCATGCCGCAGCTTTCTATCATTATACGCGCTTGCCGGGACCGGCGCAAGCGTGTTATACTGTTCCCGGCGGCCACGCCGCCCCAATTTCACAAAAAGGCAGGGAAGAGCGGATGGAGATCGAGCGCAAATGGATGGTGAAGGGCTGGCCCCAGGGGCTGGAACCGGAGCGGGTACAGCAGATGGACCAGGGCTATATCAGCGTGCGGCCCACGGTGCGCATCCGGCGGGAAGCGGTGCAGGGCGGCCCCACGGCGCTGGTGCTCTGCTTCAAGGGGGCACCCGACCCCACAGGCATGAGCCGGCAGGAGATCGAAACCGAGATCGACGCCGACCTTTTCGCCAAACTGGAAGCCCTCATCGGCAAGCCTCTCATTAAAAAAGAGCGCCGGGACTATGCCCTGCCCGGCGGACTGCACCTGGAAGTGAACGAGGTGGACCCGGGCCAGCCGGGACACTTTCTGTATGCCGAGGTGGAATACCCCGACGAGGACACCGCCCGCAGCTGGACCCCGGCGGATGCGGGGCTGGAAGACTACCTCACCGACGAAGTCACGGGGCAGAAAGGCGCCAGCATGGGCGAATACTGGGAACAGACCCGTGGCTGAGCTTTTATCATAAGACAAAACAAACCGGCGCGAAGAAAGCGACTTTGCCTTCTCCGCGCCGGTTTTGCTTTTGTGTCGGGTTTATTCGATGCCCTTTTCGGCGGCGTATTCCTCAATGAGCTCCCGCTCCAGGAAGGGGGTCTTCACGCCTTCCCGGTCGCGGTACGCCTCGTGGCCCTTGCCGATAACGGCGATCAGGTCGCCTTCCTCGGCGTGGTCGATGGCATAATGCAGGGCGTCCAGACGGTCGGGAATCTCCACATAGGGCACGTTGAGGTTGCCCTTGGCGATGCCTTCCTTGATGTCGGCAATGATGTCCTCCACCTTCTCAAACCGGTTGTTGTCCTCGGTGAGAATGAGGAAATCCGCCATCTTGGAGCAGACCTCGCCCATGCCGTACCGGCGCAGCTTGCTGCGGTTGCCGCCGCAGCCGAACACCACTACCATCCGGTGGGGATTGTAGGCTTTCAGGGTTTCCATCAGGCTCTCGGCGGCCGCCTCGTTGTGGGCGTAGTCGATGAGGATGGTAAAGTGGTGGCTGATGGGCACCAGCTCCACACGGCCCTTGACCACCGTGTCCCGCAGGCCCTGGTGGATGGGCTCATCGGCCAGACCCAGCGCCTTGCCCACCCCGATGGTGGCCAGAGCGTTGTAGATGCTGAACCGTCCCGGCATGCCCACCTGCACGTCCATGGTGTGGCCGTCCGGCTCGGTGAGGGTGAACTCCACCCCCAGCATAGTCTTGTTGCGCAGCAGGCGGTATTCCTGCCCGGCACGGTAATCGGCGGGCTTGTCGATGCCGTAGGTGATGAGGTCACAGGTGTGGCCTTCCAGCAGGGCTTCGGTGTTCTCGTCATCGGCATTCACCACACCGATGTCGCAGCGCTGGAACAGCTGGCCCTTCCAGCTGCGGTATTCCTCAAAGCTGGAATGTTCGCCCGGGCCGATGTGGTCGGGGTACAGGTTGGTGAACACACCCACCCGGTAGTGGATGCCGGCCACACGGTCCATCATCAGCCCCTGGCTGGAAACTTCCATCACGCAGGCAGCGCACCCGGCGTCGGCCAGCTGGCGCAGGATCTTCTGCAGCTCGTAGCTTTCGGGGGTGGTGTTGTTCAGGTCGTAGTGGTGGCCGGGATAATACACGCCGTTGGTGCCGATCATGCCGGTCTTGTGCCCGGCGGCGGTCAGTACCGACCGGATCATGTGGGTGGTGGTGGTCTTGCCCTTGGTGCCGGTCACACCGATCATGGTCATCTCGTCGGCGGGATGACCGAAATACGCGGCGGACAGCATGGCCAGGGCGTAGCGGGTGTTTTCAAATTTCAGCACCGTCACATTGGGCATGCTTTCCAGCACATCGGGGGCCAGGTCATGCTGGATGACCAGCACCGAAGCCCCTTTCTCCACCACATCGGCGGCGTAGTCGTGGCTGTCGCGCTGGGTGCCCACGATGCACACGAACAGGCCCCCGGGAACCACCTTGCGCGAATCATAGAAGATGTCGGCCACTTCGACGTGCAGGGGGCCCTGCACCACCTTGTAGCGCAGTCCTTTCAGCAGTTGCTTGAGCAGCATCGGCTCTTCACCTCTTTACAAAATATTCGTCGTACCAGACAAGGAAGATAAACACACACCACAGCTGACGCCAGTTGTCGCGCTTGCCGCTGACATGCTGGTCCAGCATGCGGTTCAATTCTTTGGTATTGAAGAACTTTTCCGCCGCCGGGGTGGCAAAAGCCTCCCGCAGGATGGCAGCGTACTTTTCTTCCCGCAGCCAGGCCCGCACCGGAACGGGGAAACCCAGCTTCTTTTTGTCCGCCGTCTTGGCTGGAATGGTCATCTCGGCGGCGCCCCGCATGGCGATCTTGGTCTGCTGGGCGTTGACCTTGCACTTGGTGGGGATGCGGCAGGCCAGGTCGAACACCCGGCGGTCCAGGAAAGGCACCCGCAGCTCCAGAGAGTTGGCCATGCTCATCTTGTCGGCCTTGAGCAGGATATCCCCCACCATCCACAGGTTCAGGTCGCAGTACTCCATCCGGGTCACCGGGTCCTGGCCCTTGGTCATCTCAAAGAAGGGACGGGAGATGTCGGTGGGCTTGCACTTGCCGGTGTAGTTCTTCATCAGCTTGCGCTTGCGGCGCTCGCCCATCAGGTTGGTGTTGCCGATATACCGCTCCTCCAGCGGGCGGCCCCGGCGTACCAGGAAGTTCACCCCCGGCACCGGCGGCAGCAGGTTGGCCACCGCGCCCACGCTGCGGCGCAGCCACAGGGGCAGATGGTCGTACCAGCTCATGGTGAAGGGCTCTTTGTAGATGTTGTATCCGCCGAAGAATTCGTCCGCACCCTCGCCGGACAGGCAGACCTTGACCTGCTTGGCGGCTTCCCGGTTGACGAAGTACAGCGCTACGCTGGCGGCGTCGGCCAGGGGTTCATCCATATGGTACTGGATGCGGCCCAGGTTGGCCCAGTACTCCTCGGGAGTGATGCGGTAGGCGTAATTCTTGACCCCAATATGCTTGGAAAACTCGGTGGCATAATCGGTTTCGTCATACTGCTTGTTGGCAAAGCCCACGGTGAAGGTCTTATCCACCTTGGCCAGGGCAGCCATATAGCTGGAGTCCACGCCGGAGGACAGAAAGCTGCCCACCTCCACATCGGCGATCTTGTGGGCGGAAACGCTCTCCTGCATGGCGTCGCTGATGGCCTTCTCCCACTCCTGCAGGGTGGGCTCGTCATCGGGCTTGAACTCGGGGCGCCAGTAGCGCTGCACCGTCACCTGGCCGTCTTTCCATTCCAGCCAGTGGGCGGGCATGAGTTTTTTCACGCCCTTGAAGAAGGTGTTTTCACCCGGGGAGAACTGGTAAGACAGATACAGGGAGAGCTGGTCCTCGTTGAGCTCCTTGTGGAAACCCGGATGGGCCAGAAAGCTCTTGATCTCGCTGCCGAAGAGCAGTTCGCCCGCCTCGTTCTGGTAGTAGTACAGGGGTTTGATGCCGAAATGGTCCCGGGCCAGCAGCAGGGTCTTTTCCCGCCGGTCCCACAGGGCAAAGGTGAACATGCCCCGCAGCCGGTCCAGCATGCCCTTGCCCCACTGTTCATAGCCGTGGAGCAGCACTTCTGTGTCCGACCGGGTGGCAAAGGTATGGCCGGCGGCTTTCAGCTCCTCGGTCAGCGACTGGAAGTTGTAGATCTCGCCGTTAAAGACCACAACAAGGTTTTCATCCTCGTTGTACATGGGCTGACGGCCGCCTTCCAGGTCGATGATGGAAAGCCGCCGCTGGCCCAGGGCCGCCGGGCCTTCCAGAAACTGGCCCTGACCATCCGGACCGCGGTGGGCGATCAGGTCCATCATGGCCTGCAGAACTTCGCGCGCGTCATCCCGCGCGCCCACAAATCCAACGATTCCGCACATATACTTTCCCTTTCCTTGGGGTGCCGGTTGATTTTCGATACCCTATATTATACACACATGCCCCCGAAAAGAAAAGCCTGAACCGCTGAAAAGAATGTAAAAGTATCACAAGGCCCCGGGGGCGGGCTGATACCTTTGGACGATACAGCGCATACTGTAAGGGAAAAGACCCTGCCGGTGCCGTCCCGGCAGGCCACCGCAGATGATTGACAACGGCACCGCTTTGGACGTAAAATAATCAGGAATATACCATCTGTATGAACAGAGAGGGTTTTGTATGCTGAAATTTCAACCTGTGCTGCTGGGCAGCGATGCCAACGTCTACGGCATGGCCCGCAGCTTTTATACCCAATACGGTGTCGTCAGCGACGCCGTCTGCAAGGGGGTCCTGGTGGCCTGCCGCAACACCCGCCTGGTGCGCATTGCGGTGGTGGAACCGGACCTGGAAAAGGACGAAGTCTTTGTGCGTACCCTGGTGGACTACGCCAAAGCCCATGATTACCAGAACTGCCCGCTGCTGCTGGTTTCCTGCGCCGACGGGTACACCATCCTCATGGCCCGCCACCGCCAGGAACTGGAGCCCTATTTCCATTTTGCCTGCCCGGAACTGCAAACCGTGTTGGATCTGGACATAAAAGACAACTTTTATAAAGCCTGTGCCGCACATGGGCTTTCTTACCCGAAAACGGCCACCTGCACCGCGCAGAACTACAAAAATGCCGAATTTCCCTTCGATTTCCCGGTGATCATCAAGGCCAGCAATTCCCCGGCCTACTGGAACTGCTCCTTCCCCCACAAAAAGAAGGTGTTCCTGGCCCATGACCGGGTCGAGTACGACGCCATCACCACGGCCATCTACGGCAGTTCCTACCAGGACGACCTGATTTTGCAGGAGTACATCCCCGGCGACGACAACTGCATGCGGGTACTCAACGCCTACTGCGGTCTGGACCGCAAGGTCCACCTGATGGCCCTGGGCCGCCCCCTGCTGGAGGAGCAGACCCCCGAGGGCATCGGCAACTATGCGGCCATCCTCTCCTCCCCGGAGATCAACGATTCCGCCCTGCTGGAGCGGATGCGCGCCTTCCTGGAAGATGTGGGCTGGGTGGGCTACGCCAATTTTGATATGAAGTACGACGCCCGCACCGGGGAGTATAAGCTCTTTGAGATGAACCCCCGCCAGGGCCGTTCCAGCTACTTTGTCACCGCCGCCGGCTACAACCTGGCCCGCTGGCTGGTGGAGGACGTGCTGGAAGGCAAGGATACCGGCTTTACCATCGCCGATACCGAAAGCCTGTGGATGATCGCCCCCTACGGCGTTATCCGCAAGTACCTGAAAGACGAAAAACTCCTGGCCACTGCCGCCCGGCTGAAAAAGCAGGGCCGCAGCGCCCACCAGCTCTACTGCAAGGAGGATCGCAGCCTCAACCGGGGCCTGTGGTACCTGCGCAGCCAGCTGAACTACTACCGCAAGACCGCCCGCTATTACGGCAACAAGGGTCTGACCGACTGACCCAGAGGAGGATAACATCCATGTGTGGTATCACCGGCTTTGCCGAACGCAAACATGACGCCGAAACCGCCCGGGCTACCGTGAAGGCCATGGCGGACCTGATCACCTACCGCGGCCCCGACGGGGAAGGGTATTATGTGGACGACCAGGTGGCTCTGGGCCACCGCCGTCTGTCCATCATCGACCTGGAGGGCGGCCGCCAGCCCATGTACAATGAAGATGAGAGCCTGGTGGTCATCTTCAACGGCGAGATCTACAATTTCCAGACCCTGCGCACCGAACTGGAAGCCGCGGGCCATACCTTCAAGACCCATTCGGACACCGAAGTCCTGCTCCACGGCTATGAACAGTGGGGCAAGGAACTGCCTGCCAAGCTGCGGGGCATGTTCACCTTCGTGATCTGGGACCGCAACACCAAAACCATGTTCGGCGCCCGGGACATTTTCGGCATCAAGCCCTTCTACTACTACAATGTGGGCGGGCTGCTGCTTTTCGGCAGTGAGATCAAGAGTTTCCTGGCCCATCCCGGCTTCAAGAAGCAGCTGAACGAGAAGCGCCTGCCCGAATACCTGAGCATCGAATACATCCCCAACGAGGAAACCATGTTCGTGGATGTGTTCAAGCTGCCCGGCGCCCACATGTTCACCTGGCACGACGGCAAAATGACCATCGAGCGGTATTACGACATCCGCTATCATATCGACGAATCCAAGAGCCTGGAAGACTGGGAAAAGAAGATCACCGACACCTTTGCCGAGAGTGTGGCTGCCCATCAGATCGCCGACGTGGAGGTGGGCTGTTTCCTGTCCTCCGGTGTGGATTCCAGCTTTGTGGTCAACGAGGTAGCCAAGGGCACCCCCCATGTAAAGAGCTTCTCGGTGGGGTATGCGGAGGAAAAATACTCCGAGCTGCCCTACGCCCAGGCCTTCAGCAAGGAGATCGGCGTGCCCAGCATCGCCAACAAGGTGGACGCCGACCGGTTCTTTGAGGCCAACCGGGTCATCCAGTGGTATCTGGACGAACCCATGCCCAACCCGGCGGAGGTGCCGCTGTACTTCCTGGCCCAGAACGCCCGCAAGTACGTCAAGGTGGTGCTGTCCGGCGAAGGCGCCGACGAGCTGTTCGGCGGGTATCCCATGTACTGCCAGGCCGTCCATTTTGAGGATTACGGCCGCAAGGTGCCCAAGGCCGTGCGCAAGTTCCTTTCCCATACGGCAGCCAGAATGCCCCACTTCAAGGGTCAGCACTTCCTGGTCCGGGGCGGCCGGGAATCCTGGGAACGGTATATGCGCGCCAACTATGTGTTTGAATCCCCGGCGGAGCGGGACCGCTACCTGAAGAAAAACTACGGCAACCCCGCCCCCGAAACCTTCTTCAAACCCTACTTCGACAAGGTGCAGGGCCTGGATGAGCCCACCCAGCTGCAGTGGGTGGATATGCATACCTGGATGCTGTACGACATCCTGCTCAAGGCAGACCGCATGAGTATGGCCAACTCCCTGGAGCTGCGTGTGCCTTTCCTGGACCGGGAGATGCTGGAAGTGGCCCTGAGCATTCCCCGCCGCTACCGCTGCGACAAGGAACACACCAAGATCGCCTTGCGCGGCGCTGCTCTCAAGCAGCTGTCTGAGAGCGTGGCCCAGCGCAAGAAGCTGGGCTTCCCGGTGCCGCTGAACGACTGGCTGCGCCAGGACAAGTACTACGCCATGGTGAAGGAAAAGTTCACCGGCCCGGTGGCGGAGCAGTTCTTCAACGTGCCGGAGATCTGCCGTCTGCTGGACGACCACAAGGCCGGCCGCGCCAAGAACATGACCAAGATCTGGAGCATTTACTCCTTCATCCTGTGGTATGAGCTGTATTTTGTGAACAGCGAACCGCCGGTAGGGGTGTATTCCGCAAAAGTTTGATGATTTTTGCTACCGTCAAGGGTTTAAATTGTAATTTGTGCGATTAACCAAAAAAGTCCATGCTGTTTTGTTGCTTTTTGACGGGGGCGGTCTGAGCCCCTTACGGGTCTCCGACCGGCTGCGGGAGCCCCTGGGGGTCTCCCTCCGCGGCGGCTGTGCCGCCATGGGCCAATTTTACAGTTAACAGCAGCACAAAAAGCCCGTCACCACGGTGGCGGCAGGCAAAAGGTCGCTGCGCGGCATTAAAACGCGCCTAACAGAATTCAATGATGCGCAATTCGTCCGCCTTCGCGGACTTACGATTAATGACTCTTTTTGAAAAATTGGAAGTCCGGGACTCCGAAAAATTGAGCCACTCGGTCAGGGTGTTGCAGTGGCAAGTTCGGCAATTCCTGGGCGAACATCTGCGCCGCCGATTTTCCGCCGAACATCTCACGAGGGTATGCGTTCAGCCAGTTCTGGGCTGCTGTTGCTTCTTTTTGCGTTGCGTTTCGCAGACTTTGTCCTTTCGGGAACATCCGGCGCAGCATCTTATTTCCATGCTCATTGCTGCCCCGTTCCCCCGGGCTTTGCGGATGGGCGTAAAACACCGTCACACCCGTTTTATCCATACCAGCCTGGTCTGCAAATTCGGCTCCGTTATCTAATGTCAGGGTGCGGAACAGCACATTATAGTCGTGCTTACCGAAGTACCGTCTTAACCGCTGCAATGCACTCACTGTATTGACAGCGGTTTTTTCTTTTACCTTTATCACAATGGACAGTCGGTATTTCCGGTCAGTCAGGGTCAGGCAGCTTTCGCCGATGCCGTGCTTTCCAATGATGCTATCGCCTTCCCAGTGACCAAACTGCTGCCGAGTCGATATAGCTTTGTCCCGACGCTCAATCGAGCGGTGATCTGGCCGGCTCGTCCGCATACGAACCACTCTGCCGTTTCGCTTTTTGGGATGACCTACCGGCAAATGCTCGTACGTCACACTTTCAAACAGGCCGCCTTGAATATACCGGTAACAAGTTGTCTTTGAAATACACATTTCAAACTTGCCAGATTGAGCAACCTGCTTGATTGCCGCATAGGGGCTATGCTTTGCCAGAATCGCCCTTTCAAGCGCTTGGAGATAGGCACGATTCTTCCCGATTTTGAGGTCTGGACCATGGGCTGTCTTTTGATAATCTGCATCCCTTTGAGCCACATCTGCCGAATAGGTACGAAAATATACCCAAGTCCTATAATTCAATTGCGTGACCTGGCCCCGTTTGAGCTCCTTACTAATGGTCTGTTGAGATACACCAATTTCCCGTGCAATAGCCGTTTGGGTTAATCCTTGCCGGTGCAGACATTCGATTCTTGCACGTTCGTCCGCCGTAAGGTGCTTACCCTTTCTTCGATTCTCATACAACACAATCACTCCTATAAACAATAAGCCGCCATCCTCTTACCGTAGCGGGAGGATAGCGGCTTATTTTTATGTTCCGGGCCACGGCAGGTTGCAAAGCACACCCGCCCAGCGCCGTCAAGGGGCGCAATTTTTCACAACTTTCACCAGTGTGCGCACTGGTGAAACCCGTGAACAATCGCGCTTTTTCCCTTGACTGCACTGTTCTGGCGTGCTCGGCTGCAATCAGAGGGTGAAGCGCCTGAGCGCTTCGCCCTCAATTCGATTTTGGGAGAACGGAAGATACAAATAACAGGAAGCTAACACGATGCAAAAATACAAAATCACCGTTTACTATGATATGCACACACCTTGGTCGGGAAAAACATCTTACAACCTTGAAAAAGAAAAAATCATCCAGTCAGACACTTTTCCCTCCAATGAAATGGCATACGAAGAAGCCCAACTCATGTTCAAGGAACTGCAACTTATGTTTATCATGCACGATATTTATGACTGCGGCTTCAAAGTCGAACAAATCGACTAAAAGCAGTACACATAGCGGCGTGCGCGTGGCGGCGGGGCAGGAGCCCCGCGCCCCCACGCGCAGCGCCGCTTACCGTTTTGCAGCAGAGCCAACACGGCGTTTGCCTTTGCGGCTCAAATTTGTGGCGGCATCCAGGCCGAGCGGCCCGGCCGGATTCTGATTCTGAATGATCTCGGCTTCAGTGAGCAAGTCGCCGTCCTCAACCTTCTTCCGCAGGTTGTCCACAACCGCCAGAGTATCATAAGCATTATAATCCTTGTCCAGGACAAACCACAAGCCGGCGGCCAGCGGCTGTATCATTTCGGCGTTGGTGGCGTTCTCCAGTTCCCAAGCATCATAGGACTGCCAGAGCTGGAACCGCCACACTTTTTTGCATTGAATGACCGTATGCGTCACATCACGCATCAGCTTGTCCACATGCTGAAACCGCTGGGCGGAGCCGTAGAAACTGATATGATAGTGACGGCAACACAGCAAGGTGTTGAGGAAATAGGCGTTAAAGTTATCCTTGAAACTGCGGCTGTTCATCTGGACGCTCAATTCATCCATAGCCACGATGGTGACTGTTTGAGTATCGTTCTGATCATCCAACACCGGGGTCAATTTAGTCATGTTGACCACCTGGGAAAGAGATTCCAGCTTGATATACGGAATAGCCAAGTCCACATTGGAGAGGATAACCACCTTTTGAGTTACAAACTTTTGGCGGCGGCTGCACCAGACCGGGCGGTCATTGTACCGCTCATACAGCCCCACAACCTTATGCACCAGGGAAAGCGTCTTACCAGAGCCAAAGTAGCCGCAGTAGATGTCCAGGGCACCCACCGGGCAGGTGTTCCAGCCCTTGTGTTTTATGTAGGCGACTGCATCCCGGACTCCATGCACGGAACACTTAACAGGGTGAAACACAATGCACCGGGCGATTCTGGACACGGCCAGGACCACCAGGAAAACCACAGCAAAGAAAATCATGTATCCCATGTTACCACCTCCGGTTAAAGCTGTTCAGCCAGCTTTTGAGCATGCCGAACACGAACAGGAACAAACCGATTGCCAGCAGCACAGAGAACAGCCAGGGAATGAGTTCGCAAAGGTTTTGCGGAGCCTGCGAGGACAGGCCGAAGAATGTACAGAGATCAGCAAACAGACCGGACATTAAAACCACCCCTTCCATGCGAATTTAAAGAACGCGACCGCAACCACACCGACAACAAAAAGCAGCACCAGCACTTCTACTACACTGTATTCAGCAAACGGCTTTTCAAAAGCGCTTTGCGCCGTTTCGGGCGTGGAGGGCTGGGTATTCTGCTCAACTTTTGAAAGTGTAGATTCAATGCGGGTAAGCTGTCCGGAGTAGTCCGGAACTTCTGCAGCCGGAGCATCTTCCGCCGGTTCCTCGGCCAACTGCTCCAGAATAGCGTCAAGCGTTTCCTGAATACCAACCAACTGTTGGTCCTGCACTTGCACGGTCCCTTCCGCCGGTGTCGGTGCAGGCGTCGGGTCCACTTCTTCGGCATGGGCCCGATACTGATACACCAGCAACACCAAGAGAGATAGCATCACCATAGATGCCACTTGAAAGTAACTTTTATACATTTATTCCATCACCTCACTCACCATTAAACAAACGGACCAGAAAGCCAAAAATCAAGAAACCTACCATACTATAAAAAAACACGTCACGGAACGAAAAGGAAAATCCATAGATATTCATGGGAATGTTAATACCTTCCCATACAGTGGTCAAAAACTGCCCGAAAACTTCCACAACATCACCCCCGAATAAACTTGATAACCGCAAGAACAATCATCAAGACAACACCGGCACCAAGAACATTAAGAACATCAGCGGGCAAGTACCCAAAAGAAGCCTTCAAGAACTCACTAAAACCACTTGCCATGGTAAGCAGCGATTCAAAAAGGGAAAACAGACCAGAAATGACCGCCGCAAACAAGTCCCCAAGTCCATTCAATAACGAAAGTATCATATCAATCAGACCATTCAAATCGCTATCGCCATCACCGTCACCAGTCTCAGGAGTGGACGGCGGTAAAGTGGTTTCGGGATTGTCCGAAGGCGAAGGAGTAGGATCACCAGGATCAGGGGAAGGCGAAGGCGTTGACGGAGATTCCTCATCATTGCCATAATCAGATAAATCGGTATCTTTGAGAGATTTCCACTCACCATCAAGATAGATTGCCGCATCAACAGATTGCCATCCATTGTTCTGATATTGCTGCACATCTTTAACGACATTATCTTCCAGATAGACATATGTATAACCATTTATCGGATAAGTAGGACGCACACCGCCAACACGAATATCTGATACAGAGATATTAGACTTTACTGCAATTTGATTTTCAACTCCCTCCTCTGGCAACACCAACACACTGTTTGTATCAAACGGCTGAGAAGAAGGCGTGTAATCGGAAGTATACAGGATTTTATTAGAAATTCGAATCTCATCAATAGCAAATGTAGTCCAGCCACAATACATCCACGGTCCTGTCCCTTTATTGTTATACGCCCGGACACCAGTATCGTTAGAGATCGAATAACCAGAGCTGGTATAAATATTTGCGAAATTAAAAGAACTATCAATCGATTGTTTGGAACCGTTAACGAATACTACACACTTATTTGATACAGAATCATAAGTAATAGCAACGCTGGTCCAAGTATTAAGAGGTAAATCAAATTTTCCAGTGTTAGAAGTATCGTAACAGTTATGAAATATACCGTTATACAAAAATGTGCCTAATACTTCGCCATTATCAAGAGCCGAACGTTTAGGATCTATACGGGCACTTAAATACTTAATCCGAAATTCAATTGTGTATTTAGGCATGGCACCAACAAAAGGAATTTCAAGTTCTGCAGTTGATGCAATATCATTAAAATACAATCCACCATCAAAAAAACCATCAGAAAGCGTAAGATAAGAATGACTTTCAATATCGGGTGCTCCGTTCGCACTACTATCAGAATAATTGCCATCTAAATGATAAAGGGCCATCGTAGTACCATCATCTTCAACGACTTCTTTATAATTAACCGCATCATATATAAAATACTGGCCCCAAACATCTTCCACAGTCAAATTATAAGAATTACGCCCATCCGGCAACTCATAATAATAAATAGAATTTTCATAGGCGGGCACATCGGGCGTACTTGTCGCAGCGGGATAAGAAACAATTACATATGTATAATAATTTGTAATATAATAGTTTTGATTGTTTACAGTATAGGTGTAGTAATTATATGTCTGATTATAGTTATAAGTGTTGTAAGTATAACTATTCATGACGTAATTGTTTGTAGAAGAAGAATAACTTGTATAATTCAATGTATTGTTTTGCTGATTCACAATGGAGTAATAACTGGTATAGCCAGAATTATACAGATTATCAGCGCCACCATCAGAAGGAGCCGTATAATACTTTTTACCCGTTTCCAAGCGGCCCGCACCACCACCACGATATGAGCCACCGCCAGCCTGAAAAAGAAGGCAACCACACTCAGGACAATACATGTGCTCAGTCAATACGCCCTGAAACTGAACAGTACCACAATTCGGGCAATGAGTGTTATACGAAGTAGCAAAAGCAGAAGCAGGCAAGAGAAGAGAAACAAGCAAAAGCACAGCCACAAAAACGCAACAACATTTTTTACACATAGGACACCTCTTGCGATCTTTTATTTTTGATGTTATCATTGAAAAAAAGGAGGGGTTGCAAGTATGGTTTTCATTTTCAGTGAAAGCGGACTGTCCTACATTGAACGCCTTATGTATAAGGGTGCAATAGGTATTTTTTACAGTGATACTCTGAGCGGAATACTGGCATATATCCTCTTTGCGTTTTTCGCTATAATGGCATTCATTGGAATCCTTTGTACGTTAAAAGCCATAATTATAGGAATTGCGAAGAAAATAAACGCAAAAAGAAGCCCATATAAGTACTACAACCGCAGTAAATAAAAAAGCCGGACGGCCTTGCGACCGCCCGGCATGGGCTGATTAGCCACGCGCAACGCGCTTCAGGCGGCCAAAGATGGAAATGCCGACAGGCACCAGGCTGGCGGCCAGACAGAACAGCAGGATGGGCTGGCTAGTGATTTCAGTAACACAAGTACCAGCCAGGCTGAACACATCGGACATGGCAGTAATGACAGTTTCCATAGAGCTTTTACTCCTTTCTAGGTTTGTTGTATATGCACCTCTTACGAGGGTACAGCGGGATTAACAGGGGCATGAGAAACCGTACCGCGAGCGGTACAGTGATGCGTTTCGGGGTCGAAGTGAAGTTCGATTGTTGCGTTGCGAGCCATAGGGCCATATGCAGCATCGAGGTCCCCGAGGGTCAGGGCGATGATGGTTGCCAGATAAATGGAGCCGTCGAACACCAGAAACGCACCAAAATTCTGCGCGTCCATATAGCTCATAGACAGATTGAACATGATTGTCACTCCTTTGAAAGTGTAGAATCAAAAAGGTCATAATCGCCTGTGACCGGCAAAAAGCCGCCTTTGCAGTTCCGGCCACGGGTGCCATCGTTCATCGGGGTTCGTGCGCGGGAACGTTCGAGGAAGATGTCCCGCCACATGGCGTAGTTCTTTTTGAAAGTTGCCCAACAACCTTCCTCATAAGCCCAGCGGGCCATTTCATTGAAGGTGTCAAAGGCAGGCATATCCAACAGAATTTGAACCTGGTCGTCCTCCATAGCGGACATTCCCGCATGTTCTGAGGGTTCGTCAAATTCGTGGGCCCCGACAATGCTTTTGGGGTATTGGTACTTGTCCGGGTCCAGCATATGCCACAGATAGACATATGCTTTATACAGGTTGTTCACCTTGCGGATGGTGTTAACTGGTACACCCAATTCCTTGGCGATGCCCGTGAAGTATCGGGCGTTCGGGAACTGACACACAAAATGCACATGAGGTTTCTTGAGGTCGCCGGGCTTAAAGTCGGGCGGTTCGCCGTCTTTCTTAAGCCGCTTGTCATAATCGGCTTGAGTGTACACGTCTTGATCATGTAGTGCCCACGCGCAAGGCAGGTGCGTTTGTGCGTAGTCTATAATTGATTGCTGGCTCTCGGGGTAGAGTACAAACATACATTGCCTTGCGCGGATTTTTGGGGCTGGCCGTTCTTCGCCCAACTTTACCACCTACTTTGTTAAATTTTGTTTTTTGACACTGACACTGACACTCCAAAGGACGTAGCGCCTTTGGAGTGTCAGCCTTGCAGCTGACAAAAGGCCGGGCTGCGCCCGGCCTTTTCTATGGTGGCGGTTGGGCGTTTTCCGCTGGTGGCATCAGTCCATTACCTGATAGTCGACACAACGGCCATTCGGGTCGAAATCGAATTCGACAGTATGACCGACGAGATTGGCAGCAGAGCCGCCCACATCAGCAATGAGCTCGGCGGCTTCTTTCGCCTTCATCTTAATGGTGGTGACTGCCTGCCCGGTGACGCTGCGGGAAGAACACACGGCATGGATGACGAAGTTGTCATATGCGATTTTTTCACCAGGCTTGTCACTCGGGGTAAAACTGCCCTGACGGCGTTCAACGCCAACAATTCCACATTTCATGACTTTTTCCTTTCTTTCTCGGCCCCGGCTATCTTGCCGATTTTTGGCCTTTTGTTGTTTGTAACCTCGGTTTTTGGCTACAACGTTAATATAAAACTTTTGAAGTTTGATGATTTTTACAGCAGGGGCTTGACTTTTCAGGCTGCGTATGGTATATTAACAAACGCAGCTTGTTCCCGATATATAAGGGGGTCAAGAACCATGCGCGCCCGTAGCTCAGCTGGATAGAGCAACTGCCTTCTAAGCAGTGGGCCGGGGGTTCGAGTCCCTTCGGGCGCATATGTATGGTGCCTATGGCGCAGTTGGTTAGCGCGCCAGATTGTGGCTCTGGAGGCCGAGGGTTCGAATCCCTCTAGGCACCCCACCAAAGACCGCACAGTCCTTAAAAAGCTGCGCGGTCTTTTTTCTTAGCTTTTTGGCGGTCCAGGCCGCCTTTTGCTGGGCCGTAGCCAAGTGGTAAGGCAGCGGACTTTGACTCCGCCATTCGTGAGTTCGAACCTCGCCGGCCCAACCAAATACGCCCCGTCGAATCCCGGCGGGGCGTATTTTTGTTTATGTGGACGTTTACCGGCCCCGGTACCGGGGCATACTTCTCTTGCAGGACGGCTCCGAGCCGCCCGAAAGGGAGGTGAATCCGAATGGAAAACTGCGGCGTTTTTTGTGACGTGGACGCCTGCGCCCACAACATCAACTGCCAGAAATGTGATCTGAGCCAGATCAAGATCACCCACCACACCGATAACGCATCCGGCGTGGATACCCCGCACTTCTGCCAGAACTACGAACAGAAGTGACACTGTCCCGGACAGTGCAAAACGGCCCCTTTGCGAAAGAAGCCTTCGCAGAGGGGCCGTTTTTTTGGTTTATCAGCCGGTGTGCACGAACTTGGGATAAATGCGCTCCATGCGCTCATTGTCAAAGTGTTCGTCCAGATACACGGCAATCTGGTTGTCGGCAGGTTTGCCCTCAATGCGGGCGGTGTAGCGGGACAGGGCCGCCGAACTCACGGCCATGTTGACGCACATGAACACCACCAGGCACCAAGTCAGCACGGTGCCGAACCGGCGGGGCAGCTTTTCGATACCGGCGGACAGCGGGGGATAGAAGACCTTGAACCAGGCTACCGCCGCAAAGCCCCAGAAGAAGCAGTACAGCAGGTTGATACGGCCGCCCAGGTTGAAGGGAATCTTGCTGTAATCCCAGAACACGGCGCCGAAAACGATCTCGGTAAAGACGCTGCACAGATACTCGTACACGCCGCCCAGCAGGGTACCGGCCACAAACAGCCAGCTGGCGCTCTTGTCCTTGTACCGGTAGAGCAGCAGGGTCACCAGGGCGATGGCCAGGCCCCACACGATGGAGAAGGGCCCCCACACCAGGCTGGACCGGCTCATCCATTCCCCGGCGGTGATGCGGCAGAAGATGGTTTCGGCCACATCGCCCAGGAATGCGCCGATGACGAACAGCAAAAACAGCTTGTAGAAGCTGCATCCTTCGGCAAAGACGGTGCTCTTTTCCCGCTTGGGGCGCTCAAAGTTGGCCTGGGGATAGGCCTTGGTCATGCGGCGCTCGGTACGGCCCAGCACCCACATGCCCATGTTCAGGGTCAGCGCGGCCAGACGGTTGTGGACTTCCCGGGCCTGGGCAAACCGGTGGCGGATGCCCGCCAGGGTCAGCACCGTGCCGATGCTGTCCAGCGCCAGCAGGGCCAGCAGCACCCAGATCAGAATCTGCCCGGCCAGAGCAGGCAGCAGGGCAAAGAGGTTCAGCAGCAGGGGCGCCACCCATTTGACGGCCACCACGCCCAGAACGCCCCAGAACACAGACGCCGACAGGCAGATGTACCCGTCCAGATTGAATTTGCGGTTGGAGTAGTCCCACCAGCGGGTGTCACTGAACCGTTCCAGGATGTGCCCGCCGATCCATTCCACCGCCGTGGCAATGACGGCACTGAACAGGAACAGGAAGAACCAGTCGGTCATGGCCAGCTCCCGCAGGCCCACGGTGATGATGCTGCCTGCCACGCCGTAGATCAGGCACAGGGGACCGCCCAGCACGCCGCGGTCCTGATAGCGGTGCTGCCGGATGGCGGTGAACAGGACTTCGGCCAGCCAGCCGATGAAGGAATAACAGAAGAACAGCCAGACTAAACTAAAAAATGTCATACAAAAGACCTCTCGGTATCAAAAGGGAGGGGCGGACGGACGCTCATTCGTCGGGCTCGCAGCGCAGGCGCTGTCCGGCGGTGTCGTCGCTGACATAATGGGTGCTGCGGGAAACCTGGTTGTCCAGCGTTTCGCCGTTGAGGTAGTGGCGCAGATTGCGGGCAAAGATGTCCACAATGTTGTCCAGCGTGCGGGGCAGGCTGAACCTGCCGGAAATATGAGGTGTGATGAACGCGTTGGGCAGCTTCCACAGCGGATGGTCGGCGGGCAGGGGCTCCGGGTCGGTCACGTCCAGGGCGGCACCGAACAGATGTCCGCTGCGCAGGGCTTCGGTCAGGGCGTCGGTGTCCACCGCCGTGCCCCGGCCTACATTCATCAGGATGGCACCCGGCTTCATCCGGGCGATGCGGGCCGCATCGAACATATGGGCGGTTTCGTCGGTACCGGGCAGGCTCAGGGCCACCAGGTCGGCCTGGGGCAGTTCAGCGTCCAGGTCTTTCTGCCCCACCACCCGCACACAGTAGGACGGGCAGGTGTCGGGGGCGTGGCGGCGTACCCCCACCACCTGGGCACCCATGGCATGGGCCCGGCGGGCAAAGCTGGAACCGATGTCCCCCAATCCTACGCACAGCACCCGCGCCCCGGCCACGCTGCGCACCGGGCGCTCGATGGCGTTCCACTCACAGCGGTTCTGCCGGTCCCGGTACAGGAACAGGTCCTTGCACAGACCCAGCCACATGCCCAGCATCCATTCGCTGATGGCCAGCCCGTAGGCACCGGTGGCATTGGTCACGGCGCAGTTCTCAGGCAAAACACCCGGCACCAGATAGGGGTCCGGCCCGGCAAAGTTGCTCTGGAACCATTCCAGATGGTCGTTTTTGCGGATGCTCGCCACCGGCACGTTGCCCATGATCACATCCGCCCACAGGATGTCGGCTTCCTCCGGTTGGGCGCTGAATTTCAGCTCTGCCTCCGGGGCCGCATGGCGCAGCCGGTTCTGCTGCTCCTCGTTCAGCGGCAGGGCTACCAGGATTCGCTTCATTGTTCTGCCTCCTTCTGGGCGCGGGCCGCCGCCTGGCGTTCCCGCTCTTCCTTGCTGAAAATGCACCCGCAGTATTCCTGCCGGTACAATCCGTATTCGGCACTCAGGGTCAGGCTGCGCTTGTAGCCGTCCTTCTTGCGGAACTCACTCTGTAAGTACCGCACCCCGTACCGGTCTGCCAGCTCGGTGCCGATGGTGTTCAGCCGCACCGGGTCCTTCATGGGGGAGATGGACAGGGTGGTGGTGAACCATTCAAAGTTGTGTTCGGCGGCATAGCGGGCGGCCTGCTCCAGCCGCAGCCGGTAACACACGGTGCAGCGCTCGCCTTTTTCCGGCTCCTGCTCCAGCCCGCGCACGGCGGTGTAAAATTCCTGGGGGTCATAGGGCAGGCGCACCACCGTGATTCCCCGCCCGGCATATCCGGCGTCCTGCACAAAGCGGTCCAGCTCGTCTGCCCGGCGGTGGTACTCCTCCGGCGGGGCAATGTTGGGGTTGTAATACAGGATGGTCACCTGAAATGCGTCGGCCAGTCGCTCCAGCGTGGCGCTGGAACAGGGCGCACAGCAGGCGTGCAGCAGCAGGGTGGGGCGGCGGCCTTCGGCGGCCAGGGCCTGCATGGTTTTCTCCATTTCCAGCTCGTAATTGATTCGGTTGGGCATAATACGTCACTTCTTTATGATTTATTCATAGAGTTTTAGAAGTTCTTTCGTAATTTCTTGAAAGAACTGTCACTTTTTTGTCACATCTATCCGGTATTCTTTAAGTGTTCCCAAAAGGAACATCCGGGAACAGGGACCCGGATTCAAAGTCCGCTGAGAAGCAGACAAACTTTTTCATCCACTCCTCTTTCTCTTTTCTTCTTTTCGGGAACGGCGTGTCGGAACAGGGACCGGCACGCCGTTTGTTTTTGTGTATGCAAAAGGCCCCCGGCAGATGCCGGGGGCCTGCGTGTTTGTATTGAGCGGGCCGGAGATGTCCGCTGCGAAAAGCCGCCCCGGTCCTGCCTTTTAATTATAAAGGTGGATGTTAGTTGCATTGTACCGTGTCCGGCAACCCTTGTCAAGACGTGGGGCAACATGTCGGAATATCCCGGGGCAGGGCGGCCGCTTTCCGGGGTTCAGCGGCCGAGTTTTTGTGCGGGCTCAAAGCTGCGCAGGAATCTGCGGTAGAGGAGCAGGGCAATGACCAGGGTCACTGCGTCGGAGATGACCTGGGTCCAGGCAAGCCCGGACAAGCCCACCACCGCATTCATGAGGAAGAGCAGGGGAATCTGTACGATGCCCGTGCGGCAGCAGGCCACCACCAGGGACTGCGGCCCTTTGCCCACAGCCTGGAACATGAAGCTGATGTGGAAGTTGCAGATCATCAAAGGTGTGGCCAGACAGTTGATCCGCAGAAAGACCATGCCCATGGCAATGGTGTCCGGGTCGTCGATAAAGACCTGGATGGAGGTCCGGGCAAACAACTCAAACACAATGACGCAGAGCACCGCAAATCCCATGCCGCTGAGGCTGGCCTTCCGGACGGTTTCTTTCATTCGCCGGAAGTTCTTGGCGGCATAATTGTAAGCCACCAGCGGCAGCATGCCCTGGCACAGGCCCATGCCCACGTTCATGGGCAGCATCTCGATTTTTTTCACGATGCCCAGCGCTGCCACGGGAATATCCCCGTAACCGGACGCCAGCTTGTTGATGACCATGTTGGACACACAGGAAAGCAGATTCCCGATGGCGGATGGAAAGCCAACCGCAAAAATCGTACCGGCATACCGGGCCCCGGACAGAATCCGGCCGGGGGCCACCGAGAGCACGGTGCTGTTGCGGAGCCGGAAGAAAACGACGGCAAAGTAACACAGGGCGGCCACGTTGGAGAGCATGGTGGCAATGGCTGCGCCGGTGACTTCCTGCCCGGCCGGCAAAAGCACAAACATGAACAGCGGGTCCAGCGCAATGTTGAGGATACCGCCCATGCCCAGGCCGAAGCTGGCCTGGCTGGCATAGCCCTCACTGCGCAGCAGGTGGGACATGGTCAGGCTCAGCATGGCGGGCAGCCCGCCGATGACCACCACCCAGAAGGTATACCCGGCGGCATAATCCATCGTGTAGGGGCTGGCACCCAGCAGGTTCAGCAGCGGTTCCATAAAAAGCAGGCAGAACACCGAGTACAGCAGCGCCACGAAAATCGAGCCGTAAAAACTGAAGGAACAGACCTTTTTGGCCTCCTCCGGCTTGCCGTCCCCCAGCAGGCGGGAGATCAGGCTGCCGCCGCCGATGCCGAACAGGTTGGAAAGAGCGTTCAGGATAAAGAACAGGGTATAGGCCAGGGTGGCTGCGGCCACTTTGTACGGGTCTTTGGTGCTGCCGATGAAAAAGGTGTCGGCCAGGTTGTAGACCATGGTGATGAGCTGGCTGATGATGGTGGGCACCGCCAGTCTGGCCAGCGCCCGGGATACCGGCATGGTTTCGAACAGGTCCTTGTTGTTATCCATGGATGGAATTCGCCTCCCCGGTGCGTTCGGCGTTCATGTTTTCCAGGGCCAGCTGGAGCAGGTCGTAAAATTCGGCCTGCTGTGCCTCGGACATACCCCGCAGCAGAATCTCTTCCGTTTTGCAGGCAATGCCCTGTAAAGAGTCTTCCAGCGCCAGGCCTTTCTCTGTCAGGACAATGAATTCCCGGCGGGCGTCGTGCCGGTCTGCCCGGCGCTCGATCAGCCCCTTGGCGTGGAGCCGCTTCAAAATGCCTGCAATGGTGGACTGGGAAAGTTCCAGCCGGCTCATGAGCAGGCCGGCGGTGATCTCCTGCTCCCGGTGGGTCAGCAGATAGCGGATAACTTCAAACTGGCTGGAAGTCAGGTCGTGCCGCTGCAGTTCCTGGTTGCGGAACCAGATCAGAGCGTTGCTCAGCCGGATCATCAGCCCGCTGGTTTTGTATCGGGTTTCATTCATAAGGCTGCCTCCTGAAATAAATTGCATGCGATGTATCTTATGCGATATATTATAGAACGAATCCGGGCAGGTTGCAACTCTGCCTGAAAATACCGGGGAAAGCGGCCGTACAATACAAAAAAGCCCCAGCCAATGCTCGGTGGTCGTAAAACAGTAGTATGTGAATTTCTTGGAACAGGCATGATTTCGGTCATGCCTGTTCCGCTTTTATCAGTTCATCCACGGGAATGTAGCCCACAAGGTCATATTCGATATGTACCCTCTGTTTGCGCTTGCCGCTGGACTTATCCGGTGCCTCCACATAAACCGCCTTTACAAGCTCTCTGAGAGCATATGGCGTAAGTTCTGTGAGGTCGGTGTATCTGCGTGCCCGCTGAATAAACTGTTCAAGGTCTTCTATCTGTCGTTCCTGTACTTCAATTTCTTTTTGCAGATTTACGATTTCAACTTTGAGTTGCGCCTGCTCATCCTCGTAGGTCTTGCTCATCATGGCAAAGCGATCATCGTTCAGCTTGCCCTTGGCGTTGTCCTCGTAGATTTTGATAAACAGGCGGTCAAGTTCCCCTATACGCTTTTCTGCCTGTGCCAGACGCTTCTTATATACCCTTATGGTTTCCTCGCTTTGCAGACGGAGTTTTTGCTCCATTTCCACCCTGAAATGTGCTTCATATCGGGTCACATACGAGATAAGCGGTTCATCTATGAAACAGCAATCCCGTATTTTGAAAAGCGCGGTATTCCCACAAAGATCCTGCGCGGGCAAAAGACATATAGTCGTCAATTCGGTATCCTATGCGGACGGAAAAATGTTCCGCAACAACTTTGACACCTACTACCACGGAATCCGACAGGTATCGGATGAACTTTGCAGAGAGAATCGGCTGTCCGTAATCGAAACGGACGGCAAGGGAAAATCTTATGACGAGTGGCTAAGCGGTCAGGCCGGCAAGCCTACCATTCGTGGTATGGTACGCAAAGATGTGGAACAGGCTATTGCTGCCGCCGACAGCTTTGATGGCCTTATCACGGAATTGCAGAACATGGGCTACACGGTCAAATATGGCCCGCGTGTGGAACACATGGCTGTGCGCCATAAAGACGCCCAGCGAAATATCCGCATTGACCGGCTCGACCCGCGCTTTTCCGAGACAGCGCTGCGGGAGTATTACCGCCAACTGCACCGTATGCCCACCGAAATGCAGCAGGAATACCGGCAGGAAAACGCCCCGGAAAAACCGAAATGGCAGCCCACAGAATTACAGCCCCCTGTGCAGCGGGTGAGGTATCGCGGCAAGCTGCCGCGCCGGTATCCCAAGGTGTCCGGCTTTATGGCTTGCTACTATCACTACTGCGCCCTGCTGCGGAAAGTCTACCACGGCAAGAGCACAAAGCGCTGCTACTTTTTGCTGCGTGAGGATTTTCTGCTGTTCAGCCGATACCAGCAGCAAACGAAATTCCTATGGGAAAACCATATTGAAACTATGGATGAACTGCTGGCCTACAAGGAAAATGCAGAAGTCCAAATCCAACAGCTTGCCCGCCAGCGCAAAGTTCTGTATCGCCAAAAACGTGAGCCGGAACGTGCCGCGCGGGAAGAAAAAATCAAATCACTGACCCAGCAAATGAAAGCCCTGCGCCATAAGGTTTACATCTGTTTCGACATCGAAACAGATGCTGCCGAGGTGCAGGAAAAACTACGGCAAGCAGAACTTGCCGCACAGGAAGAACGAAATGAGGTGAAACAAGATGAACAACGGAGGCGAAGCAGCCGATCAGATGGTGCGGGAAGCCTTACAGGTTACCGAAGTAGCCATTAAGCTGTCTGCGCTGGGTATCAAAAATGCACTGGCCTTATCGCTGGCCTACGCCAAGGAAAATCCTAAAGTGAAAGGCAAAACCAGCCTTGACCGTCTGCTGCGGGAGGGCAAGGAACTAAAAATTATTGCCCTGCAAAGCAAAGACGTGGGACAGTTTAAGGAATTGGCCAAGCAGTACGGCGTTTTATTCGCGGTCATCAAGGATAAGGCACAGAACGAAAAAGTTGACGTCATGTTCAAAGCCGAAGATGTCGCCAAACTGAACCGCATCTATGAGCAGTTGGGATATGCCATTCCCAAGGTCACTACGGTAGACAGAAAAAAAGACCCAACCCGCCGTCAATCCGGCGACAGCTTGCTGACGCGCGGGAAGAATCCTTTGGATATTGACCCACGCCCATCTGTGCGAGCCACAATTATGGCACTGAAAAATGCAGCGCAGAAGGCAGAACAGGCGCAGGAAAAAGTGCAGGATATTACTGCGAAGGAGGAGCGATAAATGTACGAACAGCGATTGCCCATCGAGGAGTGGAAAGCCAAAAAGCAAGCCGAACTTAAAGAAACCATTGCGGCGCAAAGATCCGTATTGCAGGAAGTTGTGCAGGATGGCCAGCGCCTTGCCGACTATCTGTACGGCAGGGGGCGGCTTGGTAGTCATATCACATCCGGCAATACAGCACTTGTGCTGCAAACCCTGTCGCAAGCGCGGGCCGTATTGACCGCCAAAGACTGGGATAAATTCGGGCGACGCGTAAACAAAGGGGCAAAAGGCATCCCGCAGCTTGTGCGCGTCAACGGTTATTATAATGTCGGCTCAATTTTCGATGTGTCCATGACCTACGGCAACAAGCCGTATCCGATTCCTGAAATCAAGTCGGAGCAGATGGACAAGGCCATCAAGGAACTGGAGCACCTTTCTCCGGTCAACATCATTTTTCAAAATGAGGGCGTTGTCGGGTACGATACCGAGCAACACGCGATTGTGTTCCCAACGGTCATGCCGCAGCGTGAAGTGCTGGCACGACTGCCCGCCGAAATCGTCATTGCAACCGCAGAGCAGCACACGCCGGGTATCTCCCAAGCGCCTTATCTGCGAAAAACAGCAATGGCCGTTTCGGTGGAGTTTTGCGGGCGGTTTTCCCTGCCGATGCCCGATACCGCTGCCGCTACGCTGGACGGGATGGGCACCCTCATTCCACCCGGCGAGGAACGCAAAACACTGGAAGAAATTCGGGAACTGTCTGTGACTATTGGAGACACTGTGGAAAAGGCACTCGGTTTGCAGCGCGGTCAGAGCGCACCGCAGCGGGATGAGGCCCGCTAAACATCATGCGCCCGAATAAGGACCGCCGCACAGAAATTATTCTGTACGGGCTGTTGCTGATACCGCTGCTGTTTACTGCCGCAGCGCTGGCACAGGCAACTGAACAGGCACAGGGGCTGGCAGAAATCACCGCTGTACTAAGCTCTATTCTCAACAATCCTATGGCATTGAAATGGTGCGCCAGCACTCCAAAATTTCTGCTGGCGGTGCTGGTGTTTTATCCGTTGGCCGTCTACTGCTATATGCTCGACCAAGCAGACCGCCACCCCGGCGCGGAACATGGTACGGCCAAGTGGGGCAGCGCCCACAGACTAAACATCAAGTACCGCAACACCAAAGCCCCCAAAGAAAATTACATTTTGACCGAGAATGTACGCTTCAGCACCGACAGCCACGCGCATAAACATATGCTGAATGCAGGGAAAATCAAGGCGTTTCGCATTGGGCGCAGTTACCGCATCCCCAAGGTAAACGTAATTCGCTTTTTGCAGAACGAAACACCCGAAGATTGCAACACTGTCAATGCGATGACCGACAGTGTGGAGTAAAAGGCATATATCCGCTATCATATAGATGCCATCTATACCGTTAGATAGTCGGAAAGGAGCAACGCAATGAAAACAAAAGTAACAGGCTATCTTACGCAAAAACACGGATTCTATTATGTCGTTCTGAATCTGCCCACAGATGAAAAAGGAAAGCGAAACCGAAAAACGCTGAGTACAGGGTTGTCCACCGACCGCAATGCAACCAAGGCCAAGGCGCTGCTCCTGACGATGATCCGCGAAGCCAATGCCGGAGAGGAAGTGCGTGGTGTAAACGAGCGTCAACCCAAAAGCCAAAACAAAACGGAAGATGAAAGATGGAATTCACCTTGGCCGGGTATGCTGTTCTCGGATTACCTTGAATTTTGGTTGCAATGGAAACGCAAAAGCTGGGAAGAAGTTACTTATTCCGGCTATTGCCAGAATGTCAGATCGTGGATTGGACCGTATTTTGCTAAACGGAAAGTACGTTTGAACGAAATCACAGTGCTGGATATTGAAATGTTCTACACACATGAAATCAACCAGCGCGGAGTAAGCGGAAACACCGTACTTCATTACCATGCCAACATCCGCAAGGCTTTATCTGACGCGGCAAAGCTCAAATTGATTCCCTATAACCCTGCTGCCGAAGTGGAGCGCCCAAAAAAAGACAACTTTGTTGCCAGCTATTATTCAGCGGATGAATTGATGGAAGTGCTGCCTATTTTTGCAAATACCAAAATGGAACTTCCTGTCATGCTTGCTGCGTTCTATGGATTGCGCCGCAGCGAGGTAATCGGTCTGCAATGGTCGGCCATCGACTTTGAACGGAAAATCGTCACGATTTCACGCACCTTTGAACGCATCAATGTGGATGGCAAAATGGTGGACGTTTCCAAGTGCCGTACAAAAAACAAGGCCAGCTTCCGCAGTTTGCCTCTGATTCCCGCAGTAGAACAGGCTTTACTGAAAGCCCAAAAACGCCAGCACCAGCAAATGAAACTTTGCGGCGGCAGCTACTGCAAGGAATATAAGGACTACATCTGCGTGGATGATATGGGTCATCTTGTGACCCCGGACTATGTGACACGGGTTTTCCGCGAAATGCTCTTGAAGAATGGTTTCCGCCCGATTCGCTATCACGATCTCCGCCACTCCTGCGCCAGCTTGCTTATCAAGAACAAAGTCACAATGAAAGAGGTACAGATGTGGCTGGGGCATTCCAGCTTTTCCACCACGGCCAATATTTACGCCCACATCGACGTGGACAGCAAGATGGAAGCCGCGAACATGATTGCCAGCAAAATCAACCTTGGCGGACTTCCCGAAAAAAAGAAATCTCCCAAGCAAAAAATTGCTTGAGAGAACCGACAAGCCCAGCGGAGATTGAATCCGTTTTGTCTGCCATTTGGGGTAAAAGTGGCAGACAAAATGGCAGACAAGCCGAAATCTTGTCTGCCACACAAAAAATACCTAAGCCGCTAAAAGGCTTAGGTATAAGGAATGCCGGTGGTGGGGGTCGAACCCACACGGTATTGCTACCAACGGATTTTGAGTCCGTCTCGTCTGCCAATTCCAACACACCGGCAAGACTATACTATTATACTGTATGCAGGCGTGAAAAGCAAGTTCTTTTTTTGCCCTGTCAGGTACAAAAAAGCCGCCGCCCGGACAAAAAATCCGCGGCGGCGGTACAAACGGCAGAAATACGGTGCTCTCACATCTTGTGGTCGGCAAAGATGGGGTCATCTTCCCACAGCACCACATGCCCGGCCTGGCGGGTGCGGTTCAGGTCGATGATGCGCTGGTTGCCAGACCCGCGGAACCGCAGGGTGATGTCCTTTTGCTCGGTCAGGAATTCACCGTCCACCAGCACGTCGATCAGGCTCAGCATCTCGTCGGTGACTTCGCAGCGGGCGGCGCTGGGGGCCAGCAGTTCCTTCTCGTAGCTGTTGCCGGTGTAGCACCAGATGGTCTTGTGGGGGTACAGCACCCGCACATCGTGCAAAAACGGCACCAGGGCCCGCTGGTTTTCCGGCTCGAAAGGTTCACCGCCCAGCAGGGAAAGTCCGTCGATATACTCCGGGGCCAGGCTGGCCAGAATGGCGTTGCGCACTTCCTTGTCAAAGGGCTTGCCGTAGCAGAAATCCCAGGCCACGGCGTTGAAGCAGTCCTTGCAGTGGCGGCGGCAGCCGGATACGAACAGACTGGTGCGCACTCCCTCGCCGTTGGCGATATCACAGTATTTGATGTTGGCGTAATTCATGGATGGGCCTCTTTCTCTCGGGATCAATAGATGATACAATATCTTGTAGCCGGAATGGATAACCGGCCCTGTATCTGGATAAAATCAGCTTATACAGTATACCAGCCGTCCGGATAAAGCGCAAGGGGCAATTTGTGGGAAATGGCAAAAAACAACGATACAGCGTATGGCGGAAAAAACTCGCCCATTTTTGCTAAAAATGTGGCCTCAAATTCGGCGTTTTTGCAGGCGCCTGCTTTTCGGCGTGAGAACGTCAAATGCTTTGTATTTTGGGCTTGTCTGTTGCAGCGGACACAATATCTTGTGGTCTTTGCCCTTGACTTTCGGGGAGGGATAGGGTAAGATAAATGTGCTCGCCAAAGAGAAAATATACGTTCTGTAATATTTTCCTGGTATATCACTTATTGCATCCCCCGGCGAGAGGGGTGCTTGCCATAGAATTATTGAGGGAGAATCACCATGAAGATCATCAAGCGTAACGGCAGTGAGGTCGTTTTCGACATTTCCAAGATCATCTCGGCGGTCAGCAAGGCAAACAATGTCGTGCCGGTCAACCAGCGTCTGACCAAGGAGCAGATCATTGATATTGCCGACCAGGTGCAGGCTGTGTGCGATGGCCGCAACCACGCCATGAACGTGGAAGAGATCCAGGATCTGGTGGAAAATGCCATCATGGAATCCGGTGCGCATGAGGTCGCCCGTAAATATATCACCTATCGTTATGTGCAGAGCCTGAAGCGGACCCACAACACCACCGATGACCGCATCCTGTCCCTGATCGAGTGCAATAACGAGGAAGTCAAGCAGGAAAACTCCAACAAGAACCCCACCGTCAACTCGGTGCAGCGTGACTATATGGCCGGCGAGGTTTCCAAGGACCTGACCATGCGTATGCTGCTGCCGGCGGACATCGTGAAGGCTCACGAGGAAGGCATCATCCATTTCCATGATGCAGACTACTTCGCCCAGCACATGCACAACTGCGACCTGGTCAACCTGGACGATATGCTGCAGAACGGCACCGTCATTTCCGGTACCCTCATCGAGAAGCCCCATTCCTTCTCCACCGCCTGCAACATTGCTACCCAGATCATCGCCCAGGTGGCGTCCAACCAGTATGGCGGCCAGAGCATCAGCCTGACCCACCTGGCTCCCTTCGTGGACATCAGCCGCAAGAAGATCCGCCGCGATGTGGAAGCCGAGATGAAGGAGCTGGGCATCGAACCCGGCGAAGAGAAGTTGTCCGAGATCGTGGAAGGCCGTCTGCGTGAGGAGATCAAGCGCGGCGTGCAGACCATCCAGTATCAGGTCGTTACCCTGATGACCACCAACGGCCAGGCTCCCTTCATCACCGTCTTTATGTATCTGAACGAGGCCGGCGACAACCAGCGCCTGAAGTCCGACCTGGCCATCATCATCGAAGAGATGCTGCGCCAGCGCTATCAGGGTGTCAAGAACGAGGCCGGCGTCTGGATCACCCCCGCTTTCCCGAAGCTGATCTACGTTCTGGAAGAGGACAACATCCGCGAAGGCACCCCGTACTTCTACCTGACCAAGCTGGCCGCCAAGTGCACCGCCAAGCGCATGGTGCCCGACTACATCAGCGAGAAGAAGATGCGGGAATACAAGCTATCCAAGGGTGAAACCGAGGGCCACGGCGACGTGTACACCTGCATGGGCTGCCGCAGCTTCCTGACCCCCGACCGTTCCGGCAACGGCTGGGACAACGTGGCCAACGCCAAGAACTATGAGCCCGGCAAGCCGAAGTATTACGGCCGTTTCAACCAGGGCGTTGTCACCATCAACCTGGTGGATGTGGCCCTGTCCTCCGGCGGCGACTTTGAGAAGTTCTGGAAGATCTTCGACGAGCGCCTGGAGCTCTGCCACAAGGCTCTGATGTGCCGTCACAACCGCCTGAAGGGCACCCTGTCCGACGCCGCTCCCATCCTGTGGCAGTACGGCGCCCTGGCCCGCCTGGAAAAGGGCGAGCCCATCGACAAGCTGCTGTACGGCGGTTACTCCACCATCAGCCTGGGCTATGCGGGCCTGTATGAATGCTGCAAGTATATGACCGGCAAGAGCCACACCGACCCGGCTGCCAAGCCCTTTGCCCTGCAGGTCATGCAGCATATGAACGATGCCTGCTCCAAGTGGAAGGCCGAGTCCAACATCGACTTCAGCCTGTACGGCACCCCGCTGGAATCCACCACCTACAAGTTCGCCAAGTGCCTGCAGAAGCGCTTCGGCATCATCCCCGGCATCACCGACCGCAACTATATCACCAACTCCTACCACGTCCATGTGGCCGAAAAGATCGACGCGTTCACCAAGCTGAAGTTTGAGAGCGAGTTCCAGCGTCTGTCCCCGGGCGGCGCCATCAGCTATGTGGAAGTGCCCAACATGCAGGATAACCTGGCTGCGGTCATCCGCGTCATGCAGTTCATCTACGACAATATCATGTACGCCGAGCTGAACACCAAGAGCGATTACTGCCAGGTCTGCGGCTTCGACGGCGAGATCCAGATCGTGGAGGACGACGGCAAGCTGGTGTGGGAGTGCCCGCACTGCCACAACCGTGACCAGAACAAGCTGAACGTGGCCCGCCGTACCTGCGGCTACATCGGCACCCAGTTCTGGAATCAGGGCCGTACCGCCGAGATCAAGGACCGCGTGCTGCACCTGTGATGCCAGGTCTGAATTCTCCCTGTTTTAAATTTTAAATAAGGAAGCCCCGCCTTTTCCGGTCGGAACCGGAGAGGGCGGGGCTTTTTTGTGCGGGAATTTTGTGCTATACTTCCATTAAAATCCGTACATACAGCACAAGGAGAGGAACCGAAAATGCAAAAAGTGACCATTGATGTGATCGTGGATATGCAGAATGACTTTGTGACCGGGGCCCTGGGCACCGCCGAGGCCCGGGCCATGAGCGGCCGTCTGGCGGCCGAAGCCGGCCGGGCTGCCCGGGCAGGCCATGCCCTGTTCTTCACCCTGGACACCCATGGGGCCGATTACCTTTCCACCCGGGAGGGCAAAAAGCTGCCGGTGGAGCACTGCCTGCGCGGCACCGAGGGCTGGAACCTGGTGCCGGAGGTGGAGGCCGTGTATAAAGCGGACGACCCGGCCTGCCCGGCCAAGGTCCTGGTGGAAAAGCCCACCTTTGGCGCCAGTGAGCTGCCCGCCGCCGTGCAGAAGTTTTTAACCGAAAAGAACGCAACTGTGGAAAAGTTCCGCGTGTACGGCGTCTGCACCGACATCTGCGTCATTTCCAACGCCATGCTGCTGCGGGCATTCTTCCCCGAAACACCCATCGAGATTCTGGCCGGCCTGTGTGCCGGTGTCTGCCCGGATTCCCACGAAACCGCACTGAAAGCCATGGGCGCCTGCCAGTTTGACGTGGTGGACTGACCCTTTGCCTGACGAAAGAAAACTCCCCGCTGCCAGGGTACTTCCTTGCAGCGGGGAGTTTGTTTCTATGTGGGAAAATTACAGGGCGCAGGGAGTAAAGCCATCCTTGCCCAGCACCTGGACATGGTCGTAGCCCAGCGCTTTCAGCTGTGCGGCGGCCTCGTCAAAGCCGAAGGTCAAAGCCTTGGACTCGTGGGCGTCGGCAGTGATGATGACCTCGCCGCCCATCTCCTTCCAGGCGCGCAGGATCGCTTCGCCGGGGAAGAAGTCGTCCCGGTATCCGCGGTACACCGAGGAAGTGTTCACTTCCAGCACGCAGCCGTTGGCAGCCGCTGCCTCCAGGGCAGTGCGGGCGGCTGCGATGTAACGGGGGCTGTTCTCGTCAAAGAACTTGTTGCCCTTGTTGATCTTCTTGATCAGGTCAAAGTGGCCCAGAATGGTGGGCTTGTGCTCCGCTACCTGGCGCACGTTGTCGAAGTAGGCTTCCACAACAGCCAGGCCGTCGCCGTCGAAATCGTCCTGAATGCAGGCGGCCAGGTCGGCCTCCCGGAAGTCGATTTCATAATACCGGCCGGTCTTGGGACCGCGCACATAGTGGGCGCTGCCGATGAAATAATCATAGGCGGTGGGGTCGTCGTCGCTGAACAGGTCCCATTCCAGTCCGCACAGGATATCGAGCTTGCCTGCATACCGTTCCTTGAGCTTGGCCACCTGCGCCTTGTACAGGGCGGTGCGGCTCTGGGTCATGCAGTATTCGATATCACAGGGGGTGTGGCTGTGGCCGGTGAAACCCAGGGTTTTCAGCCCGGCATGCCAGGCGGTCACTGCCAGTTCCTCCAGGGTATTCTTGCCGTCGCACAGCTTGGAATGGACATGCACCGAACTCAGTTTGTATTGGTCAGCCATTTCACTGCATCCTCTCCTGTTTTACTTTATGATCGACCACGTGGCGCTTTTCCAGCTCACGGGTGATGTCTTCCACGGAGATGCCCAGCTCGATCATCAGCACCAGCACATGGTAGGCCAGGTCGCTGATCTCGAACACGGTTTCTTCCTTGTCGCGCTTGGAGCCCGCAATGATGACTTCGGTGCTTTCCTCGCCGACTTTCTTCAGGATCTTTTCCAGGCCTTTGTCAAACAGATAGCTGGTGTAGCTGCCTTCCTTGGGGTTAGTCTTGCGGCCCTCAATCAGGTGATACAGCCCTTCCCAGGTGAACTGCTTGAGTTCCTCCGAAACATACACCGGGTTGAAGAAGCAGCTTTCGGCGCCGGTATGGCAGGCGGGGCCGCTCTTCACGACCCCCACCACCAGGGCGTCCTTGTCACAGTCGGCGGTAATGGAAACCACCTTCTGCACATTGCCGGAGGTTTCGCCCTTGCGCCAGATCTCCTGGCGGCTGCGGGACCAGAACACAGTGCGGCCTTCCGCGATGGTCAGAGCCAGCGTTTCGGCGTTCATGTAGG
The DNA here is from genome assembly GCA_937907025.1 of uncultured Faecalibacterium sp. Lineage (GTDB taxonomy): Bacteria > Bacillota > Clostridia > Oscillospirales > Ruminococcaceae > Gemmiger. The sequence continues at coordinate 39,261 of CALESJ010000035.1, forward strand.
CCAGGGTCAGTACTTCTTTGGTATAGTGATCCTGCACGATGGCGGGGATCAGGCCGTTCGCGTCAAATTTGAGGGAACGGGAAGTTTCGGTATATTCCATGAGAAAAAACTCCTGCTCATTATAGATATGAGATACTTATAGTGTACAGCGCCGACGAACATTTTGCAAGAGGGGACGGGGTCAAAGGCGCATCTCGACTCCGTTTTCCCGCAGATACTGTTTCAAATCGTGAATATCCACCTGTTTTGTGTGGAAGATGGAGGCCGCCAGCCCGGCATCCACCGCCGGATGGTTGCGGAACAGCTCCAGGAAATCTTCCTTGCAGCCGGCGCCGCCGGAAGCAATGATGGGCACGGCGCAGCGCCGGGCCACGGCGTCCAGCAGCTCCAGGTCGAAGCCGTTTTTCACGCCGTCGGTGTCGATGGAGTTTACCACCAGTTCCCCGGCGCCGTTGCGCACCCCCTGTTCCAGCCAGTCCAGGGCGTCGATGCCGGTGTTTTCCCGGCCGCCCTTGGCAAACAGGCGGAACTGCCCGTCCACCCGCTTGATGTCGGCCGAAAGCACCACGCACTGGTTGCCGTAGCGCTGGGCCGCCGCCGAGATGATGGCCGGATTGCGGATGGCCCCCGAATTGACGCTGACCTTGTCGGCGCCGCATTTCAGCACCCGGTCAAAGTCTTCCAGGGTGGCAATGCCGCCGCCCACCGTCAGGGGAATGAAGATCTCCGAAGCCACCCGGCGCAGAATGTCGGTGAACAGGGTGCGGCCCTCCACACTGGCGGTGATGTCGTAGAACACCAGCTCATCCGCCCCGGCGGTGTTGTAAAAACGGGCCATTTCCACCGGGTCGGCCATGTCTTTCAGCCCTTCAAAGTTGACCCCCTTGACCACCCGGCCGTTTTTCACGTCCAGGCAGGGGATAATGCGTTTCGTGACCATGATGTACCACCCCTTTCAGCCTTCAAAGCGGCGCACGGCCTCGGCCAGGTCGATGGCGCCGGTGTAGATGGATTTGCCCAGAATGGCTGCATGGCAGCCCATATCCCGCAGTTCGGCCAGTTCTTCCATGCGGGCGATGCCGCCGGAAGCGGTGATCTCCACCCCGGGAATGGTCAGCAGGTCCCGGTACAGCTGCATGTTGGTGCCCTGCATGGTGCCGTCCCGGGAGATGTCGGTGACAATGAGAGCTTTTACCCCGGCATCGGCACAGCGGCGGCAGAAATCCAGTCCCGGTTCGGGGGTCAGTTCCTTCCAGCCGCTCACGGCCACATAGCCGTCTTTCATGTCCACGCCCACCACGATTTTGTCGCCGTAGGTGCGGGCCATGCGGGCGGTGAATTCAAAATCCCGCACCGCGATGGTGCCCAGGATGCAGCGACCCACGCCGAGAGCCAGGTAGTCCTCGATGCGCTGCTGGTCCCGGATACCGCCGCCCACCTCCACAAACAGGTCCCCGGCGGCAGTGATGTTGCGTATGGTGGCAAAGTTCACGGCCAGGCCGTCCTTGGCCCCGTCCAGGTCCACCACATGCAGGTATTTGGCTCCGGCCGCCGCAAAGGCTTTGACCTGGTCCACCGGGTCAGGGTTGTAGACGGTCATCTGGTCGTAATCGCCCTGGTACAGCCGCACGGCCTGACCGCCGCGCAGGTCAATGGCAGGATACAGTTTCATACCGCGCCCTCCTTACAGTTCAGCGAAGGCCCGCAGAATCCGCAGGCCGGCATCGCCGGATTTTTCGGGGTGGAACTGGGTGCCGTACACCAGCCCCGCCCGTACCGCCCCGGTCACCGGGATGCTGTATTCGCTGGTGGCCAGGGTGTTGGGGTTGCAGTCCTTGGCGTAGTAGCTGTGCACATAGTACACATACTCGCCGTTTTTACTGTACTTGAACAGCGGGTCGCGCTCTCCCGCGGGGGTCAGGTCCAGGGCGTTCCAACCGATGTGAGGCACCTTCAGGGACGGGTCTTTCAGGTCCTCGGCCAGGGGACACACCTGCCCGGGCACCAGGCCCAGACCCTCGTGTCCTCCGTATTCGTAGCTTTTTTCAAACAACAGCTGCATGCCCAGGCAGATGCCCAGCAGCGGGGTGTGCCGGGTTTCTTCCCGCAAGACAGGCACCAGGCCGGTGGCCTGCAGTTTGGCGGCGGCGTCCGCAAAGGCGCCCACCCCGGGCAGCAGGATGTGGGTGGCCTGGCGCAGGTCTTCGGCTTCATGGGTCACCCGGACCTCGGCCCCCAGGCTTTTCACGCTGGAAGCCAGGCTGAACAGGTTGCCCACCCCGTAATCCACAATGGCGATCATGTGTTCCCCTCCTTTGTCATTTCAGCGCAGAATATTATCCAGCTCGAGCAGGAACCGCTGCATCTGTTCCGGCGTGCCGATGGTGATGCGCAGCCAGCTGTCGATGCGCGGAGCCGAGAAATACCGGATGAGCACTCCGCGCTCCCGCAAAGCTTTAAAAATCTCCTTGGCCGGTTTGCCGGCGGGTCTGGCAAACAGAAAGTTGGTGGCCGAATCCAGCACGGTGAATCCCCGCTGCCGCAAAGCGTCGGCGGTTTCCTGCCGGGTGCGGCAGATTTTGGCCACCGTGTCCCGGAAATAGGCGTCGTCCCGCATGGCGGCGGCGCCGGCGGCCTGGTTCAGCGAGCTGATGTTGTAGGGACTGTAACTGAACTTGATGCGGTTCATATCCGCAATCAGGGCGGGCTGTGCCGCACAGAAGCCCAGCCGGGCCCCGGCCAGGCTGCGGGATTTGGAGAAGGTGCGCACCACGATCAGGTTGTCGTACTTGGGCACCAGGGGTAGGCAGGAAGCGCCTTCCCCCGCAAAATCCACATAGGCCTCGTCCACAATGACGATGTGGTCGGGGTTGCGCCGCACCACTTCCTCAATGGCCGCTACCGGGGCCAGCAGGCTGGTGGGGGCGTTGGGGTTGGCAATGACGATGGTTTCATGCAGCCCATAATAGGCGGTCAGGTCCAGGGTGAAGTCTTCCCGCACCGGCAGGATGTGGGTGGGCACCCCCATGAGCTGGCAGAGAACGGGATAAAAGCTGTAAGTAATGTCCGCAAAGGCCAGGGGCGTCTGTTCATCGCAGAAAGCCCGGATGGCCAGCAGCAGGTTTTCATCGCTGCCGTTGCCGCACAGGATGTGGTCGGCGGGCAGGCCCACCTGTTCCGCGATGGCGGCGCAAAGGTCGGCTTCGGTCAGGTCGCAGTACAGCCGCAGCCCGGTCACGGCCCCCGCCACCGCATCAGCCACGGAGGGGGAGGGGGGATAGGGGTTCTCGTTGGCATTGAGCTTGACCAGATCGGGCATCTTGCGCTGCTCGCCGGGAGTGTAGGGCTCCAGCGCAGCCAGCGTGGAAGTGAAATACCGGCTCATTGTTCCGCCTCCTCATAGCGGATGGTCACGCTCTTGGCGTGGGCGTGCAGGCCCTCCCGCTCGGCAAAGTCGGCAATGCGGTCTTTCACGTCCGCCAGGGCGTCCCGGGTGTAGTACAGGAAGCTGGACTTCTTGACGAAATCGTCCACGCTCAAAGGGCTGGAGAACCGGGCGGTGCCGGAGGTAGGCAGGGTGTGGTTGGGCCCGGCAAAGTAGTCACCCAACGCTTCGGGCACGTTGCGGCCCATAAAGATGCTGCCCGCATTGCGGATCTGGCCCAGCAGGGCGAAGGGGTCCTCCACACACAGTTCCAGGTGTTCGGGGGCAATCAGGTTGGCGGCTTCCACCGCCTTGGTCAGGTCGTCGGTGACAATGATCTTGCCGTTGGTGTCGATGCTCTCCCGGGCGATGGCGGCGCGGGGCAGCTGGGGAATCTGCACTTCCAGCTCCGCCTGTACCGCTTTGGCCAGGTCCATGCTGTCGGTGACCAGCACGGCGGTGGCCAGCTTGTCGTGCTCGGCCTGGCTCAGCAGGTCCGCCGCCACCCACACGGGGTTGCAGCCGCCGTCGGCCAGCACCAGGATCTCCGAAGGCCCGGCGATCATGTCGATGCCCACCTTGCCGAAGACCTTGCGCTTGGCGGTGGCCACATAGATGTTGCCCGGGCCCACGATCTTGTCCACGGCGGGCACGCTCTCGGTGCCGTAGGCCAGGGCCGCCACGGCCTGGGCGCCGCCGGACTTGACGATCTTGTCAATGCCCGCCACCGCCGCCGCGGCCAGGATGTTGGGGTTCACCTTGCCGTCCTTGCCGGCGGGGGTGGTCATGACGATCTCGCGCACCCCGGCCACCTTGGCGGGGATCACGTCCATCAATACGGTGGAAGGGTAGGCCGCCGTGCCGCCCGGCACATAGACGCCGGCCTTTTCAATGGGGGTGTATTTCTGCCCCAGCACCACGCCGGGGGTATCGTTGATCACAAAGTCCTTGTGGACCTGGTGCTCGTGGAAGGCCCGGATGTTGGCAGCGGCCATGCGCAGGGTGGTCAGAAAGTCCTCGCCCACAGCGGCAAAGGCTTCGTCGATCTCCTCCTTGGTCACCAGCAGGCTGTCCAGGTCGGCACCGTCAAATTTTTTTGCGTAGTCCCGCAGAGCTTCGTCCCCACGGGCGCGAACGTCGGCAATAATGCCGTCCACCACGGCTTCCACATCGGCTTCCGCCCGGATGTCCCGGTTCAGAATCTCCTCCGGCCGCACGGCGTCAAAAGAAAGAATACGGATCATACTTTCAGTGCCTCCTTCATTTTGGCCAGCAGCTCGGTCAGCTGGCGATACTTGAACTGGTAACTGGCGCGGTTGGCAATGAACCGCGCGCTGATGGGCATGAACTCCTCCAGCACAGCCAGATTGTTCTCCCGCAAAGTGGTGCCGGTTTCCACAATGTCCACGATCACATCGGACAGCCCCAGGATGGGGGCCAGCTCGATGGAGCCGTTGAGCTTGATGATGTCGATGTCCCGGCCCAGGGCTTCGTAATGGGCCCGGGCAATGGAAACGAACTTGGTGGCCACCCGCAGTGCCCGGCTTTCATCATCCACAAAATCCTTGGGACCGGCCACGCACATCCGGCATTTGCCCATGCCGGTGTCCATGAGCTCGTACACATCGGCACCGGATTCGGTCAGGATATCCTTGCCCACAATGCCGATGTCCGCCGCGCCGTGTTCCACATAGATGGCCACGTCGCTGGGCTTGACCAGGAAGTACCGCACCTTGGCCTCGGGGTTCTCCACCACCAGCTTGCGGGTTTCGTTGTAATCCTCTGCGCAGCCGTACCCGGCCTTGGCCAGCAGGCCGTAGGCCTTGTCACCCAGGCGGCCCTTGGGCAGGGCGATGTTCAGCCAGGTATCCGGTTCCGCTTCGGCGCTGGGGGTCAGCCGTTCCAGCTCATCCAGATACAGGGCAAATCCCAGAGCGCAGGCGCCAGGGGTGAAGCGCCGGGCCAGCAGGTCATACCGGCCGCCTTTCAGCACCGCACGGGCAGCCCCGGCGGCGTACCCGGTGAAGACCAGGCCGTTGTAATATTCCATATCCCCGGCCAGGCTCAGGTCCAGCCGCACGGTGTCGGCGGCATCCCCCAGCCCGGCATACAGGGCCTCCAGCTCGTCCAGGGCGGCGCTCTGGGCATCGCTGCGGCAGCGGGTGCGGGCTTCGGCCAGAGCGGTCTGGAAGGGGCCGTGCAGGCTCAGCAGGGCACACAGGGCGTCGGCGCCCTCCTCGTCCAGCCCGGCGGAAAGGGCGGCCTGACGCAGTTCGTGGGCGTTTTTGTCCCGCAGCAGTTCCAGCAGCCGGGGCCGGGCGGCGGCATCCACCCCCAGGGCGTCCAGCAGCCCGGTCAGGTAGCCCATGTGGCTCACTTCCAGGAAAGTCCGGGTGCCCAGGCTGGCCAGACTGTCCACAGCCAGCCGCACCACTTCGGCCTGGCGGTCGGCGTCCACCGCGCCGATGCACTCCAGCCCCATCTGGCTGATCTCCGCAAAGGTGTGGCTTTCCCGGCTGGGACGGCAGACCTGCTCGGTGTAGTAGTAACGCTTGCACTCGCCGGGGGCGGGCTGGGCGTTCTTGGCGATGGAAAGGGTCACGTCCGGGCGGATGGCCCGCAGCTTGCCATCCAGATCGGTGAAGGTAATGACCTGAGCGTCCGGCAGAAACTTCTGGTTCTGCTGGTACAGGGAATACTCCTCAAACCGGGCGCAGCGGAATTTGCGGTACCCGGCCTGTTCATACAGCGCCCGCAGCTGCAGGGTGCAGCGTTCGGCGGGGGAAAAACGAGTCAAATCCAGTTCCATAAAACGATACCTCACATACCCATACAAACATGGTCCTATTATACTTTAGCACAGTAAAGTTGTAAAGCGATGACAAGGAAAGAAAAAACAAAAGCAGGCGCAGCTTTCCCGTTCGGTTCATGAACGGAAAAACGCGCCTGCTCATAAGGATCGCAGCTATTGAATATCAGCCCTGGCAGCCCATCTCGTCCCAGTTGGCAAAATCTTCGGCCTTCGCAATGGCGGTGGGGTCAAGTTTGCCGTTCACAGTGGGAACGGGGTCGGTGTGGTCCTGCACGGGGTTGGGGTTGGGCGAGCTGTTGTCCGGCACCGGAATATACACCTCGGCGCTTGCGCTGGCCGGGGTCTTTTCGGTTTCAGGCGCGTCGGTTTCGGGCTCGGCGGCATCGTCATCAAATGCCTCCGGGCCCACAATATGCTCGTGCTCGCTGTCTTCGGTATAGCGCTGGGCCAGCAAAGTGGCGGCACAGCCCAGGGCCGCACCGGCCAGAACCGGCAGCAGGTGACGGAAAATTGCCATACGTTGTCCCTCTCTTCCCAGCGCCGGCGGCATGACCGGCGAATTTGTGGATAGTATACCACCATTTTTCCTGGAATACAAGTTTTTTTATGTCGCAAGCCCCGTGGCGGGCCGCCGTTTCAGCGGTAAAGCGCCGTTTCGGGCAGGTGCAGTTCCGCACAGCCGCCGCCTTCGGGGGCGTTTCGCAGGACAAGACGTCCCCCGTGGGCTTCGGCGGCCCGTCGGGCCATGTACAGCCCCATGCCCTGGTGCCCGTCGTGGCGGGCGGTGTCCCCGGTGTACAAAAGCCGCCCGGCCTTGTGCAGTGCTTCGGGGGAAAAGCCGGGGCCGCTGTCGGTCACTGCCAGCACCAAGTCCCCGGATTCCAGGCGGGCTTCCAGCGTTACGGTGCCGCCCGGCGGGGCGAAGCGGACGGCGTTTTCCAGCAGATTTTCCACGGCCCGGGCCATCCGGTCGGGCTGTATCCGCAGTTTGGCATGGTCGGGCAGGCCGTCCAGCAGCCGGAACTGCCGCCCGGCCGCCGTGCACAGCGCCTGCCCGGCAGTCCGGCGCCGGTTCAGAAAGTCCTTCGCCTCCACCACCGTCTTCGGTTCTGCCGCGGAGGGGCCGGGGGCAGCGGCTGTCCGCAGGTCGGCCAGATACCGGGCAGCGGTATCACAGCTGCGGCAGATGGCTGCCACACTTTCGGCGGTCTGGACCGGCAGGTCCTCCTCGGCCAGCAGGTCGGCGTGGCCGGCAATCACGGTCAGGGGCGTTTTCAGGTCGTGGCTCAGGGCGGAAATCTGCTCCGAGCGCTGCTGTTCGGCCTCCCATCGCTCCTGCAGACTCCGGGCCAGGTGTCCCCGCAGGGTCTGCATGGTGTCCAGGGCTTCGTCCAGCTCCCGGATGCGGGTGCGGCCGAAGTTTGTTTCTGAAAGGTCCCCCGCCGCCAGCCTGGTACAGGCATCCCGCAGCCGGGTGGTGCCGTCGGACAGGCGCCGGGCGGTGCGGCGGGTGTTCAGCCACACCAGAAACCCCAAAAGCACAGCCAACAGCAGCAGATAACAGGTCTGGAAGTCCGGCAGCCGCTGCCGCAGCCGCGGATTGGCGTAGGGGACCGAGTAGTCATATTGCAGCAGGCACACCGACCCGTCGGCCAGGGTGGCCGGGATGTGGTACAGGGAATATCCCAGGTTGCCGGACCCGCCGAACCAGGCGTTCAGGGCCAGGTCCAGCTGCCGGTCGTTCATGTTGGTGGCCAGCACGGCCGGGGAACCGGGAGCAGGGAAGAGGACATACCGGCATAAGGGGTCCAGCTGGGAGGCATCGAAGGTGTCGGCGGTCATGGCGGGCAGCACTTCGTCCGCGGCCCGGCGGCTGACTTCGGCGGCGGTGGAGGCGGGCAGCAGAAACCCGGTGTTGAGCAGAATCCCGAACAGCAGCCACCACAGGAACAGCACCACACCGCCCAGGATGGCGGTGGAAAGCAGGTAGCACAGCAGCAGCCCCCGCAGACTGACGGATTTCATGGCGCTGCCTCCTTCCGCCACCGGTATCCGATGCCCCACACCGTTTCGATGGGGTCGGCGTCGGGCACGGCGGCGCGCAGTTTGGCCCGGATGTTCTTGATGTGCTCGGTGACGGCCCGCTCGTCGGCGGTGCCGTCGTAGCCGAACACCGCCTCGTAGAGCTGTTCCTTGGAGAAGGTCCGCCCCGGATGCAGGGCCAGGTGTTCACAGATGGCGTATTCCGCCCGGGTCAGGCGCAGGGGCGTTTCCCCGGCGTACAGCAGCCGGGCGGCCATGTCCAGGGCAAAGGCACCCCGCAGCAGCCGGTCGGTGGGCTGGGGGCCTCGCTGCTGACGGCGCAGATGGGCGTTTACTCGGGCCCGCAGTTCCGCCACCCCAAAAGGCTTGCGCAGGTAATCGTCCCCACCTGCGGCCAGCCCTTTCAGTACATCCTCCTCCCTGTCTTTGGCAGTCAGGAACAGGATGGGCGCCCCGGTCAGGCTGCGGATACGGCGGCACAGGGCCACGCCGTCCTCCCCGGGCATCATCACATCCAGCAGGATGCAGTCTGCCCAGCGGCAGAGCGCGGCGTTCACCTCGGCGCCGGACCCGCAGGTGCGCACCCGGTGGCCGTCCCGCTGCAGGGCCGTCTGCAGCAGGAAACGAATCTCCCGGTCATCGTCCACAGCCAGAATGTTTGCCATTACGCGCCTCCCATCCACACGCATACCGCCCAGGACGCCGCGTACAGCAGATACACATGGGCCGGATAAAACCAGTAGAAAAGCTGTTTGAGCCCGGCGCCCCGGCGGCCGTTATACAGGGCCATCAGGACCACCGCTGCTACACCGAACCATTCATAATAGGTGGTGAACATCTGGGAAAAGGTGAACCCGGGCTGGCTGCGCACCGCCATCAGGACGGCAAAAAAGTCCATGCCGATGGTCCACACAGCCCACGCGGCCAGCTGCAACGGCCGTTTGTCCCGGAACAGGTAAAGAATCACACCGCCGATGAGGTACAGTGGGCCGCCGTCGGTGATGCACACCCAGGCGGGCAGTACCGTACTGCCCAGCAGTACCATGGTTGTGGCCATCCCGGGCTGGGCGGCCAGCAGTACCACCGCAAACCCCCAGGCCACCGGGCCCAGGACGGCCAGCAGGCCCCGGGCAATCCGTCCCTGCCGCAGCCAGTCGATGCCCTGCCACACCACGCACAGGATGACGAAGTTCAAAAAGATGCCGTTCAGGGGATAGAACCCATCAGGGCGGCGCAGCACCCCCACATACAGCATGAGAAAGGTGAGCAGCCCCATCCCAGCGCCGATGCCCCACATGCGCAGGAAATAGCGTTTGCGGTCATGGGTGTGGGCAAAGCCTTCCACGGTGCAGAACAGGAACAGCGGCGCCGAAAGCCGCCCCAGCATGGAGAACCACTCCGGTACCAGCCCGGTGAATTCAAAGAAATAGTGGATGTGGTCCAGCACCATCAGCGCCAGGGCGATGATTTTGAGGGCGGTGCCGTCCAAACCGCGCTTTTGTGTTGTCAGCATGGGGAAAAACCTCTCTTTTCTTTCAGGATACCGGTATGCTAACAGCCGTTTGTGTAGAAAGTATCAGGAAATGCCGTGCAATCCTATAAAAAATGGCCCCCGGCGGTTCCGGGAGCCAACAGAGGCAAAGACTCAGCGCACCTGCTGCACGGTGTAGGTGAAGCCGTACTCTTCCTGCAGGGCCTTGACGGCGGGTTCGCAGTCCTCAATGAAGGTGGGGGCGTACACGCTCTGGCCGTTGTGGGTCTTCTTGTAATCTTCCACGATCTGGGTCAGTTTGGCCCAGCCTTCGTCGGCCTTGGCGGGGTCCATATCCTTCGGGAAGTCGATGATGAATTCACGATGGGTGGGGATGCGAGCTTTCATAGTGATACACTCCTGTTGATTATTTATGATAATATACACATTGTATATTATTGGTGGGGTCATTCCACGCCGAAAACCCGGCGTGCGTTGGCGGCGCAGGTATCCAGCACCGTCTGGGCGTCTGTTTCCCACAGGCCGGCAATGTATCCGGCCACATGGATGATGTTGCGGCTGTCATTGCGGCGGCCACGCACCGGTTCCGGTGCCATGTAGGGGCAGTCGGTTTCCAGCACGGCACAGTCATGGGGAATGGCGGCCAGCACTTTGGCGGCGCGTTTGGCGCCTTTGTAGGTCACCGCCCCGCCGAAGCCCAGGCACAGCCCCTGGGCCGTGAGCCAGGCGGCGTCCTCGGCGCTGCCGCTGTAACAGTGTAGCACGCCCCGGGGCTTGTACCGGCGCAGCAGCTCGTACATTTCGCCGTGGGCTTCCCGGTCGTGGATGGACACGGGCAGGTTCAGCTCGGCGGCCAGCTGCAGCTGGGCTTCAAACAGATCATACTGTTCCCGGGCGGGCAGGGGCCAGTGATGGTCCAGCCCGATCTCGCCCACAGCCACCACGGCCTTGTCCTCAAACAGCGGCCGCATGGCGTTCAGCTCTGCCCGCCAGTCGCCATGGTAGACGGCCACGGTGGGGGCGTCCTCCTCGCCCAGACTTTCGGGGTGAATGCCCAGGGCGGCATGGATGTAAGGGTAGGTGTGGGCCAGTTCCAGCACCCGGGGGGCATCCCCCGAGTGGGTGGCACATTCCAGCACCCCCGCCACGCCGCCTTCCGGCAAGGCACGGCCCAGCAGGTCGGCCCGGTCGGCGTCGAACTGGCGGGAGGAATAGTGGGCATGGGTGTCAAAGATGTTGGTCATAAGGTACCTCGTATTTTCAGGCTGCCTTTTTGGGCTTGTTGACCAGGAAGATACCGCCGCACACCAGCACCAGAGCGGCCACATACTGCCACTCAAACAACGGCTCGGCATTGAGCACAGCCGAAAGCAGGGTGTTGACCACCGGAATCAGCAGCCCGAAAACGCTGATGCGGCTGACGGGGTTGTTCTTCATGAGCAGGGCCCACAGCACATATCCGGCGCCCGAAATAAAGGCCAGATACAGCAGAACCGGTACGGCAGCGGGGCTCTGGGGAGCCAGAGAGCCGCCCATGGCGAAGCCCAGCACGGCCAGAGCCAGACCGCCCACGCCCAGGTTCAGGCAGCAGACCGAGAAGCTGTCGGCTTTCTGGGTCACGGATTTGTTCCAGGGGCCGGCGAAGGCGAACACCGCCGAGGCAATGAGCATGGCCGAAACGCCCCAGGCGCTGCCGCCGCCGTGGTTGCCCAGAGTGGCCACCAGCACGCCGCCAAAGCCCAGCACACAGCCCAGAGCCTTGCGGGAGGTCATCCGGTCGGCGGCGCCGTAGATGAAATGGGCCAGGATCACACCCATGAAACTCTGGGTGCTGTTCAGGATGCCGCCGAAGGAGCCGGTCAGCTGGGCCACGGCCGAGTAGTAGAAGAAATACTGGGTAGCGGTCTGCCACAGACCCAGAGCGCAGCATTCGCCCAGCACCTTGCCGCGTGGCATGGGCAGGGGACGGCGTTCCATCAGGGAGCCGCACACCCAGACCAGCAGGCTGCCCAGCATGAACCGGACACCGGCAAAGCAAAGGATGGAGGGGGTATCGGCAGAATCAATCACAAACAGGCGGTACCCCATTTTGATGAAGGGAAACGCCGAGCCCCACAGGATGTTGCACAGGACAGCCAGGGCCACCGCTGCGGTAGGAATAGAGAAAAGCGCATCAAGACGCGATTCCTGTACGGGTTTGGTTTCCAAAACGATGCCTTCCTTTGTTGGAATAGTCAGCCTTTGGGCCGCATACAAAACCGGCGGCGCCCAAAACCGCAAGGCGGCGCCGTCGGTGCAAAATCAGTGGATACGGGTGCCGACCGGTACGTCGTCACCGTAGAAGGCGATGGCGCAGCCGCCGTCGGCAGTGTCAGCGGCCATGATCATGCCCTCGCTGACATATTTGCCCTTCATCATCGGGCGGGGAGCCAGGTTGGCCACAATGGGCACACGCTTGCCCACCAGATCTTCCGGCTTGTACCACTTGGCAATGCCGGACAGGATGCAGCGCTCCTTCTCGCCGTCAAACACGGTCAGATGCAGCAGCTTCTTGCTCTCCTTCATGGCTTCGCAGGCGCGGACTTCGGCCACCCGCATTTCCACCTTGCAGAAGGTGTCAAAGTCAATCTCTTCCTCGTGGTCGGTGATCTCGGCCACAGCCTCGGCCTTGGGGGCTTCGGGCTTGGCGGCCTCGGCAGCCTTGGCGGCGGCAGCGGCCTTGCGCTTGGCATCCTCGGCTTCCAAGTAGGCGATCTCGGCCTTCACGTCGATGCGGGGGAACAGAACCTCCCCCTTGTGGACGGTGTAGGCGCTGCGCAGGGTGCCCATGGTGTCTTCCCGCAGCAGGTCGCTCAGCTCGTCGGCGCTTACGCCCAGCTGTTCGGCCATCTTGGGGGCGGTGTTGGGCAGGTAGGGCTGCAGCAGGGCGGCAATCAGTTCCAGCGCGCTGCACAGGTTGAACAGCACCGCGTTCAGGCGGGGCTTGTCCGCTTCGTTCTTAGCCAGCACCCAGGGCGCGGTTTCGTCAATGTACTTGTTGGCGCGCTGGACCAGCTCGAAAATGTGAGTCAGGGAAGTGGGCACGTCCAGGGCTTCCATGGAAGCATCCACCTTGCCGGGCAGTTCCCGCATGATGGAAGCCAGGGCCTCATCCAGCGGGGCGTTGGTGACGGTGCCGCCAAAGTACTTTTCGCACATGGCCACGGTGCGGGACAGCAGATTGCCCAGGTCGTTGGCCAGGTCGGTGTTGATGCGGTTGATCAGGGCTTCGTTGGTGAAGGAACCGTCATTGCCAAAGGGCACTTCCCGCAGCAGAAAGTAGCGCACGGCGTCCACGCCGTAGCGGTCGCAGAGCTTGACCGGGTCCACCACATTGCCCTTGCTCTTGCTCATCTTGCCGCCGCCCAGCAGCAACCAGCCGTGGCCGAAAACTTTCTTGGGCAGGGGCAGATCCAGAGCCATCAGCATGGCCGGCCAGATGATGGTGTGGAAACGCAGAATCTCTTTGCCCACCATGTGCACGTCCGCGGGCCAGTATTTGTCGTAGTCGTGGTAGGTGTCATTGCCGTAGCCCAGCGCGGTGATATAGTTGGAAAGTGCGTCGATCCAGACGTAGATGGTGTGCTTGGGGTCAAAGGGAACCTGAATGCCCCAGGACACGCTGGTACGGGACACGCAGGTATCCTGCAGACCCTGCTTGATGAAAGCGATCATCTCGTTCTTGCGGGTGGCGGGCTGGATGAAGTCGGGGTGGTCTTCATACCACTGGAGCAGCCGGTCGGCGTACTTGCTGGTCTTGAAGAAGTAGGCTTCCTCTTCGGCTTCGTAGACGGGACCGCCGCAGTCGGGGCAGCAGCCGTCTTTCAGCTGGGCTTCGGTCCAAAAGCTCTCGCAGGGCTTGCAGTACATGCCCTTGTAGGTGCTCTTGTAAATATCGCCCTTGTCGTGCAGGGTGGTGAAGATCTTCTGCACGCTCTTGACGTGGTAATCGTCGGTGGTGCGGATGAACCGGTCGTAGCTGACGTCCATGGTCTTCCACAGGTCCTTGACGGTGGCCACGATAGCGTCCACATATTCCTTCGGGGTCACGCCCTTTTCAGCAGCCTTGTCCTGAATCTTCTGGCCGTGCTCGTCGGTGCCGGTCAGGAACATGACATCATAGCCCTTGGCGCGCTTGTAGCGGGCCAGCGCATCGCAGGCCACGGTGGTGTAGCTGTGGCCGATGTGCAGCTTGTCGCTGGGGTAGTAAATGGGGGTGGTGATATAAAATTTCTTGTTTTCCATGGGGGAAACATCCCTTTCCTTCAAAATCTCATCCAAAACACATTGATTTCGTAAGCTGCGACCCGGCGGTCACATTCGGAACCCGGGCTGGCGGCATCGGGGACTGGTTTTCATTGGCGGCCTCCCATCTCGTCAAAACCGATGGGCTGCACACCGCAGGCAAGCAGCGCATGGCGGCACAGCACCTCGGTGCTGTCGATAAAGAAAGGTCCAAGCCCTTCATCGCGCTTGACCAGGCTCAGCTCGGTGCAGCCCAGCACGGCCATGTCACAGCCCTGGGCTTTCAGGTCGTCCACCGCGGCATTGAACACAGCCATGTCGGCCCGGCGGCCTTTTTTGATCTGGTCGTAGATCACCGACATGACCCCGGCCTGGTGGGCGGGGGAGGGCACAGCCCAGGGAAGGTCCGCCTCCCGGCACATGATCTGGTAGGTTTCGGCCTGCAGGGTGCCGTCGGTGGCCAGGATGCCCAGCTTTTTGCAGCCGGCGGCCTTGGCTTCGGCCACGGTCAGCCGGGGCATGTTCAGCACCGGCACCGGCAGGGCAGCGGCCAGACGGTCATAAAAATAATGCGCCGTGTTGCAGGGGATGGCCAGCACGGTGGCACCGTAGGCCACCAGACTTTCGCCATCCTTTTCCATCACGGTGAAGGGGTCTTCGTCGCTCTTGCCCAGGATGAAGGCGGTGCGGTCCGGGGTGGAGGCCCGGGAGGACAGCACCAGGTCGATATGATCCTGGTCGCGCACAGCGGGGGTGTGGTCGATGAGCATCTGATACAGATAACAGCTGGCGGCCGGGCCCAATCCGCCCAGAATCCCCAGCACTTGACGCTTCGGCTTGTTTTGTTCCATACACACCCCTCCCATTTTAAGCAGTACGTTTCTATTATATCGCCCGGCGCTCCATTATGCAACCGGGGAAACCAAAAAGACCCTGCCCGACAGAACAGGCAGGAAAGAAGGATGCCCGCACGCATAGAGCGGAGGAAAGGGGCGAAAGCGGGAACCTGTACACAGAACAAAAGCCCCGGCGCACCGTTCTGTTGGTGCGCCGGGGCGGTACTACTTGATTGGAGTCATAGCCTCATACCCTGTATTCGTTGTATGCAGATCATCGTTTCCAGAACTTGCGATGGTTTTGATCCGCTCCGTTGCGAAAGTGATTTCAGTGATCCGATCGATCGGATTTTTCAGGGTCTGCCATTGGAACTTGGGGTTTCGCTTACAAGAGGTTTGAAACGGTATCCCGGGATCTGCGTAAGCAGTCGAATCAGATTTGCCTTCCTTTTACTCAGGTTGGCCGGCCATTCAAGTTTGTTTCGGTTTCCATTTTACGGATTTTGTGCAGGTCACCCGAAAGGGAAGAACCTTTTACAACATCCTGATGGGTTACGATCCAATTTTGTCCGGTTTGATTTGCTGCGGTCTGTACGCAAAAACTTTTGCGTGGGAACGTACCTTTTAGAAGCGTTGGTTACCAAAGAACGGTTTGAACAGATTGCTGATCACTGAGGTTGCGGGTAAGGGTTTACTGCCAGAGGATGCATCCTCTTTTATCAACTGTACATTGGCGTTATCTCCTGTACGGTTAGATGAACGAAGATCGAACTTTTAAGGCTGAATCTTGCGATCCGAACCATTCAAATCTTACAAACTCTGGATACTTCCGGCCGTTATCTTGTTTCCCTTTTCTCAATCATACTTCCTTAGTGCTTCTCTTTCTTTTTTAAGGAAAGATTTTATCGGAAAGATCTGTCAAGAAGTTTTCTGTTACGCAAAACCTTCAGGCTTACGGGCCTTCCGATTTGTTTTGTAATCCAGGTCTTCCTTTCGGAATCCTTTGTTCGGGAATCACCGGCCACGAGGTCAGACTTTACGTTCCTTTCATCTAATCTATTCGAAACGCTTGGGGTCCAAACTTTGACGGGCCCTGGGTCTGCTGATCTCTATTATACGAACCGATCATCGGTTTTTTGATCTTCTTTTACAGGTAATGACCTGCGGCTGTCAATGTGGTTCGTTTTTCTTCAGCAGGCCCAGGCCCGCCGGTGATGAATGGGATCTTTAAAGTTTGCCATGGGGCTGAGCCTCCTTTCTTACGAATCCCGCCGGCCTAGCCTTTGCACGTCTTTCAAGTTTTCCGATGGCCTTTCCGGTCTTCCCTTTACGGAGTCCCTGCAGTGTTCCCTTTGAAGCTGCCATTCCGTTTATCGAAACCAACTGGTTCCGAACCGGGGGTTCATGCTTTAGAGAAATCTTCTGCAAGCTGTCGAAAGAGTGTCCGTGCCTTTTTCGGTTCCTTTTGAAAGTGGCTACCTTGGAACTTTCTGTGGTTCCTTATCTCCGGCTGTTTTCTTTCTGTGACTATACTATATCACACGGGTCCGGGGGCGTCCATTCGCAGATGCGCCAAAGCTAAAATGGAATATTTGTTCATGTTATGGATGGAAATTGCATTGACAGATGTGGTATAATAAATATGTTCGGTGTAACTAAAAACGGGATGCAGCCCCCGCACAGGGGATTGCATCCCGTTTTGTTTTGTCAGAAAACTGCCGGAAAAACTGCGATGTTGCGCAAGATACCCCATGCCAGCAGGGCGGCGATGTACCCGGCAACCAGTGCCAGCCAAAGGCGGCCGGGGCGGGTATCCCGCCACCAGAACCGCCATACAATCGCCGCCAGCAGGGGCGAAGTGGCCAGCAGAAAGGGATTGGCGGTCCAGGCGCCGGACCAGTCCCCCCGCAGCAGGCACAGGACCAGCGTGGTCACGCCGCAGCCGGGACATTGCAGGCCGGTCACCAGGCGGAAGGGGCAGGGGAGCCCGCCGAAACGGGCGGCAAACACCGCATAGACCGCCCCTGCACAGGCGAGGAACGCCAGGGTCCGCAGCTTGCGGCGCTTAGCCGGCGTAACGGTTGACAGCATCCTGGAACAGAGCCAGATTGATGATCTGGAAGCCGAACAGGGCGATGATCAGGTTGATGACGCCACTGTCCGATGTGCGGTTGAGGTAGGCCACCTTGCGGCCTATGACGTAGGCCCAGTAGAGGCCGTAAATGCCGCAGGTGATCAGGCTCAGCAGAAAGGCCACGAGGCCGCTGGGGGCGGTGGTATCGCCGGTCAGGTCGTTGATTTCGTCGTTGAGCACCACGAACCAGTAGATGGAATAGATGCCGCAGGTGATGATACTCAGGACGATGGCCAGGGCCACGCTGCGGCGGGGCCGCTGGTAAGCGGACTGGTACACCGGGCCGTCATGCGGGGGCTGCTCATAGCGGGGACCGTTTTCAGCGTGAGGCGGCTGGGTGTAGGACGATTCGGGCAGCGGGTTGCCGCAGTTGGGGCAGAAGCGGTCGTTGTCGGTGCAGGTGGCACCACAGCGGGGGCAGGTCTTCATAGAGGGGTCCTCCTTCGCTTTTTATACATCCACCGGCGGCAGGGCCCGCCGGAAGAATTTACATGCTTTCGGGGGCGCTGATCTTGAACATGGTCAGCACGTTGCGGATCACACCGCGCACGGCCAGGCACAGGGCAATACGGCCCTGCTGCACGGCATCCTCGGTGCCCAGAATACGGCAGGAGTTGTAGAAGCGGTGGAAGGCGCTGGCCAGGTCGATGACAAAGCGGGTGATGCGGGCCGGGTCGTACTTTTCGGCTGCTGCGGCGATCTCGGCAGGGAAGGCGGCCAGCAGACGGATCAGGGCCTGCTCGCTGGGGTCGGTGAGGACCGAAGCGTCCACGGCGTCAATGCCGCGGAAGGCGATGCCCTCGCTCTCCAACTTCTTCAGGATGGAGCAGATGCGGGCGTGGGCGTACTGCACATAGTACACCGGGTTCTCGCTGTCATTGCGCACAGCCAGGTCCAGGTCAAAGTCCAGGGTGGAAGTGCTTTCCCGCTGGTTGAAGAAGAAGCGGGCGGAATCAATGGGCACCTCATCCAGCAGGTCGGTCAGGGTGATGGCCTTGCCGGTACGCTTGGACATACGCACGGGCTTGCCGTCGCGCATCAGGTTGACCATCTGCATCAGGACCACGTCCAGACGGCTGCCGTCCAGGCCCACGGCGTCCATGGCGCCCTTCATGCGGGCTACATGGCCGTGATGGTCGGCGCCCCACACGTCGATGGCCTTGTCAAAGCCGCGCACGGCCAGCTTGTTGTAATGGTAGGCGATGTCGGCGGCAAAGTAGGTGGGAATGCCGTTGGCGCGCACCAGCACCTCGTCCTTGGCTTCCTCCTCGGAGCCGTCCTCGGTCTTGCGCTTGTTGACCACACCGTACTTGGCGGCAAACTGGGCGCTCTTGTACATGATGGCGCCGTCCTCGGCCTTGTAGCAGGCGCCGGACTCCAGCAGCTTGTCCACCACGGCCTTCACCGCGCCGGACTCGTGCAGGGTGCTCTCATGGAACCACACATCGTAGGTGATGCGGTATTTGCCCAGGTCGCGCTGCAGGCCTTCGATGTTCTTGGGCAGGGCGTAGTCGATGATAGCCTGCTTCAGCTCCTCAAAGTCGGCGTTCACATAGGCATCGCCGTGCTCGGCGGCAAAGTTCTTGGCGTGCTCGATGATATCGTGGCCCTGGTAGCATTCCTCGGGCAGGGGGCAGGCCTCCTCACCCTTGAACAGCTGCAGGTAGCGGATGGCCAGGCTCTTGCCGAACTTCTGGATCTGGTTGCCGGCGTCGTTGATGTAGAACTCGCGGGTCACATCATAGCCCGCCCAGTCCAGGCAGGCGGCCAGGCAGTCGCCCAGAGCGCCGCCGCGGGCGTTGCCCATGTGCATGGGACCGGTGGGGTTGGCGGAAACAAACTCCACGTTGTACTTTTTGCCGGCGCCCACGTCGGTGCGGCCGTATTCAGACTCGGAGCAGGCTGCGCGGACCACATCGGTGAACCAGCCGTTGCCCAGATACAGGTTGATGAAGCCGGGACCGGCGATCTCCACCCGGTCAAAGGGGCTGCCGGTCAGGTCCAGGCAGCCCACGATGGCCTCGGCAATCTGACGGGGAGCCTTATGGAACACACGCGCACCGGCCATGGCCAGGTTGCAGGCCACGTCGCCGTTCTTCACGTCCGCCGGAATTTCCACAATGTAGGCGGGCAGTTCGGCACGGGGCAGCGCGCCGGACTCCATGGCGGCTTCGGCGGCGTTCTGCAGCAGACCGCGGGCCGCATCCAGAGCGGCCTGGCGGGGGTTGTAGTGTTCGTAATTCATGTTTGAAACCTCCGTTTTCAAGTAAAAATCCCCAATGAGGATGCGCTTATTCTTCCACTTCGGTGGGCAGCTGCTCCACCGTGATGTCCACCAGATTGCGGCTGATGAAATTTTCTCCGCCGGAATCCAGGGTGTAGCTGAACTTCAGCCGTCCGCCGGCCTCGCTCAGGAACAGCTCGATGACATCGGCCGCCACACCCAGAGAGATGGAACCGTAGCCGGTTTCGTAATGGCAGATGTGGCGGATGCCCTTTTCGATGACCAGCTGGCTGGGCACTTTGCCGAAACGGGTCATGACCACCTGCTGGCCGTCCAGGGTGACCTTGACGGTGGTGGTGCAGCCCGCATAGCCGGTGGCTTCGGTTTCCTCATATACAATGTAATAGGCGGAACCGCGCTGGGTGAACTTGCCGCGGGTCATCAGCTCCACGCTGTCCTCCTCGCCGTTCTGCTGCATGGTGCCGCGTATGGTAATCAGGTAATTGTCCTGCATGATCTTTTCCGTATCCTTATATAGTATAGGTGAATCAATAGGTTTCGATGGCAATCTGGTCCACCGGGCCGCCGGCGTATTCGCCCAGGAACAGGTTTTCCAGTTCCTTGAAGGCCTCGGGGGTGTCGCTGACATAGTAGTGCACCCGTCCGCCTTCGCTGCGGCCGTTGGTCAGCCCCAGGTCGTCCAGGGCGGCGGCGGTTTCAATGGCCGTGACCTTGCCCGGGTCGATGAGGGCCACATCCTCGCCCATGAAATCCCCGATCATCTTTTTCAGCAGCGGGTAATGGGTGCAGCCCAGGATCAGGGTGTCCACCCCGGCATCCCGCACCTCGGTCAGATACTGCTCAATGACCAGGGTGGTCACCGGGTCGCCGTCGGCCACATGGCCGCTTTCCACCAGCGGCACAAACAGCGGGCAGGCTTTGGCGGTGATCTGGATGTCCGGCACCAGATCTTTCAGCAGCGCCGCATAGGAGCCGCTGCGGATGGTGGCCGCCGTGCCGATGACCCCCACCCGGTGGTTGCGGGTCAGGGTGGCCGCCTTGCGCGCGGCCGCTCCCACCACGCCGGTGTAGGGCACGGGCAGGCGGGAGGCTTCCTCCGAAGGATAGGTGGAGGAAACGGTGCCGCAGGCAGCCATCAAAAACTTGACGTTCTGGCTCAGCAGAAACCGGATATCCTGCCGGGCATACTGCAGAATGGTCTGACGGCCGCGGCTGCCGTAGGGCACCCGGCCGGTGTCACCGAAATAGACGATGTCTTCCCCGGGCAGAACCCGGCGCAGCTGGCGCACGGCGGTCAGACCGCCCAGGCCGCTGTCAAATACTCCGATGGGCCTTGTATCCATCAATAGGCTCCCTTCCGCTTGGTCAGCGCCAGGTGAATCAGACGGTCCGCCAGCGCCGAGAAGCTCAGACCCTCCCGCTCCATCAGCTTCGGATACATGCTGATGGCCGTAAAGCCGGGGAAGGTGTTCAACTCATTGCACAAAACACGGCCGGTGCCCTTCTGCACAAAGAAGTCGCAGCGGGACAGCCCGGCGCAGCCCAGGGCCAGATACGCCCGGCGGGCCAGGGCCTGCACCTCATCCAGCTTGGCTTCCTCCAGACGGGCGGGGATCAATACCTGGGACACGCCGTTCTTGTACTTGTCGTCGTAGGTGTAGAACTCCGCACCGGCCAGAATCTCGCCGGGGCGGGTGGTGAAAACGGTGTCGGGGGCATCGGGGTTGCCGATGGCCGCACACTCCACTTCCTGTCCGTCGATGAATTCCTCAAACACGACCTTGTCATCCTCGGCCAGGGCCACGTCAATGGCCTTGCGCAGCTCGGCGCGGTCCCGGGCCTTGGTGATGCCCACGCTGGAACCGGCGTTGGCAGGCTTGACGAAGACGGGGTAGGGCAGCTTGGCTTCCACCATGTCCAGCACCTTGTCGGCGTCGGCTTCCACGTCGGCGCGGATGGCAAAGCACCAGGCGCAGTGGGGCACGCCGGAAGCGTCCATCACGGTGTTGGCCACCGCTTTGTCCATGCACACGGCACTGGCCAGCACACCGCAGCCCACATAGGGCAGTCCCGCCAGCTCAAACAGGCCCTGGATGGTGCCGTCCTCGCCGTTCTTGCCGTGGAGCACCGGCACCGCCACGTCCACCGGATGTTCGGTCCAGCCGCCCGCTTCCTTCACCAGCAAAGCGCGCATGATGCGGTCGGGGCTCAGGGCGCAGGGGGCACAGTTGGCAGCGTCGGTCTTCCAGCTGCCGTCCTCCACCCGCTCGGCCGGGCCGGTGTAACGCAGCCAGCGGCCTTCCTTGGTGATGCCCACCGCCGTCACGGCATAGCGCCCGGCGCAGGGCGGCTGACGCAGGGCCCGCAGCCAGGCCGCCGCGGACACGCAGCTGACCTCATGTTCACTGGATACACCGCCGAAGAACAAAACCAGGCGGATCTGCTTATCTTCAACCATACAGATTACATCCCCTCATGTATTGAAACGCACAACATTTCAGCTTATAATAATACCATATTTACCCGCGGGTTAAAAGATGTTTGCCCAAAAAAGAAAAAATAAAACCGCAAATCCTGTTCCGGCCTGTCTATGCCAAAAAAGTGCTTGACAAGGCAGGAAACCCGTGGTAAGATAACGTTTGTAAAAAAAGCAGCGTCCGGCTAGATTGCCGTCGTTCACCTTGCGGGCCGAAAGGCTCCGGGTCATAATATTCCGAAGCGTGGGACACACTGTGTCCGCTTTGGCATGTATGGTCTGTTCGGCGGCTGCTTTTTACGGCAGCCGCTTTTGTTATTCACTTTACGTTTTGTATGGGAGGTGTATTCCAATCGCCAGCACTAACACTACCAAGGAACTGGAGATCAACGAGCGCATTCGTGACAAAGAGATTCGCCTGATCGGGGCCGATGGCTCCCAGATGGGCATCATGTCGCCCCGCGACGCACTGCGCATGGCTATGGATCAGGACCTGGATCTGGTTAAGGTCGCCCCGCAGGCCAAGCCCCCGGTGTGCAAGATCCTTGACTATGGCAAGTACCGCTTCGAAATGCAGAAGCGGGAAAAGGAAGCCAAAAAGAACCAGAAAGTCGTGGAAGTCAAGGAGATTCGTCTTTCTTTGAACATTGATACCAACGACTTCAACACCAAGGTCAACCAGGCGGCCAAGTTCCTGGCACAGGGCCACAAACTCAAGGTTTCCATTCGGTTCCGCGGCCGTGAGATGGCGCACACCAACCTGGGCCTTGACGTGCATCGTCGTTTTGCGGAACAGCTGGAAGGCAAGGGCGTTGTTGACAAACAGCCCAAGCTGGAAGGCCGCAGCATGATGATGTTCATGTCGCCCGCGCCCACCAAGTAACCCAATATTAGGAGGAAAAACAAAATGGCAAAGCTCAAACTGAAGACCTGCTCCGGCGCCAAAAAGCGCTTCAAGATGACCGGTTCCGGCAAGATCAAGCGCAATGCGTCCAAGCGCCGTCATATCCTGACCAAGAAGACCACCAAGCTGACCCGCGGTCTGCGCATGAACCACTATGTGGACAAGACCAACGAGGCCACCGTGCGCCGCATGATGCCCTACGGTGGCTGATTGCCCACCCCGCACGAAACACCGGTTTGAATATGACTGTATAAAAGGAGATAGAATACAATGGCTCGTATCAAAGGCGCTACCATGACGCACAAGCGTCGCACCAAGACCCTGAAACTGGCAAAGGGCTACTACGGCTCCAAGTCCAAGCATTTCCGCATGGCCAAGCAGGCCGTGATGAAGTCCGGCAACTACGCTTTCGTTGGCCGCAAGCTGAAGAAGCGCCAGTTCCGTAACCTGTGGATCACCCGCATCAACAATGCGGTCCGTGCCCAGGGCATGAACTACTCCACCTTCATGAACGGCCTGAAGAAGTCCGGCATCGAACTGAACCGCAAGATGCTGTCCGAGATGGCCATTCACGATCCCGCCAGCTTCACCGCTCTGGTGGAAACCGCCAAGAAGGCTCTGTAATCGAAAACAGAAACCACCCAAAGACGCCCGCGCACATGCGCGTGCGTCTTTTTTGGAATTGTGAGCATTTTTATGGACATGTTACCTGTGATCACCAGCCGGGACAATGCCCGCATCAAGCGGGTGTGTGCCCTGCGCGATGCCGAAAAGCAGCGTGCCGCGGCGGGGCTTCTGTTTGCCGAAGGCCCCAAGCTCTGCCTGGAACTGGCCAAGGACTGTACCCTCACCGAGCTGTATGCCACCGAGGCTGCCCTGGCCCATACCCCGGCGCTTTCCGCCTACGGGGACCGCACCACCGTGATCGCCCCTCATGTGGCCGAAAAGCTGGCCGGGACCCGCTCTTCCCAGGATGTGTTTGCCCTGTTTGAGGCACCCTCCACCGACCCGGTTCCTTTGCTGGAAACCGCCCGCCGTATCCTGGCTCTGGAAGGGGTGCAGGACCCCGGCAATGTGGGAACTTTGCTGCGCAGTGCCGCGGCCTTCGGGTTTGATGCGGTACTGCTGGGCCCCGGGTGTGCCGCGCCCTTCTCCCCCAAAGTCCTGCGGGCTTCCATGGGGGCGGCAGGGCGGATGCCTATCGGCATCTGCTCCGACCTGCCCGTCGCATTGGGCAAACTGCGGGCCCGGGGCGTCACCTGCCTGGCGGCGGCCCTCTATAAGGCCCGGCCCCTGGATGCGGTGGGCACCGACCTGCCCGGCGGGGTGTGCGTGGTCATCGGCAGCGAAGGCCAGGGCCTGACCGACGAGGCCGTGGCCGCCTGCGATGCCGCCGTGCGCATCCCCATGACCGACCGGGTGGAAAGCCTGAACGCCGGTGTGGCCGGCAGCGTTTTGCTGTGGCATTTCAGAGGAGTTTGATGTACAATGGATACCGCGCTGTACTGGATGTGGTTGGCCGACGGTCTGGGTTCCGGATACCGGCAGGCCCAGGCTCTGCTGCGGCAGTGGCCGGACCCCCGGGCGCTGTATGAGCGCATCTGCCGGGAACAGACTCTGCCCAAAACCCTGCATCCCACGGCGCTGGCCCGGCTGAAAGCCCTCCGGCCTGCCGATCTGCAGGGACGGCTGGAAAGCTGTGCCCGGCTGGGGGTGGAGATCCTCACCCCCCAGGACATCGACTATCCCGAACGCCTGCGCACCCTGCCCGATATGCCGGTGGTGCTGTATGTCACCGGCAGCATTGCCTGCCTCAACGGTGGGCGGTATGTGGGCATGGTGGGTACCCGCCGTCCCACCCGCTACGGCCAGCAGGCCTGCCATGATCTGGCCGTGAATATGGCCCGGGCGGGGGCGGTGCTGGTCAGCGGTCTGGCCGACGGCCTGGACGCCGAGGCTCACCGGGCTTCGGTGGAAGCAGGGACCCCCACCGTGGCCTTTCTGGGCACTGGGATCGACAAGACTTTCCCCGCCGCCAACGCCGCCCTGCGCCGTGAGATCGAAGCCGGGGGCGGGGCGGTGGTCAGCGAATACCCGCCCGACTACAAGGGCAAGACCACCGGGACCTTCCTGGCCCGCAACCGGCTGATCGCCGGGCTCTCGGAGGCGGTCTGCGTCACCGAGGCCCGCCGCCGCAGCGGGACCCTGAACACCGTATCCCACGCCGCCCGGTACGGGCGGCTGGTGTTCAGCGTGCCGGGCAGCATTTACAGCCCCACCAGCGAGGGCACCAACGACCTGCTGCGGGAGGGCAAAGCCCGCCCGCTGTGCGAGGCCTCCGACGTGCTGAAAGCGCTGGAGATGCAGGCCGCAGCCGATGAGCCGGCCGCCGCCGCGGCGGAAGAAGTCCCCCTCAGTGAGGACGCCCGCACCGTGCTGGGTGCGCTGGGACCGGTGCCCTGCACCCCCGCCCAGGCGGCAGCCGAGTCCGGCCTGCCCATGCCCCGGGTCCTGGCGGCCCTGATGGAACTGGAATTTGCCGGTGCCGCCGCCTCCCACCCGGGACAACTGTATACCGCCGAGCGGTAAACCTTTTTTCAGGAGCGAAGCTATGCCAAAATTAGTCATTGTGGAATCCCCGGCCAAGGCCAAGACCATTGGCAAGTACCTGGGCCGCGGGTACAAAGTCACAGCCAGCATGGGCCATGTGCGCGACCTGCCTTCCAGCCAGCTGGGCATTGACATTGAACACGGCTATACCCCCAAATATGTAGTCATCAAGGACAAGAAGAAACTGGTCAAAGATCTGAAAGCAGAAGCCAAAAAGTGTGACGGCGTTCTGCTGGCCACCGACCCGGACCGTGAGGGAGAAGCCATCAGCTGGCATCTGGCCAATCTGCTGGGTCTGGACCCGGCCGCGCCCAACCGTGTGACCTTTGACGAGATCACCAAAAAGGGCGTCAAGGAAGGCATGGCCCATCCCCGGGCCATTGATATGGACCTGTTCAACGCCCAGCAGGCCCGGCGGGAACTGGACCGCCTGGTGGGCTACAAGCTCAGCCCGTTTCTGTGGCGCAAGGTGCGCCGGGGCCTTTCCGCCGGCCGTGTGCAGAGCGTCACCGTGCGCCTGATCCGGGACCGGGAGCTGGAAATCGAGCGCTTTGTGCCCGAAGAATACTGGAACATCGACGCCAACGTCAAGCCCGTGGGCGGCGGGGCGGCCTTTACCGCCCGCCTGTCCGCTTCCGCCGACGGCAAAAAGATCACCGTCCGCACCAAAGAGGAAGCGGACAAGATCCTGGCCTCCCTGGAAGGCAAGGCGTACAGTGTGGCCAAAGTGGACAAGGGCAAGCGCCGCCGTGCGCCTGCCCCGCCCTTCATCACCTCCACCCTGCAGCAGGATGCCAGCCGTGCCTTCGGCTTTTCCGCCACCCGTACCATGCGGGCGGCCCAGACCCTGTATGAAGGCGTGGACATCCAGGGCCACGGTACCGTGGGTCTGATCACCTATATGCGTACCGACTCTCTGCGCATCTCCGACGAGGCCGTGGCCGCCGCCAAGAGCTATATCGGCGGCCGCTGGGGCGAGCAGTACGTCTGCCCCACCCAGCGCCACTGGAAGTCCCGTTCCGCCACCGCGGCCCAAGATGCCCACGAAGCCATCCGTCCCTCCATGCCCGAACTGACCCCCGACGAGGTGGAAAAGAGCATTGAGGGGGATACCGCCCGCCTGTACCGGCTGATCTGGTCCCGCTTCATGGCCAGCCAGATGGCCGACTGCCTCATGGATACCGTGTCGGTGACCGTGGGAGCAGGGGACTGGCTGTTCCGCGCTTCGGGCTACACCGTCACCTTCGACGGCTTCACCGCCCTGTACGAGGAAGCCACCGACGACACCAAAAAGAAAGAAACCGCCCTGCCCCCGCTGGAAGCCGGGCAGGCGCTGGACCTGCATAAACTGACGGCGGACCAGAAGTTCACCCAGCCGCCGCCGCTGTACACCGAAGCCGCCCTCATCCATGCTCTGGAAGAGAACGGCATCGGCCGTCCTTCCACCTACGCTCCCACCATCAGCACCATCATCGACCGGGGCTATGTGGAAAAGGAAAACAAGAAGCTGAAAACCACCCCCCTGGGTCAGGCCGTGAATCAGGTCATGATGGAGGAATTCCCCGACATCGTGGACCCCACCTTCAGCGCTGCGATGGAAAAGAAGCTGGACGTGGTGGAAAGCGGCCAGGCCGATTGGGTCCAGACGGTGGACGAGTTCTACCAGGGCTTTGCCAAGAGCCTGGAAAAGGCCGAAAAGGACATGGAGGGCAAAAAGGTCAAGGTGGCGGACATCCCCACCGATGAGCTCTGCGAAAAATGCGGCAAGCCCATGGTTATCAAGTCGGGCCGCTACGGCAAGTTCGTGGCCTGTTCAGGCTTCCCGGAATGCCGCAACGCCCACCCGCTGGTCAAGGATACCGGCGGCCTGTGTCCGCTGTGCGGGGGCCACATGCTGCTGCGCAAGAGCGCCAAGGGCCGTGTGTACTACGGCTGCAGCAACTATCCCACCTGCAACTTCATGACCTGGGACGAGCCCGTTACCGAGCGCTGCCCCCAGTGCAACAGCACCCTGTTCAAGCGCAAGGGACAGCTGATCTGCCTGAAGGAAGGCTGCGGCTTTACCAAGGATGCCGCCCCCAAGAAGGAGTAATATGCACAAGATTACGATATACGGCGCCGGCCTGGCCGGGTGCGAAGCTGCCCTCTGGCTGGCGGAACACGGGGTGCAGGTGGACCTGTACGAGCAGAAACCGGTCCATTTTTCCCCGGCTCACAAAAGCGCAGGCTTTGCGGAGCTGGTCTGCTCCAATTCCCTGAAAGCCGAGCGCCCGGACTCCGCCTCCGGCCTGCTGAAACTGGAGATGCGGGCCATGGGCAGCCATCTGCTGCCCGCCGCCGAGGTGGCCCGTGTGGCTGCCGGCGGTGCCCTGGCCGTGGACCGGGACCGCTTCAGTGAGGAAGTCACCCGCCTGGTGGAAAGCTGCCCGGGCATCACGGTACACCGGCAGGAAGTTACCGCCATCCCGGAGGATGAACCCGTGCTGGTGGCCACCGGCCCCCTCACCGAGGGCGCGCTGGCCGAGGCCGTGGCCGCTTTGTCCGGCGGACAGGAACTGAACTTCTACGATGCGGTGGCCCCCATCGTCACCGCCGAAAGCCTGGACTACAACAAGGTGTTTGCCGCTTCCCGGTACGGCCGGGGGGAGGCCGACTACCTGAATTGTCCCTTCAATAAAGCGGAATACGAGGCCTTCCACGCCGCCCTTATCAGCGCCGAGCGGGCTCCCCGCCACGACGCCGACAAGGACCTGACCGTGTACGAGGGCTGCATGCCCATCGAGGTCATGGCCGCCCGGGGCGCCGATACCATCCGCTTCGGCCCCCTGCGCCCGGTGGGGCTCAAGGACCCCAACACCGGCCACCGCCCCTGGGCCAACGTCCAGCTGCGGGCTGAGAATACCGCCGGTACCCTGTACAACCTGGTGGGATTCCAGACCAACCTGAAATGGGGCGAACAGCAGCGGGTGTTCCGCATGATCCCCGGCCTGGAAAACGCCGAGTTCGTGCGCTACGGTGTCATGCACCGCAATACCTTCCTCAATGCCCCCAAGGTCCTGGCTCCAGACCAGAGCCTGAAACAGCACCCCAACGTCTTCTTTGCCGGGCAGATCACCGGCTTTGAAGGCTACATGGAAAGCGCGGCCAGCGGCCTGCTGGCGGCGCGGTCGATTTTTGCCCGTCTGAACGGCAAACCGTACACCCCGCCTCCGGCGGCCACCATGTGCGGCTCCCTGATCGACTATCTGATGACCCCCAACAAGGACTTCCAGCCCATGGGCGCCAACATGGGCATCTTGCCCCGCACCGAGGAGATCAACTCCATCCGGGACAAGCGGGAACGCTATATGGCGCTTTCCAACGCCGCCCAGACCGCCATGGCCACCTGGGTGGCTGAACAGGAGGACGTGGAATGAAGATTCTTTTGGACGTGATGGGCGGCGACAACGCCCCCAACGCCGTTCTGCAGGGGGCGGCCGATGCCATGAAGGAGTTCGGCCAGGGCATGACCATCGCCCTGCTGGGCCAGGAGGAAGTCATCCGCCAGGCGGCTGCCGAGCTGAACATCGACCTCGCTCCCTTTGAGGTCATCAACTGCACCGAAGTGGTCACCATGGAGGACGACCCCGTCAAGGCCGCCCGCCACAAGCCGGATTCCAGCCTGGTGAAGGGCCTGACCATGCTCAAGAACGGCGAGGGCGACGCTTTCGTTTCCGCCGGCTCCACTGGCGCACTGCATGTGGCTACCAGCCTCATTGTGCGCACCGTCAAGGGGGTCAAGCGCCCGGCTCTGGCCACCCCCATGCCCGGCATCCAGCAGCATTACCTGCTGCTGGACTGCGGCGCCAACGCCGAATGCCGTGCTGACATGCTCAACGCCTTCGGCACCATGGGCAGCGTCTATGCCGAAAAGGTCATGGGCCGCAAGGACCCCAGCGTGGCCCTGGTCAACAACGGTGCCGAGGACCACAAGGGCACCCCCATGTACCGGGAAGCCCACCAGAAGCTGAAAGCCAACCCCTCCATCCGGTTCGTGGGCAACATCGAGCCCCGCTACATCCCGGAAGGCAAGGTGGACGTGGTGGTCTGCGACGGTTTTGTGGGCAACGTGGTGCTCAAGCTCACCGAGGGCGTGGCCACCAGCCTGCTGGGCATGCTCAAGCCCATCTTCCTGAAGAATCTGTTCACCAAGCTGGCCTATCTGACCATCAAGGACGGTCTGCGCGGCCTGAAAAACATGATGGACTCCGAGGAAGTGGGCGGCGCGCCCCTGCTGGGTGCCGCCAAGCCGGTCATCAAGGCCCACGGCTCCAGCAAGGCCCGGGGCATCAAGAATGCCATCCGCCAGGCCAAGACCTGCGTGGAGAACGATCTGTGTGGCACCATGGAAAAGGCTCTGGCCGACACCATGGCCGCCGCCCAGGAATGACGGAAAGGACGAATCCCTATGCCGAACCGCTCCTTTGAACAGCTGGAGCAGGTGCTCCACTATCATTTCAAGAACCCGGCACTGCTGCGCATTGCCATGACCCATACCAGTTTTGCCAACGAATCCAAGGTGCCCACCCGCCACAACGAACGCCTGGAATTCCTGGGCGACAGTGTGCTGTCGGTGGTGGTGGCGGACTATCTGTTCCACCATTCCTCCCGCCCCGAGGGCGAACTGACCCGCATGCGGGCGGCCCTCGTTTCGGAGGAAGCCCTCTTCCGCTTTGCCGCCGAGATCGACCTGGGCAGCTATCTGCGCCTGGGCCACGGTGAGGAACTGGGCGGCGGCCGCACCCGCCCCAGCGTGGTGTCCGACGCTTTTGAGGCCCTCATCGCCGCGCTATATCTGGACGGCGGCATGGAAGTGGCCCGCAACTTCATTCTGCCCTTCATCACCGAGGGCAAGACCGCAGACCCCGACTACAAGACCAAGCTGCAGGAACTGGTGCAGGAAAAACCCGGCGCCGAACTGCGGTACACGGTGGTGGGCCAGTCCGGCCCCGACCACGATAAAACCTTTGAGGTGGAAGTCACCCTCAACGGCAAGACCCTGGCTACCGGCAAAGGCCGGAGCAAAAAGGCCGCGGAACAGCAGGCCGCCAAACAGGCCCTTGCCGAACTGAACCCCTGATTACGGAAAGGAACCCGCCTGCATGCGCTTAAAAGAACTTGAGATCCAGGGCTTCAAGTCCTTCCCGGACCGCACCAAGGTCGCCATCGGCGCCGGTATCACCGGCGTGGTGGGCCCCAACGGTTCGGGCAAAAGCAATATCTCCGACGCCATCCGCTGGGTCATGGGCGAAACCAGCTCCAAGCAGCTGCGCGGCGCGGGCAAGATGGAGGACGTGATCTTCGGCGGCACCCAGACCCGCGGGGCCATGGGCTATGCCGCCGTCAGCCTGACCATCGACAACGCCGACCACGGCCTGGCCATGGACGCGGATGAGGTCACCATCGGCCGCCGGTATTACCGCAGCGGCGAAAGTGAATACACCATCAACGGACAGAACGTCCGTCTGAAAGATATCTACGAACTGTTACTGGATACCGGCCTGGGCCGGGACGGCTACGCCATCATCGGGCAGGGCCGTGTTGCCGAGATCGTGGGCGCCAAGAGCGCCGAACGCCGGGAAATCTTTGAGGAAGCCTCCGGCATCGCCCGGTTCCGCTACCGCAAGAACGAGGCCGAGCGCCGTCTGGCTGCCGCCGAGGGCAATCTGGAACGCCTGCGGGACATTCTGGGCGAACTGGAAGGCCGGGTCGGTCCCCTGAAGCGGGACAGCGAGAAGGCCCAGAAGTTCCTGGAATACTCCGAAACCCGCAAATCCCTGGAGGTCACCCTGTGGGTGGACTCCATCCGCCGCGCCCAGGACGCGGTGCGGGACCAGCAGCGCCGGTACGAGGCTGCCGAGTCCGACTACGCCCGCCTCTCCCGCCAGCTGGACGAATTCGACCAGAAGACCGAAGCCCTGCGGGAAGAAGCCCAGCAGCTCATGCTGCAGGTGGAGCAGGCCAACGCCGACATCCGCGCCCTGACCGAAGCCGGGGCGGGCAGCGACAGCAAAATCGCCGTTCTGCGCAACGAGAACGAGCACGCCCAATCCCAGATCCAGGACGCCGAGGCCGAACTGGCCCGGGCCGGGGAGGGCGCCAAGGGCATCGAGGCCGAAACCAGGGAGCACCAGGACGCCATCGAAACCTTGCGTGCCCAGCTGGCTCAGGCGGACAAGACCATCTCCGACCTGCGTGCCCAGATGAACGCACTGGAACAGCAGGCTTTGCAGAGCGGCGAGCGCCGGGACGTGGTGGAAGCCGCCATTGCCCGCCTGCAGGACGCCGCCACCACCATGAAGGTGCGGGCTGCCTCCCTGACCTCTGCCGCCGAAGCCTCCCGTACCCAGCTGGACGGCCTGCGCAACCAGGCCGCGGCCGCTTCCGGCGCCGCCGACAAGCTGAACGCCGAGCGGGAAGTGGCGGCCCAGACCCTGCAGCAGGCCGAGGACAACGTCACCCGGTGTGATAACATCAAGGCCGGGCTCAAACTCAAACTGGAAAGCCGCCGCCGTCAGCAGGCCGAAGCCGCCGATGCCTTGCAGAAGGCCGACCGGGACCGCTCCAACACTGCCCAACGCATCCGCATTCTGGAAGATCTGGAACGGAACATGGACGGCTACCAGCAGAGCGTCAAGACGGTCATGCGGGCTGCCTCGGCCAACCGGCTGCGGGGCATCATCGGCCCGGTGGCCGGCATCCTCACGGTGCGCAAGGGCTACGAAACCGCCATCGAAACAGCGCTGGGCTTCGCCTTGCAGAACATCGTGGTGGAGGACGAGCGCTGCGCCCGGTCTGCCATCGCCTTTCTGAAGGAGGAACGGGCCGGCCGTGCCACCTTCCTGCCCCTGGATACCGTCCAGGGCAACCGGTTCAACGGCCGCCTCACCGGCACCGCCGAAGTGGCCGCCGACCTGGTGGAAGCGGACGACCGTTACCGCCATATCCTTGATAACCTGCTGGGCCGCATCATCGTGGTGGAAGACCTGGCGGAAGCCTCTGCCGTGGCCAAAAATCTGGGGTATCGCAACCGCATCGTGACCCTGGACGGCCAGGTCATCAACGCCGGCGGTTCCTTTACCGGCGGTTCCACCGCCCGCAGCGCGGGTGTGTTCAGCCGCAAGCAGGAACTGGAAGAACTGCGCACCAAGCTGAAAAAGCTGGAACTGCGCCGGGCGGATGCCGAGCGGGAAGCCAAAGCCCGCCAGGCAGAAGCCGATACCCTGGCTGCCGAGCTGGCCGGTGCCGAGAGCGAGAGCGTCAACGCCGCCTCCGCCCGGCTGAAAGCCAGCCTGGACCTGGAACGTCTGGACGCCGCCGTGCAGGAGGGCGTGGCCGCCGCCGAGCGCCGCAACACCCAGATCAAACAGCTGGAAGACCAGCTGAAGGAGAACGACACCGCACGCGCCCAGGCCGAAAACGGCGCTGCCGCCGCAGAAGCCGAACTGGAAAAATACAACGCCGAGCTGTCCGAGCTGGGTGAAAGCACCGGCGAGCTCAGCCGCCGCCGGGAAGCCCTGTCCGCCTCCCTCTCCGAAGCCCAGATGAACCGGCTCACCGGGGAGAAGGACATCGGCCTGCATGAGGCCGCTCTGGAAACCCTGCGGGGCCGCACCGGGGAAGCCGAAGCCCGTGCCCGGGAACTGCAGGCCAGCATCGAGGCCGCCAAACAGACCATTGCGGCCAACGAGCTGCGGGTGGCCGAGATCGAACGCGCCCGCGCCGAAACCAAGGAAAAGATCGCCGCCGCCGAGGAAACCATCCGCACGGCCAACGCCGCCCGCCTGGAAAAGGAAGCCGCCGTCACCCGTATGGGCCAGGAGAACCGGGCCCTCACCGATGAGCGGGAGCGGATGAGCGGCGAGATGGCCCGCCTGGCCGAGCGCCGCACCGCTGCCGAAACCGAGCTGAACACCACCGCGGCCAAGCTGTGGGACGAATACCAGCTCACCGAGGCGGAGGCCAAGGGCCTGTGCGTGGAATTCTCCAATGTCACCGACCTGCGCCGTCAGGTGTCCGAAGTCCGGGCCAAGATCCGGGCCCTGGGCAACGTGAACGTGGGCGCCATCGACGAATATAAAGAGGTCAAGGAACGGTACGATTTCCTCAAAGCCCAGGTGGGGGACGTGGAACGCTCCAAGTCCGAGCTGACCCGCATGATCGGGGAGCTGCGGGGCGAGATGGAGGAGATGTTCTCCAAGAGCTTCAAGGAGATCAACCGCAACTTCGGCCATATCTTCCGGGAGTTGTTCGGCGGCGGTTCTGCCCGCCTGTATCTCTCGGACGAGAAGAACGTTCTGGAATCCGGCATCGAGATCGAAGTTTCGCCCCCGGGCAAGGTCATCCGCAACCTGTCGGCCCTTTCGGGCGGCGAGCAGGCACTGGTGGCCATCTCCATCTACTTTGCCATTCTGGAAGTCAACCCCTCGCCCTTCTGCATCCTGGACGAGATCGAAGCCGCTCTGGACGATGTGAACGTCACCCGGTATGCCCAGTATCTGCGCCGCATGACCGACAAGACCCAGTTCATCGTCATTACCCACCGCCGCGGCACCATGGAAGCCGCCGATGTCCTGTACGGCGTGACCATGCAGGAGGACGGTGTGTCCAAGCTGCTGCGCCTGGACCTGAACAACGTCAGCGCCGACCTGGTCAACTGACCGCGCCGGATTTTCCAATACATATCCCACGGAGGTGTGCCCTATGGGCCTGTTTGACAGTTTTAGAAAGAAAAAGCTGCAGGACGGCCTGGAAAAGACCCGCACCGGCTTTTTCCAGTCCATCGTCAACACCCTGACCAATTCCCAGATCGACGACGATCTGTACAATGACCTGGAAGAACAGCTCATTCTGGCCGATGTGGGCCCCACCACCGCCGTGCGGCTCGTGGATGAGCTGCGGGACGTGGTGGAGCGTGACCACCTGAAGACCGGTGAGCAGGCCCTGAAGGCCCTGCGGGAGATCATCCGGCTGGAAATCTCCCCCCATGACGAGATGGACCTGACCGGCCACCCGGCGGTGATTCTGGTCATCGGGGTCAACGGTGTGGGCAAGACCACCACCATCGCCAAGCTGGCTTACCTGTACAAGGACCTGGGCAAGCGGGTCATGCTGGCAGCGGGGGATACCTTCCGTGCCGCCGCCAGCGAGCAGCTGGAAACCTGGGCCCAGCGGGCGGATGTGCCCCTGGTCAAGGCCGGGGAGGGCGCCGACCCCGCCGCCGTCATCTTTGACGCGGTGCAGAGCGCCAACGCCAAGGGCTATGACATGGTCATTGCCGATACCGCCGGCCGTCTGCACAACAAGAAGGGCCTGATGGACGAGCTGTCCAAGATCGCCCGCAGCGTCAAGAAGGCCAGCCCCGAAGCCAGCCTGGAAGTGCTGCTGGTGCTGGACGCCATCACCGGCCAGAACGCCATCAGCCAGGCCCAGGAATTCTGCCGGGCGGCGGGGGCCACCGGTGTGGTGCTCACCAAGCTGGACGGCACCCCCAAGGGCGGCTGCATCCTGGGCGTGCATGAAAAACTGGGCCTGCCCATCCGCTTTGTGGGCGTGGGTGAAAAGATCGACGACCTGATCTTCTTCTCCGCCACAGACTTCTCCGAGGCTCTGCTGCCCGAACTGCCCAAGAAAGAGGAGGAACAGGCATGATCTTCTGCGCTGCCACCAACAACCAGGGCAAGCTCAAGGAGCTGCGCCGCATTCTGGAACGGGCCGGTCATACGGTGAAAAGCCTGCGGGAACTGGGCGTGGACCTGGACCCCGAGGAAACCGGCACCACTTTTGCCGAAAATGCGCATATCAAGGCGGAAGCCTTCTGCAAAGCCACCGGCCTTGCCACCGTGGCAGACGACTCCGGACTGTGCGTGGATGCCTTGAACGGGGCGCCCGGTGTGTACAGCGCCCGCTATGCGGGGGTCCACGGGGATGACGACGCCAACAACCAGAAACTGCTGACCGCCATGAAGGATGTCCCGGCGGACAAGCGGGCCGCCCGGTTCGTTTCCGCCGTTTGCCTCATGCTGCCCGATGGCCGGGAGCTGACGGTGGAAGGGGAGTGCCCCGGCACTGTGGCCTTCGGCCTGACCGGCACCAACGGTTTCGGGTATGACCCGCTGTTCGTGCCCGACTGCGTGGGCCTGCCCGACGGCACCACCGCCCCCAACACCGCCCGGCGGTCCTACGCCGAATTGGCGGACGGGGAAAAGGACGCCATCAGCCACCGCGGCCGCGCCATGGAACGCCTGGAACAGGCGCTGCCTGCCTTTCTGGCCGAATAAACAACCAACACCGAAAGGATTTCTGATATGAAAACTCTGACCAGCAAACAGCGTGCTGCCCTGCGCGGCGCCGCCAACGGCCTGGACCCCGTGTTCCAGGTGGGCAAAGGGGAGATCGGCCCCGCCATGATCGAGGCGGTGGGCAAGTGCCTGGCCGCCCGGGAACTCATCAAGCTCAAGGTCCTGGAAAACAGCGAGTATTCCGCCAAGGAAGCCGCCGAGATCCTGGCCGAAGCCACCGGCGCCCAGTGCGTGCAGGTCATCGGCCGCAAGTTCGTGCTCTTCCTGCAGAAGGACAAGGACTCCGACTTCACCGCTCTGCTGGCTGCGGCCCGCTGAACCCATGGAACCGGCGGGCAAGCTGCTTTTGTACGGCGGTACCTTTGACCCGCCGCACATGGGGCATATGAACAATCTGCGGGCCGTCATGGCGGCCGTTCATCCGGATCAGGTCCTGGTCATGCCGGCGGGCATTCCGCCCCACAAGGCAGCCAGCACCACCCCGGGCGAAGTGCGCCTGGCCATGTGCCGCTGTTTCACCGAAGTGGACCCCCGTGTGGAGGTCAGCCGGTGGGAGATCGACCAGCAGGGCCGCAGCTATACCGTGCATACCCTGCAGATGTTGCGGGATACTTACCCGGGCGCCGCGCTGTACCTGGCCCTTGGCAGTGACATGCTGCTCAGCTTTACAAAGTGGCATCGCTGGCAGACCATTCTGGCCCTGGCCACGCTGGTGGTGCAGAGCCGCGCCGGGGGCGACAGCGCCGACCTGCACGCGGCCGCCGAGGCCCTGCGCCCTTACGGCGGCCGGGTGTTGTTTGCCGACGCCGTGCCGGTGCCCTGTGCCTCCAGCCAGATCCGCTCCGGCTCGCTGGATACCGACACCTTGCGCCGGGTCCTGCCCGAATCCGTACGCCGCATCATCCGGCAACAGAACCTGTACGGTCTGGCCGACCGGGTGTAAAGCGGTGCGGCCTGCCTGCCGCAAACTGCTATTTTTTGACAAAAGGGGGATCCCCATGACCTGTGAAGAAGCCCAGGAACTGGTAAAAGGGCGTTTGTCCCGCAAGCGGTACAAGCACACTGTAAATGTAAAAAATATGGCTGTGGAACTGGCCAAACGCTATGGCGCGGACGAAGAAAAGGCCGCTCTGGCGGCACTTTTGCATGATAGTGCGAAGGAAC
The DNA here is from genome assembly GCA_937907025.1 of uncultured Faecalibacterium sp. Taxonomy (GTDB): domain Bacteria; phylum Bacillota; class Clostridia; order Oscillospirales; family Ruminococcaceae; genus Gemmiger. The sequence goes on from CALESJ010000035.1 coordinate 76,025, forward strand.
TGCCCCAAGAGGAAATGTTGCAGATTTTTTCCGACAATGCTATAATGGCTAAAAATGCCGCATCCCGGCCGGCCCCGGTCTGGCACGGCATTGCCGCCGCGATTCTGTGCGCCACCCAATGGGGCGTGACAGACCCGGAAATTCTGTCTGCCATCGAATGCCATACCACCGGTAAGGCCAATATGACCCTGCTGGAAAAAATTATCTACATGGCCGACGCGACCAGCGCCGAACGGGACTATCCCGGGGTGGAACAGCTGCGGCGGGAAGAAATGCAGGACCTGGACCTGGCTTTGCTGCACAGCCTGCAGCAGAGCATCGCCTTTGTAAAAAAGAAGGGCGGAGTCCTGGACCCGCAGACTGTGGCTGCCTGCGAGGACCTGCAGGCACGCATTGCAGAAAAAGGATAAACATACGATATTCCCAAAAGGGATGCCCCGGCTATGCCCGCCGCACCCCGCCACCAAAAAGGGAGGACGCCCATGAGCGAACCACGCAAACTGAACACCGGTGACGCCCAGCGCACGGTGTATCATGCCGGCGACGCACAGCGCAGCATCCGCACATCGGGAGCCGCAGCTTCTTCCAGCCAGCTGGAAGAAGCCCGCCGCCGCGCCCGCATGGCCGCTGCCGACAGCAGCCGCCGCAGCCGCCAGTTTACGCCGGTACAGCCGGCCGATGTGCAGCGCTATCAGGCTGCCCGTCAGGCACAAAACGCACAAAGTGCCCCGCGCACCATCCATCAGCCTGCCCAGCATACCGCGCAGCAGGCTGCCCCGCAGCAGCGCACCATTCACCGTACCCAGCCGACCCAGCAGCCTGCCCGTCAGGCGGCTGCCCGTCCGGCCCAGGCCCAGCCCGGGGAAGACCAGCTGACCATGGCCCAACGTCAGGCCATGGCCCTGCGCCGTCAGGCCGCCGCCAAGCAGGCGGCATCCGGCGCCCGCGCCCAGGTACAGCACCTGGACCTGCGCTCTGCCCAGGGCGAGCGCCCCGCCTATGATTTTGACGGCGATGCCGAGTTCGAAGCCCGGCAGGCCGCCCGTGCTGCCCGCACGGCCCAGGCCGATCAGGCGGCACAGGCAGCCGAACAGCCCGTGGACCAGGCGGTCCGCGGCACTTCCGGCTCTGCCCGCAGCGGCAGCGCCTATTCCGCCTCCGGCCGCCGCAGCGGCGGTGCTTCCGCAGGCGGGCAGCCTCCCAAAGGCCCCGGCAAGGGCCGCAAGGGCCGCGGCAATGACGGCGGCGGCAAAAAGGGCGGCAAGAAAAAGAAAAAGGCCTGGTGGAAGGTTCTGCTGGTCACCCTGCTGGTGCTGGTCCTCATCTTTGGCGGCACCCTGGCGCTGATCATGAACGCTCTGCGCCCAGAAACCGGTGGCAACATCACCTTCAATCAGCTGTTGAACACCCCCAAGGAATTTGCGGGCAAGGAAATCAACATTCTGCTGGTGGGCATCGACCGCTCCACCGAGGATGGTATGGGAGAGGACTCCCAGAGCAATGACGGCATGACCGATATGATCATGTGGATGCACTTCAACAATGAAACCGGCGAAGTGAAGATGCTGCAGATTCCCCGCAACATCTTCGTCACCACCGACACCAGCTATTCCGGCAACTACCAGATCAACGCCATCGCCAAGACCCAGGGTTCCAACGGGTACAACAACCTCAACGCCCTGTGCGAGGAAGTCAGCAAGGAGTTCCAGATCCCCATCGACGGCTATGTGAGCATCCGTCTGGAAAAACTGGTGGACCTGGTGGATATTCTGGGCGGTGTGTACTGTTATATCCCGCAGGATATGTCCTACGGCGGCAGCTCCCTGGAACAGGGCTACCGCAACCTGGACGGCGCCGCGGCAGAATTCCTGCTGCGCAACCGCCACAGCTACGCCAACAGCGACCTGGGCCGTCTGAACACCCAGCGTTATTTCTACGCCGCCATGTTCGCCAAGCTGCGCTCCATGACCCCGTGGAATATCGCCAAGAACCTGCCCTTCTACCTGAGCATGGTGGACACCAGCCTGAGCATCTCCGACCTGATCAGCGTGGCGGTCAGCCTGATGAGCGTTTCCAGCGACAAGATCATGCTGGCCCAGATCCCGGTGTATATGGGTCAGATTTACTATCCCATTGGCACCACAGATAACGACGTGGTTGTAGTGGCCCGCCAGGAAGCCGCCGACCTGCTCAACACCTATTACCGTGAGAACACCGGCCCCGTGGACGCCAGCCAGCTGCAGGTGGTGGATAACGTGCTGGATGTCAGTGGACGCAGCCCCTCCGACCCCAACGTGCAGTTCATGGCCGCCATCAACGAAACGGTCAACGAAGCCGCTGCCGAATCCGGCGTGGATACCAGCAGCGAGTACGTTTACGACACCCCGACCGCGGCGCCCGAAGGCGATGCCTCCTCCACCGAGGACGGCGGCGATTCCGCCGACTCCGCCAGCGAGGATGACGCCGCGTAAGTGCAACATTAAAGGAGAACAGAACTATGGATAGCAAGACCCTGGCCATTGAACTGGCCCGTGCTCTGGACGCCAAGAAGGCACTGAACGTCCGCGTGCTCAAGGTCGAGGACCTGACCACCGTCACCGATTACTTCGTCATCGCCACCGGCACGTCCACCACCCATGTGGGCGCCCTGGCGGATGAGGCCGACTTCGCACTGTCGCAGCAGGGGGTCAACCCGCTGCGCAGCGAAGGCCATGACGGCAAGCGCTGGGTGCTGCTGGATTACGGCAGTGTCATCGTGCATGTGTTTACCAAGGAAGCTCATGATTATTACGACCTGGAACACCTTTGGGCCGACGCCGCCGAAGTGCCCGCCGCCGAATGGATGAAACCGGCCGAATAAATACGATTTTGTAAAATAGTGGGGAGAGATCAACCGTGAAGTACGACTTCAAAGCAGTGGAAGCCAAATGGCAGAAGGTGTGGCAGGACGAACACACGTTCCACGCCGAGATCGACCATTCCAAGCCGAAATTTTACGCCCTGGTGGAGTTTCCGTATCCTTCCGCCGCGGGCCTGCATGTGGGGCATCCCCGCAGCTATACCGCCCTGGACATCGTGGCGCGCAAAAAGCGCCAGTGCGGGTACAATGTGCTGTACCCCATGGGCTGGGATGCTTTCGGCCTGCCCACCGAGAACTATGCTCTGAAGAACCACATCAACCCCGAGATCGTTACCGCCAAGAACGTGGCCCGTTTCAAGAGCCAGCTCCAGGCGCTGGGCCTGTCCTTTGACTGGGACCGTGAGATCAACACCACCGACCCCGAATACTACAAGTGGACCCAGTGGATCTTCCTGCAGCTGTACAAGCACGGTCTGGCCTACAAGAAGGAAACCACCGTCAACTACTGCACCGGCTGCAAGGTCGTTCTGGCCAACGAGGAAGTGGTCAACGGCGTGTGCGAACGCTGCGGCAGCCCCGTGGTCCACAAGGTCAAGAGCCAGTGGATGCTGAAGATCACCGCCTACGCCGACCGCCTCATTGACGATCTGGACGGCCTGGACTTCATCGAGCGCGTTTCCACCCAGCAGAAGAACTGGATCGGCCGCAGCCATGGTGCCGAGATCAACTTCGACACCACCGCCGGCGATGTGCTCACCGTCTACACCACCCGCGCCGATACCCTGTTCGGCTGCACCTACATGGTCGTTTCTCCCGAACATGCTTTCCTGAAGAAGTGGATGGACGCGGGCCTGATCAAGAACCCCGACGAGATCACCGCCTACCAGCAGGAAGCCGCCCGCAAGTCCGAGTTTGAGCGCACCGAGCTCAACAAGGAAAAGACCGGCGTGCGCATCCAGGGCGTGGAGGCTGTCAACCCGGTCAACGGCAAGACCGTCCCCATCTTCATCTCAGACTACGTCCTGGCCACCTACGGCACCGGCGCCATCATGGCCGTGCCTGCCCATGATACCCGTGACTGGGAGTTCGCCAAGAAGTTCGGCCTGCCCATCGTGGAGGTCGTCCGCGGCACCACCCCGGCCAACTTGGACGAGGGTGCTTTCACCGATGTGGCCACCGGCACCCTGGTCAACTCCGGTTTCCTCACCGGCCTGTCCGTGGAGGATGCCAAGGAGAAGATGTATGCCTGGCTGAAAGAAAACGGCAAAGGCCAGAAGAAGGTCAACTTCAAGCTGCGCGACTGGGTGTTCAGTCGTCAGCGGTACTGGGGCGAGCCTATCCCCATGGTCTACTGCGAAAAGTGCGGCTGGCAGCCCCTGCCCGAAAGCGAGCTGCCCCTGCGCCTGCCCGAGATCAAGGACTTTGAGCCCGGCGAAAACGGCGAAAGCCCTCTGGCCCGTCACACCGAATGGGTGAACACCACCTGCCCGTGCTGCGGTGGTCCTGCTAAGCGCGAAACCGATACCATGCCCCAGTGGGCCGGTTCCAGCTGGTACTTCCTGCGCTATATGGACCCCCACAACAAGGATGCCATCGCCAGCAAGGAAGCCCTGGAATACTGGAGCCCGGTGGACTGGTACAACGGCGGCATGGAGCACACCACCCTGCACCTGCTGTACAGCCGTTTCTGGCATAAATTCCTGTACGATATCGGCGTGGTCCCCACCAAGGAACCCTACGCCAAGCGTACTTCCCACGGCATGATCCTGGGCCTGAACCCCCACAGCTTTGTCAACCTGCCCGCCGACGAGCAGCGCAAGCTGGTGGCGGAGTTCGGCTCCGAGAAGGCCGCCAAGGAACACCTGGTGGAAAAGTACGGCGAAATGGCCGAGCACCCGGTGGTCAAGATGTCCAAGAGCCTGGGCAACGTGGTCAACCCGGACGACGTGGTGAACGAATACGGCGCCGACACCCTGCGCCTGTATGAGATGTTCATCGGCGACTTTGAGAAGGCCGCTCCCTGGAACACCTCCTCCATCAAGGGCTGCAAGCGTTTCCTGGACCGCATCTGGGCCATGGGCGACAAGCTGCAGGAAGGCGGCGTGCGCCCCGAGCTGGAATCCCTGATGCACCGCACCATCAAGAAGGTGGGCGAGGACATCGACAGCCTGAAGGCCAACACCGCCATTGCCCAGCTGATGATCTACGTCAACGCTCTGGCCGATGCCGGCGGCGCCACCCGCGGCGAGTACGAAGTGCTGCTGCAGCTGATGAACCCCTTTGCCCCGCACATGACCGAGGAACTGTGGGAGCAGATGGGTCATGAGGACCGCCTGGCCTACCACCCCTGGCCGAAGTACGATGAGGCCAAGTGCACCGAGCAGACCATTGAGATCGCGGTGCAGGTCAACGGCAAGGTCAAAGCCCGCATCAAGGTCCCTGCTGATGTGGAAGCTGCCGATGCCATCGCCGCCGCCAAGGCGGAGCCCGCTGTGGTCGAAGCCCTGACCGGCAAGAACCTGGTCAAGGAGATCTACGTCAAGGGCAAGCTGGTCAACCTGGCCGCCAAATAAAAAACACAGAGCCCCCGCAGCGACGGGGGCTCTTTTCGCATATCCCGGTATTCCCAAACCCCGTTGAAGGAGAGAAGAAAAACTATGCGGCAAAACCTGTGCACAGCCCTGAAAAAGCGGCTGCCGCGTCACTGGCTGGTGTGGGTGGTCATCCTCATCGAAGCGGTCTTTCTGCTGGGCGGCTTCGTGCAGGACCGGGCGGTGCGCGGCACCACCACCCTGCTCAGCGACAGTATGGGCGATATGGTGGACCACGGCATCACCCACACCACCCAGGGCACCGAAGTGGCGGAAGGACTTTCCGGTGAAGTGCTGGCCACCCGCTGGCTGGAACTGGAACCCGGCATGTACAACGTCACCGTGGCGTACCTGGGCGGCGGCGACGATGTGACCTGCTACTTTTACAAGTCCACCGCCCTGGCGGACACCATCACCCTGCGCAAGGATATGCGTGCCGTGACCTTCCAGGTGACGGTGCCCAGCGACCAGCAGCAGGCCACCCTGCGCATCGCCACCGGCGGCAGCGGCTTCACCCTGGAAAGCATCGTCATCTCGTACAGCCAGGCCTATTCCTGGTACAATCTGCTCTGCCGTCTGGTATTCTTTGTGGCGGCGGACCTGATCTGGCTGCTGTGGTCCGGGCGTCTGGTGCTGCCCGGCGGTCCCCGGTCTTCGGTCACGGCCCTGGGCCTGGGCGGGGCGGTGCTCATTGCATCCCTGCCGCTGCTCACCGGCGGGCTGATCCCCGGGCACGACCTCCAGTTCCACCTCAACCGCATCGAGGGCCTGGCCCAGGGCATCGCCGCCGGACAGCTGCCGGTGCGCATCCAACCCTTCTGGCTGGACGGTCGCGGTTATGCAGTGTCGGTCTTTTACGGCGACCTGCTGCTCTATTTCCCGGCATTGCTGCGGTTCTTCGGCGTGTCGGTGCAGGGGGCCTACAAGGTGTATGTGGTAGCTGTCAACGCCGGCACGGCCCTGGTCAGCTGGTTCTGCCTGCGCCGGATGCTCCAAAACCACTGGGCGGCGCTGTTCGGCAGCGTGCTGTACACCCTGTCCATCTATCGCATCATCAATATTTATCTGCGCGGCGCGGTGGGGGAATACACCGCCATGCTCTTCCTGCCCCTGGTGTTCTACGGGCTGTGGAAGATCTTCACCCAGCCGGACGGCGCCAAAGCCGCGCCTCTTGTCTGGCTGCCGGCGGTCATTGGCTTCAGCGGTCTGATCCAGACCCACCTGCTTAGCTGTGAGATCGTGGGTATCCTCACCCTGGGCACCTGCGTGGTGCTGCTGCGCCGCACCTTGCGAAAAAATACCTTCTTCCCCCTGTGTAAGGTGGTGGGCATCACCGCACTGCTGAATCTGTGGTTCCTGCTGCCCCTGTTTGATTCCATGCGGGACGAGCTGGTCATCACCACCCAGGAAAGTTCCGGCCCCCACAATACTGCCGCCTATTTCGGCCAGATGCTGGGCCTTTTCTTCAGCGGTGTGGCCGACCGGTACAACCTGGGGCTGGACCAGGGTACTTATGAGGAGATGGCCATTGGCCTGGGCCTGACCCTGCTGCTGGCTGCCGGTCTGTTCGTGCTGGTCACCGCCATGGGCCGTGTGGACCGCAAGGACCCGGTGTGGAAGCTGGGCAGCTTCGGCCTGTGGGCGGGCGTTGTCTGCCTGCTTCTGGCCAGCGATGTCTTCCCCTGGGATAACCTGTACAACCTGAACCCGGTGCTGGGCCGTCTGGTGGCCATGGTGCAGTATGTGTGGCGCTTCCTCAGCCCGGCCACCTGGTTCTGGGTCCTGGCCGGGGCCTGCGCCGTCTGCCTGCTGGCCAACCGGCCGGATCTGCGCAATCTTTCGGCGGGGGTGCTGCTGGTGCTGACCCTGGTGAGCTGGGGCGGCTTTGTGCAGACCGCCCTCACCGACAACGAAACCCTGTTCTGTTACAGCGCCGCAGGGCTGGATTCCTGTGACGCCGGGGCAGGGGAGTACCTGCCTGCCGGCACTGAAAAAACCGACTTCGTTGGCCCCCGGACCATCGAAACCGACGGGGTGGAGATGACCGACAGCGCCCTTAGCGGTCTGACGGCCACCGTTTCCTGCCAGAGCACTAATGGCGGTACCGTCACCGTGCCGCTGCTGTACTATCCGTACTATCGTGCCGACGACGGGGCGGGCAATGCCCTCGCTGTGGCCCGTGACCCGGACAGTAAGATGGTCCAGGTTACCGTCCCGGCTGGGTACGCCGGTACCATCCGGGTGTTCTATTCGGAACCCTGGTTCTGGCGCACTTCCGAGGTTGTCAGCCTGCTGACTCTGGCGGGTCTGGTGGGGCTGGGCCTGTACCGCCGCAAACATGCCCGGACCCTGGTTCCGGCCAAAGGATAAGACGATGAAACAGACAAATCACAACCCGGTGTGGTCCAACCTGGCCGCCCTGGCCCGCCGCCCGCTGCTGTGGGTGGTGCTGGCGGTGCTGGCCGCCCTGGGCTACGGCTATGCCATGGCGGTGCCCGCTGTGGATATGGACGACCTGGCCATAGCTACCTACCAGCAGGGCGGCGAGTTCCTGCGGCAGGGGCGGTTCACCGTTTGGCTGCTCCAGGCGGCCACCGGCATCATGACCTATCAGCGGTTCTGGCCGGAATTCTTCTTTGCCCTCTGCCTGGTGCTGGCCGGAGTTCTGCTGGCCGCGCTGCTGTACACGGCGGCGGGGCGGGAACCGGCGCTGTCGGGCGCCCTGCTGCTGGCGGGCGGGCTGCTGCTCTGGCCCTACCATGGGGAGATCCTCATGTACTCCAACCAGTGCGGGGTGGGGCTGGGATATCTGCTCTGTGCACTGGCGGCCTGCCTGGTCTGGCCCGGCATGGCCGAAGGCTGGCGCCGCAGCTTGCCCGGCGGGGCAGGGGCTGCTGTCTGCCTGATGTTTGCCCTAGGCCTGTACGAGTCTTTCGCCCCGGTGTGGCTGACCCTGGTGTTTGCTCTGCTGCTGGCCGCACCGAAACAAAATCTGCGCTGCAACTGCGGGGGCGTTCTGCGGGGGCTGTGGCCGCTGGTGGCGGGCCTGGTGCTGCGCAGCGGCGCCGCTGCCGTCCTGTGCGCTCTTATGGGGGTAAGCGGGAAAAACGGCAGCGCATCCAAGACCATTTTCTGGTTCCGGCGGGACAGCGTCCGGGATGCCATTCTCATCCCGCTGCGGGAATTCCTGACCAAATACGGGGCCGAAGCGCTGGCTGTTCCCGCTCTGACACTGCTCCTGCTGGCCTGCCTGGCTCTGGTGGTGTGGGCGGTTCCCCGCCGTGGCCGCCGTTTGTGGGCGCTGTGCCTGCTGCTCTCCCAGTTTTCCCTGGGGCTTTTGCAGGGCACCGGTTCCCAGATGGCCCGGGCCTGCCAGTGTTTCGCGGTGTTTGTGCCCTTCGTGGCCTGGCTGTGGCTGGGCAAAGCCCTGGACAGCCGCCGCAAATCACCGCTGACCGCCTTCTGCGCGGTGCTGGCGGTGGCGCTGTTGGTGGTGGAAGGCTGGGCCCTGACCGACGATCTGCGATTTGACCGGGACCGCTGGCAGTATGAAAAGTCCATCCTGGAGCAGACCGCTGCCGGCCTGGAAAATCTGGACCCCACAGGCACCCTGCCGGTGGTCTTTACGGGGGAGATCGAGCTTTCCCCCGAGCTGGAAGCCCGGGCCGAGATTCCGGCGGGGAGCCCGTCCTACACGGCGGCGTGGGTCATTGCCACGGCGCTGGACGGACCCCAGGGCCTTCTGTACCGGTATGAAAACCCCCAGACCCTGGTGATCAACTGGGCACAGACGGCCTTCGGCAGCCATGAACAGATGTATCTGCTCATGGAAGAACTGGGCCATGCCTACATCCGCCCCACCGCCGAACAGCAGGCGGCGGGGGACGTCCTGGCCGAAACCCTGCCTGCCGGTGTCACCCGGCAGGACGGATATCTGCTGGTCTGCTTCTGACCCGTTGCACCGGCAGGCTGTCTGCTGTATAATAAGAGAAAGTTTCACCCGAAAGGTGGTTTCCCTCTATGCTGATTTCCCTCGTTGTGCCCAGTTACAATGAAGAGGAAGCCATGCCGCTGTTTTATCAGGAGGCGTCCCGTGTGGCGGCCGAAATGAAAACCAGCCACGGCGCCGATTTTGAATTCATCTTTGTGGACGACGGCTCCAAGGACGGTACCCTGCGTGTGGCGCGGGAACTGCACGACCGGGACCCCCGTGTCCGCTATGTTTCTTTCAGCCGCAACTTCGGCAAGGAATCCGCCATCTATGCGGGCCTGAAAGCTGCCAAAGGCGATTATGTGGCCACTCTGGACGCCGATCTGCAGGACCCGCCGGCTCTGCTGCCCCAGATGCTGGATTCTCTGCTCACCGGCGATTTTGACTGTGCCGCCACCCGCCGCACCACCCGCAAGGGGGAACCCCCGGTGCGCAGCTGGTTTGCCCGTAAGTTCTATCAGATCATCAACCGCCTCAGCGACACCGAAATCGTGGACGGCGCCCGGGATTACCGGCTCATGAGCCGCAAGATGGTGGACGCGGTGCTTTCCATGGCTGAGTACAACCGCTTCAGCAAGGGCATTTTCAGCTGGGTGGGCTTCAAGACCAAGTGGTTCGATTACGAAAACATCGAGCGTGTGGCCGGCCAGACCAAATGGAACTTCTGGGGGCTGTTCAAGTACTCTATTGAGGGCATCGTGGGTTTTTCCACCGCGCCGCTGGTCATTGCGGCCGCTGCCGGTGTGATTTTTTGCCTGGCTGCCTTTGTGGGCATCATCTTCGTGGTGGTGCGGGCCCTGGTTTTCGGTGACCCCACCTCCGGATGGCCCAGCATGGTCTGCATCATGCTGTTGTGCAGCGGTGTGCAGCTGTTCTGCCTGGGCATTGTGGGCGAATACCTGGCCAAGACCTACCTGGAGGTCAAGCACCGCCCCATCTACATTGAACGGGAAACCGAAGCGGACCGAGATGCCCGCCGTTCCCGGTAAATGTGCGGGGCAGGGGGCCGTACAAGTATGAATGATATGACCCGGGGCAGTGCGTACCGTCATCTCTGGCAGTATGCGCTGCCCTTAATGCTGGGCAACTGGTTTCAGCTGGCTTATAATGCGGCCGATTCCATCATTGTGGGGCGTTTTATTGGCAAGGACGCCCTGGCGGCGGAAGGTGCCGCCGCCCCGGTGATGAACCTGGTCATTCTGGCCATTTCCGGCGTTACCATCGGGGCCGGGGTGCTGATGAGCGAATTTTTCGGTGCCCGGGACCGGGAACAGCTGCGCAAAGAACTGGCCACCACCCTCATTGCCGGGGCCTGGTTTTCCCTGGCAGTGGCGGTGCTGGGCATCCTGTTCACCCCGCAGATTCTGCGCTGGCAGGCTGTGCCCGATGATATTTTTGCCATAACGGCGGTATATCTGCGCATCACTTTTGTGGGGGCGCCTTTTACCTGCTTTTATAACGCCCTGGCCGCAGGGCTCAAAAGTGTGGGCGATGCCAAAACACCCTTGCGGTTCCTGATTTTTTCCTCGCTTCTGAACGTGGTTTTGGACCTGGTGTTCATCGGGGCGCTGGATTTCGGAATTGCCTGCTCGGCGGCCACCACCGTGGTGGCCCAGGGCGTCAGTGCTTTGCTGGCGGCGGTGTATCTGGTGCGCCGTTTGCCCGATCTCTGCCCGCAGCGGGAAGAATGGCGCGTTGACCGCCTGCTGCTGGGCCGGACCATGCGGTACGGCAGCGTCACGGCGTTGCAGCAGGCCTGCCAGCCCATCGGCAAGGTGCTGATCCAGGGGCAGGTGAATCTGCTGGGCGTGGATGTGATGGCTGCTTACAACGCCGTTACCCGCATGGATGATTTCGCCTGCATCCCGGAACAGAGCGTGGCCCAGGGGATCACCACCTTTATTGCCCAGAACCGGGGTGCAAAGCGGTATGACCGCATCCGGGCCGGGTTCCGGGCAGGGCTGCTCATGGAATTCTGCTACTGGATTCTCATTGGCAGTATTACGGCGGTTTTCCGTACGCCTATTGTTTCGCTGTTTGTATCGGGAGAGGGAGCTGCACAGGTTACAGCCCTGGGCAGCCAGTATCTGGCTGCCATGGCGGTGTTCTATATCCTGCCTGCGTTCACCAACGGATTCCAGGGGTATTACCGCGGCATGGGCCGCATGGGCATTACCCTGGCGGGAACGTTTATCCAGACCTCCCTGCGGGTGGTGTTCACGGTGCTGCTGGCACCCCGGGTGGGCATTTACGGTATCGCCTTTGCCTGCGCGGGCGGTTGGATCGTCATGCTGCTGTTTGAGATTCCGCTGTACTTTCTGCGCATGCGCGGACATGAGGCGGAAGCAGCCGCCTGAATCCTTGTACAGAATGAAAGAAAGCCGGAAGGGCAGAACCTTCCGGCTTTTGTCATACATAAAAAAGGAGCGGACCCGCCGCTGTGGCAGGTCCGCTCCGGAAGTTTGGGGTTACAGGGAAAATCAGGCCTTGTTGGCAGAGCCGAACAGCTCGATCTTCTCGCGCACGGTAGCCTTGATGGCCTCGGCGCCGGGAGCCAGCAGCTTGCGGGGGTCGAAGCCCTTGCCCTGCAGGTCCTTGCCCGCTTCGATGTACTTGCGGGTGGCCTCGGCGAAGCTCAGCTGGCATTCGGTGTTGACATTGATCTTGGAAACGCCCAGGCTGATGGCCTTGCGGATCATGTCGGCCGGGATGCCCGTGCCGCCGTGCAGGACCAGAGGAATGTTGTCGGTAGCCTGATGGATCTTGTCCAGAGCGTCGAAGTCCAGGCCCTTCCAGTTGGCGGGGTACTTGCCATGGATGTTGCCGATGCCGGCTGCCAGGAAGTCGATGCCCAGGGCAGCGATCTTGGCGCACTCAGCGGGATCAGCCACTTCGCCGGCGCCGATGACGCCGTCTTCTTCGCCGCCGATGGAGCCGACTTCGGCTTCAATGGACAGGCCGTGGTCATGAGCCAGAGCGACCAGCTCGGTGGTCTTGGCAACGTTCTCGTCGATGGGGTAATGGCTGCCGTCGAACATGATGGAGGTGAAGCCGGCGGCCACGCAGGCCTTGGCGCCCTCATAAGTGCCGTGGTCCAGGTGCAGAGCCACGGGAACGGTGATGCCCAGGCTCTCATCCATGGCGCGGACCATGGCGGCCACGGTCTTGAAGCCGGTCATGTACTTGCCGGCGCCCTCGGAAACACCGAGGATAACGGGGCTGTTCATTTCCTGCGCAGTCAGCAGGATGCTCTTGGTCCATTCCAGGTTGTTGATGTTGAACTGACCGACGGCATAGTGACCGTCGCGTGCTTTCAGCAGCATATTGGTTGCGTTTACCAGCATAGTGAAGATACCTCCCAATGTTCTTCTGTTTCCGTTGCAGGAAAAACCCGCGCGGAGCCGAGCGCCCCGCGCGTCATAGGGTATAGTTTCATTATAGCTTGACATTGACAAAAAAGCAACAAAAATATTTTCCATAGTCTGAAATGGATATTTATTGCGATAAAAAGTGAAAAAACGACGCCCTGGCCGCCGGGTGCGGGCAGGTGTTTTGTGCCGGGAAACGGCGGCAAAAACCGCGGAAAAACGCCGGACCCCGGGGATTTGTGCGGGCATACAGGGTGCCGGATGAACTTTTCACCCCGGGCAGTGTGAAGGCAGGTATGCTTTGGAAATCCTTGGGCAATTTGTGAGAAAACGCACGGGTTTTGGCGGTAAAATCAGAGTTTTGCCAACTTGACACGAGGGTTTATCCGAACTGTTATGTGGAAAAATTTTCAACAGGCTGTGGAAAACTCCCTTCCATTTGGTGGAAAAATCCCGTAGCGGACGGGTTTTCCACGCTTTCAACAGAGTTTTCAACAATGAACTCGGGGTATGGTGGAATTACGCTTCGTATAAAGCGCGGTTCAGCGAAAAAACGTGCCCGCAAAAAAGCAAAAAATCTGCACTTTTGACGCGGGTTGACAGGTGACAAAGCCCCTGCCTTTGTGGTATACTATATCCGTATAATTGCCGTACAAGACCCTTGTGGCTGCGGCCTCAAAAATTCACGGGTGCGGCCCGCCGCCCCGCCGGAGGAACCATGATGAACAAACCGGAACGCCCGGACAACCGAACCAATACATCCGAAAGCCCCGAAACCCTCGTCTGGGGCAAGAATCCCGTCACCGAACTGCTGCGTGCCGGCACCGGGGTGGACACCCTGTTGCTGGCTGACGGCCTGGACCCGCGGACCGTGTCCTACTTCACCGCCCTGGGCAAACAGGCCGGAGCGGTCATCAAGCGGGTGCCGTCGGGCAAGCTGCAGAAGCTCTGCGGCACCCCCGACCACCAGGGAATCGCGGCCTGGGCCGCCCGCATCCAGTATGCGGACCTGGAAGACCTGCTGGACATCGCCACAGAGAAAGGCGAACCGCCGTTCTTGGTTTTGTGTGACGGCATTGAGGACCCCCACAACCTGGGCGCCATCCTGCGCTCGGCGCTGCTGTGCGGGGCTCATGGCGTCGTGATCCCGCGCCGCGGCGGTGTGGGCGTTACCGGTACTGTGATGAAAGCCAGTGCCGGGGCCGCCGCCCGCATTCCGGTGGCCCGGGTGCCTAACCTGGCCCAGGCCATCCGCACCCTGAAAGAGCGGGGCGTCTTTGTATATTGTGCCGACCTGGGCGGCGAATCGCCCGCCCGCACCGACCTGACCGGCTCTATTGCACTGGTCATGGGCAGCGAGGGCAGCGGCCCTTCGGCGCTGACGAAAAAATTGTGCGACGGTGCCGTCACACTGGACATGGCTGCGGGGGACTGCGGCGTGGACAGCTACAACGTTTCGGTAGCCGCCGGAATCCTTTTGTATCATATTATGCAGTGCCGCCGCGGGCACTGATCGCCGGACTCCGGCGCCGCCCGCGCAGCGGGCAGGGAAGGGGAGAAGGATATGCCAAGCAAACGCACCAACGATTCTGTGGAGCGCATCCTGGAAGAACTGAGTCATCAGCAGGCCCGGGATGGTGTGCGTGACAGTGTAAATGAAAGAAAAGTCGATGAGATCCTGAAAAGTGTGGGCATCGACACTGCCGCGCCCGGAACCTCCCAGGATCCGCTGGGACCTATCGGAAAAGAAGATATGCCCCAGGTCGAAGTCAGCGGCGGCGTGGCCGAAGACCGCTTCTCGACTGCGGTGCTGGATGACCTGCTGGGGGATCTGCCCAGCATGAAACTGCTGAAAAAGAAAACGCCGCGTCCGGCGCAGACAACGCCTGCCCGGCAGACTCCGGCCCGGCAGCCTGCCCGTACGGCACAGCCGACTGCTGTGGTGCGTCCGCAGGCAGAAGACTCCCGGCCCCGGCAAACTGCCCCGGCCACGCAGTCTGTGCCGCCGCAGGCGGAGCAGCGCACCCAGCCGGTCCGCCCGGCAGCGGCGGTGCAGAGCACTCCCGAACAGCCCTCCCGCCCGGCAGAGGCACAACCTTCCCGCCCGGCCCGGCAGGAGGCACCTTCCCAGCCGCAGAAAACGGCCCGCGTAAGCGGCAATACGGCAGGGGATACCACCAGTACCAGCGTCATCAAGAATTTCCTGCTCAAGATGGCGCCCGGTGCCGACCATGCCAATACCAGTGCCCTGAATGAAGGCAAGGAACAATTCCAGCAATTCTTCGGCAAAACAGCGGCGGTCCTGCCCGGGGAGGACGGGAAACTCCGCGACCCGTCCACCCATCGCAAGCGTGGTCTGTTCGGGCTTGGCCGTGCGGAAGATTCCGGGCAGTTCGTTCCCATCAATGTTTCGCTGGGCGGCCGCCGGGAAGAACCGCTCCCCCAGCCGGAAGAACCGGAACAGCCCGAACCGCAGGAAGAAACTTATACACCGGCAACGCAGCAGCCTGAACCGGAAGCATATACGGACGATGCCGATGAGTATGATGATGGGGAGGCTGCGGCCCCGGTGCATGCAGAACCGGCCCCGGCGCCTGCTCCCGAACCGGAAACATCGCACAAGACCGTGTACCATTCCCAGCATATGGGCAGTGCGCCCGCGGCACCCCGCCATTCGGGCGGTACGGTCAGTGTGACCCTGAGCGGGATCCGGGACGCCCTGCGCGGCGGTTCTGCCTCCGGCGCTACCGGTACGGTCTACCGTAAAAAGCGCAACACCATTGAATTTACGCCCGGCCAGAAACTGGCCCGCACACCCGAGGCCCCGCCGGTGGAAGAAATTCACGGCGAGCCTGTGGGAGAACCGGTCATGACATCCACCGCGGCCGTTACATCCACCTCCGCGTTCAATATTCCTATCCAGGAAGACGAGGAAACACAGGCGCGGGAGGATACCCGCGACTTCCTCAAGGACCTGGGCGTGGTAACGGCTTCGGCTGCGCAGACTGCGGCCCGGGCGGCGCAGGCGACCCCGCGTCCGCAGCCGGTGGTGCAGACACAGCCTGCCGAACCGCAGCCCACTGTTGAACGGCCTGTACAAAATGTAGAAAATAAGCAGTCAGTACGGCCTGTACAAAACACGCAACCCGTGCAATCCGCACAACCGGCACCGCAGCCGACGGTCCGCACCGCCCGGGAAGATACCTTTGAGGAAATCTCCCGGGATGAAGCGGTGTCCATGACCGGGGAAGTGCGCCTGGCTGATATTGCCGCCGGCCGCACCGAGGAGGATACCTCTGCCTTTGAGGCAGACCTGGCCCACGCCGGGACCCATGAGATCAGCCCCGATACGGTGGATTTCATGGCCCAGCTGGATGCCGAGCCCCGGCCGCGCTCGGATACAGGTGCCTTCGTGAAGGGCATTGAGCAGTCCATCAACGAGGAAGAAGGCACCGATGCCTCCGAGGACCGCTTTGCCAAAGCCGCCGGTATCCTGACCGATACTTCAGAGGAAGAACCCACCGGGCAGCGCACTAAGGCGGGCATCCGCCTGACCGGCAAACCGAAGGACGAGGAGCAGGACGGCGAAAAGTCCGAGCCGCCTTTTGAGGAGGAGGAAGCCGCCAAGCCCAGCCGCCACCGGGAATACGAGCATCTGGATGATGCACCGGCCGTGCGCCGTGACCTGGATAATCAGATTCTGCTGCTGACCGCTGCGGCTATTGTGTCCGGCGTGGCAGCTGTGGTGATGCTGTATCTGGGCATTGCCGCCGGCGGAGCTCTGCCCATGCCCGCGCCGCTGGACCCGAAAGCCGGCTCCACACCGCTGCTGGCAACCATGCTGGTGCTGCTGCTGTTCTGCTGTGCGCTGAACTGGCGCACCATGCTGGACGGCGTGAAGGGCCTGTTCAAAGGTCCTACCGCCGATACCCTGTCCGCCCTGGCGGCGTTGGGATCGGTGATCCAGCTGGCGGTTTTTCTGGTTCAGCCCGACTGGTATACGCCCGACAAGCTCTGCCTGCTGGCCGGGCCTGCCGCGCTGGTACTCTGCTTCAATGCTCTCGGCAAGCGGCTGGACGCCATTACCACGCGGGAAAACTTCCAGCTGGTCAGTGCCAAGGTGGACCATGCGGTGGCCTATCGCCTGAAAGATGCGGGCATCCTGCGGGCCGTGACCCGCGGTCTGGACCAGCCCCGTCCCAGCGTTCTGGTCAGCCGTCCCACCCAGCTGATGAAGGACTTCCTGTCCTCCAGCAGCTCTCACCGTACCTCGGATAAGAACCAGCAGCAGCTGGGCCGCCTGGTAGGCGGCGTGGCGCTGGTGGCGCTGTTGTTCACGCTGGTGTACCGCAAGGACCCCGGCCTGGCGTTCACGGCCATGGCGGCGGTGCTCTGCCTGGGCGCACCGCTGGCAGGAACCCTGCTCAGCGCCCTGCCCGCCCGCCTGATGCAGCGCAGCGCTGCCCAAGTGGGAGCGGTCATTCCCGGCTGGCGTGACATTCGCCAGCTGGGCCGCATCAATGTGATTCAGGTTTCCACCCAGGACCTGTTCCCCAAGGGTTGTGTCAAACTCTGCGGCATCAAGCCGGTGAACAAAGAAAATATTGACCGTGCCATTATCTATGCGGCTTCCATGATGGCGGAAGGTGCCCCCACGCTCCGGGAAGTGTTCCTGGGGATGATCGGGGACAACCGCAAGCTGCTGGATAAGGTGGATGACTTTGAAACCGTCTACGGCATGGGCTATGTGGGCTGGGTCAAGGGCCAGCGGGTTCTGGCCGGCAACCGCCGTTTGATGGAAAAGTTCGACATCGCGGTGCCCAGCCTGGAATACGAACAGCGGCATACCGTGAACCAGCGCCGGGTCATCTACCTGGCCGTGTCCGGCAAGCTGTACAGCATGTTCCAGGTGGTGTACCAGGCCGAGCCTGATACCGCCGCTGTGCTGGACAGCCTGCGCCGCAGCGGGATGTCCCTGATTGTGGACTGTGACGACTTCAACTGTGACGAGGCGCTGCTGGAAGCTGCCTACGCCCTGCCCACCGGTACGGTGCGTGTGCTGGACGGTACTGCCCGTAAAGCGCTGGAACCGGCCATTGCCTGGCTGCCCGAAAGCGAAGGCAACATGCTGCATCTGGGCAGTTTCGTCAGTTATGTAGGCGGCCTGGAAGCCGCTGCCGGTGCCGCCGAAGGCGAGCGCAAAGCCGCCATGATCCTGTCGGTGTCGGTGCTGCTTTCCTGTGTGCTGGCCGTCATTATGGTCCTGGCCGGGGGCATTGCGGCTCTGCCGCTGCCCGCCCTGGTGCTGTACCAGGCGGCCTGGGCCGTGCTGGCTCTGGTTTTCCCCATGCTGCAGCGTTATTGATTAACTATAAAGGGAGCGTGGTCTTTTGTACCGCACAAGCGAACAGCAGATGAGCATTTATGATTATCTGCCGCCCTATCACGGCGAACTGGCCGAGCGCAACCGCTGGGTCCGCCTGGCCGCCGCCATCAACTGGGATGCGTTTGAAAAAGAATACAGCGGTCACTTCGGCCATGTGGGCAAGGTGGCGGTTCCCGCGCGGGTGGCGTACGGCTGCCTGATCATCCGGGCCGCCTGCGGTGTGTCCGACCGGGAAACCGTGGCCCTCATCCGGGAAAGCCCGTATCTGCAATACTTCCTTGGGTTTGAAGCCTTCACCGACACGGTGCCGTTCTCGGCCCGCAGCATGGAGCGTTTCCGCACCCGAATCCCGGCGGACAAGGTCCGCGAGGCGGTGCGGATGCTGCGTCGGTTTGAAGCCGAAGACTGAACTTTTCTGTTTCCAGGGACGCCGCGCACGCCCCTGGCTTTTTGTGCCCGGCTACCGGGCCTGACCATACCGTCACGGCGGCGCCGTTTGCTGCCGTTTTCCGCTTTTATCATCATGCTACCAAGAAGGAACACACATGGAAACGATCATCCTGCATACCATTGAGCATGCTTTTGAAGACAGCATCAAGATGCTGCCCTTCCTGTTCTTGGCCTACCTGCTCATCGAATGGCTGGAACGCCATCACGGGGAGCGCATCGAAAACGCCCTGGCCGGCAGCGGCCGCTGGGGCTTTGTGCCCGGCGCACTGCTGGGCTGTGTGCCGCAGTGCGGTTTCTCGGCCCTGGCTGCTAACCTGTACGCCAGCCGGGTCATCACCCCAGGCGCGCTGCTGGCCGTCTTTGTGGCCACCAGCGATGAGGCTGTGCCCTTGCTGGCTGCCGAACCCAGCCTGTGGGGCACCCTGCCCCTGCTGCTCATCGGCAAGGTAGTGGCCGGCGTGGTGGGGGGCTTCCTGCTGGATGTGCCGCTGCGCAAGGTTCTGCCCGCCGGATTGTACGGCGGCTATGCGGGCCATGCCGAAGACATCGACTGCCACGAGGAGCACGAGGAGCACAGCGGCATTCTGCTGGCGGCGCTGCGCCATACGGTGGAGATTTTCCTCTTCATTTTGCTGTTCAGCTTCCTCATCGGGTTCGCCTTTGAACTCATCGGTGAGGATACCATCACCTCCTTCCTCACCGGTATGGGCATCTTCCAGCCCATGGCCGCCGCGCTGGTGGGGCTGGTTCCCAACTGCGCGGCCAGTGTGCTGCTGGCCCAGCTGTACGCCCAGGGGGCCATCAGCTTCGGCAGCCTGTTTGCCGGGCTCTGCGCCGGTGCGGGCATCGGTCTGGCCGTTCTCTGGCGGGTCAACCCCAGCTGGAAACAGAACCTGTTCATGACCGGCATTCTGTGGGCAGGCGGTTCTGTGTGCGGCATTGTGCTTCAGTTCCTGCCCCTGTAACCAACCTTATAGAATAACAATACCCCGCCCGCCGTAAAAACCTTGCAGTTTTACGGCGGGCGGGGTATGATATTGTCAGCGTACAGCCCTGAGTCCGTACTTCTTGCGCCCCTTCGTCGGGGGCATTACAGGGCTTCGCCATCCTTGACCAGCACAACGGCCCGGCTGCCCAGCTGACGGTACACCCGCATGAAGCGGTCCCGGGGCACGGTGCGGTTGAAATCCAGCGGGTCCGCCACCGTGAAATGGGTGTCGTTCGCCCCGCACAGCACCATGCAGTGCAGGGTGTGGAATACCCGGTGCACCCCGCCGCCCGGCAGGGGATAGGGCTCCACATCCGCAAAACGGATGTCCTCAAAATGCAGGGACGCCCAGAAGATCACCGGCCGCCCTTTTTCCAGCTGCGCCACCAGGTCGGCTTCCTCGGCCCCGGTCAGGTCCCGGGCGGTGTATCCGCCGCCGTGGCGGGCCAGATAGGCGTCGGCCGCCTTGACGATGGGCCCCGCAAAGCAGTAGTAGCCCTCCTCGGGGGTGCCGTCGTCCTTGTGGGGATCACCCATGTAGACTTCGTCCGGGTCGGCCCCGTACCAACGCTCGCTGCGGGGCAGGTAGTGATCCGCCAGGTCGCACTTGTCGGCGTCAAAGCCCAGATACCGCAGCACTTCGCAGCAGCTGGTGATCTCGCACCCGTTGGGCAGTTCCGGGTTCTGCAAAATCTGGGGCACATTCAGCAAAATTTCGGTCATGGGTTCCTCCCCGCCCGGCGGGGCCGGGACTTGTGATTTTTCCTTATTTTATCATATCCGCCTTTTGAAAGGAAGTGTATCCATGCCCACCATCCGCGATTACGGCCTGGTGCCCGGGCATCTGCCCGCCGGCCCCCGCAACGCCATCACCGATGTGCCCGGGGTCCGGGTGGGCCATACCACCGTCAATGCCGGCAATCATCATACCGGCGTCACCGTTATCCTCCCCCGGGAGGATGTATACGCCCACCGCTGTACCGCCGCGGCCCATGTGATCAACGGCTTCGGCAAGACGGCGGGCCTGGTGCAGATTCAGGAACTGGGCCAGCTGGAAAGCCCCATCGCCCTGACCAACACCCTGAACGTGGGCCTGGTATACGACGCCCTGGTGCAGTACACCGCCGATGCCTGCGCCGCCAGGGGGGACAAGCTGCGCAGCTTCAACCCGGTGGTGGGGGAATGCAATGACGGCACCCTCAGCGACATCACCGAGCGGGTCATCGGCCGGTGGGAAGTGCTCCACGCCATTGAAACGGCCTCCCCGGACTTTAAACAGGGCTGTGTGGGGGCCGGTACCGGCATGATCTGCCACGAACTCAAAGGTGGTATCGGCTCGGCCAGCCGGATGGTGACGGTGGCCGGACGGGAGTTCTGCATCGGGGTGCTGGCTCTGTGCAATCACGGCCAGCTTTCGGAACTGAATATCCTGGGCCGCCATGTGGGGGCGGAGATCCGCCGCCGTATCCAGGGAGCCCCCCGCCCGGAGGACAAGGGCAGCTGTATTCTGGTGCTGGCCACCGACCTGCCCCTGTCCAGCCGCCAGCTGGGCCGTGTCTGCCGCCGGTGTGCCGCGGGTCTGGCCCGGGTGGGCAGTTACTGGGGCCACGGCAGCGGCGACATCACCATCGGCTTTACCACCGCCCACGACATCCACCGGGGCGAAAACGCCGAGATCGCCACCCGTGCCGTCTTCAACGAGGACAAGATGGACCCGCTGTTCCTGGCTGCGGCCGAAGCCGCCGAGGAATCGGTGCTCAACGCCCTGGCCGCGGCTGTGCCCATGGTGGGGTATGACGGCACCGTCTGCCACGCCCTCTCCGAATTTGCCGATCTGCTGGGCTGAGAGAGCCCGCCCTACATATAGAAAAAGAAAAGCAGGTGTATCGTATGAAAATCACCAACATCACCACCACCGAATGTCAGATCCCCCTGCGCACCCCGTTCAAGACGGCGCTGCGCACGGTGGACAGTGTCCACGACCTTCTCGTCCGGGTGGAAACCGATACCGGCGCGGTAGGCTACGGCGAAGCACCGCCCACCGCTGTCATCACCGGCGAAACCCTGGGTTCCCTGCATACTGCCATTGAAGAATTCATCGCCCCGGCCCTCACCGGCATGGAGGTGGAGGACCTGGACGCGGTCATGACCAGACTGGAACGCTGCCTGGTGCACAACACCAGCGCCAAAGCCGCCGTGGATATGGCCGTGTATGACCTGTTTGCCCAGAGCTGCGGCAAGCCCCTGTACAAGGTGCTGGGCGGTGCCCGCAACACCATCGAAACCGACCTGACCATCTCGGTGAATCCGGTGCCGGAAATGGTGGCCGATGCCCAGTCTGCCGTGGCCGAAGGCTTCCATGTGCTGAAAATCAAGGTAGGCAAGGAAGGCCTGGCCGATATTCCCCGCCTGAAAGCCATCCGGGAGGCTGTCGGCCCGGACATTTCCCTGCGGGTGGATGCCAACCAGGGCTGGACGGCCAAGCAGGCGGTGCGCATCATCACCGCCCTGGAGGACGCCGGTGTGGACCCGGAACTGGTGGAACAGCCGGTGCCCGCCCACGATATTGACGGCCTGGAATATATCACCAACCGGGTGGCCACGCCTATCCTGGCGGACGAATGTGTCTTTTCCCCGGCAGATGCGCTGAACGTATTGCAGCGCCACGCCGCCGATATGATCAACATCAAGCTCATGAAGACCGGCGGCATCTGGCAGGCCCTGAAGATCTGCTCCGCAGCGGAAGTCTACGGTGTGGAGTGCATGATGGGCTGCATGCTGGAAAGCAAGCTGGCGGTTTCGGCGGCGGCTCATCTGGCGGCGGCCCGGTCGGTCATCACCCGCATCGACCTGGACGGCCCCAGCCTGTGCAGTGTGGACCCCTATACCGGCGGCCCTGTGTATGAAGGACCCCGCATTCTCATGAATGAAACCCCGGGTATCGGCATCACCGGCGTACCCGGCTTTGAGGGGGTGTAAGCCGTGAAAGTCTGGGACCTGCACTGCGATACCCTTTCCGAACTGCGCCACGCCCAACTGAACGGCGCCCCCAAGAGCTTTGAACACAATGACCTGATGATCGACTTGCAGCGGCTGAAGCAATCGGGCTACGGATTGCAGTGTTTTGCCTGTTTTGTGGACCTGGGCGCGCCCGAAGACCCCATGCACACCGCGCTGCAGGAGATGGACATCTTCCACAATCTGCTGGCCCAATACCCGGATGACCTGGTCTGGGTGCGTACCGGCGAGGATGTGAAGAAACTGGCCGATGACCACCGCATCGGCGCCATGCTGACGGTGGAGGAGGGCGGCACCTGCCACGAGGATCTGGCCGTCCTGCGGGACTTTTACCGTCTGGGCGTGCGGATGATGACCCTGACCTGGAACCATAAAAATGAGCTGGCCGAGCCCAATGTGGGCCCTGATTACAACGAGGACACCTGGCCGGTAGCCCCCAACACCACCGGCGGCCTGACCGAATGCGGGGTGGCCTTTGTGCGGGAGATGGAACGCCTGCACATGCTGGTGGATGTGGCCCACCTGTCCGACGCGGGCATCCGGGACGTGCTGCAATACAGCACCCGTCCTTTTGTGGCCAGCCACTCCAACGCCCGGGCCTGCTGCCCCCATGTGCGCAACCTGCCCGACGACCTGCTGAAAGCCATGGGGGAGAAAGGCTGCCTCATCGGGCTGAACTTCTGCCCGGCCTTCCTGGACAACAACCCCCGGCGCCATGACCTGAAGAGCCGGGTGACCGATATGGCCCGCCATGCGCAGTACATCATGAATCTGGCGGGCGAGGATGCCCTGGCCCTGGGCAGTGACTTTGACGGCATCGGCGGCGAACTGGAAATCGCCGGTGCCCAGGACATGCCCCGCCTGGCCGAGGGCCTGTGCAAGGCCGGTCTGACCGAAACCCAGGTGGAAAAGATCTTCTGGGACAATGCTGCCCGTTTCTTTGCCGAAAATCTGTAACCCGACAAGCAAAGGAGAACCCCATGCCTCATCCTTCTCTGACTCTGGAAAAACGCATCGACGCCGAACTCTGCGGCCTGGATGCCACCATGTGTGTGTATGCCGATGACCTGCGCGGCCATGTGGTGGAGCGCGGCGCCGATGAACCCTTTGAATCCGCCTCCACCATCAAGATTTTTGTGCTGGGCTGCCTGTACGACCAGGCGGAACAGGGCAAGGCCCGCCTGGACGAAGTGCTGACCTATGAAGAAAAGCACTTCGTGGATGGTTCGGGCATGATCCGCTCCCTGGGCCCTGGGGCCCAGCTGCGGGCCGCCGATGTGGCCACCCTGATGATCATCTGCAGCGACAACATCGCCACCAACATGCTCATTGATTACCTGGGTCTGGATACCATCAACGCCTTCATCCGGTCCATCGGCTGTGCTTCCACCACCCTGCACCGCCGTCTGGCTTCGGACAACTGGGGCGAGCCTCTGGGAACCATCACGCCCCGGGACATGGGCCGTTTCTTTGCCCTGCTGGCCAAGGGCGAACTGGTCAGCAACGCCGCCAGCGAGGCCATGCGCACCATCCTGCGCCAGCAGCACTACAACACCATGCTGGCCGGCAATCTGCCCCCCTACTATACCGATGCCGAGGAATCCGGCGCCGACCCGGACCTGATCTACACCGCCAGCAAGAGCGGCAGCATGGATGCCTGCCGCAATGACGGCGGCCTGGTGCACACCCCCTACGGCGACTATGTGGTGGTGCTGATGTGCAAGAACTTTGCCAACAAGCTGGAAGTCAACGACCACCCCGCCTTTTTGTACGGCGGGCGTGTGAGCCGTCTGCTGTTCGACCAGTATCTGGCACTGGAAGGCAGCTTTGCCCTGAACTGAGCGGGAGGTGCCTGCTATGACTGTCCTGAATTTGATTTACTGTGTGCTGGGCGTGGTGTTCGTGGTTCTGGGCGCCGCCTGCCTGTGGGAAAAGTACCGCGTGGTCCGCGGTGGTATGCGCCTGCCCGCCCGCGTGCTGGAATGCCGCCGCCAGGGGTCGTCCAAGCGCAAGCGGGGCGGGGGATACTGTTATGTGGTGGAATTCACCTCACCCGACGGCATCCGCCATGTGGCCCCCACCAACGATTCTTTCTGGAGCGAACGCCCCAACAGCGTGGGCACCGTGGTGGAGATCTGGTACAATCCCGCCACCCCCGAGGTGGTGGAGCGCCGCAGCGCCGAAGCCGAAATTCTGGGGGCCCTGTTCATTGCCATGGGCTTTGCGGTCATTTTCTGGCTGGGCCTGCGCTGATGAAACTGTCTGTGCACAACAAATGGTTGTAACCGGCGGTTTCCTGTGGTATACTGAACCCATCATATACGAGGAGATACAACACATATGGAACCGCTGATTTATCTGCTGCTGGTACTGGCCCTGGTGGGGGATGTCCTGCTGGCTGTGCTGCTGGTACTGGTTCTGCGCCGCAGCCGGGAGGAAAGCGATGACGGCCAGCTGGCCCGCACCCTGCAAAAGATCATCGAATCCGAAACCGATCTTCTGGCCGACCAGCTGCGCACCACCCAGGCCGAAACCGCCCGCTCCACCCAGGCGTCGGTGCGGGACCTGGGGGCCATCCTGGCCGAAAGCCAGCGCCAGAGCAGCGCTGCGGCCACCGCCCGGCTGGAAGCCATCGACAAAGCCGGTGCCGCCCGCCAGAAAGCCGCGGGCGACGCCACCGCCGCCCAGCTGGCCCTGCTGGAAAACCGTCTGAAAGGGCTGGAGGATTCCAACGCCGCCCGTCTGGACGGCATGCGCGGCGCCCTGGTGCAGGGACTGAACACCATCCGGGCGGACAACAACCGCAAGCTGGATGAGATCCGGGGCACGGTGGACGAAAAACTGCAGGATACCCTGCAAAAGCGCATCTCCGATTCCTTCCGCACTGTCAGCGCTCAACTGGAACAGGTGTACAAGGGTCTGGGTGAAATGCAGACCCTGGCTGCCGATGTGGGCGGCCTGAAACGGGTGCTGTCCGGCGTCAAGACCCGCGGCATGCTGGGCGAAGTGCAGCTGGGCGCCATTTTGCAGGAGATCCTGGCCCCCGGCCAGTACGCCGAGAACGTGGCCACCGTACCGGGCAGTGCCAACCGGGTGGAATTTGCGGTGAAGCTGCCGGGGCAGGGGGGCACCGTCTGGATGCCCATCGACGCCAAGTTCCCCGGCGACAGCTACGCCAAGCTGGTGCAGGCCCGGGATTCCGGGGATGCCGCCGCTGTGGCCGCTGCCCGCAAGCAGCTGGATACGGTGCTGCGCCAGGAAGCCAAGGACATCCACGACAAATACATCGAAGTGCCGTACACGACGGCTTTCGGTGTGCTGTTCCTGCCCTTTGAGGGGTTGTACGCCGAGGTAGTGTCCTCCGGCATGACCGAAACCCTGCAGCGGGAATTTCAGATCAGCGTGGCGGGACCTTCCACCATGGCGGCTCTGCTCAATGCCCTGCAAATGGGCTTCCGCACCCTGGCCATCCAGAAACGCTCCGGCGAAGTATGGCAGGTGCTGGCTGCGGTCAAGACGGAATTTGAAAAGTTCGGTACCGGCCTGCAGGCCATGCAGCGCCACCTGAACCAGACCGGCAGTGACCTGGAAGAACTCATCGGGACCCGCAGCCGGGCCATCACCCGCAAGCTGGAATCGGTCCAGCAACTGGACCCCAACGAGGCCGCCGATCTGCTGGGGCTGGATACGGATGCCGTACCGGGCTCTGCATCGGCACCCCGGCTGCGCCGCCGTGACGACAGCACCCAGACCTGAATCGTATAAAACATGATTCCCGCAGGGAACTTTCTGCGGGGACCCAAAGGAGGCAATCTGCCATGAAACATCTGCAATGGGACCGCCTGATCATGCCGGTGGCCGGTATCGTGCTGGGCCTGTTCCTCATCGCTCGCCCCTGGAACGCCACCGCTGCCCTGTGCAGCCTCATCGGCTGGCTCATCCTGCTGGCCGGTGCCTGCGGCATCGCCAACGCCCTGGCTTTCCAGCGTGCCACCTATATGTCCAGCCCCACGCTGCCCCTCAGTGTGGGCGCGGTGGTCATCGGCCTGTTCTTCATCCTAAGCCCCGGCATTCTGGTGGCGCTGGTGGGCACCATCATCTGCGTGTTTTTGCTGGTCACCGGTATCAGCAACATCCAGGCCGCCATGGGCCGCCGTGCCTGGGGGGACCGCGCCTGGTGGGTACCGCTGGCTGTGGGCGTCGTCTGTGTGCTGCTGGGCCTGTATGCCCTGTTCGCTCCGGGCGCTTCCGCGGCTATGGTCATGCGCCTGGTGGGCATCATGATCCTGTGCTCCAGCGTGGTGAACCTGCTCTCGGTGCTGACCTGGCGGGACTGAGGAAAAAACTTTGCACAGAGGTCTAATTTTTGACATCCTGTAAAAGTATGCTACAATAGGAAAAAACAAAACGGTCGACCTTTTGCTGTCTGCACGGTTGTGCCGAGAAATGAGGCTTGCTGTATGATCCGCATTCTGACCGACTCTGCCGCTGACCTGACCCCCTCCGATGCCGCCCGCCCGGGCGTGACGGTGGTGCCTCTGCATGTGCTGTTTGCCGATGGCGAAACCATCCTGGACGGCGTGGATATGACGGGGGATGAATACTACGCCCGCCTGACCACCGAATCCAAGCTGCCCCGGACCAGCCAGCCCTCTCCGGATACCTTTATACGCTTTTTTGAGGAAGCTGCTGAAGCGGGGGACGAGGTCCTGGCTGTGATGATCTCCTCCAACCTGTCCGGCACCTTCCAGTGCGCCCGTCTGGCGGCCGAAATCTGCGAGTTCGAGAACGTCCGCTTTGTGGATTCCCGCACCGCCTCCCAGGGGGAAGCCATTCTCATCCGGGAAGCCCTGCGCCTGCGGGACGAGGGCAAGACCCTGGACGAGATTGCCGACGCCCTGGACGAGCTCAAGGGGCGCATCCGCATTCTGGGCATTGTGGACAGCCTGAAGCATCTGCACAAGGGTGGCCGCCTGCCTGCCGCCGTGGCCCTGGTGGGCGGTGCACTGGGCATCAAGCCGGTGCTGTCTGTCATTGACGGCGAGATCAAGCTGGCCGATACCGCCCGCGGCCGTCCCGGCGCCATGGTCGCTCTGTTCAAGCAGATCGACAAACTGGGCGGTGTGGATGAGCGTTACGGCTATGTGCTGCTCTATTCCGACCAGAAGACCATCACCGCGCCCATCCACCGCTATATGCACGAAAACCTGCACCTGACCGGTGGCCGTGTGGCCCGCCTGGGCGCCGCCATCGGCACCCACATCGGACCGGGCTGCGCCGCGCTGGTCTTTGTGGCCAAGAAAGACGCCGAATAAACCCAATATAAAAAGCAACCGCCGCCCCGGCAGCCCCGGGACGGCGGTTTTGTTTTTTGGCAGGCGGGTTCAGTGCAGGAAACCGCTCTGCTCCTCCTCCATTTTCTTGTGCAGCAGTTCCTCATACACGGCGGGGTCTGCGGGCAGGCGGACCCTGCGCTGCTGCCAGGCTGAAACATAGGCCGCATTGGTCAGTTCCACCGCGCGCAGCCCATCCTCGCCGTCGGCAATCATCGGTGTGCCCAGCCGCAGGTGGTCGCTGAAACGCCGCAGCACCGTCTGATAGACTTCCGGGTTGGCCTCCACCGGAATCTCCCGGCTGTGGTGGGCCAGCGTGCCGTATACCTCCCGGTTGCTGGCGGCAAACTCGGCGGTGGTCATCTCGTTTTCATCCAGGGTGATGCGGGCGGTGTCCTCCACGCACAGGCAGCCCCGCTCGCCCCAGATCTCCAGCCGGTTCACGCCGGGATGCTCGCCGGTGGAGCTGATGAAGGTGCCGTGCAGGCCGTTGTCATAGTACAACTGCATATCCACCGCATCATCCACCGTGATGGGCGCATACCGGCCGAAGGACAGGTCAGCGTACACCGCATCCGGTGCGCCCAGCAGCCACTGCCAGATGTCCAGATAGTGCTGGCTCTGGTTGATAAGCAGCCCGCCGCATTCTCCGCTCCAGCTGCTGCGCCAGGGCGCGGATTTGTGATACGCCGGGGTGCGGAACCAGGTGTTGCACACCCATACCGCCCGCACCGGTGTGCCCACGGCTCCGATTTGCAGCAGTTCCCGGGCCTTGGCAAAGGCGGCATTGGCCCGGGTGTTGAACATCATGCCGAAACTGACCCCGGCTTCCCTGGCCTGCTCCACCAGAGCCCGCACCTGCCGGGCATACACCCCGGCGGGTTTGTCCAGCAGAATATGCTTGCCTGCTGCCACCATCTGCCGGGCAATCTCCACATGGCTGGTGTGGGGCGTCACGATCAGGGCAGCGTCAAACTCCCCGGCATGGGCCAGGGTGTCCGCCACATCCTGATAGACAGCCACACCGGGATATTCCTCCCGTAGAAGCTGCTGCCCCGGCGCGTTGCGGCAGCATACCCCCGCCAGCACCAGGCCGTCCACCTCGCCGTCCCGCAGCATGGCAGCATACTTGCGCCCCATGCCGCCAAATCCGATCAGAACCATCCGTACCGGCTTCATTGCATGAACCTCCCCGGGCGACCTTGGGCCGCCGTATTTTCCCTTATTATAGCATGGCAGTTAGCTGTGGGCAAAATAAAAGGAAAACAAACATATTTTGCCATAAAATGACAAAAACAAACAAAAATCCTCCAAACCTGTAACATCTTCGATACATGAATCGTTATATAGTATAAGTGGGGAAAAAATTGCGGAAGAAAATACCCACCTGCATTTGTGGGGAAATTTGCGGAATTTTGTATGTAAAGAGGCTGTTGAAGTATGGCAACGATCCTGATCGCCGAAAACGAACGCGCCATCGCACAGCGTATGGCTGTAAATCTGCACCTGGTCGGACATTCCTGTGACCAGGCTTATACCGCCCAGCAGGCGGCCGAACTGGACCGCCGCAATGCCTATGACCTGGTACTGCTGGATATGGATCTGCCCGGTGTCGGCGGGTTTGAGGGGGTACCGGCCTGGGAAAACGGCCACCCGGCGGTTTTGCTGGTGCCCCAGTCCCGCCTTGCCGCCTGCCCGGAGAACCTGCGCCCCCAGTGCCTGGCCAAGCCCTTTGAAATCATGGAGCTGGTGGGCACGGTGCAGAAGATGCTGGGGCAGAACAACCCCGCCGGACGGGAGTTCCATTTCCATGATATTGAGGTGGATATGGCCGGCCGGCAGGTTCTGCGGGGCGGCCATACCGTGGCGCTGACCCCCCAGGAATACTCCTTGCTGGAAACCCTGGTCCTCAACCGCAACCTGGCCCTCAGCCGCACCAAGCTGCTGGAGATCGCCTGGGGCTACGGCTACCAGGGGGCCACCCGCACGGTGGATGTACATATTCAGCGCCTGCGCCGCAAGCTGGGCCTGGAAAAAGAAATCCAGACCGTATACAAGATTGGCTACCGCCTGAATACCCGGGGCGAGGCCGGGGCTGTTTGACGCGTCTGCGCCGGAAATATGAAAATGGATTATTCCGCTTTTCTGCCCGGAAAAGCGGAATATTTTTATGGCGCCGAATAGGCATGATAAAATCCCCCAGTTCAACTGGGGGTGGATAAAAAATACTTTAGTGAAGAGAAAGAACCTCCTGTGCTAAAATAAAGCTGGTCTGGCAACCAAGCAAAAAGCACAGGAGGTTCTTGTCAATGGATGACATAAAAAGTTTATCACATAGCAAGTACAGATGCAAATATCATATCGTATTTGCTCCAAAGTACCGCCGCCAAATCATTTACAAAAAGATCAAGGCGGATGTAGGAAAAATACTGAGAGAATTAAGTGAACGGAAAGGTGTGAGAATCATAGAAGCGGAGTGCTGCCCGGATCACATCCACATGCTTGTGGAGATACCGCCGCATCTGAGCGTAGCAAGTTTCATGGGATACCTGAAGAGTAAAAGTAGCCTGATGATCTTTGATAAACACGCGAACTTGAAGTATAAATACGGAAACCGGCACTTCTGGTGCAGGGGGTATTACGTAGATACGGTAGGTAAGTATGAAGGGGCGATAAGGGACTATATCCGAAATCAGTTGCAAGATGATATAGCAAATGATCAGCTGAGCCTCAAAGAGTTTGTAGATCCCTTCACAGGAGAGAAAGCAAAGAAGGCATAAAAAATGCCCCCGAGTAGGGGGCGGCCCGTGGTAAAAGTGTGGTTGCCAGACTTTTCAGGGCTCCCTTTAGGGAGCGACCACAGGAGATAGGCCCTTATAGGGCCTGTTCAAACCACCCGTTCAACGGGTGGTTTTGATTTGCAACAACAGTTTACAGGTGGAGCCGCTTGGCAAATTCCGACCACAGGATCCGGCCCTTGAAAATCACCAGACCCAGGAAGGTGATGACGCTCACGATCAGGCAGATGACCCAGGGCAGGGCGGTACGGGTGTGGCGGATGGTCAGCACAATGTACGGCACCACGCCGACGCCGATATTCAGCAGCAGATAAATCAGGCCGTTTTCGGTGAACTTCCGGTTGACGAAGGCAAAGAGGAAATTCAGCAGCAGGGTGACGGTGCACAGGATGGGAATGACCATATCAATGGATACGTTATTCCATCCCAGGAACCAGTCACAGAACCAGACCAGCAGGGAAGCTCCCACCAGAATCTGGAACAGCAGCTTGGGCGCGTTGTGGCTGCCCAGCGTCAGGGCGCGCAGCAGCAGCAGAGCGGCGGCTACGCAGGCCAGCACCACCAGGCTCCAGTGCAGGTGTTCTTCCTCCTGCAGGATAAAATCAAAAGCAGCGCATACCACAAAAGCGGCCAGAGCAAAGAAGGTGGCCAGTTTCATAAACAGGGGCATGCGGCGCCCCGGCGGCGGTGCCGGCGGAAAATACGGCTTTTCGGAATCATCGGCACCGGGCAGGGGACTCTGACACAGAGGGCAGTAGGAACCGCTGCCCACCTGAATGTGACAATGTGGGCAGGTTTTCATAAGCTTTGCACCTCGCTCGCATACAGCGTGATGGACAGTCCGGAATCAGCCAGACTGCGGTAGAAGTTTTTCAGCACATTGGTGCTGCGGTAGGCCGAAGTGGTGCCCAGCACCAGGTCATCCCCGTAGGAACAGACGGTAGTGAACAGGGACGGCGTGCTGCAATAGGCGGCAAATCCGTGAATGTACGGCTGCAGCCCGTCCGGCACCGACACCCGCCCCATGTTGGAGATGGTCAGGGTCACCTTGCGGGCTTCCACCCAGTTGCAAAAGCTGACCACCCAATTCTTGAAGACCAGGGGAACCGGCCGTACACCCGGGATGCGTTCGAACCGCTCGAACCCGTCCATCTGGGCCTTGATGCGGTCGTCCGAAAGGGCATCCCGCAGTTTGACATCGAACTCTTTGGCCAGCGTTTCCAGGGTTTCCTCACCGGTGAAGATGTGGGACACCCGCACGGTGTTGAAAAAGTTGCGGGCGGTGTCCGAAGGAAAGTAGTTGCGCAGATTCACCGGCAGACCAACCGACAGTGCATGGCCGCGCTCCATGGCAGGCATTTCCCGCCAGGCGGCCATCATCTGGGCAGCGGCCAGGTAGCTGGTCAGGCTGACGCCCAGGGCGCGGGACTTGGCCAGTACCTGGGAGGCGGACAGATGCGCCTCAAAGAACTGGGTCTGGTCCAGGGGCAGCTTGCGGCTGTGCAGCCGGCAGACCCGGCGCTTGGAGGCAGGGTCCGGGGCGCCTTTGGAAGCCCGGCGGGCTGCGTAGAATTTGGAATAGGAATTCTGCTCCATATCGGCGGCTGAAGCCCCCTGGTCCCGGGCCACATCGGCCAGTTCCTTGGGGTGCTGCAGCTGCAGATAATTGTGGACCAGACATTTCAGGAACATCAACCCGCCGTTGCCGTCGGTCAGGGCGTGCAGCATTTCCAGACTGATGCGGGCACCGTAGTAGCTGACCCGGTACAGCAGGTCATTCTTCTGGTCCGGCCCGTACAGGGCGGAGCAAGGCTGCTTGTCCTCCGGCTCGGGCACAGGCACCTTGTCGGTGGTCTCAAAATAATGCCAGAACAGGCCCCGGTGCAGGGTGACCTGAAAATTCGGCAGTTCCCGGGCGGTACGTTCCAGCGCGCGGGCCAGAATCTCCGGGTCTACCTCCTCATTGAGCGTGCAGCTGATGCGGAATACCCGCGGGTCACGACGATTCATGGTGGCCAGGAACAGCTTGGCTACGTTGTCGACTTTATACCAGTTTTCCGGCACGGCAAAGCCCCCTTTCTACGGTCAAAGCTGCCGTTGGATAAACCGTCCGACGCTGTCCATGGCCTGGGCGGCGCTGCGGATGGGCATCTGCTGGAACACATGCCAGCAGTCCTCGTACACTTCCAGTGTGCTGAAAACGTTCTGCTCCTGCATTTTCCGGTGCAGCTGTTCGGAGTCGGAATACAAAATCTCGTTGGTGCCCACCTGAATCAGGGTGGGGGGCAGGCCGCGCAGGTCGGCGAACAGCGGCGAGAAGCACGGCGAGGCAAAGTCGGTGCGGGTGCTGCAATAGGCGGCGCGCACCGATTCAATATACTGCATGGTCAGCATGGGGTCCAGGGCAGCCCGCTCGGTGTAGCTGTCCCCGGAAGCTGTCATGTCGGTCCAGGGGCTCATGAGAATCAGGGCGCGGGGCTGGCGGCGGCCCTGTTCTTTCAGCCGCAGGGCCAGTTCCAGCGCCAGGTTGCCCCCGGCGGAATCGCCCGCCACAATGATGTCCCGGGCACCATAGCCCATGTAGGCCAGATGGTCCCACACGGCCACGGCATCCAGTACCGCGTCAGGGTAGGGATGTTCGGGAGCAAGGCGATACTCAAAGGAGAGCACATCGCACCCGGCGGCCAGAGCCAACTTGCTGGCCAGGACCCGGGCATAGCCCAGCTGGCCGCAGGTGTAGCCGCCGCCATGGCAGTACAGCACCACATGCCGCCGGTCGTGCCCGGCTTCGATGCTGACCCACTCGGCAGGGACGGGAACCGGGTCCCGGTGGATGGTCACCGGGTCATTGCGCAGCCCCAGCGTGGGGCTGACAAGCCGCCCGAAAAGCTCCTGCCCGGCGCGCTGGCGCTCCAGGTCGTCAGGGTTGGTAGAGCCGGAAGATGTCACGCTGTGGACCGCCTTGATGGCACGCATCATGGGGGTCAGCTGGTCGGTTTCGGCGGGGTGCTTGCGCCGTGCATGGTGCAGCTTGCTTCGGTTGACCGAAAGCTGGCTGCGAGGATTCTTGGGCAGATCAGCCATAGGGATAAAGGTCCTTTCAATACTGAGAAAAAGTGGAAAACTCAATCCGGCAGGGCGGCCAGCAGCCGCACCCGCAGGGTGTTGAACAGCGGCGGATGGGCCGCCGGCATGCCGCACAGCCGCCAGACGGCCTTGCGGTCGGGGAAGATTCCGTGTTTGGCATAGTGCCGGTACAGCAGTTTCAGCTGCCGGTCCTTGCCGCTGCCGGGCAGATGCAGGATGCAGATGGGCACCAGGCAATAGTTGGTGGAAACAAAGTAATGCCGGGCTCCCAGCCAGTACCGCCAGATGTAGGCGTTGGCTGCCCGCACGGGCTGGCCGTTTTGCAGGGCCCGCCAGGCCGCAATGCACAGAATGACTTCGTCCCCGTCCTGGGGCATCACATTGCGGGCCTGCATTTCATCGTAGATTTCACGGCATAGCGAAAGAAAACTCCGCAGCCGCGGGGCGCTGCCGGCCAGCAGTTCGCCGCCAAAATGGGTCAGCACATGGGGCGCACCGTCGGGATACAGGGCATCGCAGCAGCCGCTGATGGCTGCCGCCATGGGCTGACTGGCCGGATGGGGTACCTGGTACAGCAGAACCGCCTCGTCGGCCTCCCGCCACAGGTCGGTCAGGGGATACTGGGTGTAGGTGTCCGTATCCAGCATGACACAGAGGTCAAAGGTCAGGTTGTTCAGCACCCAGTTCATGGCACACAGTTTGTAAAAGGCCAGGGACCAGGGCAGGTCGGCCGCAAAGCGGAAGGTGTCAAAGGGGCATGTGTATATGGTAACACCTGCCCGGGCCAGCTGGCTGTCGAAAGGGGCAGGCAGCGGGTCGTTGGTGACAAGGGCCACCTCACAGTCGGGATTCTGCTGCTTGGCGCTGACCAGCGCCACCACAAGGCAGCGGTAATAGACCGCCCGGCCGCGGTTGGCGTTGACGTCGGCATTTTCCCGGAAACCGTCCATGGCGGCAAAAGCACTGAAAATCAGATTCATGGCAGGTCCTTTCGCTCAGATCCTATATATAAATATAAGGTAGGGAATCCGGCGGTACACCGAAGTCCATTGGCTTCATTATAACCCGGCAGGCAAGTGTTTGTCCACCTGTCAGGTCTGGCTCACAAGACCCAGGTCGTGCAGGATGTCGGCCCGGGTTTCCAGCGCCAGGGTGCTGATGCGCCGGATGCGCTCCGCCGTCATGTACGGGGCCAGACCGCTGATGGAGAAAGCGCTGTCCGCCCGGCCGCCCGGCCCGGGAATAGCCAGAGCCACGCAGCGGATGCCCAGTTCGTTCTCCTCATCATCAATGGCATACCCGCAGTTGCGCACCGTCTGCAGCTGGCTGCGCAGCTGGTCCAGGTCGGTGACGGTGCGGCCGGTGAGCTTCTGCAGCCGGCTGTGGTGCCAGATCTGCTCCACCTCGGCATCGGGCAGGGTGGCCAGAATGGCCTTGCCCACACCGGTGCAGTACAACGGGCTGCGCAGACCCACCCGGCTGGACATCCGCATGGGACCGCTTTCGGTCTTGTAGATGTAGACCACGTCCGCACCGTCCCGGATGACCAGATGCACCGCCTCGGCCGTGCGCTGGGAAAGCCGTTCCAGATGCAGTTTGGCCACGCTCATGATGTCCATACTGTTGACGATGCCGGAGGAGATTTCGAACATTTTCAGGGTCAGCCGGTATTTGCCGGTCTGGGCGTCCTGTACGGCATACCCCAGGGAAACCAGGCTGCCCAGCAGGCGGTGGGCGGTGCTTTTGGCCAGGTGCGCCTCGGCGGCCAGATTCTGCAGCCCGGCCCCGGCGGGATGAGCCGCCAGCACCTCGATCAGCTCAAAAATCCGCGAAACGCTCTGTACACCGCCGCGGTCGGTTTCTTTTTCCGGTGTTTGTGGCATTCAAAGAGCCTCCAATGCAAAAGTTTACAAAAAGTTCATAATTACAAGGGGAACGATCCGGAATGAAAATGTGCTTGCATCCAGTTCCACAATATGGAACCCAGTATAGCAGGAACGCCCCGTTTTCGCAAGAGGTATGCCGAATGATGGAACGGAGGGTAAAAAAGATAAAAAACGGCAGGGAAGCACTGGCAATTTTGCCCGATTGACGCGGGGAATCGGAATTTGTATAATAAAATCAGCAAATTGCGGAACGGCGTTCCGGTATATGGAACCCGCAAACGCACATTCGCACGGTTAAAATTCAGGAAAATTCATTCGAAGGAGAAATGTGCTATGAATCCGGTAGTAGAGCGCGTTTACGAAATCGGTATTATCCCTGTCATTGCTTTCAACAGTGTGGACGAGGCTGTGCCCCTGTGCAAGGCCCTGGTCGCCGGCGGTCTGCCGGCTGCGGAAGTCACCTTCCGTACTGCCTGCGCCGAAGAGTGCATCAAGAAGATCCACGACGAAGTGCCTGAAATGCTGCTGGGCGCCGGCACCGTTCTGACCGAAGATCAGGCCGACCGCGCCATGGCTGCGGGCGCCTCCTTCATCGTTGCCCCCGGCTTCGATCCCAACGTCACCAAGCACGTCATCGAAAAGGGTGGCCTGATGATGCCCGGCACCTCCACCCCCGGTGAGATGCAGCAGGCCATGAATCTGGGCTGCGAAGCCATCAAGTTCTTCCCGGCCGAAGCCAACGGCGGCGTCAACATGCTGAAGAACATCGGCGGCGCCCTGAAGACTGCCAAGTGGATGTGCACCGGCGGCATCAACGCCAAGAATGTTACCGAGTACCTGGCCAACGATCAGATTTTCGCCGTGGGCGGCACCTGGATGTGCAAGAGCGACAAGATCAAGGCCGGCGCCTGGGACGAAATCACCGCCATGTGCAAGGAAGCCGTTGACGTCATGCTGGGCCTGGAGCTGGGCCACATCGGCATCAACTGCGCCGACGACGCCGAGGCCGCCAAGACTGCCGAAACTCTGGGCAGCCTGCTGAGCATGGTCGTCAAGCCGGGCAACTCCAGCATCTTCGTTGGCAACAAGGCCATCGAAGTCATGAAGAAGCCGGGCCGCGGCACCCATGGCCACATTGCCATCAAGACCAACAATGTGGACCGTGCCATCTATCACCTGGGCCTGCGCGGCGTCAAGTTCGATATGGATTCCAAGGTCGTGAAGAACGGCAAGACCACCGCCATCTACATGGCGGACGAAGTCGCTGGCTTCGCCATCCACCTGGTCCAGAAATAATCGGACCCCGCAAATCGGTACAAACTGAAAAAGTCATTATAAATTAAAGGAGAAGATCCCAATGAAAGTCGTTACTTTTGGCGAACTGATGATCCGTCTGCAGCCGTACAACTACGAGCGTTTTGTGCAGGCTGACCACCTGGAATTCAGCTTCGGCGGCGGCGAAGCCAACGTGGCCGTTTCTCTGGCCAACTACGGCGCTGACGCCATCTACGTCACCAAGCTGCCCGCTCATGCCATCGGTCAGGCCGCTGTGAACAGCCTGCGCCGTTACGGCGTCGACACCTCCAAGATCGTCCGCGGCGGCGACCGTGTCGGCATCTACTTCAACGAGAAGGGCGCTTCTCAGCGTGGCTCTGTCTGCATCTACGACCGCGCTCATTCCGCCATTCAGGAAGCTTCCACCGCCGATTTCGACTGGGATTCCATCTTCGAGGGCGTGGATTGGTTCCACTTCACCGGCATCACTCCGGCCCTGGGCCCCAATGTTGTTGACATCTGCCGCGAAGCCTGCAAGGCTGCCAAGGCTCATGGCGTCAAGATCAGCTGCGACCTGAACTATCGTGGCAAGCTGTGGACCCGTGAGGAAGCCCGCGTTGCCATGACCGACCTGTGCCAGTACGTCGACGTCTGCATCTCCAACGAGGAGGACGCCAAGGACGTGTTCGGCATCGAGGCCGAAGCCACCGACATCTACGCCGGCGAGATCAACCGCGAAGGCTACAAGAGCGTTGCCAAGCAGCTGGCTGACAAGTTCGGCTTCGAGAAGGTTGCCATCACCCTGCGTGAGAGCCATTCCGCTTTCGACAACGGCTGGAGCGCCATGCTCTATGACGTTGCTTCCAACGAATATTGCTTCAGCAAGAAGTACGACCTGCACATCATCGACCGCGTCGGCGGCGGTGACAGCTTCGGCGGCGGCCTGATCTACGCTCTGCTGTCCGGCAAGAGCACCCAGGATGCTGTTGAGTTCGCTGTTGCGGCTTCTGCCCTCAAGCACTCCATCGAAGGCGACTACAACATGGTCACCGTTTCCGAAGTGGAGAAGCTGGCTGGCGGCGACGGTTCCGGCCGTATCCAGCGCTAAGAGATTTTCCCCTATACGGTTTACCTTCCCAATGGAAGCCCCGGCCTGTCCGGGGCTTCTTCCTTTTTGTGCAGTTGACGCCGGTATGCCCGGTGCGATATACTGAAAAAAGAGTGTTCCCGGCCGCGCTGCCGGCCGGATGATTTTTTATCAGGAAAGAAGGAAAGCCGCGATGAATACCACCACCCATCTTCGTCTGCGCAAAATGATCCTGTGCGCTCTGTTTACGGCCCTGACGGCTGTCTGCAGCCAGATTCAGGTCCCCATGCCCTGGGGCGTGCCCATCAACCTGGCCCTGTTTGCCTCCTATATGGCGGGCCTGCTGCTGGGCCCTGTGTGGGGCGCGGGCAGCCAGCTGGTGTATCTGCTGCTGGCCGCTGTGGGCGTGCCGGTCATGGCCGGGCTTTCCGGCGGTCCGGCGGTGCTCTTCGGCAAGACCGGCGGCTATGCCATCGGCTTCATGCTGGCGGCTCTGATTACCGGCGCGCTGGTGCAGTTGTGGGGCCGCAGCTTCTGGCGTATGTGTGCCGCCATGGTGGTGGGCTGTATCGGCTGCTATGCCCTGGGCACCGTCTGGTTCATGGTCATCACCGGAACCGGTGTATGGCAGAGCCTGGTATGGTGTGTGCTGCCGTACCTGCCGGGGGATGTGCTCAAGATTCTGCTGGCCGCCTTGCTCACCGAGCGCCTGGGCAAGCGCCTGCATGTGTAAGCTGCCTTGTGCGTATGCTGCACAAATGATATACTATACGAAAACGCGGCCCTGTGCCGTACACTTCTGTATTTGGAGGGGCTGCCATGAAATGGATTGCTGTGGATTACGGGGACTCACGCACCGGCCTGGCCGGGTGTGACGCCACCGAACTGGTCTGTGCGCCGATCACGCCGCAGATCGAAGAAAAGAGCATGAACCGCGCTGCCCAGGCGGTGGCGGCTGTGGCTTTCCGGGAAAAGGCCGAGGGTGTGGTGCTGGGCCTGCCCAAGAATATGGACGGCACCGAAGGCTCCCGCGCCACCAAGAGCCGCCGCTTTGCCCAGCGCCTGGCCGATGCCTGCGGTATGCCGGTGGTCCTGTGGGATGAACGCCGCACCACCGTGTCTGCCGCCGCCATTCTGGCCCAGAATGATACCTTCGGCGCCAAGCGGAAGGAACGGCTGGACTCGGTTTCCGCCGCCGTGATTCTGGAAAGTTTCCTCAACTGGCGGCGCCAGCATCCCGGTGAAGCCGCCCCCGAAACCGTGCCGCCCCAGACGGCGCAAGAGTGAAAAGGAGAAAACCATGCCTGTCAACGAGAAACGTATTCCCAACCATGTTGCCATTATCGTGGACGGCAACCGCCGCTGGGCCCGCCAGCGCCTGATGCCCGCCAGCCTGGGCCACAAGGCCGGGTTTGAGCGCCTGAAAGAGATCACCCGCTATGCGGTGGGGGACTGCGGTGTGCATGTGCTCAGCCTGTATGTCTTCTCCACCGAAAACTTCTCCCGCGATGCCAAGGAAGTGGGCTACCTGATGGACCTGTTTGCCAACAACTTCCGCACCATCGCCGATGAGATGAACGAGCGCGGCTGTCAGGTGCTGTTCAGCGGCCGCCGGGATGGCCTGCAGCCCCGTGTGCTGGATGCCATGGATTACATGATGAACCTGACCAAGGACAACAAGAAGGGCATCGTCAACTTCTGCCTGAACTATGGCAGCCATGCCGAGATCACCGATGCCGTGCGTGCCATCGCCGGGGAAGTGAAGGAAGGCAAGCTGGACCCTGCCGCCATTGATGAGCGCACCATTGAGAGTCATTTTTACCGTGACCTGCCCCCTGTGGATCTGATGATCCGCACCAGCGGGGAGGAACGCCTGTCCAACTTCCTGCTGTGGCAGTGCGCCTACGCGGAGTTCTACTTCACGCCCACCCTGTTCCCTGACTTTGACAAGTCCTGCTTTGACGAGGCGCTGGCCGAATACGCCCGCCGTGACCGCCGGATGGGCGGCAACACCAAGAAATAAGGCCCGATACCAAGAAAACCGCCCCCGCACTTGCTGCGGGGGCGGTTTTTATAGGATGGTTCAGCGGGTTTCGGGGATGCGGCCGTTCAGATGTTCCACATCCTGACGGTCCTCCAGCGGGAAGGTGAACAGCCCGCCGGTTTCCAGGTCCTCGGCGTGGAGATGCACCGCCCGGATCCGGTTGTTGTCGTAGGTTTTGAAGTAATAGATGCCGTTGGCGGCGTCGATGCAGCAGGAATAGGTGGTGATGTCACACTTGTCCTCCGGGGTGCGCACGCTGCCCCGCACCATGGCCACACCATCCAGAATGTGGAAGAACTGGGCCACAGCCGAAGCCGGGGTGTCCCCCCACACAGCGTTGGCTTTCAGGAAACAGGCCTTTACATACCGGGACTGGGGAGAAAAATCCCCCGGCAGCCCGATGGCG
Source organism: uncultured Faecalibacterium sp. (assembly GCA_937907025.1). Classification (GTDB taxonomy): domain Bacteria; phylum Bacillota; class Clostridia; order Oscillospirales; family Ruminococcaceae; genus Gemmiger. The sequence goes on from CALESJ010000035.1 coordinate 116,593, forward strand.
CCCATGCCCTGGCCGTAGGGCGCCAGGGGCAGGTCGGCGGCAAAGCGGTTTTCCGCAGGTTTGGGGGACAAATGTTGATAATTGTTCAGCGCCGTCAGCTGATAGGGGAACGGCGGGTTGTTGGTCAGCACACCGGCCGGGTCCTTATACAGATGCAGACCGTCCCGCATGGGCTCTGCCACCAGGGCACCGGTAGCGTCGGCAATGTGCCAGTGCAGGGGCGCCAGGGGATACCCCGGGGCAAAGGGAATGCCCACCAGCCGCACCGATTCCAGCAGCGCCCTGGCCTGGGCCAGGGTTTCGCACTGGCCCAGAACCAACGGGATCAGTTCATAAGGGGTCACGGCGTCGCCGGTTGCTTCCTCCAGCGGAGGATACCAGGCATTGCCCGGAAAGTTCAGCCCTGCCATGTACAGGCCCTTTTCGTTCACTGCCTCGGCATACAGCGGGTATTCATTGGCCACATTGGCCATGCCGATCATGGCAAAATGCCGGGGCATGGATGCCCGGCGATGAAATTTGAATTCGTATCCCCGGGGTGTGATGACAACCTGCTCCCCAAAGGAATACTCCAGGTCCAGATTGCGCCCATGCAGGCACAGGGGCGACGATACGGTGATGCTTGTACACATGGCAGCGTTTTCCTCCTTGTAGGCTCTTACCAACAGTATGCCCGGAATGGCGCCGGAAAGCAAGAGGGCGGGAGCAAGATACCCACAAAAAAGTTTTGGAACAAGGTTGACAAACCCACGGGGCTATGGTAGTATACTGAAGTTAGTGTACTCTAACCTTGAGCGCACTTCTTTTTTTTGACACAGAAGTTAGTTACAACAAACTTGTGCAACAGAACGGTTTACGGAAAGGACGAAAATGACATGGGCAAAAAACTGCTGTACGGCGCACTCACCCTCAGCGGACTTCTTACGGTGCTGCAGCCCTTGACCGGGCCTGTTGTCCATAAACTGGCGGCCAGCGTATTTCTGCTGCTGTGCGTGGGGCATATGTTGGCCTGCCGCAAAAAGCTGACGGGGACCGGGGTGGCACTTCTGGCCGTTCTGCTGGCGGCTTTCATCACCGGTGTTCCGGCTTTGGTGCAGGGCGGTACGGCGGGAGCGGTGCATGCGGTGCTGGGCATTCTGTGCCTGTGTGCCATGGCGGCCCATGGGTTCGCCCGGCGACGGGTGCTGAAATCTTCGGAAAGGAAGCAGGAAACATGATGATCAACAAACGCCTCATCGCTGCGGTGGGGGAAAGCAGACCGTACATTGCCGCCAATGTGGCTCTGCAGTGGGTGTCGCTGGCCGCTAACATCCTGGTTATGGGGGTGCTTTGCCGGGTGCTGGCCGGTCTGTTCGCTGGAACACTGGCACCCGGCGCGCTGTCCCGCGCCGCTTTTTTGGTGCTGGCGGCGGTGGCGGTGCGTGTTGCCTGCGGTGTGGGGGCTTCCCGCATGGCGTTTTTGTCCAGCCGGGCGGTCAAGCTGCGGCTCCGCGGCCTGATTTATGACAAGCTGCTCCGGCTGGGGGCTTCCTACCGGGAACGGGTCAGCACCAGTGAGGTGGTCCAGGTGGCAGTGGAAGGCGTGGACCAGCTGGAAACCTACTTCGGCGCCTATTTGCCCCAGTTCTTTTATGCTCTGCTGGCGCCTCTGACCCTGTTTGCGGTCCTCTGGCGGGTCAATCTGCCCGCGGCGGCGGTCTTGCTGGTCTGCGTGCCCTTGATTCCGGCGGCCATTGCGGCAGTACAGACCTGGGCCAAAAAGCTGCTGAGCAGATACTGGGGCCAGTATACCGCCCTGGGCGATACCTTCCTGGAAAACCTCCAGGGTCTGACCACCCTGAAAATTTATCAGGCGGACGGCTTCAAGAATGAGGAGATGAACCGGGAATCGGAAAAGTTCCGCCGCATCACCATGAAAGTGCTGACCATGCAGCTCAACTCCATCACCATCATGGACCTGGTGGCCTACGGCGGCGCAGCAGCGGGTATCGTGCTGGCGGCGCTGGCTTTCCGGAATGGCCGCGTGGGCCTGGACGGCGCTTTGTTCATCATGCTGCTGGCAGCGGACTTCTTCCTGCCCATGCGCCTTTTGGGCAGCTACTTCCATATTGCCATGAACGGCATGGCAGCATCGGAAAAGATCTTCCGCCTGCTGGATGCCTCCGAACCGGCTTCCGGAACCCGTGCCATTGGCCGGGATGTGAGCATCCGGTGCGAGAACCTGACCTTCGGGTACGAGCCCGACCGACCGGTACTGCGGGGCGTGGACCTGCTGGCAGAGCCGGGGCGCTTTATTGCCATTGCGGGGGAGAGCGGCTGTGGAAAATCTACCATTGCCGGGGTGCTGACCGGACGCAACCGGGGCTGGTCCGGCAGCGTGACCATCGGCGGTATCCCGCTGGAGCTCGTCGGCGAGGAAAGCCTGCTGGCCAATGTGACCTATGTGGGGCACCAGAGCTATCTGTTCAAGGGCACAGTGGGGGACAACCTGCGTATGGGCAACCCACGGGCCGATGACACGGCCCTGTGGAAGGTGCTGGAAGAGGTGAATCTGGCAGACTTCCTGCGCGGAGAACGGGGGCTGGACACTCCGGTGGCCGAGCGCGGCGCCAACCTGTCCGGTGGGCAGTGTCAGCGCCTGGCGCTGGCCCGGGCCATCCTGCATGACAGCCCCGTTTACATCTTTGACGAAGCAACCTCCAATATTGACGTGGAGAGTGAAAACGACATCATGGCGCGTATCCGGGCCATGGCCGGTCAGAAGACGGTGATTCTGATTTCCCACCGCCTGGCCAATGTGGAACAGGCCGACCGCATCTATGTGCTGCGGGACGGCAAGGTGGCCGAAGCCGGGCGGCACCGGGAGCTGCTGGCCAAAAAAGGCGAGTACGCCCGGCTGTGGAACGCCCAGCGGGAACTGGAAAATCTGGAGGAGGAAACCCAATGAAACAACGGAGCGGTTTTGCGGTGATGGCACAGCTCATCGGGCTGGTCCGCCCGCTGGCCGGGTATATGGTCCTGGCCGTCACCATGGGCCTGGCCGGGCATTTGTGCGCCACATTCCTCACCGTGTTTGGTGTGTATGCCCTGGGCGCAGTGTTGGGCCTGCCCGCCCCGCTGGGCCTGATCGGTTTGTTTGCGGGCATTGCTGTTATGGCGGTGCTGCGGGCCGCCCTGCGCTACGGGGAGCAGGCCTGCAACCACTTTATTGCCTTCAAGCTGCTGGCCTTGCTGCGGGATAAGGTCTTCCGCGCCTTGCGTGCTCTGGCGCCAGCCAAACTGGAAGTGCGGGACAGGGGCAACCTGATCAGCGTCATCACCTCGGACATCGAATTGTTGGAAGTGTTCTACGCCCACACCATCTCTCCGGTGCTTATTGCGGTGCTGTTCAGCGGGATTCTGTGTGTCTTCATCGGCCACTATCATCCGCTGCTGGGGCTGCTGGCCCTGGGAACCTATCTCTGCGTGGGCGCGGCGGTGCCGCTGCTGGTATCCCGACTCAGCGGTGCCCATGGCCTGCGGTTTCGCACCGCATCGGGGGAACTGAGCAGCTTTGTGCTGGACAGCCTGCGCGGCCTGCCCGAAACCCTGCAGTTTGCCCAGGGAGCGCAGCGCCGCAAGGAACTGGACGAGCGCACCGAAGCCCTCACCCGGGAAGAATCCCGCCTGAAATGGACGGCCGGCTGGGGCATGGCCCTGACCAATGCCCTGATCCTGCTCTTTGACCTGGCCATGCTGCTGGCTGCCGCGGTCCTGTACCGGGGCGGCGCAATTGCCTTTGACGGGGTTCTGGTGCCCACGGTGGCCCTCATGAGTTCTTTTGGCCCGGTGGTGGCTTTGGCAAACCTGGGCGGCACATTGCAGAACACGTTTGCAGCGGGCAACCGGGTGCTGGACATTTTGCAGGAAACTCCCGTCGTGCAGGAAATCTCCGGGCAGGCGCCCACCGAGTTTTCCGGCGCGGTGGCAGAAAATGTGAATTTTGCCTATGGGGATCAGCCCATTCTGCAGGATCTGTCGGTGCAGGTGCTGCAGAACCGCATTCTGGGCATTGTGGGGCGCAGCGGCAGCGGAAAATCCACCCTGCTCAAATTGTTCATGCGCTTCTGGGAAGCGGACAGCGGCGAGATTCGCCTGTCCGACAAGCCGGTGGGCAAAATCAACACCGCCGACCTGCGCCGCATGGAAAGCTATGTCACCCAGCAGACCCACCTGTTCCGCGATACCATCCGCAACAATCTGCGCATTGCCAGGCTGGATGCCACCGATGCCGAGATCGAGGAGGCCTGCCGCAAGGCGTCGGTCCATGACTTTATCCTGTCCCTGCCCAAGGGGTACGACACCCAGGTGGGGGAACTGGGGGATACTCTCTCCGGCGGCGAACGGCAGCGGCTGGGGCTGGCCCGGGCCTTTCTGCACGATGCGCCCTTTATGCTGTTGGATGAACCCACCAGCAACCAGGACAGCCTGAACGAGGCGGTCATTCTGCGCTCGCTGCGCCGGGAAGGGTCGGGCCGCACGGTGGTGCTTGTTTCCCACCGGCAGTCCACCATGCGCATTGCCGACCGGGTACTTCATGTGGATGCGGGGAGGTGCAGCTGATGACCGTACAGGACAAGCGGCAGCGGGAACAGCAGGTGGTTGCCTGTATGATCGAACTTTACTGCCGCAAAAAACACCATACCAAAGGGGAGCTGTGCCCCGACTGTGCTGCTCTGCGGGACTATGCCCGGGCACGCAGCGAGCGCTGCCCGTTTATGGAACAGAAAACCTTCTGCTCCCAGTGCAAGGTACACTGTTATCAACCCGAAATGAGGGAAAAGATCCGGCAGGTCATGCGGTTCGCCGGGCCGCGGATGCTGCTGGTGCACCCGATCATGGCCCTGCATCATATGGCCGAAACGTTGCGGCAGAAATGGCGGAAGGAGAACCACCAATGAATCTGAAAAAATGGCTGTATCTGGCGCTGGGATTTCTGGGCCTGGCCCTGGGGGCGGTGGGGGCAGTCCTGCCGCTGCTCCCCGCTTTTCCGTTTCTGCTGCTGGCGGCAGTATGCTTCGGCAAAAGTTCGGAAAAGCTGGACCGCTGGTTCCGCGCCACCCGGCTGTATAAGGATAACCTGGAATCCTATGTGGCGGGCAAGGGGATGACCACCCGCACCAAGGTGCGCATCATGGTGGTGGTCACGATCCTCATGAGCATCGGCTTTGTTATGATGCATGCGGTGCCGGTGGGGCGTATCGTTCTGGGGTGCGTGTGGGTGTTCCATATCCTGTACTTTTGGTTTGGCGTGCGCACCATTCCCGGCGGCCGGGACGGGGAATGAGCCGGAGAACAAAGCGTTCCCGTTTAATACCCTGCGTCTTTAAAACCTCACGTTCCGGCGTGAGGTTTTTATTTTTATGCACCTTTGCCTTGAAAAAATACAAGAGGGTAAACCGGACCCCCAAACCGACGCTGTGCAGACAAAAAACGAAAATATTGGCAAAATAAGACAAAATAATTAAAAAAATATTGAATTATTGTGACAGAGTGCTATAATAACAGACGGGGATTTCAGGTGAGTCCATAGGAGTTCATTTCTAGCATCGTTATAAAAGGCTCCGCAGGCAGCGGCGCCTAATGATAAAGGGAGGAATCTTTATGGTAAGTTTTATCATCTGCCTAGCCATTTTGGTGATCGGCTACTTTACTTACGGTAAAGTCGTCGACAACACCTTCGGCCCGGATGACCGCGAAACGCCTGCTGTGCGTATCAACGACGGCGTTGACTACGTCGTGATGCCGCAGTGGAAGCTGTTCCTGGTACAGCTGCTGAACATCGCTGGTCTGGGACCGATCTTCGGTGCCATGCAGGGCGCTCTGTGGGGACCCATCGTGTTCCTTTGGATCACCTTCGGTACCATCTTTGCCGGCGGCGTTCACGATTACTTCTCTGGTATGATCAGTGAACGTAATGAAGGCGGTTCCATCGCCGAAGTCACCGGCAAGTACCTGGGCCACACCATGCAGAACGTCATGCGTGTGTTCTCGGTCGTGCTGCTGATCATGGTCGGTACCGTCTTTGCGGTCGGCCCCGCAGGCCTGATCGTCACCCTGTGCAAGAACTTCGGTGCCACCGGCTTCCTGGCCACCACTCTGTTCTGGCTGGTCCTGATCCTCATCTACTACTTCATTGCAACCTTTATCTCTATCGATAAGATCATCGGCAAGATCTACCCCCTGTTCGGTATCTGCCTGATCATCATGGCTATCGGTGTTATCATCGGTATCTACACCAACCCCGAATTCACCATCCCCGAAATCTGGACCCATATGTACAACATGCATCCGGACGGAACCCCGATCTGGAGCTTTATGTTCATCACGGTTGCCTGCGGCGCTATCTCCGGCTTCCACTCCACCCAGTCGCCTCTGATGGCGCGCTGCATGAAGAGCGAGAAGCAGGGCCACTTCGTCTTCTACGGCGCTATGGTCGCTGAAGGCATCATCGCCCTGATCTGGGCTGCAGCCGGCTGCTCCCTGTACGAAGTCACCGGCGGCCTGAACACCGGCCTGTCCGCTGCTCTGGCAGAAGGCCAGTCCGCCGCTATCTATGACGTCTGCTCCCGCACCATGGGCGGTGTGGGCACCGCACTGGCCATGATCGGCGTGGTTGTCTGCCCCATCACCTCCGGCGATACCGCTTTCCGTTCCGCTCGTCTGACCCTGTCCGACTGGTTCAAGATCGACCAGGGCTCTTACGCCAACCGTCTGAAGCTCTGCATCCCCGTTCTGGGCGTCGGCGCTGTGCTGGGTATCGGCAACGCGCTGGGTTACATCGATTACACCGTTATCTGGCGTTACTTCAGCTGGACCAACCAGACCCTGGCCATGATCGTTCTGTGGGCTGCTTCCATGTTCCTGTTCGTTGAGAAGAAGAACTACTGGATCACCGCTGTGCCCGCTACCTTCATGAGCGCGGTTTCCAGCACCTACTTTATCCTGGCTCCTGAATGCCTGGGCGGCCTGGTCAACAGCAAGACCGCGGATGGCGCCACCGTGTACAACACCGTGGTTGCGTATCCCATCGGCATTATCTTCGCCATCGCAATGCTGGTCATCTTCCTGATGGCAACGAAAAGACATTCGGCGAAAGCGCAGGCCTGAAACTTGCGCGGCTGAGCCGGCAACGTACAACTGAAAGCCGGCCGCTGTTCAAAAGCGGCCGGCTTTTGCGTTGGCGCATATTCCACACAAGCGAGGTTTACCGCTATGATCTTCAAACCCTTTCCTTTGAGCACGTCCCGCCTGGAAAACTACGAACTGGAACTGGACAAAAAGCATTGCCGTAAAATCGGCCCCTGCGGTCTGGGTAAAAAGGCGCTGTATCTGAACAGCTTCTTTATCGACCGCCGGTACTATGTGCCCATCTCGGCGGTGCGGCGCGTCTTCAAGCGTGTGGCTATGAGCCGCGGCGGCTATACCGGCAAGGGCATTTTTGCCAGTATGGCCTATCTGGTTGTGGTGTACGACGACGGGCAGCAGAAGCAGTGCAACTTCAAGTATGAACAGCAGGTGGATGACTTCCTGGCACTGCTGGCAAAGGAACAGCCGCAGATCAAGCGGGTCAGCGCTGCCGCCGAAGAGCGCTTGGCCAAACGGCAGGCCGAGCGGGAGGAAGCCGAGCGCAACCGCCCGCCGCTGACGCCTCACAACAAAAAAGTGGTGGAAGAACTGCAGCAGGCCATTGACTACCTGGAGGAAAAACCCGAACTCAGCACCGCTCTCAGCCGTGCGGCCCAGCATAAGCGTGCGTATGAGTGCAGCAGCCCCAGCTACCGCTGGGTGGCCATGGCCATCACGGCGCTGGGCATCGTCGGCATGATATATGGCGTGTGGTCGCTGGTGATGGGCAAAGGCGGTTTCGGCATTTATTTTGCCCTGTTCGGACTGGCCGCTGTCTTTACCTTTGCCGGGTTCAGCGTGCTTCCCACCGCCCGCAACAACCGCCGCAGCATCCTCAAACAGGAGGAAAAAGCCAAGGGTGATATGGAGCAGTACCTGGCTGCCCGGCCGATGTTCCCGCTGCCTGCCCGGTATGCCCACCCGGTGGTGCTGCAGCGCATGCAGCGCGCCGTGGAGGACGGCAAGGCGTCCTCGGTGGCCGAGGCGCTGGATGTTGTGAAGAAGGACCTCAAAGCATTGAACTCCGATGTGCAGGTTTCGCAGGAAGAATACGATGAAGTCGTGGACATCAAGCCGCTGTTCCTGAACGCCGGGTATCAATAAAAAAAGCAATGCCCCCGCAGATGACTGGTCTGCGGGGGTCTTTTTATGGAAACTGCAACTATTTTGTGAGCTTATAGATACATTAAAAATCTTAATTTTTATTTATGGCTGAACCGCGCTATAATCATAGCAGTCCCAGGGAAAAACAAACACAAGAAAAGGTCAACTCTGTTTTTCCTTATTTTTATACCAGCTGTTTGAATGGGCCGTGTACACCTTGACCGGCTCTGTGGCAGAAAAAGAAAGGATGCGGATTTCTATGTATGACATTATCATTATCGGAGCGGGCCCTGCGGGCATCAGCGCCGGCATTTACGCGGTGAGCCGTGGAAAGCGCACCCTGGTTCTGGAAAAGGCTCAGGTGGGCGGCATCATCGGCAAGGTGTCTACCGTCACCCATTACACGGCCATTCAGCAGCAGGAAACCGGTGCTACCTTTGCCGCCCGTATGAAGGAGCAGGCACTCCAGGCTGGCGTGGAGATCGTCAAAGCCACCGTCACGGGTGTGACCCTGGCCGGCGAGATCAAGCGCATCACCACCGACAACGGAACCTATGAAGCCAAGCGGGTCATTCTGGCCAACGGCGGCACCCCGCGCAAGCTGGGCATTCCCGGGGAACAGGAGCTGGCCGGCAAGGGTATGGGAATGAATGCGGCCCGGGATGGCGCTGCCTATACCGGCAAGAACATCTATGTGGTCGGTGGTGCAGACGGCGCGGTGAAAGAAGCCCTGTACCTGGCTCAATTTGCCAGACACCTGACCATCATCCATTTTGAGGAGCATCTGGGCTGCATTGCGGAATTCCGGCAGAAGGTGGGCGAGGCTGAAAATATCTCTCTGTGCCTGGATTCCCGGCTGCATGCTGTTTACGGCCAGGACGAGGTGGAAAGCCTGGAAATCGCCAACGAGCGCGACGGCCGCGTGCAGCGCATCACGGACCCCGGCTGCGGCATCTTCGTCTATGCCGGTGTCACGCCGAACACCGAACTCTATACGGAACTGAAACTGCAGGACGGCTACATCCCGACCAACGAGAAGATGGAAACCGCCATTCCCGGCGTCTATGCGGCCGGTGACATCCGGGTCAAGCAGGTGCGCCAGGTGGCCACGGCCGTATCTGACGGTGCGATTGCAGCCATCAACGCGGCAATGTAAAGTGCGGATTGCCCGGAATCATTCACTAAAATCATATCACAAAAAGTCATGGACCCCTGTGTAAGCAGGCGGTTCCGTGACTTTTTTGCTATCTGTGAGAGGAACAGAACTTTACGGACAAAATAAAAAAACCTCACGTCGGAACGTGAGGTTTTGGTGCGCCCGCAGGAACTCGAATCCTGGACCCTCTGATTAAAAGTCAGAGCGGTCATTGAAAGGCTCTAGTAAATCTTATAAAATCTGATACTGACGCTATGGGTCGGTATCAAATTTTATAAGGAGTTAATTGTAATGAGTCATCAAAAATGCACGAGATGTGGCCGAAAAATCAAAAAATACCAATTTTGTCCGCATTGCGGCGCACGCCAACTAGAAAGCTCAATAACATTGGGGGAGATATACCAAGAATGGAGTAGTTTGCACTATCGAAAAATAGGAAAAAAGACAATAGAAGGTTACGACAACGCGTGGAGGCACAGTCTTCAACCTCTGAAAAATATCGCAATCGAAGATATTCGCGTTAGTGATTATCAGAAAATACTGGATGGCATTGCAGATAAAAGCCAGTCACTACAACATAAGTTACTACTTTTGATTGGACAGCTGTGTAGATACGCAATAGCAGTCCACCGGTTGCATGTAGTCGAACCTACTCGATATTTGATAATGGATGGTAAAGCTAATAAAAGCCGTGAGATCTACTCGGATGATGAGATCGCACGGCTCTTTTTATACGCAGATTTGGATGTGGCTTTTTCTTCCACGGCCAAGGTGGTTCTGCTACTGATTTTTACAGGTGCGCGGCCAGAAGAACTGTTTGAAGTTCGCAAGGAAAATGTCAATCTGGATGAATGCTATATTTTTTTCAACGGTAGTAAAACAGAGGCGGGCAAAAACCGCTTGATTCCACTTGTGTCGCAGGTCGTACCTTATGTGGACTGGTTTTACCATAAAAGTGAAATAGAATATTTGATTTCCAGCCCAAAAGGGTGCCGAATGAATTTGCATAATTGGCGCAAACGGTGTTTTTATCCACTCATGCACGAACTGGGAATTTCCAATCCAGATGAGCCTCATAGGCTAGTACCATATTGCTGCCGCCATACTTATGCTAGTCTGGCTGATCGCGCTAACGTTGACAAAGATACCCTGTCAAAACTTGTAGGCCATACAAGTTACAAATTCACAAAACGGACCTACATACACGAGAAGCTGCCACAGCTCCAGGCAGAAACCAACAAAATTGACCGCCTGGTAAAACAAGAAATCACAAACAAAAAAGAAAGAGAAGGAGATGTAAATGGTTGTTGTAGTCGGAAAACCGGAAACTGCCGAGAGCGTCCGGGAGCTGAACTTCCGGCACGAATTTGAGATCGGAGAAATACACGAACGCAGCGTCTCCACGATCCAGCATCAGTTGGAGCAGGATGCCGAACACATCACCCATCTGGTGTACGATATTCGGGCAATCGGCAATGTAGATGCTTCGCTGGCGCTGCTGGGCCGTATCTGCACAACGATTCCTGGTATCACCGGGAAAACCATTGTTGTAACGGAGGGCATAGCAGGGAGCAGTTCTTTTATGCGCGACGTATGTGAAATGTACCCGAAAGAGCAGATCGTCCAGAGCCACGGCGCAGAACTGAAACGGGTACTCAACGCCATGCTTTGCGCAGATGGCATTATTCGGACAGAGCCGGAACCCCAGAAAGTGACTGCGGCGGACCCTGTGCCGGACCCGCAGGAGCCGCCGCCGTCTCCGCCCATCCCAGTCGAGGTGACGCCGCCGTCCCAAGTAGGACGGGAGGCCGCCCAGGCCCAGTTGGTACTGCCTAAACCCAAGATCGAGCGCAGCGCCACCTGCATCGCGGTGGCCGGAGCCGGGCATCGGATCGGCACGACCACCCAGGCCATGCAGATATGCCTGTACGTCAAGGCGCTGGGCTATAAGGCGGCGATCATTGAGATGGCAGCCAGTGCGCTGACCGGCTACACGCAGATCAGCGACGATGCAGTGCTCTTTGACGAGCATCATTTCCGCGTCGAGGGTACGGACGTCTACAACGACCGCACCTGCATCCTGGACGCCAAGAGCCAGTACGACTACCTGATACTGGACTATGGATGCTTTGCGGAGCTGACCGAGCCAGCCGACTACCTGCGCAACGACATCCTTGTTGCCGTCTGCGGGGCCAAGCCCTCGGAAGTAGAACTGGCAGCAGATGTGCTGCGGGTGGATAACGGCACCATCCACTATATTTTTTCCTTTGTACCGCAAAGGGACCGTCCCGATGTGCTGGCGTCCATGGAACAGTACGGCGAACGCACCTATTTCGCAGGATGGACGCCGGACTACTTCCTCTATTCCGGCAATGATGAGCTGTATGGAAAAATCACCGGGCAGATAAAGCCAAAAAGCAAAGCGGTACAGAAAAAATCCCACAAGTGGCCTTGGAGGAAGAAATGAAAACAGAAGCAAAGAAGAAGCCCATGCTTATGGCGGCCCTCAAAGAAGAGCGGCATCAGGCACAGTTGCGGGAAACCTATGGCATTACGGAAAAGGTCAAGGTAGTCGAGAAAAAATCCCGGACCGCGCAAATGCTCCGCGTACTGATCAACGCCGTGTTTGTAGTTGTTCGGTGCGCTGCGCTGATTGCAATCGCCGGGCTTGCCATCATCGGGCTGGCAACGCTGATCTATCCCAACATGAGGGCGGCGGCGCTGGAAACATGGCAGGAGATCGTGATACAGCTTGCTGATTTCCTTTGCAAATAAGCATCAAAAAACAAGCGGAATATCGTTGTAAAGTGGCTGTGCCCGTCGGGCACAACTTCAGAATAAGACAAGAAAAGTGAGGTAAAAAACCATGACTATCCCTATGTACAAAATCGAACGCACCACTATCAAGATGAACCCCGATCACGGCTGCCGGTATAAAGAACTTACCAGCGCATTAAACGAACGCCAGCAGTCTGATCGAAGCTATCTGGCTGCGTGCTACCTTTTGTCCGCTGACGAAGATATCTTCGATATCACTAAACCGTATGTGTCGTTTGATGGTATCAACTTTGCGGCCATTCGTATGCGCGTCAAAAAGCGCTTTGGCACTTACAACGAATACACCGCCATTGAGGTAGGCTATAGTCTTTTTACCTGGTGCGACTGCAAAGTGAATCCCCACGAGATGGCACAGAGCGGGCCGTTCTGGCTTCCGTTGATCTGCAACGCTCTGCTCATTCAGGGCAATGCCACCAATGTTGGGGAGTGAGCGACATGAAAAACCTGTACTTCTCCCTTTTGCCTGATGCCGAGAAGGCAAAGTGCAAGACAGAAAAACAATGGTTTAAGTTGGGCTTTGTTCCCGTATCTCAGGATGCGGGAACCATCATGTATTCCAATCGTTTCTGTACTGGAAAATACAGATACTTGACCTCCGAAGAAGTTCGCAAGGCTACCAACGAGGAAATGACCCCCTACCACGAGGAGCAGCGGCGCAAGCGCCGCTCCCGCTATCTTCAATCGAAGAAAGAACGGGAGCAAGCAATCCGATACGGAGAGCTGCTGTCCCTGTGTGACCAGCAGCGGCAACTTGATGAAGAAAACTACCGAGGGACCATCCCTACTCTTACGGTGTCCATTGACATCGAAACAACGGGCCTGGATTTTAACCAGGATGAAATCATTCAAATTTCGATTCTCGATGTTGACACCGGGGAAGTTTTGTTGGACAGCTATGTGAAACCGTACTTCACAGAAGATTGGCCAGAAGCGCGGCGAGTAAACCATATCACAAAAGAAATGGTTTGCAATGCCCCCTATATTTACGAGCTTTTGCCCCGATTAAATCAGGTGTTGGCGCAGGTAAAAACCATTGTCGGCTACAACTTCACAGGGTTTGATAATGGTTTCTTGACCCGCTACGGAGCCAGTTTCAACGATGAAACCATCGTTGAGGATCTGAGCAATATCTTCGCCGCCATCTACGGGGAGTTCTCACCGAAGCATGGCGATTTCAAGTTCAAAAACCTTTCGACCTGCGCCGACTATTTTGGATACGATTGGGGCGAAGAAACCGCCCACAACAGTCTGGCAGATTGTCGGGCCACAGCGTTTTGCTATCAAATGGCGCTGGAAGAAAAGTACCAGGCACTTTATCAAGAGAACACCCACAAGCGCGACTGCGGATTTTTCGACGAGAGCTATGATGCGTGTGGTGATTACAATGGCTGAGTTTTGCCTGGATTGTTTTAACAGA
>CALESJ010000036.1 GCA_937907025.1 uncultured Faecalibacterium sp.
TCCACCCCCAGTTGAACTGGGGGATTTTATCATGCCTATTCGGCGCCATAAAAAATGCCCCCGCCGCGTTTCCTTTGCGGCAGGGGCATTTTTTCTATGTGGAAAGGCCGCTTTCAGTCGGCGGCGTGGCGCTTTTTCAGGTCGGCCAGGTAGTCGGCCAGCTCGTCAATGTCGGCGTCGGTGAGGTCATGGGTTTCGGCCATGGCAGCCACCAGGTTGCGGGCACTGCCCGCAAACATCCGGCCCAGGGCGCTGCGGCTTTCCACCGGCAGGTATTCCCGCCGGGTGAGCACCGCTTTGTACCGGTAGCCCCGGCCCTCCCGTTCCCGGGCCACATAGCCCTTACCTTCCAGCCGGGAAAGCAGGGTCAGCAGGGTTGTCCCCGCCCAGCTGTTGCCCGCCAGGGCCTGTTCCAGTTCCGCCCGGGTCAGGGGGTCTTTCGCCTGCCACAGGGCTTTCATGACTTCCAGTTCCGCGTCCGGCAGACGCTTGGGTTCCTGTTTCATGAAAAAACTCCTTTTCACTGGTATCCGTGGCAGACTGTCCGGCAATTGCCGTTGGCTTCCTGCCAGGTGTCGCTCTGCCATTGCCCGCATTGGGCACAAACACCCTGATATACGGTGTATTCCGGGTAGAAGTAATCCTCCCCGTAGTCTTTGTGAATACAGGGCTGTTTTTCCAGCCCGCCTTCCCTTATGCCAGTGGTACAAATTTCCACTGAACCTCCGCACAAAGGGCAAGCATCCGGCAGGTTCCGGCCTTCCTCCGTGCTGTCCAGCAGCCAGCAGCTGCCGTCCCGCCGCATGTTCAGGTCCAGGCAGGCTCCGCTGCCGTCCTGCAGGCGCAGGCGGCGGGTGTCACCGTTGCCTGCGCCGCTGCCATTGCCGTTTCCATATCCGTTGCCGTTCCCGGCACCATTCCCGGCCCCGGTCCCGCCGCCGTATTGGAATCCGGCGTTCATCCACCCGGCGCTGCCGTTCAGATCGGCGGCCCGCTCACAGCGGATATACAGCTGCCCGTCCTGTTCGGTCAGCATGGGCACCGGACCGTCCCAGTCCGGGAACAATTCCTGCCGGGCGGCGTTGGTCATGGTGCAGTTCAGCCCGGCCTGCACACTGGCGGCGGTCAGGCCGTCGGCGGCTTTGGCATACACCCCCTCCAGGGTGTTGGGGGTGCCGGGCGTTGCGGGCTGCCAGCCGTCCGCGGTCTTTTCCCAGGCCAGCAGCACCGGGTCCCCGGTGGTGCAGCGGTTGAGATACAGGCAATCCTGCAGGCGGGTGGTCAGCTCGGCACTCTGGGCGGCCTCCTCCTCCGGCAGCGGGGTGGGGGTGGTGAGCCAGGCAGGAGCCGCCTGGCCGTTTTCCTGCCGGTAGGACCCCCGCACCCGCCAGGTTTCGCCGTAGTCATCGCTGATGAGCCAGAAGGTCTGGCTGGCGGTGGTGTTACCCTGGGCGGCGTTGCAGTGCACCCGCAGACTGCCGGGGGCCGGGTTCAGGTCATCGGTATCCGCCCAGCAGGTGTGCAGGCCGGGGATGTCGGTATAGGGGATGAGGGATTCCAGGGCCGCAAGGTCCAGCCGCTCCCAGCTGGCGCCGCCATCCACCGTCCGCCACAGGTCCAGGGTGCTGTAATCGGTGTGGGGCGCCCAGAAGCCCACATTCTCGTTCATCCAGAAGAAAGGCTGGGTATGCCACCCGCCCAGCTCAGTATCCGCCGGGCAGGACTGCTCGCTCATGAGCTGCCAGTCCCCGCCGTTCTTGCGCAGGAAGCACAGGTTGGCACCGGTCATGAAGCCGGGGGCGGGTTCCGCTTCCCGGGCTACGACCAGAAAGGCGGTATCCGGGGCAAGGCACTCATAGTTGGCCACCCGGAAGGGTCCATTTCCCAGCAGCGGGGTCAGGTCCAGGGAATCCTGGGTGTAGGTAGCGCCGCCGTCCTCGCTGTGCCAGAAGCTGACGCCCCCTTCCCCGTCCGCCATGGCCAGGTCCACCCGGTCATTCAGCTGGGTACCGCCGTACAGGCGGGTGGAAACCGATGTCAGCTCCCCGGGCAGGGCAGCGGTCAGCATATTCCGGCTGGTGGAAATCAGAGCCGGGTCCCGGGTCACCCGGCCGCTGCGGTCGGCCGCCGGGGCGGCGGGCGCCGGCGTGACCGCCGCCGGGGCGGCGGCGGATGCGGCTTCGGGGGTCGTTAGGGTTCCGCTCTCGGCGGGGGTACAGGCGATGAGCCCGGCGCACAGGGCCGCGCACAGCCCCACCGACACCAGCGCCAGGTAACCCCGGCGCCGGGGGCCGCAGTCCCACAGGCGGGCAAAGCGGAATTTCAGGTCCTGCTTGCCCAGGGCAAACCCGGTGGTGAACGCCGGGGCCCGTCCCATGCGGGCGGCGGCCAGCAGGGCGTCGCCGTAGGCCCCCCGCCAGCAAGCGGTATGTCCCGCCACCACCTGGGCGTCGCAGGCGGCCTCCATATCCCGGGCGGCACGGCGGACCAGCAGGGCCACCGCCGGGTTGTACCAGTGCAGGCATCGGGCAGCCAGCAGCAGGGCTTTCCGGGCCAGGTCCCGGCGCTGCAGGTGGGTCCGTTCATGGAGCAGCATCATCCGGGCGGCCTGGGCCCCGGGGTCCTGTTCGGGCACCAGAACCACCGGCCACAGCAGTCCGGCCGTGACCGGGCTGCCCACCGCGGCGCTCTGCCGCAGGGGCACCGTCCGGCGCAGGGGCACGGCGGCGCAGGCATCGCCCCAGACTTCGGCCCAGGACCCCGCCGCCGGGCGGGAGGCCCGCAGGGCGCGGCGGCGCCACACCAGGTAAGCGCCGGTCCGCCAGGCCAGGGTGAGGCCTGCCCCCGCCAACCAGAGGTCCGCCAGCAGGGTGAGCGGGTCGGGCAGGGTCAGGGGCTGCCGGACCGGGCGCGCAACCGTTTCTTCCGGCATTTGCACCGCGGCGGCCTGGCTCACCGGCGGGGCTTCGGCCTCCCCGCCATGGAGGCTATCCGCCGCCGGCGCGGTCAGCGGCTGCTGCCAGGTCACCGGCGTTTGCAGCTGCACAGGGGCGTTCTGCCGCCAGGCCGGCACGCTGCCCAGGGGCAGGACCAGCAGCACCGCCAGCACCACCCACACCCGGCTGAACCACTGCGGGGCGTACCGCCGCCGCAGGCGGGGAGCGGCAGCCAGCAGTGCCAGCGCCGCCAGGCCCAGCACACAGCCCTGGACCAGATAATTCAGGAACAATTGCCTCAGCGTTGCGTCCGCCATGGGAGTGCCTCCTTCCAGTGATGGTTCTACAATAGTAGAAGGTTTGTTTTTTCTTCATTCTACATTTGTAGAATATTTGCTGTCAATGCGTGTTTTTACCAAAAAACCTTTCATAACTTAGGGCACTCTGACCATTTCATTTTGGTTATACCCCTGATTTTCCCTTGACAGTGCCGGAAAAACGGGTATACAATAGAAAGGCAGTAATGCAGATTTCAACAACTTCGTTTTCTGTAAGTGCAAGTCAGGCAAAGGTGTGTTTGAAAACGCGCTTTTACCTGCTTGTTTTTTTGCGCCATTTTTCCGGCAGAAAGATGGCTGGTCAAGTAAAGGAGAAGAGATGCAAATGATGGAAAAACTGAAGCGGTATGTTGTGTTTCTGGCAGGGTTGTTCATCAGTTCCCTGGGCGTGAGTCTGATCACCAAAGCGGACCTGGGCACTTCGCCCATCTCGGCCATTCCCTATGTGCTCAGTCTGCATTTTCCCTTCACGCTGGGGCAGTTCACCATCGCTTTCAGCCTGTTTCTCATCGTTTTGCAGCTGATTCTGCTGCGCCGCCGGTTCAAGGCCGAGCACTTTCTGCAGATTCCCATTTCCCTGGCGTTCGGGGTGTTCATTGACCTGACCATGGTGCTGCTCTCTTTCATTGAACCGCAGAGCTACCCGGTCAAGGTACTGTACCTGCTCATCGGATGTGTGGTGCTGGCCTTCGGCGTCTATCTGGAAGTGCTGGGCAACGTAGCCATGCTGCCCGGCGAATCCTTCGTGCGGGCGGTGGTCACCATCTGGAAGACCGATTTCGGCACCACCAAGGTCTGCTTCGACGTGTCCATGACCGTCATTGCGGTGGCGGCGTCCTTCCTGCTGGCGGGGCTGCTTTCCGGCGTGCGGGAGGGCACCCTCATTGCGGCGCTGCTGGTGGGCTTTATTGCCCGGATCTTCGGCAAGCGCCTGGCCTTTGTGGAACCGCTGCTGTTTGGCGGCAGGGATGCCGAGGCCGAAGCCTGATTGACATAGTTGGAGAAATCTGCTAGAATAGATAAGTTAATTACTGGTAGTCGTAGTGAAGAAAAGTAGCGAGTGATGAAAGGTTGCCCGCTGCTTTTCTTTTTTTTATGCCCAAAAAGCAAAGTATGTAAAGGAGAAAGAAAATGCCTCAGACCCGACTGCAGAACATCGTTTACACCATCATCATGGCCATCATCATGGTATATGGCATGATCGTATACAACGTGGCCCTGAACACCGGCGGGGTGACCAACGCCACCTTCGGTATGGCCCTGCATGAGCTGCCCATCATGGCGCCCATTGCCATGATTCTGGAATACTTCATTGTGGAAAAGCTGGCCACCCGGCTGGCTTTCACGGTGGTACGCCCCACCGACCGGCCCCAGCTCATCACCTACGCCATCTCCACCATGATCGTGTGCATCATGTGCCCCACCATGAGCCTGATTGCCACCCTGCTGTTCAAGGAGCCCAGCTTCGGCACCTGGGTCCAGACCTGGGGCTGCAACATGCCCATGGCGCTGATCTGGCAGCTGCTGTTTGCCGGCCCGCTGACCCTCCTGATCTTCCGCACCATCTTCCGCAAGCAGCTGGCCGAATCCGCTGCCGAAAAGCACTGATTCCCGCCCTGTGAAAACAGCCCCGTACCGCCATGGTACGGGGCTGTTTCTTGTATGTTCAGGATACCGGTTCCAGATTGCCGTTCAGGTGCAAAGTCTGCCCGGCCTGCAGGTCCAGGGTGCAGGTCTTGTCCCCGTAGCACAGGGTCAGGCACAGGGGCGAATCCGCCGTAAGCACAGCCCGCCGCAGTTTGCCGGCCTGCCAGGTCATGGCCAGGCCCGCATTGCCCCGCAGGCGCAGGCCGTCCACATGGCCGTCCGCCCAGGCTGCGGGCAGAGCCGGCAGCAGCACCGCTTTTTCCTCATCACTGTACACCAGCATTTCGGCCATGGCGGCGGTGGCGCCAAAGTTGCCGTCGATCTGGAAGGTAGCGCCGTCCCGCCGGGGATGGCTGTCCATCAGGTTGGGGAAAGTGGAGTTTTTCAGCAGCACCTGCAGGTTCTCGTGGGCTTTTTCTCCCTCCCGCAGGCGGGCCCACAGACCAATGATCCAGGCCCGGCTCCATCCGGTATGTCCGCCGCCGTAGGAAAGGCGGGTTTCCAGCGTTTTGCGGGCGGCGGCAAAGGTTTCGGGGGTGTCCGGGGTGATCTCCTGCCCGGGATACAGCCCGTACAGGTGGGAGATGTGCCGGTGGCCGGGTTCAGCTTCGCCGTAGGGGCGGCGCCATTCCAGCAGGCGGCCGTCCGGTCCGATCTGGGTGGGGCGCAACCGGGCGCGCAGCGCTGCGGCCTGCCGCGTCAGGTCATTGTCCCGGCCCAGCACCCGGCTGGCCTTGAGGAAGCCGTCAAACAGGTCCCGCAAAATCTGGTTGTCCATGGTGGGACTGATGCACATGCAGCCGTGGGTGCCGTCGGGCAGGATGTAGGTATTTTCCGGCGAAACGGAGGGGTTGGTCACAGCGTACCCGTCCTCATCGGTTTCCAGAAAATCTGCGAAAAACCGGGTGGAGTCTTCCAGAATGAAATAATACCGTTCCAGCATGGCCCGGTCCCGGGTATAGGAGTAATGCCGCCAGATATGGGTACAGGCCCAGGCCGCCCCCATGACCCAGTAGGAGGCGGGAATGTACTGGTCCTGGGGCGCAGCATCGGCGTACAGGTCGGTGTTGTGGTGGGCCACAAAGCCCCGGCAGCCGTACATTTCCCGGGCCATGCGGCGGCCGGTATCGTCGGCATCCAGGCGGGCCAGCAGATCAAATAGCGGCTGTTCGCAGGGGCCCAGGTTGCAGGGGCCCGCCGGCCAGTAGTTCATTTCAATGTTGATGTTGATGGTGAACCGGGCGCCCCATGGCGGGGCCAGCTCCTCGTTCCAGATGCCCTGCAGGTTGGCGGGCAGACTGCCCGGACGGCTGGAGCTGAGCAGCAGATACCGCCCGTAGGCAAAGTACAGCGCCTCCAGGCCCGGGTCGACGGCGCCTTCGGCACAGGCGGCCAGCCGCTCGTCGGTGGGAAGGGCATCCCGGCTGCCGTCCCCCAGGGTCAGGTGCATGGTATCGTACAGGCGGCGGTACTCGGCAATATGGTCGGCCTCCACCGCCGCAGCGCCCTTGTCCCGGACACCGGCCAGGGTTTCGGCGCAGGCAGCCCGGGGGTCCGCGGTGCGGAAACCGGTAGCGGCGGTCAGGTACAGAACCACCGTCCGGGCGTCCTGTACCGTGAGGAACTCGCCGCTCACGCCCACGCGGCCGTCACATTCGGCGGCGGTGAGCATGGCGCAGTAGGTCACGGCCCCGTTGCCGGTACTGCCTTCCATCCAGATGGTATCCGCCGCCCGGCCCACCTTGTCCAGCCCCGCCGGGCGGGTCAGACGGCAGCGGAAATTCAGTCTGCCGGTCCCCCGGGCCCGCAGCTGCATCACAATAACATTGTCCGGGGCGCTGCAAAAGACCGTGCGCACATACGAGGTCCCGCCGCTGACAAAGGACACCGTCTGCACGCCCCGGTCCAGGTCCAGGGCACGGCGGTAATTTTCCACCTTGTCGGCGTCCACCCCCGCAAATTCCAGGAACCAGTCCCCCAGCGTCTGGTAGGCCCGGGCATTTTCCGGCGTACCGGACAAGGCTTCCAGCGCCAGCTGTTCCGCCGCCTGCACATGGCCTTCCCGCAGCAGGCGGCGCACCTCGGGCAGCGCGGCCTTGCTGTCCGGATTCAGGCGGTCCATGGGCGGGCCGCTCCACACACTTTCCTCATTCAGCTGCACCCGCTCCTCGGCCGGGTGCCCGAACACCATGCAGCCCAGACGTCCGTTGCCGCAGGGCAGGGCTTCCTCCCACACATGGGCAGGCTGGCGATACCAAAGTTCCATACGCTTCCTCCTTGGGTGGAATCTTCACAAAAAACCGGCCGGACCGCACACCCGGCCCGACCGGTTCCGTCGCTTTGTTTCGAGTATAAAACGCCGCGCAGCCCTTGTCAACGAGGGCTGTATGAATTTTTTGCAGAGCAAGAAAAGCTGGTTCTGTCAGCCGGCCCGGATGATCTCCACCGCCTTTTCCAGCAGCTCATCCCGGCCCGCAGCAACGCCCTCCACGGTGGGATAGCAAAGCACATCCGGCTGCACACCCACCCGCTGGGTTTCCTCCCTTTCGGGGGTCAGCACGCCCAAGGTGGTGAACCGGGTGTAGCAGCCGCCGGGCAGGTGGATATAAATGGCGTTGCCGTCCGCCCCCACCGAGGGACCGCCCACCACCACCGCGCCGGGGGTCTGGCGCAGGCACATGGTGGAAAATTCCGACTGGCTCTGGCTGGTTTCGTTGATGAGCAGCACCACCTTGCCGGTATACTGGGGGACTTCTTTCGGAGCATCGGACCCGCCCATCAGCGTCTGATACCCGGCCCCGCCGTACTGTTCCAGCTGCCAGAACCGCCCCGGCTCCGCCACGTTGGGAAGCTCCAGAATCGCATAAAGGGTGGGTTCAGGGATCAGGTATTCGGACAGGTCCAGGGTGAACGGGTAGGCGGGATACTGCCGCAGGTCCACCACCAGGCCGTCAGTGCCGGCAAAAGATTCCATCAGCGGTTCCAGGTCCCCCTCTTTCAGGGTGGCGGGTGCGATATAGCCGATGCGGCCGTCCTCGATCAGGCCGCTTTCCGGATATGCAGTGCCTGCATAATAGGTTTTGCGGTTGGTCACCTCCACCGTCATTTCCTGTCCGCCCCGGCGCAGGGTGATCTGGGAGGTTTCGTCGGCCGCGCTCACAAGCGGGTAGAACAGGGCGTTGACGAATTTGTCCGGTTCCGGCACGGGGAAATAGTCGCTAAGTTCGGCGATACGGTCAGCCATGGTCATGCCGTCCACCGCCAACAGCACATCCCCGGGCCGCAGGGCAGTGCAGTCTTGCCGCACCGCTTGCACCACCACTTCCCCGTCGATGGAAAGGAAGCGGATGGGCAGGAAGTAGTCCCCGTAAAACCGCAGCAGATGGCCGCCGTTGGTTTCCAGCATCACATGGTTGTCCCCGGTCTGGGCGGTCAGGCGGCCCAGGGCCCGCTCGTAGGACAACTGGTCCTCGGCCGCCAGCATGTCGTCGATGGCGTTTTGCAGGGCCTGGTCCCAGTCCATGCGGGTGATGTCCACATTGGGCGAGAAATACTCGTAGGCGTTCCAGAACCGGAAAGCCCCCAGCAGCCGCATACCGTCGTCATCGGCGGAAAAGGCGTTGCTCCAGTTGGTTTCGTTGGAGAAGTCCATGCCCCCCGACGACTCGGAGGAACCGTCCCAGCGGGCGTAGGCGTAGGTCCAGTCCCCTGCGTGGGTGTGGGACAGCTTTTCCAGATAGGCGCACAGCCCCTCGCCCAGGAACGCCCGGTCCGAGATCCAGCTCATATCGTTCTCGGTACCCGGGTAGGCTTCCTGCACGATTTGGTAGTATTGGGCCGCCTCGGCGGTGGCCTGCTCAAAGGGGAACTGGTTCAGCCAGTTCAGCAGGACCGCGTTGACGGCGTCCTCGTCCGCCGCCTGCAGCACCTTGGGCATCACCCGGAAGAGTTCCGCGTCCCAGTTGATCTGCCCCGCAATGACGGACGGGTGGCGGTATTTCACATACCCCCACACCTTGGGCCAGCTTGTACAGGGAATCTTTCTGGAAGTCGGTGGCGTCATCCACCACAACGCCCGAACCGTGGTCGAATTCGTGGTCCAGGTCCCGGGGCAGCATCCCGGCGTTGGGGTCGCCTTTTTTCTGCACCAGCACCACGGCACAAACAACCAGCAGCACCGCGCACAGAATCAGCCAGAAGTACTTGCGGATGGTCTTTTTCATGGTCTGGGTCCTCTTTCTTCGGAATCATTGCATAATTTCAGTGTATCCGCTTTTTCGCGCCGGGGCAATGGGCAGCCTGCACAACGGTGTGGAAAGCTTGTTGTGCAGGCTGCGCCCAAACACAACAACGCCCGCCCTTTTCAGGGCGAGCGCTGTTGTTGCTTTATGGATTTCGGATGGATATGGACCCCGACGATGTCCCCAGAATCAGCGTACAACCGCTTCCCTGGCGGGACCATTCATCGTCATCCACAGACTGGCTGTCGAAGTCGATGGCTCTCCCTTCCGCTGTCACGGTGGGGTCGGCGGCTACCACAAGGATGTCGCCGGAGATCACGTCGACCCGGGCCTGTTCCGTCACGGTTCCTTCGACCCGGGCACTGCCGGATGTCGAGTCCATCTCCACCCAATCGGCAGTACCGGTGAACTCCATGTCCCCCGATACAGTATCCAGGCTGACCTTATCCGCATTTCCGGTAAAGGTCAGTTCGCCGGAGGTAGCGTCCATCTCCATCAAATTGGCAGTGCCGGTGAATTCCATGTCCCCCGATGTGGTATCCAGACCGACCTTATCTGCCTTTCCGGTAAAGGTCAGCCCGCCGGAGGTGGAGTTCATCGCCAGTTCTTTACACTGTCCTCCGAACTTTACCGAACCGGACGTACTGTCCACGATCACCTTGCCGTCCACAACACAGTCCAACACCAAATCTCCCGCGACAGTGTCCACGCTTACGGAACCGCAGGATAACTCCGGCACGGTCACCTCTCCGCTGATGGTGGAAAACTGCAAGTTTTCCAAATCAGCTTCGGCCGGCACGGTAATGCACGCCTCGCCATACCCTTCGTTGCTACTCTGGTTCGATTTTGTGTGTGAAACGAGATAGAGGGTCTGTCCCTCCACACCGGCCCGCTCCACGATCTCGTCATCGCGCAACGTATAGCGCAGCGCATAGGTATCCCCGATCTCCACCCGGATATTTACCGCCGCCATATCCACCGAAATGTCGGTAAAGGGCTCCACCGTTCCGTCGTAACTCTGCGGTGATCCCCCGTCGGCTTTCTGCGTATCCGGCGAATCGGCCCCATAATCCGGTTGAGCTGTTCCGGCATCCCTTAACAACGCGGATTCGGTGGGCACAGAGGGTTCTGCCGCCGTTCCGGGACGAAGGAGCTTGAACACCCCGATTCCCAGCGCCACAACGGCAATCACGATGCCCGCCAGCACCGCAACAGGCCGCAGGCCGGTCCCCTCCGTTCCCTGCGGCGCGTCCTGCGTGCGTTTGCCCGCTTCATCCTCCAGAATGCGGGCTGCCAATACTTCCGGCGGGCCAAAATGTTCCCGCAATTGTTCCGCATCCAAAAGACCGCCTTCTTGCGCATATTCGCGGTAATAGGTCATGGTTTCCGCACGTTCCGCCTCCGGCATCTGCCGCAGGTATTCTTCCAGTGCTGCAAAATAGTCATCCGCTGTATGCATCGTTATTCCTCCAACAATCGATCCATATCTTGCTTAAATTGCTGCCATTCTCTTTTCTGACGAGCCAGCTGCTCCTCCCCTGCTTGCGTGAGATGATAATACCGTCGGTTACGTCCCTGAAAAGGCTGGTCATAAATTGTCAGCATACCAGCCTTTTCCAGACGCCGCAGCGCCGGATACAGTGCCGTTTCACTCACATCCAGAATCCCCCGAACCTGGCGTGTAATTTCATAACCATATGTATCACTGTGTTGCAAAATGCTCAATACCACAAAATCCAGAATTGCACCACCAATCTGGAATCCCACTTTCTGTGTGCCTCCTTCTCTATATTTATTATTTTATCGTATTATAAATCGAATAATATAAAGCGTCAAGAGAATTTCTCCTTGTGTATTCCGGAAAAGCAACATACGCAGTTCCCACCCTCTGCCGATCAGAATTCAACCGCTCTACCGATCCCGTTTTGATGAATCCGGCGGCTTCCAGCCTTAGTATTGGTTATGTGGGCTCCCAGATGACCAATACTAAGGCTTTGCACAACAGCGGTTCATCGTCAGATTTCGTCAATCGAAACGAAAAAGCGGCGGCGCCTGCGGGCTTTTCTTTTTGTTCACAAAAAGTTTTGAATTTATTCACTTGACTTAGTCAACCAACAGGAGTACACTTGACCTTGTCAAGCGGAAGGACCGCAAGACGCAAGACAAATCAAAACAAAACTTCGCCCGCCATCGCGGGCCCACCTCAAGAAAGGGGTATAACCATGAGCAAGCTGAATGATTTTATGCAGATTATGACCGGACATTTCAACAACAAGGAGCAGTACGAGGCCAAGAAAGAGGAGAACTTCCCTTATGCCGAGCATGTGAACACGGCCTGCAACGATAAGATCCGCAATCTGCCCGCGGACTTTGCCGGGGTGTTTATGGTGGAGGAGAGCTATTTCACGGCGAAAGGCTCCACCCATGCAGCACCGCATCTGTTCCTGTTCACCGAGCAGGAGGACGGCGTACTGCTGACCAGCTACGATCTGCCCGCCGGCTACGACAAGGACAACTTCACCTACGAGAATCTCAAGCCGGTGGATTACAACGACCTGAAGCCCTCGGCCAAGTTCACCCCGGCGCTCTATACGGAGAAGGACGGCGTCTGGGAGGGCGGCAGCACCTCCATGTTCAGCCCGGTGCTGAAGTTCACCCTGTTTGAGCGGTTCAGCAAGGATGTGCTGGAAGTTTCCGAGAGTATGACGGTCGCCGGCAAAAAGACCTTCGGCTACGATGAGCCCATCCTGTACAAGCGCGCGTAATGACTTTCCGGCAAAGAAACGCCTGAATAAAGGGTACTGAAAAATCTCCAAATAGAAAAGGGACACGGTGTAAAGAACCGTGTCCCTTTTTGTGTAGAAGATATGTCGGCGGGCCCTTTACGGGTTGCGGTGCCCGCATCGGCTGGGCCCCGCCTCTGCGACCGCTGCCCCTGCTCCGGCTCCCTGTTTCCGCCGCTGGCGGCGGTCGCCTCCGCAGCTGTTCTCGTCCCCGATGGCGCACCGGGAAATCGCAACGTCCCGGGATGCAGCAATCAAAACCACCCGTTGAACGGGTGGTTTGAACAGGCCCTATAAGGGCCTATCTCCTGTGGTAGCCCTCTAAAGAGGGCATTGAACTATTTTTCAATCACACCTTTTGCACTGCAAGCCCCCTATACGGGGCTATATCAAGCAATCTATACACTATTCAAAACCATATTCCTTTACTTTAGGTTCCGGCTAACGCCGGAACCTATTCCATTTACTTAAAGTAAATTTATTGACCCCCAGTTGAACCGGGGGATTTTATCATGCCTATTCGGCGCCAATTAAAAAAACAGCCCTGCACACTGTGCAAGGCTGTCTTTGGTGCTAGCAGCAGGGAGGCCACAGCCCCCTTTCCGACCAATCAGGCACCAGGGGGACCCGCGCTCT
>CALESJ010000037.1 GCA_937907025.1 uncultured Faecalibacterium sp.
GTTCCTGCTTTTCCTGGTCCAGCAGTATATTCAGTTCATTCAGCCGGGCCAGCTTGGTCTGAAATTCTTCTTCATAGGCGAATGGCTGTTTGGCCGCCTCTTTGGCAGATTCAATGTTTTTCTCTATCTCTTCGCGCGCGGCGATTTTTACCGGGATCTGAGCGGATATGTTTTCCAGCACCGCGCGGAAAGAGGAAAAGTTCTGCTTCGGGTTCAATTCGATCCTGTAGCGCTGTTCGCCCTGCAGATACCCCGCAAATCCAATGATCTTCGGGTCGTAGCCCACACAGATGTCAAACCCGCAATACCGGCCGATCTTCTTCTCGCCTGCACCGGCTGCGGCCGCCTTACAGGCTTCCAGGAGCGCGGCGTCGGCATCGGCGCGTTTGGTATAGGTCACTCCCTGGATAACGGCGGAGAACATCTCGTTCCCCTTATCGTCTTTGCGCAGGCTGCTTTGAAACAATGCGGCGTCCTGCCGCAGGGCGTCCAATTCCTGGCCGATGCGCCGGATTGCTGCCGGATACCCGATAGAGACAAGGTCCTGCAATTCATAGATCTGCGCATTGTGGGCGCTGCGCAGCGTGCTGAGCCGCGCCACTTCGTTGTCCAGGTCCATTTTTTCCTTGATGAGAGGGTTTCCCGCACAGAGCGCCTTGACTTCAGCGTAAGTAAGCGTTGCCTCGTCCAGGTCCTCACAGGAGCGGGCGGGGGTCTTGCTGGTCATGATCTGGCTGATATAGCGCTGCTTGTTCTCAATGAGCTGCCAGCTGTAGGCGTCGAAGCTGCCCTCCGTGGCGTAGCGGAATATCTGCACGCGTTTGTTTTCGTTGCCCTGGCGCAGAATCCGACCTTCGCGCTGCTCAATATCCGAGGGCCGCCAGGGCACATCCAGATGGTGGAGTGCAATCAATTTGGTTTGCACGTTGGTTCCGGCTCCCATTTTTTGTGTACTGCCCAGCAGCACGCGCACTTTGCCAGCGCGCACACGGGCGAACAGCGCCGCCTTTTTCGCGTCGGTGTTCGCGTCGTGGATATAGGCGATCTCCTCTTTCGGGACGCCTCTTGCGATCAGCTTATCCCGGATGTCGTCGTACACATTCCACGCGCCGGTCCCCGGCGTGGCCAGGTCGGAAAATATCAGCTGTGTAGACCGCTGTTCCCGCGTCTGCGCCCAAATCTCGTAGACCTTGTCCGCACAGGCGTTGGCCTTGCTGCCGGGATCGTCCGGCAGGGCCGGGTTGAGCAGCCGCTGGTCAAGTGCCAGCTTCCTGCCGTCCGTCGTGATCTTGAGCATATTGTCTACATGAGGGTCCACGCTGCCCGCGCGCACCGCCTCGGCCCGTTCGCCCAGTGCCTGGATGGTATGCTTCTGCAGCTCCGTGGGCGGGCACATGATGACCGTCGGTTTGCCGCCTTCCAGTTCCGGCACCTCCAGCTTCAGCATGTCGGCTGTCTGTACATCCGCAGCCAGCTTCCACATGCTGATGAGTTCCGGCAGATTGTTGAACCTGGCAAACCGCGTTTTCATGCGGTAGCCGGTCCCTTCGGGGGCCAGCTCCATAGCGCTGACCGTTTCGCCAAAGTTGGCCGCCCATGCGTCGAAGGCGTACAGGCCATGCTCACGCA
The DNA here is from genome assembly GCA_937907025.1 of uncultured Faecalibacterium sp. Taxonomy (GTDB): domain Bacteria; phylum Bacillota; class Clostridia; order Oscillospirales; family Ruminococcaceae; genus Gemmiger. Next base: position 1,630 of record CALESJ010000037.1, read on the forward strand.
GGGTATCCGCCTGTATATAGCGCATCATGGTGTAGAGTTCCGCAGCCGAGTTGCTGATGGGCGTGCCGGTGCAGAACACAACGCCTTTGCCGCCCGTGATCTCGTCCAGGTATTGGCACTTCATGAGCAGGTCTGTGGCTTTCCGGCTCTCAGCGGTTGTAATCCCCGACACATTTTGCATTTTCGTCTGCACGGCCAGATTTTTGAACTGATGCGCTTCGTCCACCATGAGTGAATCGACGCCCAGTTCTTCAAAGGTCACTGCGTCGTCTTTGGGGGCGTCCATCAACTTTTCCAGCCGCGATTCCAGAGATTTTTTGGCCCGCTCCAGCTGCTTTACAGACAATTCCTGCCCGGTGCGCTCTTTTTTTGCCGCATTGATGACCTTCGTGAACTGCTCGATCTCATCGCGCAGGAACTGCTGCTGCCGTTCATCGGACAGCGGCAGCCGGGTGAACTGGCTGTGCCCCAAAATCACAATATCATAATTGCCGGTGGCAATGCGGGAACAGAACAGCCTGCGGCGGTCCTTTTCAAAATCCCGCTTTTCTGCCACAAGGATATTGGCGTTCGGATACAGCGTCAGCAGTTCGGACCCGATCTGTTCGGTCAGGTGATTGGGCACGACGATCATGGTCTTGCTGCACAGGCCCAGGCGTTTCTTCTCCATAGCCGCCGCGCCCATGACGATGGTCTTGCCAGCGCCTACCGCATGGGCTACCAGCGTATTGCCTCCGAACAGGATGCGAGCCACCGCGTTGCGCTGATGGGGCCGCAGCGTGATCTCCGGGTTCATACCGGGGAAAGTCAGGAAACTGCCGTCATATTCACGTGGGCGTAGGTTATTGTAGTGTTCATTGTAGTAGGCGGCCAGCCGACGCCGCCGGTCCGGGTCCTTAAATATCCAATCCCGGAACGCGGTCTCAATCTGCTTTTGTTTATCCTGCGCCAGACGTGTTTCCTTCACGTTGGGCACAGCCCGCTTTTTGCCGTCGGGTTCTTCCACATAGTCGTCTACCCTCGCGGGTTGCATATTCAGGCTGCTTTGTAACAGATCGTAAAAGGACCGGCGTTTTGTGCCGTAGGTGGTCGTGGCGCGGACGTTCACACTGTCCATCCTGCCGCCGGTCACGCTCCAGCGGGGCGTGACCGGCTCATAATGTACCTGGATGTGCTGCGCCACCCAGGCATTGGGCTGCATCAGCTCCAGTACAAACTGCCGCACATCGTCGGCAGGTATCCAGGTGGTGCCCAGATGCACGTTGATCTCCGACGCCGTCAGTTCTTTGGGCTGCACAGCGGCCAGGGCGTCCGCGTTGGCCCGGTACACCGGGTCCAGCGCGGCAGCCTGGCGGGCCTGTTCCAGCTTTTGCCGGACGTTGCCCGACAGGTATTCTTCAGCGGTCTGGTAGACCGGATCTTCTTCCGTTCCCATGCCGGGCACACGGAACATCAGGCCGGACAGGTCCTTCACCAGTTCTTCCTGCGTTTTGCCGGAAAGCTGCTGCATATACGCCAGGTCGATGCCGCCGTGTTCGGCAAGCGACACCACCAGCGCCTCAGCGGCGGTATCCACATGATCGATCACGCGCGTCGGGCGGATGGTGCGCTTTGTAAACATATCCGCCTTGCCTGCAAAATTTCCTTCTTCGTCCACTCTTTCCAAAGAGCGCAGCAGGCTGTACCCGCTGTCCTCGTGGAACGCGGCGTTGTTGGCGCGGCTGTACAGGCGGCCATATTTGCTTACATAATCGTCATATTGCCGGGAAAGCTGTCGCTGCAAACGTGCGATCTCCTCCTCCGGCAAGTCGTTCACCTGCGCCTGGATCAGTTCCCGTGTGGCAGAGAGCAGTCCCACCATACCCTCAATTCGCTGCCGGGTCATGGCGTTGGGGGTCTGTTCCCACATGAGAGAGTCACGCCGGAAATAGATTTTTCCGTCCCGCACACAATAGCTGTAATTGCGCACAGCCGGATCGGCAGGAATAGCCTTCGAGCTGGCCGCGTTTTCTTCATCACCAATGGCCAGCGGCGCAAGTTCCGGCAGGACGGCCTGCAGGCGGCCCATGGCTGTGCGCAGCTGCTCTTCCAGGCTGGTATCTGTATCAGGCTGGCAGGTGGGGCGCGGCCCGTAGGGGCCGCTGACCATTTCCATTTTTCCGCAGATCATTTCCGGGTGGTCGATAAAATACTGGTTCATCGGTATGCCGTCTGCGGTCTGGCCCACATGGAGCCAGTCGGCTTCCGGGTTCGACAGTACGCCGTCCCGCTTCTGCAGAAACAGAATGTCGGCGGTCACTTCGGTGCCTGCCGCCGCTTTGAATGCGGTATTCGGCAGCCGCACCGCGCCGATCAGGTCGCAGCGGGCGGCCAGGTACCTGCGCACATCCTCGCTTTTCTTGTCCATCGTCCCGCTTGTGGTGATGATGGCCTGGATACCGCCCACGCGCAGCTTGTCGATATTCTTTGCCGCAAAGTAATCGTGGATCAGGAAATTGTAGCGGTTGAAGGCAGGGTCGTTTACTTTGTACTGCCCAAAAGGCACATTGCCCACCACCGCGTCAAAAAAGCTGTCCGGCAGCGACGCCTTTTCATAGCCCGTGATCTGGATGTTTGCTTTAGGAAAAAGCTGCTGGGCGATGCGCCCCGTGACCGGGTCCAGTTCCACGCCGTACAGCGTCGTGCCGTTCGTATCGAAGGACGCCGGGCGGTTGGCGAAGAATGCGCCCACGCCCATGCTCGGTTCCAGGATGTTGCCGCCCTTCAGGCCGAAGCGCTCCAGCGTTTCATACATGGTGCGGATGATCTCCGGCGGCGTATAGAACGAGGTCAGGGTAGAGGCGCGGGCGGCTTCATATTCCTGTGCGGGCAGCAGTTCCTTCAGCGTTTTATATTCCCCTGCCCACTCGGCTTTTTTGCCGTCGAAGGCGTCGGACAGGCCGCCCCAGCCCACATAACGGGCCAGCACCTGCTGCTGTTCCGGGCTGGCCTGCTGGCCGTCGGCATCCAGATACTGCAGCAGCCGCAAAGCAGCGATATTGTCCTGGAACCGGGCCTTGGGGCCGCC
>CALESJ010000038.1 GCA_937907025.1 uncultured Faecalibacterium sp.
ATCGGTATCATGGCCCACATCGACGCAGGCAAGACCACCACCACCGAGCGTATCCTGTACTACACCGGCATCAATCACAAGATTGGTGAGGTGCACGACGGCGCCGCCACGATGGACTGGATGGAACAGGAGCAGGAGCGTGGCATCACCATTACTTCTGCTGCTACCACCTGCTACTGGAGCCACACCGAAACCCAGAAAGATCCTGTTGCTTTCAAAAAGAACCGTCACCGCATCAACATCATCGACACCCCGGGTCACGTCGACTTCACCGTCGAAGTGCAGCGCTCTCTGCGCGTCCTGGACGGCTCTGTGACCGTTCTGGCTGCCAAGGGCGGCGTTGAACCCCAGTCTGAAACCGTTTGGCGTCAGGCTGACGAGTACAAGGTTCCCCGTATGGTGTACGTCAACAAGATGGATACCATGGGTGCCGACTTCTTCCGCTGCGTGCAGATGCTGCATGACCGCCTGCATGCCAACGGTGTGCCCATCCAGCTGCCCATCGGTCAGGAAGATACCTTCAAGGGTATTATCGACCTGATCGATATGAAGGCTGACGTCTACTACGACGACATGGGCAATGATGTCCGCGTGGAGGATATCCCCGAGGACATGAAGGCTCAGGCTCAGGAATACCACGACAAGCTCATCGAAGCGGTTGCTGAAACCGATGAAGAGCTGATGATGAAGTACCTGGACGGCGAAGAGCTGACCAAGGATGAGATCAAGGCTGCGCTGCGCAAGGCCACCATCTCCAACGAAATCGTCCCCGTCGTGTGCGGTTCTTCTTACCGCAACAAGGGTGTCCAGAAGCTGCTCGACGCCATTGTCGACTATATGCCGGCTCCTACCGACGTTGAGGCTATCAAGGGCACCAACCCCGAAACCGGTGAAGAAGAGCACCGCGAATCCAGCGATGACGCTCCGTTCGCTGCTCTGGCATTCAAGATCATGACCGACCCGTACGTCGGTAAGCTGTGCTTCTTCCGTGTCTACTCCGGCACCATCGCAGCCGGCACCACCGTGTACAATTCGGTCAAGGATCAGGACGAGCGCGTTGGCCGTATCCTGCAGATGCATGCCAATAACCGTAAGGATATTGACATCTGCTACGCAGGCGACATTGCCGCCGCTGTCGGCCTGAAGAACACCACCACCGGTGATACCCTGTGCGACGAAAAGCACCCGATCATCCTCGAAAGCATGAACTTCCCCGAGCCGGTTATCCGCGTGGCTATTGAGCCCAAGACCAAGGCCGGTTCCGAGAAGATGGGCATTGCCCTGGCCAAGCTGGCTGAGGAAGACCCGACTTTCCGCACCTGGACCGATGAAGAAACCGGTCAGACCATCATCGCCGGTATGGGCGAGCTCCATCTGGAGATCATCGTCGACCGTCTGCTGCGTGAGTTCAAGGTTGAGGCTAACGTTGGTGCTCCGCAGGTTGCTTACCGCGAAACCATTCGCAAGGCTGCCAACCAGGAGACCAAGTATGCTCGCCAGTCCGGTGGTAAGGGCCAGTATGGTCATGTTAAGATCAAGCTGGAGCCCAACCCCGGCAAGGGTTACGAGTTCGTCAACGGCATCGTTGGCGGCGCGATCCCGAAGGAATTTATCCCGGCTGTCGACAGTGGTATCCAGGGCGCCATGAAAGCTGGCGTTCTGGCTGGTTACCCGGTCGTCGACTGCAAGGTCACTCTGTGGGACGGCTCCTACCATGAAGTCGACTCCTCTGAAATGGCCTTCTCCATCGCCGGCTCCATGGCTTTCAAGGAAGCTATGAAGAAGTGCGATCCGGTCATCATGGAACCCATCATGAAGGTTGCTGTTATCGTGCCCGATGAATACATGGGCGACGTTATGGGCGACCTGAATGCCCGCCGTGGTCAGATCCAGGGCATGGAAGCTATGGCCGGTACCCAGCGCATCAACGCGATGGTTCCTCTGTCTGAGATGTTCGGCTACGCCACCGACCTGCGTTCCAAGACCCAGGGCCGTGGCCAGTATTCCATGGAGCCCGCTGATTACCAGCAGGTCCCGAAGAATATTGCGGACAAGATCATGACCGAGCGTGCGAAGAACAACTAATTCTGCGCACAAACCGGGAAAATTCACGCAAAATTGCTTGATTTTTCTCAAACAATTTAGTATGATAGCCTTATAACAGGCATCTATTTGTCTTAAACAAAGGAGGATACTTCCAATGGCTGAAAAGGAAAAATTTGACCGCTCTTTGGAGCACGTCAACATTGGCACCATCGGTCACGTCGACCACGGCAAGACCACTCTGACCGCCGCCATCACCAAGGTTCTGGCTCTGAAGGGCGATGCTGACTTCATGGATTACTCCAGCATCGACAAGGCTCCCGAAGAAAAGGCTCGTGGTATCACGATCAACACCGCTCACGTTGAGTACCACACCGAGAAGCGTCACTACGCCCACGTTGACTGCCCGGGCCATGCTGACTATATCAAGAACATGATCACCGGTGCTGCTCAGATGGACGGCGCTATCCTGGTTGTCGCTGCTACCGACGGCCCGATGCCCCAGACCCGTGAGCACATCCTGCTGGCTCGTCAGGTTGGCGTGCCCAAGATCGTTGTCTTCATGAACAAGTGCGACATGGTCGACGACGAAGAGCTGCTCGACCTGGTCGAGATGGAAATCCGTGAGCTGCTGAGCAGCCAGGACTTCGACGGCGACAACGCCCCGATCATCCGTGGTTCCGCTCTGAAGGCTCTGGAGAGCACCTCCACCGATCCCAACGCTCCCGAGTACAAGTGCATTTGGGAACTGATGGACGCTGTCGACAGCTACATCCCCACTCCGGACCGTGCTGCTGACAAGCCCTTCCTGATGCCCGTTGAGGACGTTATGACCATTTCCGGCCGTGGCACCGTTGCCACCGGTCGTGTTGAGCGTGGTACCGCTCATGTCGGCGACCAGATGGAAATCGTCGGCCTGAAGGAAGAGAAGCTGACCACCACCATCACCGGCCTCGAAATGTTCCGCAAGAGCCTGGAGTATGCTCAGGCTGGCGACAACATCGGCGCTCTGCTGCGTGGTATCGACCGCGATCAGATCGAGCGTGGCCAGGTTATCGCTGTTCCCGGCTCCGTTCATCCCCACACCGTGTTCGATGGTCATGTCTACGTCCTGAAGAAGGAAGAAGGCGGCCGTCACACCCCGTTCTTCAACAACTATCGTCCTCAGTTCTACTTCCGCACCACCGACGTTACCGGCATCATCACTCTGCCCGAGGGCACCGAGATGTGCATGCCCGGCGACAACGTCGATATGCATGTTGAGCTGATCACCCCCGTTGCCATGGAAGAAGGCATGCGCTTCGCTATCCGTGAAGGCGGCCACACCGTTGGTTCCGGCGTTGTTTCCAAGATCGAGAAGTAATTTTTCGCTCTAAAACAGCTTATAAGCAGACATCTGTCAAAAGGCAGATGTCTGCTTTTTTGTTGGCGCCGAATAGGCATGATAAAATCCCCCAGTTCAACTGGGGGTGGATAAAAAA
>CALESJ010000039.1 GCA_937907025.1 uncultured Faecalibacterium sp.
CTGGATGCCTGGACCGGCGAAGGCCCCTACACCCAGACCGTGCCCCTGACGCCGGTGGACGGCGGCCCGGCGGTGACGGCGAACAGCGCCAGCGTGATGGCGGGCATCGACAACAGCCTGCCAGCAAAAACAAAAACAGCGCTGCGCACCGCTGTCTGTATCATCAACAGGGCCACGCGCACACTGGGAGCCGGGACGATTTCTGTTTCGGCGGAGGAAAAGCCTAACGTGGATGCGGAAATCTATTTCTGGGTGAAGAAAGGAGAATAACATGGGGCTGAATTTGGAAACCGTTGGCGGTAGCACGAATATAAAGCTGCTGTGGAAGCATCCGAGCAGCGGTGCAGGCTTTAATGCACAAAAAGTATCGGTTGATTTGCTTGGGTATGATGCTGTACTTGTTACATTTCGGAATGTGTCAGGCGTTGACGTGATTGCGCCCGCTGTTATAGCCCCTCTAAAGCAGACAGCAGCGCTTAATGGTTATTACAACGATTACGGAATCAACGCTGCTTGCCTTACAACACGAAGTTTTACGGCAGATACCACCGGAGTGCAGTTTACAGGCGGAACGATTTTTATCTCGACGCAAGGCGCACCGCATGCCGATGATAATGTGTCGATTCCGGCCGAAATTTACGGCGTGCAATTCTGATCCTGGCAAAGAGAGGGATAACCATGAAAATTTACGACGAAAATACCCGGCTGGAAATCACAGCCCCCGACCTGTCTGCCGGTTATCTGTACAACGGCGTTATTGTCACCGGTCAAACGGAGCCTCGTTATGAGGTCATGGACGGAACTGTGACCGCAGACCGGCCCAACGGTCTGCGCCACCTTGTTCCTGCGCAGGATATTACCGAGCCTTGTCAGTGGTACCACAAGTACACAGAGGAAGAATTGGCGGCGGCAAACCAGACGAGTCAGCTTGACCGGGTGGAAGCGCAGGCGACTTACACTGCCATGATGACCAACACGCTGCTGGAGGAATAATCATGTACGAAAAAATCAAGAAATGGTATAAAATGGGCCTGTGGAAGGAAACCCAGGTCAAGCAGGCCGTGGAAAAGGGCCTGCTGACCCCGGAGCAGTGTGAGGCAATCCTGGCACAGTAAAGGAGGCGAACGCAAATGCCGACTTTGGAGATCCGGCAGGGGGATACCGTACAGCTGAACCTCAACCTGACCGAAAACGGAGAACCGTTTGTGCCCACGGTGGAGAAGGTCGTATTCACGGTGGGCCGCTTTGATGACGTGCTGTTCTCCCTGGAAGCGGAGGACGGTGTGATCAGAATCCCCCACGAAAAGACCGACAAGCTGACCCCCGGAACGTATAAGTTTGACGTGCGTGTGTACGACGCGGAAAAGACCCTGGTGGCCACCCCCATCGTGGGGGCTATCCATATATTGGAGGTCGTGAACCATGACCTGTTATAACCTGTCCGGGTCTGTCACTCGGGAACACAGCATTCAGGGCAAGCTGGGGCAGGTGCCCGCCCTCTCTGCCAATCTGCAGGTGCAGCACTACGCAGCGGGCGGGAAAACGTATACCATCGGCCACGGCCTGAAATTGGACGAGCAGACCAACACCCTCTCGGTGGATACGGCCGAAGCGGTGGAACAGGACAACACCCTGCCGGTGACTTCGGCAGCGGTGTACACCACGGTCGGTAACATCGAAGTGCTGCTGGGCACCATCTGAGGAGGAATCAACATTGAGTATTCAAACTGAAATCACCCGCCTGCAGACAGCGCGCAACGCTCTGCGCACCAAGGCGGTAGAACTGGGCGTGGCCCAGAGCACCGCCAAGCTGGATGACATCGCGGCCGCCTTTGAGGGCATCGAGAACCGGGGCGCTGTTTCTGCCCAGGTGCAGGAAGGCGCCACCTACACCATCCCCAAGGGCTACCACAACGGCTCCGGCACCGTTTCCGGCGTGGCGGGCGGCGGCAACTACACCCTGCAGAGCAAGACCGCCACACCCACCAAAAAGCAGCAGAACGTCACCCCGGATTCCGGTTACTACGGCCTGTCCGATGTGACGGTGGCAGCCATCCCGGAAGCCTTCCAGGATGTGTCTTCTGTCACCGCAGCGGCCGGGGACGTGCTGGCCGGCAAGGTTGTGGTAACGTCGGACGGCACCGTCACCACCGGCACCATGGCCAACAACGGGGCGGTGAGCAAGACGCTGGACGCCGCCACCACCAGCTATACCGTGCCCAAGGGCTACCACAGCGGTACCGGCACGGTGAAACTGGTTGCCGAAGAAAAGAGTGTGACCCCCACCAAATCCGCCCAGAGCGTGACGCCCACGGCCGGCAAGGTGCTGACCAAGGTGACGGTAGCGGCCATCCCCGTCCAGTACATCACCACCACCGACGCCACGGCGGCGGCTGGGGACATTCTGGCGGATAAGACCGCCTATGTGAACGGGGTCAAGGTCACCGGTACCATGGCGGACAACGGGGACGTGTCTGCCACTATCGACGGCTTGTCCGTCACCAGCCACGCGGTGCCGGCCGGGTATACAACCGGCGGTACCATCAGCCTGACCGGGGATATTGAAGAAGCTCTGGCCTCGATTTAAGGAGGGCCGGAGATGAGTGTACAAACCGAACTGAACCGGCTGCAGGGGGCCAAAACCGACCTGAAAGCGGTCCTGACCCAGAACGGTGTGACGGTGCCCGCAGGCAGTACCCTGGACGAGTATCCGGCGCTGTTTTCCGCGGCCCTGCAGAACGGCTCCACCTACCTGTACAAGGCGGCTTTTGCCCTGGACAGCTGGAGCGGCGGCGCACAGACGGTGCCTATCACCCCCATGTACGGCGCGCCCGCCTACAACAGCGCCGCCTTTTCCATGGCGTCGCCGGTGTGCGTGGAAAGCGGCTTCCCGGACGAAACCCAGCGCCTTGTAAAGGCCGCCGGCGGTGTGATCGACCGGGCAAACAAGTCCTTTTCCGGCAGCAGCATCACCTGCACCTGCCGGGACGGAGAACTGCCCGACTGTGACGTGGAAGTGTATTTCCTGGCAAAGAAAGGA
>CALESJ010000040.1 GCA_937907025.1 uncultured Faecalibacterium sp.
GTGCCGCGCAGCGGCGGTGGGGTTGTAAAGCCTGCCTTATCTCCCGTTCACGGGCGACAGCAGTAGGTTTACAACCCCTCAGTCGCCTACCGGCGCCAGCTCCCCTTACACAGGGGAGCCGATCTCTACCCCCGGCAAGCCTCCCCTGTGTAAGGGGAGGTGCCGCGCAGCGGCGGAGGGGTTGTAAAGCCTGCCTTATCTCCCGTTCACGGGCAGCAACGGTAAGTCCACAACCCCTCAGACGCCTACCGGCGCCAGCTCCCCTTACACAGGGGAGCCAATCTCTACCCCCGGAACCTTCCCTTGCACAGGGGAGCCTCTCCCTGCCCACCGCAGGAAGCCGCTATCCCGCAAAAAATCACTTTCATTCCCCATTTTTTCCGCATCTGTGGCCCAAAACACTTGCAATACACTAAGTTTTCGGGTAAAATATCAACAGGTATGTTTTATTTGCATCAACTTTAATTCTACAATTGGAGGAATCCATTTATGATCTCTGCAGGCGAATTCCGTAACGGCGTCACCTTTGAACAGGACGGCCAGGTTCTCCAGGTCGTTGAGTTCCAGCATGTCAAGCCCGGCAAGGGCGCTGCGTTTGTGCGCACCAAGACCAAGAACGTCATCACCGGTTCCGTGGTCGAAACCAGCTACAACCCCACTGCCAAGTTCCCCCAGGCTTTCATCGAGCGCAAGGAAGTGACTTACAGCTACGAGGACGGCGGCCTGTACCACTTCATGGATAACGAAACCTACGACGATATCCCGGTCAGCGCCGACGACGTGCCCGAGAACTTCAAGTTCTGCAAGGAGAACGAAGTCTGCAAGCTGCTGTCCTACAAGGGCAAGGTTTTCAGCGTGGAAATCCCCAACTTCATCGAGCTGGAAGTCACCGAAACCGAACCCGGCTTCAAGGGCAACACCGCTACCAACACCCTGAAGCCTGCCAAGGTTGAAACCGGCGCCGAGATCCGCGTGCCGCTGTTCATCAACGAAGGCGACAAGATCCGCATCGATACCCGCACCGGCGAGTATATGGAGCGCGTCAACTGATTTTTGTGCCTGAGCCGGGCCGCGGGTCTGCCGCGCCCGGCTTTTTGCACCCCCGGCGGGTGCACATGATTTGTTTGTAAAATAAAGGAGGTACCCCCATGGCTATGGACCTGAACGCCAAGGCCGCCTACATCCGCGGCCTGATGACCGGTATGGAATTTGACCCCAACAGCAAGAACGGCAAGATCATTGCCGCTATGATGGACCTGCTCGAAGCGATGGCCGACACCGTCACCGAGCATGACCAGGCGCTGGACCAGGCTTTCGATGAACTGGACGCCATCGACGAGGACCTGGACGACCTGACCGATGCCCTCTTTGGCACCGACGACGAGGACGACACCGACGCCGACGATGACGCCGAGTATGAAGTCACCTGCCCCAACTGCGGCGCTGTCACCGCCGTGGACGAGGACACTCTGCTCAACCAGGAACTGGTCTGCCCCAACTGCGGCGCAGCCTTTGACATCGAGCTGGCCCCCGAAGAAGGGGAAGAGTCCGATCCTTCCACCGAAGAATAAGTCCCTGCCTTTGCAGCGCCCCGGCCCCGCCTTCTGCGGGCGCGCCGGGGCGCTTTTGCTTGTGATGAAAAGGGGAAAAAACGATGCTGCAAACAGCACAACTGATTTTGCCCGTTCTGGCGGCGGTCCTGTTCCTGTGGTGTGCGGGGGTGTGCGTGTACCATACCCTGCGCCCGGCGGCGGTGCGGCCGCTGCCTCCCGGGGACACCCGGCCACAATGGACCTGGTTCCATGCGGCCGCTGTCTGCCTGGTGGTGGCTCTGCTCTGGCAGGCGGTGTTCTGGGCGGCGGCCCTGGTGCGGTACCCGGACCTGAGCCCCGCGGCTGCCCTGGAAACCCAGTATTTCGGCAACACCGACGCCCGCCATTACATCGACCTGGCCCGATACGGCTACGGGGCGGGGGAGGACTTCCCCGAACAGTACCTGATGATCGTCTTTTTCCCCCTGTTCCCGGCGCTGCTGCGGCTGCTGAACCCCTTCGGTGTGCTGAACTGGTGCGTGCTGGCCCTGGGGGTACAGGTGCCGCTGTTCGCCGCGGCGGGGGCCAACCTGTATCTGGTGCTGGCCGGGCGGTTCGGCCATCGCCGGGCCCAGTGGGCGCTGGCCTTCACGGCGGTGGGGCCGGGCTGCCTGTTTTTCTTCGCGCCCATGACCGAAAGTCTGTTCCTGCTGCTCTCCACCGCCTATGTGCTGCTGCTGGAACGCCAGCACTGGACCCTGTGCGGGCTGGTGGGCCTGCTGGCTGCCCTGACCCGCGCCCCGGGCGGGCTGCTGTGCGGCATCGCCCTCATCTGGCTCATCGGCCGGGCCTGCTGCCGCATGCACGCCCCCGGACCCGGGGCGGTGCTGGCCGTGGCCGGGCCGCCGGCGGGGCTGGGGTTGTATTTCGCCCTGAACTGGGCCGTCTACGGCAACCCCACCCAGTACACCATCTACCAGAAAGAGCACTGGGACCAGGCACTGGGCCTGTTCACCAACACGGTTTCCTACCACCTGCGCTACCTGGCCCGCTGGTGGAACAGCGACCGCACCGCCGCCGTTTTCGTCTGCGCGGCGGCGGTGGCGGCCATCTTCCTGGTGCTGGGGCTGCTGGCCCTCACCGCCCGGCGGCTGCCGCCCCAGTATCTGGGGTATGCCCTGGCGTACTTTGCCCTCACGGCGGGGGCCACCTGGGCCATCAGCCTGCCCCGGTACTTCTCCGCCTGTTTCCTGCTGCCGGTGCTGCCTGCGGTGCTGCTGCGCAAAACCGGCACCCGCGCTCTGGCCCTGATGGTTTGGGCGGCGCTGGGGGCGGTATACGCCCTGGAATTCTTCGCCCACGGGCCGATCTACTGAACAAAAACAGCCGCCCTCCCGCCAACAGGGGAGAGCGGCTGTTTTGCACCGGAAATCCAAAATTTGTGGAAAACTTTGCCGGGTGGGTCCGGCACACAGCAAAAAAAGCTCCGCCGTGGAGATCCACGACGGAGCTTTTTAACCATTTGCGGTCGGAAAATTATTCCGGCTGGATGGCACCGGTCGGGCAGACGCCTTCGCAAGCGCCGCAATCGATGCAAGTAGCGGCATCGACAACAGCCTTGTCGGCCATGCTGATAGCACCGACGGGGCAGGTGTCAACGCAGGCGCCGCAAGCAACGCATTCGCTGGAAACGGTATGAGCCATGGTGATACTCCTTATCTCCGTGCATAGTGTATTGCACGGCGGCCGCTTTGCACGGTGGACGGTTCGCCGACACGCAGCGCACCGATTAGGACCGGTTCTCTGCGTTTTCATTATTGTAGCACCGGTCATACAGGTTATTCAAGCCTAACTTAGCAATTTTATGCACAAATCCCGGACAAAATGTACAAAAAAAGAGTTGCCAGAACGCCGGTTTTTTCACGGCGCCGTCAAAAACGGCGGCAGGATTGGGCCTGTCAAAACGCAATCCCGCCGGCCGGGCGGTGCTTGCGCGGCAAGGCGGGATTGTGGTATACTCTGGGTAAGAAAGTTTGCCTAAAAAATTACCCCTGAGCGCGAATACTTTGGATGTATTGCCGGGGTGTGGTGCCGTACTCGGCCCGGAAAGCCCGGTAGAAATTGGCATAGTCCCCGAACCCGCAGTAGCCGCAGGCCTCGTTGGGGGCCACGCCGCCCGCCAGCAGCTGCTTGGCGATGAGCAGGCGTTTCTGCAAGATATAGCGGTGGACGGTGGTGCCCACCTGGGCGTCGAACTTGCGCAGCAGGTGGTATTTGCTGATGAAGAATTTTTCCGAGAGCATGTCCAGGGTCAGCGGCTCGTTGTAATGCTCGTTGATGTAGGCCAGCACGGCGTCCACCACCCGGTCGGTGGAGCAGTCGGCGTTGCTCTGGCCGCGGCGGTCGGCGGCGGCCCGGTTCAGCTCCACCATCAGGGATACCAGGCACCCGGAGGCCAGCAGGTCGTCCCCGTAGCCGTCCCGGGAATGGAGCTCGCCCAGGGTTTCCAGTTTCTGGCGCATGGCCGCGCTGGAAGCCCCCGGCAGCCGCAGCAGGTTGGTGTGCCCGGGCACGGTGGTGTCAAAGCAGCGGGTCAGGCTGGTCCGCGGGCTGGAAAGCCGTTCCAGGTAAGGCCGCGCCACCCACAGCACAATGCGCTCGTAGGGTTCGGCGTCGGTGGAAATGCGCGCCTGGTGCAGTTCCAGCGGGCTGACCAGCATGATGTCGCCGGGACGCATCTTGTACAGGTGATTCTCCACAATATAGCTGACCTGCCCGCGGAGCAGCAGGTAAATCTCGTAAAAATCATGGTGGTGCAGCGCCACTTCGTTCATGTAGGTGCTGCGGTAACGGTATACCTCAAAATCCGGCTCGATCATGGTCTGACGGCGGGTATACGGCTGGAATGGTGCGGACATGGGAGAAACCTCCTTGCGATGAGGAAAAGGTGTTGCTGGGGAAAGCCTCCCCTGTGTAAGGGGGGAGGTGGGGCGCAGCCCCGGAGGGGTTGGTTGACTGCCCGGCTAACGGGTATAACGGCAGCCTGCTGGAAGGTCTTTCCTTTTCGTGCCCGAAAAGGAAACGAAAAGGGCCCGCCGTTTCGATGCGGCGGACGCCGACCAGGGCTGCGGCCCTGGACCCGGGGAATGCGGCCACCTGACGACGGCCTTCTCACCGGCTGGGGCCGGTGAGCAAGGAAAATGATTTAAAATGGCGTGGCCGGAAGGCCGTTGATAAAAACAGGGGGAGTGTGGCTGGTTCAGCTACGTCCTTGCCTGGAGCCTCCCCTGTGTAAGGGGAGGTGGGGCGCAGCCCCGGAGGGGTTGTGAAGTGCCCGGTCGTATCCCGTTCACGGGTTGCGGCGGAAAGTTTACAATCCTTCAGTCAGCTTCGCTGCCAGCTCCCTTTACACAAGGGAGCCGCTCTCTACCCCGGGAGCCTCCCCTGTGTAAGGGGAGGTGGGGCGCAGCCCCGGAGGGGTTGTGGAGCTGGCCTTATTTCCTGTTTACGGGTTGCGGCGGAAAGTTCACAATCCCTCAGTCAGCTTCGCTGCCAGCTCCCTTTACACAAGGAAGCCGCTCTCTACCCCGGAAGCCTCCCCTGTGTAAGGGGAGGTGGGGCGCAGCCCCGGAGGGGTTGTGAAGTGCCCGGTCGTATCCCGTTCACGGGTTGCGGCGGAAAGTTTACAATCCTTCAGTCAGCTTCGCTGCCAGCTCCCTTTACACAAGGGAGCCGCTCTCTACCCCGGGAGCCCCTGGAAAGCGGCAGGCAAAAAAACTCTTCGCTGCGCCCACAAAAATCCATTTTTCGGAATCATTCGGCACAATCCGGGGTACCCTCTGATTGTACCGCAATTTTCGCAATCTTTCAAGCAATCCCGTCAATTTAACTTGTAAAAAGAAAATCGTATACTAGGGGACAGACAGGCAGGGCGGAACGCATGCCCTGCCGCCCCTTCAAGCAACTGTTAAGGAGTGTGTATCATCATGCAAATGAACGCTGCATCCATCAAAAACCAGAAAGCCGAATGGGAAGCCCTGGGCGTCAAGCTGCCCGCCTTTGACCACGAAGCCGTTTCTGCCGCCACCAAGGCCCATCCCATCTGGGTCCACTTCGGCGCCGGCAATATTTTCCGTGGTTTCGTTGCCGCTCTGCAGCAGCGCCTGCTGAACGAGGGTCTGGCCGACAAGGGCATCATCGCGGCCGATACCTTCGACTACGACATCATCGACAAGATCTACACCCCTTACGACTGCCTGACCATGAACGTCACCCTGAACCCGGACGGCACCACCAGCCGTGAGATCATCGGCTCCGTGGCCGAGGGTCTGCGCGCCAACTCCGCCGACGCCGCCATGATGGCCCGCTTCAAGGAAATCTTCACCGACCCCGGTCTGCAGATGATCTCCTTCACCATCACCGAGAAGGGCTACGCCCTGTACCGTCCGGACGGCAGCCTGATGCCCGTGGTCCAGGCCGACATCGATGAAGGCCCCGACCATGCCCGCCATGCCATGAGCATGGTGGCCGCCCTGCTGTTCGAGCGCTTCAAGGACGGCAAGTATCCTCTGGCCGTGGTCAGCATGGACAACTGCTCTCACAACGGCGAAAAGCTGCAGTCCAGCGTTATGACCGTTGCCAAGGCCTGGGCTGAAAAGGGCTATGTGGGCCAGGACTTCATCGACTACCTGACCGATGAAACCAAGATCACCTTCCCCTGGTCCATGATCGACAAGATCACCCCGCGCCCCCACAAGATCGTGGAGGAATCCCTGGCCAAGGACGGCATCGAGGGCATGGCTCCCATCGTCACCTCCAAGAACACCTTCATCGCCGCTTTCGTCAACGCCGAGCGCCCGCAGTACCTGGTCATCGAGGACAAGTTCCCCAACGGCCGTCCCGCGCTGGAAAAGGCCGGCGTCTATATGACCGACCGCGACACCGTCAACAAGACCGAGCGCATGAAGGTCACCACCTGCCTGAACCCGCTGCACACCGCCATGAGCGTGTACGGCTGCATGCTGGGCTACACCCTGATCTGCGATGAGATGAAGGACGCCGACATCGTTGCCCTGATCAAGCGCCTGGGCTACCAGGAAGGTCTGCCCGTGGTGGTCAACCCCGGCATCCTGGACCCCAAGGCCTTCATCGACGAGGTCGTGGAGCAGCGCCTGCCCAACCCCTTCATGCCCGACGCTCCCCAGCGTATCGCCACCGATACTTCCCAGAAGGTGGGCATCCGCTTCGGTGAAACCATCAAGAGCTACATCGCCGAAGGCCGCGACCTGAACACCCTGGTTTCCATTCCTCTGGCTCTGGCCGGCTGGCTGCGTTACCTGCTGGCTGTGGACGACGAAGGCAAGGCTTTCGAAGTTTCCGCCGACCCGCTGAAGGATGACCTGCAGGCCAAGCTCGCCGGTATTGAGGTGGGCAAGCCCGAAACCTACAACGGCCAGCTGAAGGGCATCCTGAACAATGCTTCCATCTTCGGCACCGATCTGACCCAGACCGTTCTGGCCGACAAGATCGAACAGTACTTCGTGGCGGAACTGGCCGGCCCCGGCGCCGTGCGCAAGACCCTGCACGAAGCCCTGCAGTAATCCTTCGCCCCCGCGGGCGTGACACCAATATAAAGGAGGACAACTTATGCCTATGCAAATGGGATGGCGCTGGTATGGGGAAGGCAACGACCCCATCACCCTGGGCGACATCAAACAGATCCCCGGCGTGTCTACCATCGTCTGGGCCCTGCATGACAAGATGCCCGGCGAGATCTGGGAAGTGGACGAGATCAAGAAGGTCGTGGACCAGATTCACGAATACGGCTTCAACGCCGACGTGGTGGAGTCTGTCAACGTGCACGACGACATCAAGATCGGCCTGCCCACCCGTGACCAGCTCATCGAGAACTACAAGCAGTGCATCCGCAACCTGTCCCAGTTCGGCGTGAAGGTCATCTGCTACAACTTCATGCCCATCTTCGACTGGACCCGCACCGACCTGTTCCACCCGGTGGGCGATGGCTCCACCGCCCTGTTCTACCAGAAGGACATGATCCAGGATGACTACAAGGCCATGGCCGAGTATATCCTGAACTTCACCGAGAAGTACCACATGACCTTCCCCGGCTGGGAGCCCGAGCGCATGGCCAAGCTGGACGAGCTGTTCAAGGCCTACGCCCCCGTCACCAAGGAGAAGCTGTGGGAGAACCTGAAGTACTTCCTGGAAGCCATCATGCCCACCTGCCGCGAGTGCGACATCAAGATGGCCATTCATATGGACGATCCGCCATGGGATATCTTCGGCCTGCCCCGCCTGCTGGTGGACGCCGAGAGCATCGACCGGTTCCTGTCCATGGTGGATGATCCGTACAACTGCCTGACCCTGTGCTCCGGCAGCCTGAACGCCAACCCCAACAACAATGTTGCCGACATCGTGCGCAAGCATTGCGACCGCATCGCTTTCGCCCACATCCGCAACATCCATCACTTCCCCAACGGCGACTTCAGTGAGGCCGCTCACCGCGACTGCTGCGGCGAAACCGGCATCATCGAGATCCTGCGCGCCTACCATGACTGCGGCTACGAGGGCTACATCCGCCCCGACCACGGCCGTCAGCTGTGGGAGGAAGGCCCCGGCAACTGCCGCCCCGGCTACGGCAAGTACGACCGTGCCCTGGGCATCCAGTATATGCTGGGCGTCTGGGATCTGCTCGACCGTCTGGACGAGGAAAAGAAGAAGTAAAAACAGAGCGCTGTTTTCAGCCCGCACCTGCCCGGTGCGGGCTTTTTTGTTGCCGCTGTGCTCTTTCCCAAAGCCTCCCCTGTGTAAGGGGAGGTGGGGCGCAGCCCCGGAGGGGTTGGCG
>CALESJ010000041.1 GCA_937907025.1 uncultured Faecalibacterium sp.
TCATCAATAAAGAGGGCATGACCTGTCTTTCTAACCAGCGTTTTGTTTTATCCATGTCATTCTTTTTCTGTTATTCAATAAAATTTTATATAATAGAGTGAAAACACACTATTTCAAGTGCAAATCTTTTATATGTTAATAATTTTTGCAAGCAGGTAAACACAGGTTATTCCTTAATATCCTTTTGTTTGGGAAACTCCACGTTCCAGATCTGTTGCAGCAGGCTGGCGCCGTCGATGTTGCAGGCATCTACCAGATCACCGCTGACGCCGGACAAAGCCGCCGTGTAGATGGTGGACGCCCAGCCGGCACCCTGCCAGATGCCGCTGATGATGTAGATGGGCCGGAAGGCGGCGGGATCGGTCATCAGGTTGGACTGGGTGCCCAGAGCCGCATTGATGGGACCCACGGGGGACAGGAAGGCGATGATCATACCGGCCAGGACGATGACCGAAATGAAGTTCGGCGCGTAGATCAGCAGCTGGATCTTCTTGCGAATGCCCACATGCCGCACGCGGGACAGCAGGATGGCCAGGATGATCGGCGGAAAGAAGCCCCACAGAAGACCGTATATACTCAGTTTCAGGGTGTTGGCCATCAGGCGGGGGAACTCAGTGGAGGAAAGAAACCGCTGAAAGTTTTCAAATCCGATCCACTCGCTGCCGAAGATGCCCAGACGGTTGTTGTAATCCTCAAATGCGATGGCCAGGCCGCCCATCGGCACATATTTGAAGATCACCGTCAGCAGCACAGCAGGCAGGGCAAAGAATACATACAGCTGCCAGTTGTTTTTGATGTAGACCAGCTTTTTATGGCGGGTTTCTGCGGACGGCAGATGTGGTGATTTCATGCGCTCATCTCCTAATTTTACGTTTGCACACCAAAGATTTACGTTTTGTAACCTTGTGACTTTACTATACGCCACCTTTTGTCAATTGTCAATTGGTTGTTACTGCGTTGTTTTACGATTTGTAGGCTTACACAAGTCGGTCAGGGGAGCACTTGTGCAAATGTTTAAACGGAGCTTTACAAAATTTTACACTCTTGCGCTTTTGTCACTTTGCTGTATAATAAAGAAAAGAACCGCCACGAGGAGGGACCAAACCATGGCCGCCAAAAAGATCACCATGCAGGATATTGCCGATGCGTGCAGCCTGTCGCGCAATACGGTGTCCAAAGTATTCAACGGTCGGGGCAGCGTACCGGAAACCACCCGGCAGCAGGTGCTGGAAAAAGCGCGGCAGATGGGCTACCGCCAGCTGCCTGCCCAGGCGGAAACGCCGGCGGTTCACGGCCGCAGTATCGCGCTGCTGACCCTGTGTATGCCCGGGCGAAACCACTACGGCTCCAACTTTATTTCCAGCTTTGCCAACCGGATGAGTCGAGCCGGGTATACCCTGATGATTTACGAGATTCAGCCCGATGAGCACCGGGAATGCCGCCTTCCCGCCAACTTTGTGCTGGAAAACACGGCAGGCATTCTGTGCATCGAGATGTTCGACCGCCGCTATACCGATTTTATCTGTCGGCTGGGTTTGCCGGTCATTTTTTCCGATACTTACGCCCGGGCGGATTTTTCCGCCATGGCGGGGGATTTTATCTCTATGGAAAATACCACCAGCTCCATGGCCGTCACCAGCCGCCTCATTGAGCTGGGCGCCCGCAAGCTGGGGTTTGTGGGGGACCATACCCACTGCAACAGTTTTTATGAACGGTTCAACGGGTTCCGCACGGCTGTGGCCCGGGGCGGGCAGACCCTGGACCATCGGCTATGCATTGTGGAGCCCAACAGCGCCCCCTACGGGGAAGCTGCCTGGCTGGTGGAGCGGCTGCGGGCCATGCCCTGCCTGCCCGACGCCTTTGTCTGTGCCAATGACTATCTGGCCGTCCATCTGATGAAAGCCCTGAAATGCCTGAACCTGCGGATTCCGGAGGATGTGATGGTGGCCGGGTTCGATGATTCCCCGGAGGCCACCGTGGCGGAACCGCCTCTGTCCACCGTGCGCATCCCCAGCGGGGAGATGGGCTTCATTGCGGCCGGTATCCTGCTGGACCGCATTCAGCGCCCCACGTTGCCCTTCCGCTGCTGCTATGTCCAGACCACGCCGGTCTGGCGGGCCACCACGCGGACCCCGCAGGAAGGCTGAAACAAAAAGCGAATGAGAAAAAAGGAAGTCCCGGCATTTTTGCCGGGACTTCCTTTTTTGTAAAGTGCTGTCACAGGGGAGAGGGACCGTGTGTTATAGTAAATGAAAGGCCTTTCAAAAACCGGAAAAGGAGGTGGCGGCATGGAGCAAACGGCGCTTTATCAGGTGTTTGTGCGGGACTACACCCGGTTGTGTGCCCTGGCCGCCGGAATCCTGCGGGATGAAGCACTGGCCCAGGACGCTGTGCAGGAAAGTTGGCTGCGCCTGTATTCGGTGCGGAACCTGGACACCCGCGACCCCGAAAAATTGCGGCACTTGGTCATGCTCACCGTCCGGCACACCGCCTGCAACATGCGGCGGAAAAATCTGCCCGTCCCGGTGGAGGATGCGGTGCTGACCGGGATACCGGATGCCATGCCACTGCCGCAGGAACAGGCGGAGCGGGCGGAAACCATCCGGCTGGTGTGGGCAGCCATGCAGCGGTTGGAGGAAACCGACCGTACCATCCTGCAGCTGCAATACGGGCAGGAACTGAACAGCCGACAGATCGCGGCGATATTGGAAATGAAACCCGCCGGTGTGCGCCAGCGGGCGCGCAGAGCCCGGCTCGCCATGAAAAAACAACTGGAACAGGAGGGCCTGTCTTTATGAAATCAAATTTTGATGACTGGATCATGCAGGCGTGTGCGGCACAGCGCACGGCGGACCTGAACGTCTTTGACGCTTTGGCGGAAGATAATTTCCAACCCCCGGTCCTGCGGAAAAAGCGCCGCAAAGTGACGGCCCTTGTGGCTGTGGCGGCCGCGGCCTGCCTGCTGTTTTCCACCGCAGCATACGCGGTCTGGCCGGTGGTGCGGGTCCGCATTCTGGGAAAGAAAGCCTATCTGATGGCCGAGGACGCAGCGGCGGTACCGATGCAGCATTTCGCCCTGGGAACGCTGCCGGAAGGCTGCGAAGCCACCTGGAACCCGGCGAACGGCTATGATTCCTGTACCATCCGCAAAGGGGCGCAGGCCTTCACCATCGTAAAGTACCCCAACGACCACCGCTCACTGCTCATCGGGGACAACGCCGACGGCACGGTGACGCAGAATGACCTGGAGGGCATCCGGGAAAACTTCTGTATGCTTTCCACCATAAATGACCTCACGGTGGAAAACCTGCAGGAATTTACGGTGGTCAGCTGGCCCGCAGACGACGGCTACTTCGTGGTGCTGAACGACACCTGGACCGAGTATGAACAGATGCGGCAGATCTTGCAGGACATCCGTTGACAACAAAACGGCGGCCCGGCCTTCTGGCAATCACAGAAGGCCGGGCCGCTGTGGTTTACAGCTCACATTCCGCTGTGCGGTGCAGGTGAAACTGATTTTTCCGGTAGCTCAGGATTCCCTCTTTCCGCATGCGCCCCAACTCTTTGGAAAGGGCGCTGCGCTCCACATTCAGGTAGTCGGCCATCTGCTGGCGGTTGAAGGGGATGGTGAACTCCATACTGCCCCGCTTGATGGCTTCGGCGGACAGATAATTCATCACCCGGGTGCGGATGTTCTTGGAAGTGATGCAGAACATGCGGGTGGACCAGGCCAGATTCTTGTTGGTGGACAAAACCAGCAGGTTCTGCAGCAGCTTCGGGTACCAGGATTTTCCATAATTGTCCGGCGTCAGCAGCACACCCAGATTCACATACAGCACATGGCTGTCCTGCACGGCCACCACATCCACCATCATGGGCACTTTGCAGAAGGCGTAGGTTTCCGCAAAGGATTGTCCCGGCGAAATGTTGTGCAGGATGATACGATTCCCCCACACATCAATGTTTTCAATATGAATCTCGCCCGCCAGCAGGATACCGAATTCCTCGGTGCGGTCCCCGGTATGGAACAGGACGGCGCCTTTTTCGTGGTCGCACAGGCGGATACACCCGCAGGAGAGCAGGTCTTCGTATTCCGGCTCATCCACATTCAAAAAAGTTTTGGGAAATTTGTCCGGCATGGGGTATTCCTCCTCTTTTGTGGTTATAACCACCGACATTTCCTACCATTATAGTATACTGATAGACGTAACGCAAGGCTGCCCGCCCGCAAGACCGGGCCTTTCAACGGCCCTGCACCGCTCCCGCTGCCTGCATAAAGCGGGAAAAACCGAAGAAAATAACCGTGACCGGTTGGGAGGCTCATCCATGAAGATGAAAAATATCAGCCAGGCGGAAGTCCTGGTTCTGAAAGACCAGATCGCCTATCAGGAAGGCCAGGTCGTCAGCAAGACCCTGGCCCAGAACGATGCCGTGAGCATCACCCTGTTCTCCTTCGACAAGGGCGAGGAGATCAGCACCCATGAATCCGGCGGCGACGCCTTCGTCACCTGCCTGGACGGCGTGGGCAAAATCACCATTGACGGCAAGGAATACCAGCTGCAGGCCGGCGAATCCATCGTCATGCCGGCGGGCCATCCCCATGCCGTCTACGGCCAGGAAGCCTTCAAGATGCTGCTGGTCGTTGTATTCTGAGTAAAAAGGAGAAACAAGATGAACGTCATTGTGGATCAGGAAACCTGCATCGGCTGCGGCCTGTGCTGCGCCACCTGTGACTCTGTGTTCCGTATGAACGACGAAGGTAAGTCCGAAGTCTACGGCGCCGTGACCGAAGAAAACCGGGACGATGTGCAGACCGCCATCGACAACTGCCCGGTGGCGGCCATCCGCTGGGAATAAGCGGACCCGTACCCCCAAGCAACCCCATAACCCAAAAGTAGAACCAATACCCATGGAACAGAAGATGTTTTGTTATCAGTGTCAGGAAACCGCCGGCTGCAAAGGCTGCACCATGGTGGGCGTCTGCGGCAAACAGCCCGACGTGGCCGCCATGCAGGACCTGCTGGTGTATGTGAGCAAGGGCATTTCCGCTGTGACCACCGCCCTGCGCAAGGAAGGCAAGCCGGTTTCGGCCGAGATCAACCACCTCATCACCCTGAACCTGTTCACCACCATCACCAACGCCAACTTTGACAAGGAAGCCATCGTGGCCCGCATCCGCGCCACCCTGGACGCCAAGAACGAACTGCTGGCACAGCTGGCCGACACCGCCGCCCTGCCCGAAGCCGCCCGCTGGAACGGGGA
The DNA here is from genome assembly GCA_937907025.1 of uncultured Faecalibacterium sp. GTDB lineage: Bacteria > Bacillota > Clostridia > Oscillospirales > Ruminococcaceae > Gemmiger. Next base: position 5,263 of record CALESJ010000041.1, read on the forward strand.
AGGGGACTGGGACGAAAAGGCCAAGCAGGTGGGCGTTCTCTCCACCGAGAACGAGGACATCCGCTCTCTGCGGGAACTCATCACCTACGGTCTGAAGGGCCTTTCCGCCTACTCCAAGCATGCCAACGCCCTGCTGCAGGACGACGCGGACGTGGATGCTTTCCTGCAGCGTGCCCTGGCCGCCACCTTGGATGACAGCCTGACCGCCGACGACCTGGTGGCCCTGACCCTGGAAACCGGCAAGTACGGCGTGCAGGGCATGGCGCTGCTGGACAAGGCCAACACCACCGCCTACGGCAACCCCGAGATCACCAAGGTCAACATCGGCGTGGGCAAGAACCCCGGCATCCTGGTGTCCGGCCACGACCTGCGCGACCTGGAAATGCTGCTGGAGCAGACCCAGGGCACCGGCGTGGATGTGTACACCCACTCCGAGATGCTGCCGGCCCACTATTACCCGGCTTTCAAGAAGTACCCCAACTTTGTGGGCAACTACGGCAACGCCTGGTGGAAGCAGAAGGA
>CALESJ010000042.1 GCA_937907025.1 uncultured Faecalibacterium sp.
AGTTCCACAACCCCTCCGCCGCTGCGCGGCACCTCCCCTTACACAGGGGAGGCTTGGGGCAAAGTCGCACCAACCCCAGTCACTTTCTTCCGTTTTATAACAAACATTCCGGACACGCCATTCAAATCCATTCCTTGCTCAGGCTCCCCAGGGCCTGAGCAAGGCCGTCGTCAGGTGGCCGCATCTCAGTGGAGCAAGGTTCCTCACCCTACCAATGGCCGCTTTTCGCGGCCGGGGAATAGAGGAACCAACGCTGCGCGTTGTTTTTTGCATCGTGCTTCGCACGATTTCGCAGCATAGCTGCTCAGGCAAAAAGCCGCAGCCCTGGTCGGCGGCCGCCGCCTCGAAACGGTGGCGGTTTTTCGGTTCCTTTTTGACGCCAAAAAGGAACAACACCCCGGCAGACTGCCGTTTTCCGGCATTTTTCCGCCTTCTCAAACAGAAAAAACAAAATCAGGGCGCTCCCTCAAAAGCAAGGGAACGCCCCGGGTTGTTTTTATGGTTGGAATCAGCCCCGCACCCGGAACCCGCGCTCGGTTTCGTCCACGGGAACGGTGCGGCAGGTCATGTTTTCGATCATGATCCACTTGCTGGTGGCGGTAATGGTGGGCACCAGCTTGTCCAGCACGGCGGGGTCGCCCTGGGCTTCCAGCTCCACGCTGCCGTCCCAGTTGTTCACCACCCAGCCGGTCAGCCCCAGCAGAGAGGCCGCATACTGGGCCCGGTACCGGAACCCCACGCCCTGCACGCTGCCGGTGAACCGCCAGTGGCGGCGCTCAGGGGCGCTCATTCCTCGATCCCCGTCACCGTGTAGTCCTTGGCCTGCACGGCGTCCCGCAGGGCATCGTCGGCCACCGGGGCGCTCAGGGTCACCACGGCGGTGCCCGCCTCATGGCTGACGGCGGCGCTCTCCACCCCATCCAGGGCTTCCAGCGCCTTTTTCACGGTGGCTTCGCAGTGGGCACACATCATGCCCTCGATATGAACAGTCTTGGTCATAACCACATCTCCTTTTTCCGGTGCAGCATCCGCCCCAGCGGCCGGGCAGGCCACCGGGCAGGCCCGGGGTTCGGGCATCGCCGCCCGGGCCGGTGCCGCATGTTTGGGCGGGGCATCGTGCTCCGCGTCGTGAGGGTCAAAGGTGTTCAGCCGCAGGGCATTGGCCACCACACACACGCTGGACAGGCTCATGGCCGCCGCGGCGATCATGGGGTTGAGCAGGATGCCCAACGGGTACAGCACACCCGCCGCCAGCGGGATACAGACGGCATTATAGAAGAAAGCCCAGAACAGGTTCTGGTGGATGTTGGTGACCACCCTGCGGGACAGGCGCACCGCGGCGGCGATGTCCGCCGGGTCGCTGCGCACCAGCACCACATCGGCGGCGTCCAGGGCCACATCCGCCCCGGCACCGATGGCAATGCCGGTATCCGCCCGGGTCAGGGCCGGGGCATCGTTGATGCCGTCGCCCACCATGGCCACCCGGCCGTCCTCCTGCAGGCGGCGGACCTCCGCCTCCTTGCCGGCGGGCAGCACCCCGGCCACCACGTCGGCGGTGTCCAGGCCCACCTGGGCGGCAATGTACGCGGCGGTGTTGGCGTTGTCACCGGTGAGCAGCACCACATGCAGGCCCAGGGCCCGCAGTTCGGCAATGGCCTGTTTGCTGCTGGGCTTGACCGAATCCGCCACCCCGATGACCCCGGCCGCGTGACCGTCCAGGGAGAAATACAGGGGCGTGGCGCCCTGTTCCGCCAGGCGATGCCCTGCTTCCAGCAGGTCTTCGGGCACATCCGCCTGGCTGCAGATGAAGTCCTCGCTGCCGCCGGCCATGAGTTTGCCGGCCATTTTGCCCACCAGGCCCTTGCCCGGCACGGCCTGCACATCCTTGACCATGGAGGGGCGCACGCCGTTCTCTTTGGCGCAGGCCAGCACCGCCTTGGCCAGGGGATGCTCGCTCTGGCTTTCCAGGGCAGCGGCCATGCCCAGCAGGAACTTCTGGGGCACGCGGCGGGTGCCCACGATCTCCATGACCGCGGGTTCGCCGGTGGTCACGGTGCCGGTCTTGTCCAGCACCACGGTATCGGTGTAGCCGGTGGCTTCCAGGCTGGCGGCGGTCTTGAAGAGGATGCCGCTGCGGGCACCCACGCCGGAGCCCACCATGACGGCCACCGGGGTGGCCAGACCCAGAGCACAGGGGCAGCTGATGACCAGCACGCTGATGGCCCGGGCCAGGGCGAAGTCAAAGGGTTTGCCGATCAGCAGCCAGATGACCATGGTCACCGCCGCAATGCCGATGACCGTGGGCACAAAGATCCCGGCCACCTTGTCGGCGGTGCGGGCCAGGGGCGCCTTGGTGGAGGCGGCGTCCGCCACCAGCCGGATGACCTGGCTCAAAGTGGTATCCTGGCCCACACGGGTGGCCCGGCAGGTCATGGCGCCGTTCTGGTTGATGGTGGCAGCGCTGACCGGGCTGCCTTTTTCCTTATCCACCGGCATGCTCTCGCCGGTGAGGGCGGCCTCGTTCACGCTGGACCGGCCTTCCAGCACCACGCCGTCCACCGGGATGCTCTCCCCGGGACGGACCAGGAAAATATCGCCCACCCGGACCTGTTCCACCGGGATGGTCAGTTCGCCCTCATCCCGCAGGACGCAGGCGGTGGGCGGGGCCAGCTGCATCAGGCTCTTCAGCGCGCTGGTGGTCTTGCCCTTGGAGTAGGCTTCCAGCATCTTGCCCACCGTGATGAGGGTCAGAATCATGGAAGCGGATTCAAAATACAGATCGTGGCGGAACTGCATGACCTGGTCCGGGTTGCCGGCGGCGATGCCGCCCCCGATCATGAAGATGGCAAACACGCCGTAGACCAGCGCCGCCCCGGCGCCCATGGCCACCAGGGTGTCCATGCCGGGGGAAAGGCTGCGCACGCCCTTCCATCCGCTGATGAAGAACGCCCGGTTGATCCAGCACACCGGCAAAGTCAGGGCCAGCTGCACCAGACCGTACCACAGAGCGCCCCAGCCGTCGCCGTCCAGGAAGGGCGGCAGCGGCAGGCCCACCATGTGGCCCATGCTCAGATACATCAGCGGCACCAGGAAACACAGGCTCAGGATCAGGCGGCGCTTGAGTTTGGGGGTTTCGGTATCCTCCAGGGCGTCGGCGTCGGTTTCCTCGGCCACAGCCGCCCCGTAACCGGCGGCTTCCACCGCCGCGATCACATCTTCGGGCACAGGGTCGGCATCATATTCCACCTGCATGCTGTTGGTCAGCAGGCTCACCGATACCCCGGCAACCCCGGGCACGGCGGCCACTGCCTTTTCCACATGGGCGCTGCAGGCCGCACAGCTCATGCCGGTCACTTCAAACCGCTGCATAGGTACACTTCCTTTCCGTTGCGGTATCGCGTTTCATTGGCTGCAAAATCAGAACAGCCCCTCGGGCAGAAGGATGTCCTGCCGGGGCACCTTTTCCCAGGAAAACCCGTCCGCCAGCTCGGCGGGGGTGCGGGGGTCAGGGGCTTTCTGCAGGCCGCAGGCGTAGGCCAGACGGCCGATGATCTGTTCGGGGGAATACTTTGCCTGCAGATGTTCCAGGCTTTCGTCCCCGTCCCGCTTGGACAGCCGCCGCCCGTCCGGGGCCAGCAGCAGGGGCATGTGGAAAAATTCCGGGGCGTTCAGGCCCAACGTGCGGTAGAGCCACAGCTGCCGGGGGGTGCTGGAAAGCAGGTCCGCCCCGCGCACCACCTCGGTGACGCCCATGAGGGCATCATCCACCACCACTGCCAGCTGGTAGGCAAACACCCCGTCCGCCCGGCGCAGGTAGAAGTCCCCGCAGTCCCGGGCCAGGTTTTCCTCGTAGTAGCCCAGGTGCCCGTCGGTGAAGCCGATGGTTTCCTCCGGCACCCGGACCCGCCAGGCGGGGGGACGGCGGCGGGATTTTTCCGCCACCTGTTCGGGGGTCAGGTTCCGGCAGGTGCCGGCGTAGACCACCTGGCCGTCGCTGCGGTGGGGGGCGTCGGCGGCGTGGAGCTGGCTGCGGCTGCAAAAACAGGGGTAGACCAGTCCTTTTTTCCACAAAACATCATAAAATTGTTGATAAATGGCGCTGCGCTCGCTCTGGTAGTAGGGGCCGTCGGGACCGCCCGCATCGCCGCCTTCATCGGCGGAAAGCCCCAACCACGCCAGGTCCTGCTGCAAAAGTTCCGCGAATTTGCGGGGGCAGCGGGCGGTGTCCAGGTCCTCGATGCGCAGCACCACCCTGCCGCCCTTGCTCTTGGCCGAAAGCCAGGCCAGCAGGCAGCAGCACAGGTTGCCCAGGTGCATCCGGCCGCTGGGGCTGGGTGCGTACCGGCCAACGGTCATTGGGCCGCCTCCAGGGTATACTGGCCGTCGCCCAGGCAGCGCAGGTGGGTGCGGTAGAAGGCATCCACCGCCCGCACCATGGCGTCGGCGTCGGCCACAGCGGCGGTTTCCACGGCGCTGTGCATGCCCAGCTGGGCCAGGCCGATGTCCGCCATGGGCACCGGCAGGGTGTGGCTCTGCAGATTGCCCAGGGTGGAGCCGCCGGGCAGGTCCGCCCGGTTGGCAAACTGCTGGACCTTTACGTCAGCCAGGCGGCAGATTTCCTTGACCACCGCGCCGGACAGGGCGTTGGTGGTGTATTTCTGGCTGGCGTTGACCTTCAGCACCAGACCGCCGCCCAGGCGCACCGGGTTGGCGGGGTCGGCCTTGTCGGCAAAGTTGGGATGGGTGGCGTGGGCGTTGTCGGCGCTGAGGGCAAAGCTGTTGGCCAGGGCCCGCTGCATGCCCTGGGCGCTGTGGGGCACCGCGTCATACACCCGGTCCAGCACGTCCCGCAAAAAGATGCTGGCCGCGCCCTGGCGGGTGCCGCTGCCCACTTCCTCGTTGTCGAACATGGCCCAGACGGGGGCGCAGGCGCTGTCGGTGGCGTCGGCCGCCGAGAGGAACCCGAACAGGGTGGTGGCGGCGCACTCCAGGTCGTCGATGCGGGGCGCCATGAAGAACTCGCCCTCCGGCCCGATGGTGGTGGGCGCCTGCCGGGTGTACAGGGTCAGGTCAAAGTCCACGATTTCCTCCTCGGCCACGGCCAGGGCTTCGGCCAGCAGAGCGGGCAGGGGGCGGCAGCCTTCGGGGCCGTACAGCGGCTGCATGTCCACCTGGGGGTTATACTTGTGGCCGTCGTTGACGGTGCGGTCCATGTGGATGGCCAGGGAGGGAATGACCACCAGGTCCCGGTCCAGGTCCACCAGACGGGATTCCAGGCCGTCCGCGGTGCGCACCAGCACCCGGCCCGCGATGGACAGGGGCCGGTCCAGCCAAGTGGCCATGTTCATGCCGCCGTAGCCTTCCACGTTCAGGCGGGTGCAGCCTGCCGAGGTGACGGCGGTGTTCTTGATGCGCCAGCAGGGGGAATCGCTGTGGCTGGCGGTGATGCGCCAGCCGCCGATGGCGTGGTCGGGCACCCGCCAGGCGATGAGGGAGGAGTTGTTGCGGGTGGTATAGTAGCCGCGGCCGGGTTCCAGGTTCCAGTAATCCGCCTCTTCCAGGCGGGTGAAGCCGGCGGCGTCCAGCAGGGAGGCCGCATGGGCGACGGCATGGAACGGGGTGACCCCCGCGCGGAGAAAATCAAAAAGCTGCTGCATCTGCATGGTTTTGTGTTCCTTCTTTAAATATAGGTTTGCCCGGCCCGGCAAAGGGGCCGACGGCATGCTTTTATTGTACCGCAGGCCCGGGCTTGCGGCAACAGAATTTTGGTGGTATTCTTAATTCTAATCTGATTTACCAAAAAGGCAAGTACGCACTTAAAAGATACTGCTATCCAAAAGGAGAGTAAGGACAATGAAGCCGGAACCGGGATGCAACTGCCGTTATGCGGACGTGGGCTGTGACAAGATGGAACAGGTGATGGAGCAGATCAGCGGCAAGTGGAAGATGCGGATTTTGTTCATGGTGGGGGCCCACGGCACCCTGCGGTACGGGGAGCTGCGGAATCTGCTGGGCGGAGTGACCCACAAGATGCTGAGCAACCAGCTGAAAGAGCTGGCGGCGGACGGGCTGATCCACCGCCACGATTACGGGGAAGTGCCGCCCCGGGTGGAGTACAGCCTGACCGAACACGGCGAAGCGCTGATGCCGATTTTTGATGATATCCAGGCGTATATCAAAAAATATGGGGATTGTGTGTGCGGGGGGTGACGGCAGTTTGCCGGAGAACGGAACATGATTGAATCCCCTTGCCGGGGTAGAGAGCGGCTCCCTTGTGTAAAGGGAGCTGGCGCCGTAGGCGACTGAGGGATTGTGAACTTTCCGCTGCTGCCCGTAAACGGGATATCCCGCAGACTCCACAACCCCTCCGGGGCTGCGCCCCACCTCCCCTTACACAGGGGAGGCTCCCGGGGTAGAGAGCGGTTCCCCTGTGTAAGGGGAGCTGGCAGCGAAGCTGACTGAGGGGTTGGAAACTTGCTGGTGCTGCCCGTAAACGGGATATGACCGCAAACTCCACAACCCCACCGGGGCTGCGCCCCACCTCCCCTTACACAGGGGAGGCTCCCGGGGTAGAGATCGGCTCCCCTGTGTAAGGGGAGCTGGCGCCGTAGGCGACTGAGGGGTTGTAGACTTGCTGATGTTGCCCGTAAACGGGATATGACCGCAGACTCCACAACCCCTCCGGGGCTGCGCCCCACCTCCCCTTACACAGGGGAGGCTTGCCGGGGTAGAGAGCGGCTCCCTTGTGTAAGGGGAGCTGGCAGCGAAGCTGACTGAGGGATTGTGAACTTTCCGCTGCTGCCCGTGAACGGGATATCCCGCAGACTCCACAACCCCACCGGGGCTGTGCCCCACCTCCCCTTACACAGGGGAGGCTCAGGGGAAGATGGTGGCTGCGCCCCCCAACCACAGGGGAGGCATCCGGCAAGGTTGCCCCCAGTGGGGAGCCGTTCTCCCCTCCCCCACTGGTATCCCGCCTTGCATCCACCCCCAAGGGGTGGTATACTTAACTTAACACAGAAAAAAGGACCCATCCTTTTCCGGTGCCGGACGGCGGGACATCCCGCAGCCGGCACGCTCTTTTTTTGTGCCTTGCGGCAGAAAGGGCCCCCCCGCCATGCAGACAACACAGCTTTCCCAGCGTGCCCAGTTTGACAAAATGACCAAAACCCCCATCCCGAAACTGGTCATTCAGCTGGGTATCCCCACGACCATCAGCATGCTGGTCACCAACATCTACAACATGGCCGATACCTGGTTCGTCGGCCGGGAGGGCATCAGCGCCTCCGGTACCGTGGGCATCGTCTTCGGCCTGATGGCCATTATCCAGGCGTTCGGCTTCATGTTCGGCCACGGGACCGGGTCCATCATCAGCCGCCGCCTGGGCGCCCGGGATGTGGACAGCGCTTCCCGCTTTGCCACCACCAGCTTTTTCTGCTCCTTCGGGGCGGGGCTGTGCATCACGGTGCTGGGCCTGGTCTTTATGGACCCGCTGCTGCGGCTGCTGGGCTCCACCGATACCATCCTCCCCTACGCCCGGCAGTACGCCCTGTTCATCCTGCTGGGCGCGCCCTTCATGGCCTCCAGCTGCGTACTGAACAACATCCTGCGGTATGAGGGCCAGGCGGCTTTCGCCATGGTGGGCCTGACGGCCGGCGGCATCCTGAACATCTTCAGGGACTGGATTCTCATGGAAGGCTTCGGCCTGGGGGTCTTCGGCGCGGGCATCTCCACCGGCGTGAGCCAGATCATCAGCTTCTGCCTGCTGTTCTACATGTTCCTGGCCGGCCACACCCAGAGCAAGATCGCTCCCCGCAACATGACCCGGGATGTGGCCGATGTGCTGCTCATCTGCCGCACCGGCCTGCCCAGCCTGCTGCGCCAGGGCCTGGGCAGCGTGTCCACCATGATGCTCAACGGCCAGGCCCGCCTGTACGGCGACGCCGCCGTGGCCGCCATGAGCATCGTCAACCGCATTGCCCAGTTCATCTTCTCCTTCGGGCTGGGCATCGGCCAGGGCTTCCAGCCGGTCAGCGCCTTCAACTACGGCGCCAGACGGTACAACCGGGTCAAGCAGGCGTTCCTGTTCACCTTTGCGGTGTCGGAGGTCCTCATGGGCTCCATCGCCGCGGCGGGCTTCTTCTTCTGCCCCGAACTCATCGCGGTGTTCCAGCCCGCTGCCGACGTGGTATCCATCGGCTCCACCGCCCTGGCCATCCAGCTGGGCGGGCTGTTCTTCCAGCCGCTGACCGTCTGCTCCAACATGCTGTTCCAGAGTATCGGCCAGAACCGCACCGCTACCCTGCTCTCCAGCCTGCGCAGCGGCCTGCTGTTCATTCCGGCCCTGCTGATTCTGAGCACCGCTTTCGGCCTGACCGGCGTACAGATGGCCCAGCCGGTGGCGGATGCGCTGGCCTTCTTCATCGCGCTGCCCTTTGTGGTGCGGTTCTTCCTGGTATTGCGGGATATGCCCACCGAGGACAACGCCTGACCCCTCCCTCCCTCTTCCCTTTGTACAACTTTTAAAAAATATACAGAAAGGATAAAGACCATCCATGCAAAAAGACTATCAGAAACTCGCGGCACGTTTTATTTTGTATCTGCTGGGAATGCTGTTGCTGGCCCTGGGCCTGACCCTGAACACCAAAACGGGTCTGGGTGCTTCGGCCATCGTGTCCATCCCCTTCACCATCAGCGAAGGCACGGGCTGGAGCTTCGCCAACCTGACGCTGGTAGAGTACTGTGTGCTGGTGGCGGCCCAGTTTGTGGTCAAAGGCAGGAACCGCAGCTGGATGGACCTGCTGCAGCTGGTGGTGAGCCTGGTGTTCACCCGGTTTCTGGATGTCTTCAAGGTGCTGATCCCCTACGAAAGTGGCTTTCTGCCCGCCGACATTGCCCTGCTGGTGGTGGCCATTATCCTGACCGGGGTGGGCGCCGCCATGACGGTGGATATGCAGCTCATCCCCAACCCCGGCGACGGCATCGTGAACAGCCTGGCCCAGCGGTTCGGCAAGGAGCTGGGCCTGTGCAAGAACTGCTTTGATGTGGGCTGCGTGCTCACCTCTCTGGTGCTGGGCATCCTGTTCGGCAACGCGCTGCTGGGCATCGGCCTGGGCACCATCCTGTCCATGGTGGGCGTGGGCCGGTCCATCGCGGTGTTCAACGCCCTGTGCAAGGGCCGCCTGCTGCGCACCGCCGGCCTGGAACCCGCCCGGGCGTAAAAACTTCGGATTTGATAGCAAAACCCCCGCAAAGGCTGTTCTTTGCGGGGGTTTTTGTTATGGCTGCCGGGGCGTGCTGATTCTTCTTCATCCGCTCCTGCACCCTTTCAAACAATTCTTTGGAAATGATGGGCGGCACCGCATCCGGGATGATCACGTCCTTGTAGTGGTACTCGCCGATGTACTTCCGGTTTTTCAGCATGGTGTTGAAGCTGCTGTGCCGGAAGGGGTAGTTCCGGCTGGTGCGAATGCCCCGCTCGTTCAGCGAGCGGATAATGGTTCGCAGGTTCTCTCCGTCCGCATACCGCTGGAATACCTCCCGCACCACCGGCGCGGTCAACGGGTCTATCTTCAGCCGGTGTTCCTCGTCCAGGCGATACCCCAGCGGGATGGTGCCGCCGTTGCTGCGGGCCTTGAGGGCATTCTCTCGCATCCCACGGTTCACCTTCTGGGCCAGTTCCGCCGAGTAGTATTCCGCCATGCCCTCCAGCATGGATTCCAGGATGATGCCCTCCGGGCCGTCGGCAATACTCTCGGTGGCCGAGATCACTTTCACTCCGTTTTTTCGCAGCTGGGATTTGTAGTGGGCGCTGTCGTACCGGTTGCGGGCGAAACGGTCCAACTTCCAAACCAGCACTGTGTCGAACAGCCCTTTGGCGCTGTCCCGTATCATCCGCTGGAACTCCGGGCGGTTATCCGTCTTGGCGGACAGAGCCCGGTCGATGTAGCTTTGCAATACCAGGATGCCGTTCCGCTGGGCGTATTCCTTGCATTCCCGCAGCTGTCCCTCGATGCTTTCCTCTCGCTGGTTGTCGCTGCTGTAGCGGGCGTAGATGACTGCTTTCATTGGCATTCCTCCTTCTGGTCACTTGCGGGGGTTGGGGCGCCGCCCCAAAGTTTGCGTTTGGTGGATATCCAAACGCTATGCTTGCAAAATCAGTCGCGGCAGATAAGGCGGCTTTTCAGTTCAACACAGTACCACAGGACCCCTCTGAAAGCTATCACCAATCTGCACAACCTTTTCTGCCGAATCTATGCAAAAGAGTACCGGCTGGGAAGGAAGACCCTTCCCAGCACGGCGGGAGTTCTCAACCCTGATGCTCCCGTTCTGCACGCCACTGTTTCAGGGCGGCTTGTCCTTCGTCGCTGGCAAAGTAGGCTCGCATCTGCGGCAGCAATGCGCGGGCCAGACTTTCCACCGCCGTTTTGGGCAATCGCTCTGTCAGGTTTGTCTTGATGACTTCGGTGGCAGGCCCCCCTCCTTTCCTGTAAGCATATTCCTCTTTCCCAGTCGGTACAGGTGGGTGGTAAGCGATAGCTTGCCACCCCCTATAGTCCCCCTCCATGAGACTGTTTGACCAGAAAATTCGTGTTCCCAGCATAGCATCGGGGAATTGCAAATTCAAGGCTTCTTGGGTATACTGTAAGTAATCATATTTTTGCAGAATTATAATTCCCATAAAAGCACAGCATACAGGAGAAGATACACAGGAGGATACATGGAAGGATACGCCTTTGTAACCAAGGAACCGCTGTTGGGGCCTGTTGTTCTGGCTCTTCGGGTTGATGTACCTGGCCGGAAAGAACAGCTTTGGCTGGGAGAAGAACAGGATGTGGAGGCTGCCCTGCGAGGAAAAGAGTGTCCACTGTTTCTGGCCCAAACCCGCCCGCTGGGGGCCTTTTGGTGTGAGTTCGGGCAGACAGCCGTCGAGGGCTGGACGGAGGCCATTTGGGCCCTTTCCGACGCCCTGACGGCAAAGAAACGCTCCCAGCGGGAAGAACGGGAGCATGCCGCCGCCCAGCTTCTTTCCCAGCAGGCAGAAGGCAACGGCACCAATGCTGCCGCCTGGTATGCGGCCATTCAGATCTGGGAGATGTATCTGTGCTGCCGCCGGGGCCGTGACAGCAAACAGGCGGCCCAGGCTCTGCGGGACCATGCCCAGCTGCTGACCCTGCCTTTTGGCCAATACACCCCGGAGATGGTCCACTGGCTCCGGGACAAGCCGGTGATCCCCGTCTGGAACGACCGGCGGGACGGAAAGCTGGAGGTGTGGTATCCCCAGGGGCAAATGCTTTTTGAGTGCGCCGTGGTGAAAGAATCCCTGCGGCCCGCCCTCATCTACTACCGCCAGCGCATTCTGGATGCCGGGCTGCTCATGCGCCGGTGCAGCCAGTGCGGGCGCATCTTCTTCGGCCCGGACGCCCGCAGCACCCTGTGCAGCGAACGCTGCCGCAAAGCCAGCCGAAAGGCCGCCAAGCGCCAGTTCGACGGCCGGGCCAAGGGCAAGGACTACGAGCAGGCCTACGACCGGGAGTACATGTTCTGGTACAACCGCATCACCAAACTAAAAAAGGCCGGCGCACCGCCCGAACAAATCAGGCGGGCGCAGGCCGCATTGAAGGAGTTCCGTAAAGAAGCCCTGCTCCGTAAACAGCAGGTCAAAGAGAAAAAATTGCCCGCCAGCCAGTTTATCAGCTGGATGATTGGGCAGGAGGCAGTGATTGAGGGGATCAGTGAACATTAAAAAGAGGCCGGCATTCCACATGGGTCACCCCCCTTTACAACGCACTAAATTTATTTGTCCGGAGTGCCAGTTGGCACCCCATTATTTACGAAGTCACGCGTATCGTGCCTGACAGAAGTACAAATAATTAGCTAAGTAGCCCCATCCAATACATGATGACAGTAGGTGGCAGATGTGATATCATAGCTTCAAATAAAAGTGAGACCGAAAGGAAGATGCAGCGCATGCTAAACAATCAAGCGTTTGATTTATGGGCCGATGGCTACGACAAAAGCGTAGCATTGGCGGAAGAGAATGATGAGTACCCCTTCGCAGGCTATAAAAAGATTTTAAATACCATTTACAATCATGTGTTAGCTCAAGCCGGAAAATGCATACTGGATATTGGGTTTGGGACAGGAACTCTGACCACCAAGCTCTATCAGCAGGGATGTATCATCTATGGACAGGATTTTTCCAATCGAATGATTAAACTGGCACAGGAGAAAATGCCAGAGGCACACTTGTATCAGGGCGACTTTACCTTTGGCTTGGTCAAGAAATTGGCGGAACATCAATACGATTCCATCATTGCCACCTATTCCTTACATCATCTGTCTGATACGCAAAAGGTCGGATTTCTGAATAATTTATTGGAATTGCTTAAGCCAAACGGATGCATCTATATTGGAGATGTAGCTTTTCATACTCGGCACGAATTGGAAACGTGTTGCCACCGGATGGCAGAGATGTGGGACGAAGATGAAATATATTTCGTTTTTGATGAATTGAAACACGCATTCCCTCAGATGGAATTTGAACAGATTTCCTACTGCTCGGGCATCCTGTATTTGAAAAGATAATGTATATAAAGCAATCCTAAAGGTTTCCAAGAGGTAGATTGACAGTGTTTATGATGGCAGCACAATCGGCCCGTGACAAGGGATGCCTCGGAAAACGATTTATGAGTTTTTCTGTTTTTCTTTAGATCACTAAAAAATGCGGCCTGGGCTAATTTGCTCCAAGTCGCATTTCTAATCCATATAAACAACAAATCCGAACCCGTCGCCCACCGGCGCAAGGTTCGGATTTGTTTTGTTTGGTGACCCGTACGGGAATCGAACCCATGTTACAGCCGTGAAAGGGCCGTGTCTTAACCGCTTGACCAACGGGCCATATGACGCAGGATTTCGCTAAAACAGCAAGCAACTTACCGACCACTGCTGCAATCGGCCCCCAAGTATTTTAGCGAAAGCCTGCATTATGGTAGCGGTAACTGGATTTGAACCGGTGACACTTCGGGTATGAACCGAATGCTCTAGCCAACTGAGCTATACCGCCACATGGCGTGAACCCTGATGGGGTTACTTGTTTATTATACGGAAACAAGCCCTTTTTGTCAACCCCTTTTTGCAAAAAAATCCGGCAATTTTTGGTATCAGGAAAAAATACTGTTTTTGCATATCTGTACCGACATTTTAGGGCGTAGAGAAAGGCTCTCGGAGGTAGAGAAAGGCTCCCCTGTGTAAGGGGAGCTGGCGCCGAAGGCGTCTGAGGGGTTGTAAACTTACCGTTGTTGCCCGGCAACGGGAAATAGGGCCAGCTCCACAACCCCACCGCCGCTGCGCGGCACCTCCCCTTACACAGGGGAGGCTCCAGGCAAGGGCGCAGTTGACCCGGCCTCTTCCCGATAACCGGGGGCCTTTTTGGGGGTAGAGATTGGCTCCCCTGTGTAAGGGGAGCTGGCAGCCGTAGGCTGACTGAGGGGTTGTAGACTTACTGGTATTACCCGTTAACGGGAAATACAGCAAGCTCCACAACCCCACCGCCGCTGCGCGGCACCTCCCCTTACACAGGGGAGGCTTCTGGCAAGGGCGCAGCTAACCCGGCCTCTTCCCGATAACCGGGGGCCTTTTCCGGGGTAGAGAAAGGCTCCCCTGTGTAAGGGGAGCTGGCGCCGAAGGCGTCTGAGGGGTTGTAAACTTACCGTTGTTGCCCGGCAACGGGAAATAGGGCCAGCTCCACAACCCCACCGCCGCTGCGCGGCACCTCCCCTTACACAGGGGAGGCTCCAGGCAAGGTCCTCCATAAAAAATAAAGAGGCGGCCCCTTTCCGGGACTGCCTCCAACCTGCCATTCTGCAGGGAAAAAATCACTTCTTGTGGGTGGGCACCAGCAGCGCCTTGCCGCCCATGTAGGGGCGCAGCACTTCGGGAATGGTCACGGTGCCGTCTTCCTGGTAATGGTTTTCCAGGAAAGCGATCAGCATACGCGGCGGGGCCACGCAGGTGTTGTTCAGGGTGTGGGCCAGCTGGGTCTTGCCGTTCTCGTCCTTGTAGCGGATGCGCAGACGGCGAGCCTGGGCGTCGCCCAGGTTGGAGCAGCTGCACACCTCAAAGAACTTCTGCTGACGGGGGCTCCAGGCCTCGATGTCGCAGCTCTTCACCTTCAGGTCGGCCAGGTCGCCGGTGCAGCAGTCCAGCTGACGGACGGGGATCTCCAGGTTGCGGAACAGCTCCACCGAGTTATGCCACAGCTTGTCGTACCAGATCATGCTGTCCTCGGGCTTGCAGACCACGATCATCTCCTGCTTTTCGAACTGATGGATGCGGTAGACGCCGCGCTCCTCGATGCCGTGGGCGCCCTTCTCCTTGCGGAAGCAGGGAGAATAGCTGGTCAGGGTCAGGGGCATCTTGGAGCCGTCGATGACCTGGTCGATGAAACGGCCGATCATGCTGTGCTCGCTGGTGCCGATGAGGTACAGGTCCTCGCCCTCGATCTTGTACATCATGGCGTCCATCTCGGGGAAGGACATAACGCCCTGCACCACGTTGCCGTGGATCATGAAAGGCGGAATGACGTAGGTAAAGCCCTTGTCGATCATGAAGTCGCGGGCGTAGGCCAGAACTGCCTCATGCAGGCGGGCAATGTCGCCCAGCAGGTAGTAGAAGCCGTTGCCGGCAACGCGGCCGGCGGCGTCCAGGTCGATGCCGTCGAAGCTCTCCATGATGTCCACATGGTACGGGATGGGATATTCGGGCACGGTGCACTCGCCGAAGCGCTGCACTTCCACGTTGTAGCTGTCATCGGGACCCACGGGCACGCTGGGGTCCACCATCTGGGGAATGGTATACATGATGTCCCGGATCTTGACCTGCAGGTCGGCTTCCTTGGCTTCCAGTTCCTTCAGGCGGTCGGCCTGGGCGGTGACCTGGGCCTTCACGGCCTCGGCCTCGGCGGCCTTGGAGGGGTCCTTCTTGGCCTGGCCCATGAGCATGCCGATCTGCTTGGACAGCTTGTTGCGGTTGGCACGCAGGCTGTCGGCCTCGCTGATGGCGGCACGGTACTCGGCGTCCAGAGCGATGACCTCATCCACCAGGGGCAGCTTCTGGTCCTGGAACTTCTTCTTGATGTTTTCTTTGACCAGGTCGGGGTTTTCGCGCACAAAACGGATGTCTAACATGATGCTTTCTCTCCTCTATGTTTTTTGTTGGCGTTTGAACTCATTGTTGTTCGGGATTGTAATGGCCCAGCAGCTCGGCATAGCGGCGCAGCTGTTCGTCGGAATAAAAGTCGATGCGCAGGCTGCCCTTCCCTGCCTTGTAGTCCACATGGACCTCGCTGCCGGTGACCTCCTTGAGGGCGGCTTCCACCTCGGTGGCCAGAACCGGCCGGATGAAGGCATCCACCGGTTTGGGTTCCTTGGGCGGCTTGGACAGTTTGCGGCAGAGCGCTTCGGTCTGGCGGACGTTCAGGTTCTTTTCCACCACCTGCTTGGCTGCGGCGGACATGATCTCCGCCGAGGGCAGGCCCAGAATGGCCTTGGCGTGGCCGGTGCTGATGGCACCGCTGCGCACCGCGTCCCGCACGTCGTCGGGCAGGCCCAGCAGGCGCAGGGTGTTGGTCAGGGCGCTGCGGCTCTTGCCCAGGCGCTGGGCGGCCTGTTCCTGGGTCAGACCGTACTGGTCGATGAGGCGGCGGCAGCCCTCGGCCACCTCGATGGGGTCCAGGTCCTCCCGCTGGAGGTTTTCGATCAGGGCCAGGGCGGCGGCCTGTTCGTCGGTCACATCCTTGACGATAACCGGCACCTCATCCAGCCCGGCCATCCGGGCGGCCCGCCAGCGGCGCTCGCCGGCGATGATGGTGTAGCCGGGGCCGGCTTTCTGGGGCCGGACCGCGATGGGCTGGAGCAGGCCGTTCTCGGAGATGGACTGGGCCAGGGCCGAGAGGGACTCCTCATCAAAATTTTTGCGGGGCTGGTCCGGGTCGGGCTCGATTTCCCGCACCGGCAGGGTGGAGATCCCGCCGGAGGTTTCTTCTTCGGGCAGGTCGGCAAACAGGCTGTCCAGCCCGCGGCCCAGACCGCCGATCTTCTTTTTGGCCAAGGTCATCCCCCTTATCGTTCGTTGTTCTGCAGAAATTCCCGCGCCATGGACATATATGCCTCGCTGCCCTTGCCGTTGGGTTCGTAGAAGTTGATGGGCATGCCGAAGCTGGGAGCTTCGGACAGGCGGACGGTGCGGGGCACCACGGTCTTGTAAACCTTGTCACCATAGTATTTTTTGACCTGGGCCACCACCTGCATGGTCAGGTTCAGCCGCCCGGCGTACATGGTGAAGAGCACGCCCTCAATGTCCAGGTACTTGTTGTACTTTTTGCGCACCGTCTTGAGGGTGTTCATCAGTTCGGACAGGCCTTCCAGGGCGTAGTATTCGCACTGGATGGGGATGAGGACGGTATCACAGGCGCACAGGCCGTTGACGGTGAGCAGGTCCAGGGAGGGCGGGCAGTCGATGAAGATATAATCATACACCGGCACCACCGGAGCCAGCACAGCCCGCAGGCGGTTTTCGCGCCGGGGCAGGTTGACCAGTTCCACCGCCGCGCCGGCCAGCTGGGTGTTGGAAGGGAGCAGGTCGGCGTTATAGTTGGTCTTGACGATGGCCTGCCGCACGTCCTCGTCGTCGATGAGGCAGGTGTAGACGTTGGACGTCAGTTCATGCTTGGAAATCCCGTAGCCGGAACTGGTGTTGCCCTGGGGGTCCAGGTCCACCACCAGCACCCGCTTGCCCAGAGCCGCCACACAGGACGACAGGTTGACGCAGGTCGTGGTTTTGCCCACGCCGCCTTTCTGGTTTGCGATGGCTACCACCTTTGCCATTGGCACATCCTCCTTGCGAAATTGTGTTGTACTGCCTGCCGGGGTGTGCCGGGGCGTGTTTTGAGGATATTATACCACAGGAGCACCACAATAGAAAGACTTCGGCGGCAATTTTGGCATTTTGGGCGGTTTTGGGGGCCAAAACGGCCCTAAAATGTTCCCCGTGGAACATTTTGCCCGGATTTTTTTGATTTTTTCCTGGTTTAGGAAAGATGGAATGTTCCACGGGGAACATTTTTATATGGGGCAGAGGTTGGCTCCCCTGTGTAAGGGGAGCTGGCGCCGGTAGGCGACTGAGGGGTTGTAGACCTACTGATATTGCCCGTAAACGGGAAATACGGCAGACTCCACAACCCCACCGCCGCTGCGCGGCACCTCCCCTTACACAGGGGAGGCTCTAGGCAAGGGCGCGGCTTTCCCTTTGGTTGGGGAGGCTCCGGGCATAGAGATAGGCTCCCCTGTGTAAGGGGAGGCTCTAGGCAAGGGCGCGGCTGACCCGTGGTTGTGAGAGGCTCCGGGCATAGAGAAAGTTTCCCCTGTGTAAGGGGAGCTGGCGCCGGTAGGCGACTGAGGGGTTGGAAACTTACTGGTGTTGCTCGCAAACGGGATGTAAAGCAAGGTCCACAACCCCACCGCCGCTGCGCGGCACCTCCCCCAACCACAGGGGAGGCTCCCGGGGTAGAAAACAACCAATAAAAAAGGCCCCCTTTTCGGGGACCTGCAATCTTATCCTATACACACCGCCGTTTCGGGGGCATCGTTCCCGGCAGCATCGCCCGCAACCGCTTCCGGTTCGGGAGGAACCTCCTGCCCGGCACCCGCGGCAGCTCCCGGGCCCAGAGGGTTCTCCGCCGCAGCACTCCCCTCCCCTGCCGGTCCGGCAGTGTCCGCCGCCTCCCCGGCCAAGGGTTCTGCCGCCGCTTCCGGTCCGGGGCCTTCCCCATCGGAAAGCCCCGCCACCGCCGCCAGGGCCAGACCGTCGGCGGCGGGGTCGCCGGGCGCAATGGGGGCGGGTCGCCGCAGCGGGTTCATCCGGTGGGGGTTGCGGGCCACCGCCCCGGTGATCCCGGCATTCTGCATGGGCACCGGCACCACGGCGAAGCCCTCCCCCGCTCCGTCCTCCCCATGTACCGGGATGCGCACGGTGTATTCCAGGCAGCCGTCCTTCTGGCCGCAGGTGGTGGTAGCCGCAATGCCCTTGGCCGCCATCATGTCCACCGCGTGCTGAAGGGTGTTCACAAACAGGCGCACGTCCCGCACCATGGGTACGGTGCGGCGCAAAGGGCTGGGTCCGGCTTTCGGGGCGGCCAGCATGGCGTCCACCAGCTTGTCGGCATCCCGCACGCTCATGGCGTCCCGGGCCATCCGTTCCAGCGCGGCGGTGCGGCGGCCTTCGGGCAGGCGCAGAGCGGCCCGGGCGTGGCGCTCGGTCAGGTGGTTGGCCACACACAGCTGCTGCTGGGCAGTGGTCAGGCTGAGCAGCCGCAGTTTGTTGGCCAGGGCCGACTGGCTCAACCCCAGACGCCGGGCGGCCTCCGCCTGGGTGCACCCCCACAGCCGGATGACCTCCCGGATGCCCCGGGCGGTGTCGAAGGGGTCCAGCTGGGCCCGCTGCAGGTTTTCCAGCAGTCCCAGGGCGGCGCTCTCGCTGTCATCGTAGTCCGCCAGGATGGCCGGGACCTTTTCCAGCTTGGCCAGACGGCAGGCCCGCAGCCGCCGCTCCCCTGCCACCAGCTGATACTTATGTACCCCCGCCCGCCGCACACTCACCGGCTGCAGCAGCCCGTTTTGCAAAATGCTCACCGCCAGGGCGGCGATCTCAGTATCATCAAAGGTGGTGCGCGCCTGATAGGGCGAAGCCTCGATCTGCTCCACCGGGATCATGAGCACCTTGCCCGCCTTCTGCCGGTTCTTCTCTTTCGATTTTGCCATGGTGTCCCCTTTTCTGTATCGGATGGCCGAAAAAACGGCCCTGTGGATTCGTCTGCTGATTCCAGCATACCACAGGGCCGCGGGGGCTTGCCAGCACAATCGTTCGCCGGCATTTGTTCGATTTTGCGCTTTTACAGCGGTTTCTTCGCAATTTTTCCGCCGTTTCTGGGGTAAACGGTCGGAGTCTGCGATATTTTTCTCATAATCACCAGGTTGCGGGTGCTGCCATCGGGCAGGGTGAAGGAACGCACTTCCTCCAGCTTGCCCCCCAGCTTGTGCAGGGCATTTTTCGCGGCGTCGGTTTCGGCGGCGGCGTCGGGGCCCTTCATGGCGATGAACACGCCCCCCACCTTCACCAGCGGCAGGCAGTATTCGCACAGCACCGGCAGGGCCGCCACTGCCCGGGCGGTGGCCACGTCGAAGCCTTCCCGCCAGATTTTACGGGCGGCTTCCTCCGCCCGCTCCTTGGCGAACTCCACGCCGGACAGTCCCAGTTCGGTACACACGGTGCGTAAAAAGTCCACCCGCTTGCCGGTGGGTTCCATCAGGGTCAGTTCCAGGTCGGGCTTGTAGATCTTGGCCACAATACCCGGAAACCCGGCGCCGGTGCCCACGTCCACCATCCTGCCCGCCACCTCCGGCTGGGCGGCCAGCAGCAGGCTGTCCACAAAGTGCCGGTCCTCGATGCCCTCGGGGGTGGTGATGGCGGTGAGGTTCACATGCTTGTTGGTTTCCACCAGCAATTCGGCATACTTGTCCAGGGCGGTGAGCTGGTCCGGGGTGAGGGAAATGTTCCACATGGAACATTTCTGAACCAGACGGGTCGTATCAATCATGCTGTTGCTCCTTTTCTTTTTCCGCGCGCAGCACGGCCAGACTCAGCTGGGCCAGGTCGCTGGGAGATACCCCCGGGATGCGCCCGGCCTGGGCCAGGGTGCGGGGGCGTATCTTGGAAAGCTTCTCCCGGCTTTCCAGGGTCATGGTGGGAATGTCATCGTACACAAAACCGGCAGGGATCAGCACCTGTTCGTGGCGCTGCACTTCCCGGATGGCCCGCTGCTCCCGGGCGATGTACCCGGCGTAGCGGATTTCGGTTTCCAGCCGCAGGGCCATGGCGGGGGTCACGTCCTGCCCCCAGCCGATGACCCTGGCGATCAGTTCGTAGGTCACGGTGGGACGGCGCAGCAGTTCTGCCGCGGTGCCGCCGGTTTCCCCCATCCGGCTCATGTCCACGCCCGCCGCCTCGGCGGCTTTGCGCAGGTCGGCCAGGGGGACCCGGGTGGTTTCCAGGCGGTTCATCTCCGCCTGCTTGATGGCCTGGTCTTTGGTGAACACCGCCCACCGGGCGTCATCCACCAGGCCGTATTCCCGGCCGATGGGGGTCAGCCGCTCGTCGGCGTTGTCCTGGCGCAGGCTCAACCGGTATTCGCTGCGGCTGGTCATCATCCGGTAGGGGTCCATGACCCCCTTGGTCACCAGGTCGTCCACCAGGGTGCCCAGGTAGGAGGTATGCCGGGCCAGTACCAGCTCGGACTTGCCCAGGGCTTTCCGGGCGGCGTTCAGCCCGGCCAGCAGCCCCTGGGCGGCGGCTTCCTCGTAGCCGGAAGTGCCGTTGAACTGCCCGGCGCCGTAAACGCCCGCCACCACCTTGCTCTCCAGGGTGGGATAGAGGGTGGTGGGGTCGACACAGTCGTACTCGATGGCGTAGGCCGGGCGCATGATCTCCAGATGTTCAAACCCGGAGATGGTGCGGTACATCTCGTTCTGCACCACTTCCGGCAGGCTGGAGGAAAGTCCCTGCAGGTACATCTCCTCGGTGTCCTCGCCGCAGGGTTCCACAAAGACCGGGTGGCGCTCCTTGTCCTTGAAGCGCACCACCTTATCCTCAATGGAGGGGCAGTACCGGGGCCCCACGCCCTGGATCATGCCGCCGTACAGGGGCGAGCGGTGGAGATTTTCCAGAATCACCTTGTGGGTGTTGGGGTTGGTGTAGGTGATGTAGCAATCCACCTTGTTGTGCATGGGGGTCCGGGTCAGGAAGGAGAAGGGCTGCAGGCTCTCGTCCGGGTCGCCGGGCTGGCGTTCCAGCTTGGAGAAATCAATGCTGCGGCGGTGCACCCGGGCGGGGGTGCCGGTCTTGAACCGGCGCAGGGTGAACCCGTGGTCCACCAGACACTGGGTCAGGGCGGTGGCGGCGTGCTGGCCGTCGGGGCCGCCGACATAGCTGGCTTCGCCCACAAAGATACGACCACCCAGGGTGGTGCCGGTGGCGATGACCACCGCCTTGCATTCATAATAGCCCCCCAGCCCGGTGATGACGCCTTTCACCCGGCCGCCCTCAATATCCAGGGCCACCACTTCGGCCTGGTGGATGTCCAGGTTGGGAGTCAGTTCCAGGGCGTGCTTCATCCACATATGATAGCGCTTGCGGTCAGTCTGCACCCGCAGGCTGTGCACGGCGGGACCCTTGCCCCGGTTCAGCATCCGGCTCTGCAGAAAGGTGGCGTCCGCCGCCACCCCCATCAGGCCGCCCATAGCGTCGATCTCCCGCACCAGATGTCCCTTGGCGGTGCCGCCGATGGAGGGGTTGCAGGGCATGTTGCCGATAAAGTCCAGCGTCAGGGTGAACACGGCGGTCCTGGCGCCCAGCACCGCCGCCGCGTGGGCGGCCTCGATGCCCGCGTGCCCTGCCCCGATGACGATCACATCATACTTTCCCAGTTTATCCATAATCTGTTTCTGCTTTATCCTTTCCCTTGTACCTGTTTATTTGCCCACACAGAAGGTGGAGAACACCTCATCGATGGTGGCCTCGGTGGCGTCCTCGCCGGTAAGTTCGGCCAGGGCGGCCAGGGCGTCGGCCATGCAGACGCCGGCGGCGTCGGGGCCCAGCCCTTCCTCCGTCTGGCTGCGGATGGCCTGGGCCAGGGCGTCCCGGGCAGCGGTGGCGGCGTGGAGCTGCCGGGCGGAACACAGGGCCGCGGCCCCGGTGTCCACCTGGCCGGTGCCCAGCAGGTCGGCCACTGCCTTGCTCAGTTTGGGCAGGCTGGCCGGGTCCTTGGCGCTCAGGGGCAGCACCTGTTTGAAGTAGGGGGCCAGGGTCTGCTCCATGGCGCGCAAACGTTCATCGTCGTCCACCAGGTCCTGCTTGTTCAGGATGGCAATGGCCGGGCGGCCCTGGCACTTTTCGGCCACCGAGAGGTCGTCGGGACCAAGACCGGCGTTGGCATCAAAGACGGCCAGCACCAGACCGGCCTCGTCCAACTTTTTCCAGCTGCGGCGGATGCCTTCGGCTTCGATGGCGTCCCCCTTCTCCCCCACGTCCCGCACACCGGCGGTGTCAAAGAGGTTGAGGCGGATGTCCCCCAGCATGACGGCCTGCTCCACCACATCCCGGGTGGTGCCCGCCACCGGGGTGACGATAGCGCGCTCGAATCCGGCCAGCAGGTTCAAAAGGGTGCTCTTGCCCACGTTGGGCCGTCCGCAGAGCACGCAGTCCACCCCGTGGCGCAGGATGGCCCCGGCGCCGTAACCATTGATGAGCTTGTCCAGCTCCCCTTTTGCTTCCTCCAGGGTCATGGTCAGTTCCTCGGGCAGCAGCTCGGGCACGTCCTCCTCGGGGTAGTCGATCCAGGCGGTGAGGTGGGCGTACAGGGACTGGAGGGTGGCCTGGATGCCGGCGATCTTTTTGGCCAGGGCCCCATCCAGGGCGGCACTGGCCAGAGCCGCCCCCTGCCGCCCGCCGGCGGAGATGATTTCCATAACCGCCTCGGCCTGGGTCAGACTGATGCGCCCGTTGAGCAGGGCGCGGCGGGTGAACTCGCCGGGACCAGCGGGTACCGCCCCGGCCAGATAGAGGGCTTCCAGCAGACTGTCGGCCATGACGTTGCCGCCGTGGACCGAAAGTTCGATGACATCTTCCCCGGTGTAGCTGTGGGGAGCCCGGTAGAACAGAGCCACCGTTTCGTCCATGGTCTTGCCCCGCAGCACAAAATGCCCCAGCAGGGCGGTGTAGCCTTTGGCCTCGGTGATTTTTTTGTCGGGATGGATGGGCACAAAGACCTTGTCCACGATGGCGTAGGTGTCCGGGCCGCTCACCCGGATCACCGCGATGCCGCCCTCCCCGGGCGGGGTGGACAGAGCACAGACGGTGGTTGACAGCTGCATACGATACGTTCCCCCTTTTTGGTTTATGGTATCACAAAAACGCCGCCGCGGCAATGGCGGAGGCGAGGGCGGTTTTGTTTTCCACAAACAGATTGGAATTTGTGGAAAGATGGCGGGGTATGGGCAGGCGGCTGACTGCGGGAGTAGAGAAAGGCTCCCCTGTGTAAGGGGAGGCTCCTGAGGTAGAGATCGGCTCCCCTGTGTAAGGGGAGCTGGCGCCGGTAGGCGACTGAGGGGTTGTAGGCTTTCGGCTGTGACCCGTAAACAGGAAACGCCGCAGGCTTCACAACCCCACCGCCGCTGCGCGGCACCTCCCCAACCACAGGGGAGGCTCCCGGGGTAGAGATCGGCTCCCCTGTGTAAGGGGAGCTGGCG
>CALESJ010000043.1 GCA_937907025.1 uncultured Faecalibacterium sp.
GCTTGAGCATATAGCTGATGATGTTGTACTGGATGGCCTGCTTGGCGTACTCAAAATCATCATATCCGCTCAAAAAAGCAATGTGCATGGCAGGGCGGATTTCCCGTACCTGCCGGGCCAGTTCGATGCCCGAAATGAAGGGCATGCGAATATCAGTGAGCAACAGGTCCGGTTCCAGCTTTTCCACCAGTTCCAGCGCGTCCAGTCCGTTGCTGGCGTTACCCACCAGGCGAAACCCCAGGTCATCCCAGGGAATCATATTGCATACAGCCTGCCGCAGTTCGTCTTCGTCATCCGCCACCACGACGGTATAGATGGTCTGGTCAGCCATAAAGGCCTCTCTCCTTTACTGTTCGGCCTGTGCTTCGGCCAGTGCTTTTTCCGCTTTGCGGCGCATCCGCTCCCGCTGGGCGGCTTCCTGCCGTTTCCACCGGGCATAGGTATCCGGCCGGATGGTTTCGGTGCAGCGGGCAAAATTCCAGTGCAGTCCATCCCGGCGAGACAGCTTGAACCGCACAAACCACGGGCCGTGCTGCGGGCAGGCAGCCTCGGTATAATAGCCGGTATTGCCACGCTTGAGCCAGATGTCCCCCAGGGTCAGCGGCGCACCGCACACCGGGCAGTTCACGCTGCACAGGGCAGGGTCGGTCTTGTAGGCGTCGTGTTCCATCAGGCCAAACCAGGTCTGCACATCCTGATATTCCGCTTCCGGGTCGGTGAGCAACGCCTCGGTCAGTTGGCCCACCTCATCCGGATACGCCGCCAGGCCCTCGGCCAGGGGCAGCTTGCGGCAGACCTTGACGGTGTACAGGGCATCATCCAGCGCGTTGTGGAACGGGTCCTGCTTTTCAATGCCCAGGCGGTCTACCACGCTCTCCAGGGTCATGCCCTCCCCTTCCCCGCGGGGATACGTCTGCAGGAAAATCCGCTGCAGATCATACCAGCGGGCAGGCCAGCTTTCATCCAGCCCGCACAGGAACAGGTTCTGCTTGAGGACCGGCACATCGTCCAGGCCCCACTCGGCAAATTCGGCATCGGGGCCGGCCCACTCCACAAAGCGGGCCAGGCCTTCGGCAATGGGTACGCCGGCATCCAGATCCCCCTGGCTCATGCCGGTAACCTTGGCAATATGGCGCTGCAGTTTGCGGAAGATCCGCGGCCGCAGGGTCATCTCAAAGGTATCCAGCACGTCGGCGGTTTCGCTGATGCGCACAGCGCCGATCTGGATGATTTCCCCACGCAGGGTGAGTTCGGTATCATGGTAACGGAAGGTCTTGGGCTGATAGCCGATATTCCATTCCAGGTCAAATACAATCAGATTTCTGCCCACAGTTATACCTCCCGGCCCAGAATAAAGCGTTCCACCGCTACGCCCACACCATCGTGGTCGTTGTCGGCGCTGACAAATCCGGCAGCCGCCTTGACCGGCGGCACTGCATTGCCCATTGCGACCCCCAGCCCGGCAAATTTGATCATGGGCAGGTCGTTCCAGCCATCGCCGCAGGCCATGAGTTCGGCCGGGGTCAGGCCCAGGGCCTGCAAAAGCACGCCCAGGGAAGCCGCCTTTTCCACCCCCAGGGGCATGGTTTCAATAAAGAAAGGCGCCGAGCGGTAGATGGACAGTTTACCGGCAAATTCCTGCTGCATCAGTTCTTCCACATGGGGCATGTCCACCGGGTCGCCCACCAGCAGCAGCTTGTTGACCGGATAGGTCACTTCGGCGGGCAGGTCCGGCACCTGGCGCACCGGCAGCTTGTTGATGCGGGCCTCCTCCAATACATAGGGATGGTCGGGGACCTCGGTAACAATCCCCACATCATCATAGGTCAGGGGAACCACATTCCAATACCGCGCAAAGGTGCATACGGAAGGAATGAGTTCTGCCGGGAACGGATGCTGCACCATCTCCTGGCCTGTGGCACAGTCGATGATCTTGCCGCCGTTATAACTGAGGATATAACCGCCGGTCTGTTCCAGTCCCAGTTCCTTGGCCAGCGGACGGATGCCCGCCGTGGGACGGCCGCTGGCCAGCACAATGCGTACGCCCTGCTTTGCGGCTTCCCGCAGGGCAGCCGCAGTGCGCGGGGTCACGACCTTATCGCTGTTGGTCAGGGTACCATCCAGATCCAGGGCCAAAACTTTATACTGCGTCATATTTGAAAGCTCCTTGCCGGTTTTTATTCTTTTACATTGTACCCCAAAGGCCGATATTGCGCAAGGGCACCGCTTTTTGGGATACTGCCGCACAAAAAAGGCGCCCCGGCCTGCATTGGCCGGAACGCCTTTACCTATCAGAAACAGATTACTTGGAAGCTTTGCGGCCCTTCTTGGCAGCAGGCTTCTTGGCAGCAGCCGGAGCCTTCTTCTCAGCGGGCTTCTCGGCAGCCTTGGGGTCAGCAACAGGAGCGGCCTTTTCCACCACGGGTTTGCTCTCCACGACAGGCTTGACCTCGGGGGCAGCCTTCTTGGCGGGAGCAGCCGTCTTGGCGGCAGGGGCCTTCTTCTCAACAGGCTTGACCTCTGCGGCAGGCTTTACTTCTTCCACCGGCTTGGCTTCGGCCTTGACCTTGGCGGCAGACTTGACAGCCTTCGGCTTGCGGGTGACTTCGGCGATGACCCAATGCTGGTTGTCGCCGTTCACATCGGCCCAGATCTGCAGGCCGGCGCCGTTTTCGCTGTTCATGCCAACCACGTCCAGGCACTTGCCGGCCAGGTTGGACTTGATCTTCACACGGCCATCATTGCCGGGCTCCACGACCCACAGCTGGCTGCTGGCAGGAGCGCCTTCCCACTGATGAACAGCCGTGCCGTCACCGACGCCGCCCTGGTACAGGTCCAGCATCTTGCCGGTGAAGCGGTTCTTGATGCGGTAGACGCCTTCGCCGGCGCGGACAAAGCCCCACTGCTGCCATTCGGCATTGGCGTTGTCCCACAGCTGGATACGGGCACCGTTGTCGGTGTTGTAATCGGCAACTTCCACAACCTTGCCGTTGGCGGCACTGATGGTATAAAACTTATCTTCCTTAATCACGGTCTGAGCGACCTTCTTGCTGACTGCCATAGTGATACCCCTCCTGAAAGTTTTTGTTTATTTCTTCAATCAAGTTCTTTGGCAGGCCGCCGCCTCACACGCAAAAATCGTTGCGCACTGTGTCCCTCCGGCAGCGGTAGTGGAACAGCAAACGCCGTCCCTATGTCATTATTATAGCCAAACTTTTCCAGTGCGTCAAGTTTTCGGCGCTCTAACGGCATATTGTACAAAAATTGCCGGAATGTCCAGCGACATCCCGGCAATATTTCGCATTTCCTCAGGAATTTTCCGCAAAATTACCGGTATAAAGCCGATAATAGCGGCCCTTCTGGGCAATCAGTTCATCGTGGGTACCGCGCTCGATGATGCGGCCCTGCTCCAGAACCATGATGCAGTCGGAGTTGCGCACAGTAGACAGGCGGTGCGCAATGACAAAGGTGGTGCGGCCATACATCAGGCCATCCATGCCCTGCTGCACCAGAGTTTCGGTACGGGTATCGATGGAGGAAGTGGCCTCATCCAGAATCAGTACCGGCGGGTCCGCCACAGCGGCACGGGCAATGGCCAGCAGCTGACGCTGGCCCTGGCTCAAGTTGGTACCGTCGCCGGTCAGCATAGTGTCAAAGCCATTGGGCAGATGACGGATGAACACTTCGGCGTTGGCCAGGCGGGCTGCGGCACGGCATTCTTCATCCGAAGCATCCAGACGACCGTAACGGATGTTCTCCATGACGGTACCGGTGAACAGGTGGGTATCCTGCAGCACGATGCCCAGAGAGGAGCGCAGGTCGTCCTTCTTGATGGAGGTGATATCCAGGCCATCATACAGGATCTGGCCTTTCTGGATATCGTAGAAGCGGTTGATCAGGTTGGTGATGGTGGTCTTGCCGGCGCCGGTGGAACCGACAAAGGCGATCTTCTGGCCCGGACGGCCATACAGATTGATGTCGTGCAGCACGACCTTTTCCGGCACATAACCGAAGTCCACGTCCTTGAAGACGATGTCGCCCTTCAGTTCCACATACTTGCTGGTGCCATCGGCCTGAGGCACCTTCCAGGCCCACAGACCGGTGCGAGTCTGAGCCTCGGTGACGGAATCGTCGGCCAGACGCTTGGCGTTGACCAGGGTGATGTGGCCCTCGTCCACCTCGGAAGGTTCGTCCAGCAGGTCAAAGATACGCTGACCGCCGGCCAGAGCCATGACGATGGAGTTGAACTGCATGGACACCTGGTTGATAGGCATGTTGAAGCTGCGGTTGAAGGACAGGAAACTGGCCAGTCTGCCCAAGGTCAGACCGGTGGCACCGGACAGAGCCAGCGCGCCGCCGATGATGGCGCACAGAACATAGCTCAGGTTGCCCAGCTGGCTGTTGACGGGCATGGCCACCAGAGAGTAGGTATTGGCCTTGTTGGCGCTTTCAAACAGTTCGTCGTTGAGGATGTCAAAGTCATGAATGGCCTTTTCCTCATGGCAGAAGACCTTGACGACCTTCTGGCCGTTCATCATCTCTTCAATGAAGCCGTTGACCTTGCCCAGTTCCCGCTGCTGCGCCACAAAGTAGCGGCCGGAATTGCCGGTGAGGTAGCGGGTAGCCAGCAGCATGATCACAACCATGACCAGGGTAACCAGCGTCAGCGGCACGCTCAGGAAGATCATGGAGATCAGCACACCGATGATGGTAATGCCGCTGTTGAGGATCTGGGGGATGCTCTGGCTGATCATCTGGCGCAGGGTATCAATATCGTTGGTGTACACCGACATGATATCGCCGTGGGCATGGGTATCGAAGTACTTGATGGGCAGAGTCTGCATGTGGGTGAACAGTTCATCACGCAGCTTTTTCAGGGTGCCCTGGGTGATAATGGCCATCAGGCGGGTCTGGGTGAAGGTGGCCGCAACACCGATAGCGTAGAAGATACCGGTGCGGGCAATGGCCATCAGCAGGCCGGAGAAATCGTTGCTCTTCTCAGTAAGAAGAGGCAGAATGTAGGAGTCGATCAGGGTCTGCATAAACAAGGTACCCTGGATATTGGCCAGCACCGAAATCACGATGCAGGCGATGGCGATGAGATACGGCACACGATAGACATGCATCACATATCCCATAATCCGCTTCAGAATTTTTCCGGGGTTCTTGACCTTGGGGCGCGGGCCACGGGCGCCGCGGCCTGCATGAACGACCTTTACACGTTCCTGTGCCATTATTCTTCGCCTCCCTTCTCATCAAAGTCGCCGCCGCCCTTGGTCTGGCTGCGGTAGACTTCCTGGTAGATCTTGTTGGTTTCCAGCAGTTCCTGCGGGGTACCCCAGCCCTGGACACGGCCGCCGTCCAGAACCAGGACATGGTCGGCATGTTCAACACTGGAGATACGCTGGGCAATGATAAACACAGTGGTGCCGGGGATCTTTTCCGCAAAGCTGTGGCGGATCTTGGCATCGGTGGCGGTATCCACGGCGGAGGTAGAGTCATCCAGAATCAGGATCTTGGGCTTTTTCAGCAGCGCACGGGCAATGCACAGACGCTGCTTCTGACCGCCGGACACGTTGGTGCCGCCCTGTTCGATATGGGTTTCGTACCGGTCGGGGAAGCGCTCAATGAATTCATCAGCGCAGGCCTGACGGCAGGCCTCCTCGATCTCGGCGTCGGTGGCGTTGGCATTGCCCCAGCGCAGGTTTTCGGCAATGGTACCGGAGAACAGTTCGTTCTTCTGCAGCACCATAGCCACACTGTCACGCAGGGTTTCCAGGTCGTACTTGCGCACGTCCACACCGCCCACGCGCACACTGCCGGCGCTGACATCATACAGACGGGGCAGCAACTGCACCAGGCTGGTCTTGGCGCTGCCGGTGCCGCCAATGATGCCCACGGTTTCGCCGGAACGGATGTTCAGAGTGACATCGGACAGAACCTCACGGCCATCGGGCTTGTAGCGGAAACCCACATGGTCGAACTCAACGGCGCCGTTCTTGACTTCCATGACCGGGTTTTCAGGGTTGGTCAGGTTGGACTTTTCATTCAGGACTTCGGACACACGGCGGGCAGAAGCCGCGGACATGGTGATCATGACGAAAACCATGGAGAGCATCATCAGGCTCATGAGGATGTTCATGCAGTAGGTCAGCATGCTCATCAGTTCGCCGGTGGTCAGGGCGGTGGCGCCGCTGGACACGATCATACGGGCACCCAGCCAGGAGATCAGCAGGATGCAGGTATACACGGTGAGCTGCATCAGCGGGGCGTTCCAGGACAGGATCATTTCGGCGCGCAGCAACAGCTTTTGCACGTTGCCGCTGGCTTTCTGGAACTTTTCGCCCTCGAACTTTTCACGCACATAGGCTTTGACCACGCGGATGGCCGAAACGTTTTCCTGTACGCTCTCGTTCAGGTCATCGTACTTGCGGAAGGCTTCGCCGAAATAGCGGGTGGCGCGGGTCATGATGAACACCAGCGCAGCGCCCAGCAGGATGACGGCCACCAGATACACGCTGGCCAGTTCCCGGTTGATGGAGAAGGACATGACCATGGCGATGATCATGCTGGCCGGGGCACGCACGAACATACGCAGAATCATCTGGTAGGCGTTCTGGATGTTGGTGACATCGGTGGTCATACGGGTGACCAGGCCAGCGGTGGAGTACTTATCAATGTTGGAAAAGCTGAAGGTCTGGATATTGCGGTACATGGACCGGCGCAGGTTGCGGGCAAAGCCGGTGGATGCACGGGAACCGAACACGGCGCCCAGCACACCGAAAACCAGACCGATCACGGCAGCCAGGATCATCCAACCGCCCACGCGGTAGATGTGTTCCATGTTGCCGGCGGTGACGCCATCGTCGATGATGGAAGCCATCAGACGAGGCACGATCATTTCCATGACGACTTCGCCGATCATGCACAACGGTGTGAGCACTGATACCAGCTTGAAGCCGTCAATTTCTTTGTACAGTGTCTTAAACATAACGTGTGTACTTTCTCCTTATTCCTTTCTTATTCAATGTGCGGGTCGCTCTGCACGGCCTTGGCGTTTTCCAGCAGCTTGTCCAGGATTTCCTCCAGATGGCTGAGTTCCTCCTCGGACACGTTCTGCTGCAGGCGTGCTTCAAACGCATTGATGCAGCGTTCCAGCTGGTCGTAACAAGCCAACCCTTTTTCCGTAGCGGCCAGGCTTTTCAGGCGCGCATCCTCTGCCACTGGGGTGCGTGTGATGAAGCCTGCCCGCTCGATTCCCTTGAGCATGGTCGTGATGCTGGAACGCTGTACCCGAAAACACCGTTCCAGGTCCCGCTGGTACACGGCGCGTCCGGTCTGCGTGGTGCGCACGATATACCCCAGAACCATGCCCCGCATGCCGGTCAGTTCTTCGCTGACAGCCTCACCAATGCAGGCATCCAACGCCCGGTTGATCTGGTGTGACGTGTGGGTCAGCGCCCGGCCGACCCGCCGCATATCAGGGTCCGCGGTCCTATTTTCCTGCGTGGAAATCACCTCTCTTGGCGGCTGTGAAAGCCGCACCGTTAAATTGTTCACGTTCTAACAGTTTGATTGCGTACAATCGGTTATTATAGTCAAAATAAAATTCGCTGTCAATGCCCCAAAAGCAAAAATCACAATTTATGCACAAAAAAGTTTCGGGGTGTTTTTTCATTGTGGACAGGTACGAAAAAACCGCCGGACCTTACGGCCCGACGGCGGGTAAAAACCGAATTATTCCGGTGCTTTCATACTTTCAACCATGGAAATCTGCTTGAGCTTGCGGCCCATAAACAGGTTGACGATCAGGCTGAACAGAAAGGTCAGGGCCAACGAGTAAACAAAGCTCATCGGCTGGATATCCCGCCCGAACATGACCGCATCCACCTCCACGGTGAGAATGACGAACTTGTGCAGGGCAATACCGCCCACCAGGCCGAGCAGGGCACCGATGAGGGTCAGGATGACGCTTTCCCGGTTGACGTAAGCGTCCACTTCCCGGTCATAGAAGCCCAGCACCTTGATGGTGGCGATCTCCTTGACACGCTCGGCAATGTTGATGTTGGTCAGGTTGTACAGCACCACAAAAGCCAGGCAGGCCGCACATACGATGATCAGAACCACCACCGCGTCGATAGATTCCAGCATATTCAGAACCATATCCATACTGTCGGCGGTAAAGTTCAGACTGGCAACTTCATCCATGGCCAGCAGTTTGGCCGAAACAGCCTCTCTGCCCTGCTGGGAGTTGTCCGTCATCTGGCTCATGATCGCGTTCCAGGCCGGTTCCGAGCCAAATTCCTTGGCATAGCTTTCGGCGCTCATGTACACATAGTTGTAAACATAGTGCTCGCACACACCGCTCACGGTGAAGTCGGCCTGGTTGCCGTCGGCGTCCTCCAGGGTAATGGTATCTCCCGGTTTGACGTTCAGGGTACTGGCCAATTTTTCGGTCAGCACAACGCCTTCCTCTCCCAGCGGCGTGGGCTCACCGGTCTGGCGGTTGTGCAGGTCGGCAAAATCGGCAAACGCCGTCACGTCCTCGGGCACCATATAATAGTAGTCCACCGTGCTGCCATCCTCCAGTTCCTGCTCCACCTGCTGGGTAAAGACAGTGAGGGATTCCTTGAAGGCATCATCCGTATACAGGTAATCGTGGGCAGGACCTTCCTTGGTATCTTCGGCATCGGTCACTGCGGTGAGCAGATCATAGTGGTAAATTTCCCCGAACTGCTTGGTGACGATGCTGTTCAGCGAATCCGAAATACCAAAGCCGGTAACCAGCAGAGCCGTACAGCCCGCCACACCGATAACAGTCATCCAGAAACGCTTTTTGTAGCGCAGCAGGTTGCGGCAGGTGACCTTGTAGGTGAAGGGCAGGCGCCGCCAGATAAAGGTGACCCGTTCCAGCAAAATACGCTTGCCGGCCTTGGGGGCCCGGGGCCGCATCAGCGCAGCCGGGTACTCGTGCAGGGTGGAACGGCAGGCCGACCAGGTGGCCAGCATGGAAATGGCGATCAGCGAACCGCCGGCCAGCAGCCCCACATCCCACCGCCAGGGCGACAGGAACGCAGGGGCATAATACATCATCTGATACGCGGTCCAGATCACCCGCGGGAACACAAAGAAGCCGAGGGCCAGTCCGGCAACAGCCCCCACCGCAGCCGCCGTGAAGGCATACAGCAGATATTTCTGCATGATCGCGCCCTTGGTGTAGCCCAGAGCCTTCATGGTACCGATCTGCAGGCGTTCTTCCTCCACCATACGGGTCATGGTGGTGGAAACGACCAGCGCCGCCACCAGGAAGAAGAACACCGGGAACACCTTGGCCAGAGCGGCCAGTTTGGTGGAGTTGGAATCAAAGGAGGCAAAACTGACGTTTCGGCTGCGGTCCCAGACATACCACTCGCCTTCCTCAATATCGTTGAGTTGGGCTTCGGCATCCTCGATCTCCGCTTTGGCATCGGCCAGTTTCTGGTCGGCTTCCGCCTTGGCATCGGCGTATTCGATCTCGCCGTCCCGCAGTTCCTGGGTCTTTTCCGCAATGGTCTGCCGGGCTTCCTCCAGCTCGGCAGCGGCATCCGCCAGGGTGGCGCGGGCGTCCTCGATCTCCTTGCGGGCATCGTCCAGCTCGATCTGCTTGTCGGTCAGCAGGTCCCAGCCTTCATCCATGGTGGTGCGGGCCGAACGCAGCTGGTTCATACCGTCGTACAGCTCGCTGCCCTGGGCTTCGTACTGGGCCCAGCCGGCGTCCAGCTGCGCTTTGCCGTCAATGAGCGTCTGCTCGTTGGCCTCCAGCTGTTTCCGTCCTTCCGCCAGCTCGGCCGCACCGGCGTTATACAGGGCCCAGCCTTCGTCCAGCTGTGCCTTGACATTTGCCACATTTTCATCCGAAATCAGGGCATAGGCTTCCTCTTCGGTCAGTTCCTGGCCCATCTGCTGGTACGTCTGAATCAAAAGCTGGATGCCGGCTTCAATCTCCGCCTTGCCGGCAATCAGTTTCTGAGCCCCGACGATCATTTCGGTCCCGGCGGGGTCGATTTGCCCCGCATCCGGGTTTGCCGGGTCGGGATTTTCCCGCAGGGCGCGGTCCTGGGCTTCGGACGTGGCTTCCGGAACGGGTTCCTCCGCCGGGGTGGCACTTTCCGGGGTCGCCTGGGCCGTTTCACCGTCAGCGGATTGTGTTTCGGTGGCTGGTTCTTCCGGCTGCACCGTCGGTTCGGTTGCAGACGCCGCGCCGGTATCGGGGACCGTGGCCTCGGGGCTTTCCGTGATTGTCTGGGACTCGGTATCCTCCTGTCCGGATGCAACCGGCGGCAGCTGCTCGCCAGCGACCTTGCCGATGATGTACAGCATCATATCTTTATTATTGGCAGGCCACTCCGACGCATCTTTTTCGGACAGTTCCAGCAGAATGTCTTCCATCTGTTCATTGGTGATGGAGATGGGAATCGAATACTGTTTCAGGGCTTGGTTCACACCGTCGGTGTACTGCTGCAAGCCTTCGTTGTATTCGTTGAAGCCCTGGTTGAACTTGGCCAGCTGCTCGTACTGGGTCTGTGCCGTGTCCAGTTGGGTCTTGTTTTCGGCAAGCGTCTGTTCGCCTGCCTCCACCTTGGCCAGGCCCGCATCATAAGCAGCCTTGCCTTCCTCATACAGGCGCTGGGCTTCTTCCAGCTGCTTCTTGCCGTCGTTGAGGGCGGTTTCTCCGTCCAGAACTTTCTGCCAGTTTTCCTGCCATTCGGCCTCACCGGCTACCAGTTCATCCCGGGCGGAGTTCAGGGCAGCTTCGCCATCCTTGAGCTGCTGCTCATAATCTGCCAGTTCGGCCACGCCGTCCTGGTAGTCGCGCTCGCCGTCAGCCACTTCCTGCTCACCGTCAGCCAGGGCATCCCGGCCGTCCTGCAGTTCCTGTGCCGCATCGGACAATTCCTGTTCCGCTTCGGCGGCGGAATCATTATATTCATCCCAGGCGTCGTCGATCTCTTTCTGGGCATCCGCTTTGACTTCCTGCAGGCGCACATCACAGCGTTCACCGGAGATGTTGTCCAGTGCATCGCTGACAGCCTGCACCGTATCATCGTAGGTATCGCTCAGGCTGTTCATGTCCCGGGCACCATCCACGGTCAGGTAAATTTCGGTGTAGGTGTCATAGGCAAAGTCCTGGGGAAGGATGTAAAAGATGGTTTCCACGGCGCCGCTGCCCACACTGGCAGGCTCCCGTTCAAAGGAAAAGTAGGTGGCGTCATGCACCACACCCACCACTGTGTATTCGGTCGTGGCCAGAGTGTCTTCCAGGTCCTCGTTGTCATCGGCAGGCACTTCAATGGTGTCCCCGATGTTGACCCCGCGGCTTGCCAGGTCCCCTGCCCCGGCTTCTACCACGCATTCACCGGACGCCTGGGGCCAGCGGCCATCCTCCAGCACCAGCTGATTGATGACCGAGTTGCCGTCCGGATTGCCGTCGGCATCAGTGGGCAGGCTGTGGACGCGGGCCACGGCCTGGTCGGAAGTCGGCGTCTTGACCAGCACATCAGCCGACCAGGCATCCCGGGCATCCAGCACGCCGTCCACCTGCCGGACCGCCTGCACATCGGCATCGGTCAGGCCCAGGGTGCCGATGATGCGCAAATCATACAGGTTGGCATCGTCCAGATACTGTTCGATGGAATCCCGCATATCCGGCGTGGTGGAAACAAGCCCTGCCAAAAAGCCGACTCCCAGGGCCACAATGGAAAAAATGGCCAGGAACCGGCTTCGTGTACTGGCCAGCGTGCGGCGTATATTTTTTTGGTACGTCCTGTTCATTACCACTCGATCCTTTCGACCGGGGTCGGCGTCGGATTGCATTGCATGTCAACGACGCGGCCGCTGTTGATGCGGATGACACGGTCCGCCATGGCAGCCAAAGCGCTGTTGTGGGTGATGACAATGACCGTGCGGCCTTTCTGCCGGCAGGTGTCCTGCAGCAGGGCAAGCACCTGTTTGCCGGTCTTGTAGTCCAATGCACCGGTAGGCTCATCGCACAAAAGAATCTTGGGATTTTTAGCCAGCGCCCGGGCAATGGATACCCGCTGCTGCTCGCCGCCCGAAAGCTGCGCCGGGAAATTGTCGCGCCGCTTCAGCAGGCCGACTTCTTCCAGAACCATATCGGCATCCAGCGGGTCACGGCAGATTTCCGAGGCCAGCTCCACATTTTCGCGGGCGGTCAGGTTCTGCACCAGATTGTAAAACTGAAACACAAATCCCACGTCATAGCGGCGGTACTGGGTCAGACGTTTCTGGCTGAAAGCGCTGACCTCCTCCCCATCCAGAATGATGGTGCCCTCGTCACAGGTATCCATGCCGCCGAGCATATTCAGCACGGTGGTTTTTCCTGCACCCGATGGGCCCAGGATGACGCAGAACTCCCCTTTTTCAATCTCAAAAGTGACGTGGTCGGCCGCGGCGATGCGCGTGTCGCCCATCTGATAATACTTACAGACGTCTTTAAACTGGACAAACGACTGTCTGGACATAAGCGGCTCCTTTTGCTGTGTTGCATACTTCTTGAACATGTGTTTAGTATAGCACGAAATTGCAAACAAACAATAAACAAACATTGAAAAAAGGTAGAAAACCGCACAAAAGAGAAGGTTTTGCCAATTCTTGTGAAAAAGACTTTTTCTGCAAAAGTATACCAAATCAAAAGCAAAAAGGCGGCCTCCGCAGCCGTATACACGAACTGCGAAAGCCGCCCGAACAGGAGGGACTCTATAAGGTAAAGAATCAATGTTTATGCAGGAGGTAGCACTTGACCTCATGCGGTTTGAGAAGCGTGTGCAGGGCAAAGGACTGGACCGTCCCGTGTTCCACCTTGGGCTGGGAGGTTTCCTGCATGATCTTGACCTGCTCCGCCGTGGGATACTGCGGCGCACCGAGTTTGAGCCAGTTGTGATAGGCAGAGGTATCCTCATCCAGCGTATACACTGCCTGATCATAAATTCCGTTCAGGTCAATGTGCAGATCTACCGTCAGGTCTTTGCACTGGAAGATTTCCTCCCGCCGGGTATCGCTGAGTTTGCTGCGGTCACCGTCGGCAAATTCGTCGGTATAGTAGCAGTAGTTCCAGACGATCACCTGGTAATCCTCCCCGCTGCGGGCCACCACATGATCCGGCCCCACATCCACAATCTCACCGCCCAGCTGGTTCAGCATCCAGAACGCCCAGTAAGAAGGTTTTTTCACGCCGTCCACATTGATCAGACCGAACCCGCCGTGGAAAGGGGTATTTCCGGGGCCGTTCTCTTCAAAAATATCAGTGAAAGTCCAATAGCCCAGGCTGTCCACCTTGCCGAAGTTCTGGGTGTAGTTATACAGCACAAAGGAAGCCATAAACGGGGTATCATGGACCAGGTCGCGCGGGCTGGGGGAAGAATTCCATTCGGTCAGCATGATTTCTGCTTCCGGGTACGGCGAGGCATCCACAATAGCGCGGATGTTATCCAGGAATTGGGTGCAGATATCCTTGCCGATATACCCCATCCGCTCGGAGCCGTCCCCGTCCAGTGCCCAGCAGGTGGGATACGGATGGGCACAGAAGAAATCCACCGGAAGCTGATTTTCGCTGCAATAACGGATGAATTCTTTCAGATACCCCAGGCCTTCCCGGAAGTCGGCCCCACTGGTGGACGGACCGCCCACCTTATACGCAGGACACACAGACTTGACCGCTTCAGCGGTGACGGAATACAGCTTGAAATACTCCTGCTGGGTACCGCGGAAGAAAGAATCCAGGTTGGGTTCATTCCAGATTTCGAAGTACCATGTTTTGAGTTCTTCCTCGCCATAGCGCTGGGTCAGATGTTCCATGGTGGCCCGGACCAGGTCGTGCCATTTGCCGTAATCGGTGGGCGGGCAGCCGTTTGCCTTCCACCAGAAAGTGGTATTGGGCACCGTTGCCAGCTGGATGGGCATGAAGGCCAGTTCCAGAAAGGGTTTGATGTGTACCGAGAGCAAAAAATCGATGAGCTTGTCCACATAGCCGAACCAATAGTAGGGCTTGCCGTTTTCATCTTCATTGTAAACGGCCATATCATCATGGAAGATGCCGTGGAAACGGACATATTCAAAGCCGATTTCACTTTGCAGTTCCCGCATCTGGTCCTGGAAGTCGGCGCGCAGACCTTCGGTGGCGCGTCCAAAAGCAATACATTTTTTGAAGTACTGATCGTTTTTCATGGCGGTTTCCTCATCTGTATGGAAGTTTCTGCCGGGCGGGCGCCCACCCGATTACAAGGAAAGTGTACTCCTTTCCGGCTTGCCAGCACAAGCAAGATGTTTTATACTTATAGACAAAAGTTCAGGTGATGGCTATGATTGATTTTGAGGCAAACCGTTCCGACAAGCGGGAATATCTGTACAGCAGCGCCAACACAGACTTTGTTTTCCGCAAGCATATGCACCGCAGCTTTGAGCTGAACTATGTATTTGCGGGGGAACTTCTGTGCGAAGTGGATGGACACAAATTCAGCGCCAAGGCCGGCGAAGGGATTCTGACGCTGCCCGGGCAGATTCATTCCTTCCAGACCGAAACCCACAATGAAAGCATGCTGTTTATTTTTTCCAATGATTGGGTGGAGGACTTTTACAATGACATGCGCGGCACCCATTTTCTGCCGCCGGTCTGCCCTCTGGGGGATGGTCAATTTACTGAAGAACTGCGCTGCCCCGGCACCAACCGGTATCGCATCAAGTCCATCCTGTACGATGTGTGCAGTCGTTTTTATGAAAATTGCCCCCGGGTAAAAAACAACGAAGCCGACTTTGCCCTGACCAACGCCATTGCCTATTACATTGAAGAACACTATCAGGACAAGATCACACTGACCGGCATGGCAGAAGCCCTGGGCTACAACCACTGTTATCTGTCGGGATTCTTCAACCGGCATTTCGGGACAGGCTTTTCCGCCTATGTAAACGGATACCGCATCCAGTATGCCAAAACCTATCTGGCCACCACCGACAAAAAAGTTACCGAGATTGCCTCCCTGTGCGGATTTGACACCATCCGCAACTTCAACCGCATTTTCAGGCAGGAATTCGGCCTGACCCCCAGCGCGTACCGCAGCCTGCACGCCGGGGATTGAAGTTTTCCAAGAACACAAAAAAGCTCGCCTTCCTGTCAAAGGAAAGCGGGCTTTTGCATGTCATAATAGTCGGGATAATCAGGCGTCTTCCTTGCTGCCCATGAGCCAGGTCACCCAGGCGCCCAGAGCGGCCAGAACCAGACCGACCAGCAGTTCCACCACCGAGAAGGCGCTGAACGCATCGGCCGAGTACAGAATGGCGAAGGGAGAAGACAGAATCAGACCAATGATAGCGGCAAAGGTCTGGCTGGGGAAGCGCTGGAACAGATACTCAATGATTTTGGCAATGAGGAAGATGCCCAGCACCACGCCGATGGCAAAC
This sequence comes from uncultured Faecalibacterium sp., assembly GCA_937907025.1. Lineage (GTDB taxonomy): Bacteria > Bacillota > Clostridia > Oscillospirales > Ruminococcaceae > Gemmiger. Next base: position 15,454 of record CALESJ010000043.1, read on the forward strand.
GGAACCAGCAGCAGGCAGTTGTGGATCACACCGCCGAAGTCACCGTCCTTGAGCATGGTCACCGTACCGGTAACCAGCGAAAGAATGGTGCTGTAATAGCCCAGGACCATCAGCACCATGCTGCCGGACACGCCGGGAATGACCATGGTGGCGCTGGCAATCAGCCCCAGCAGGAACAGAATCACGATGGTAACCGGGTCAACGGTCAGGGTCTTGATGGCGCCTTCCGCCCCCTGCACCAGGGGCAGGCCCACACCGATGGCCAACAGTACCAGAAAGCTGATGACTTCACCAGCACCGATGCGGTGAGAAGGTTTCTTCTCGATGTTCTTGCGCAGGTTCATCCACAGGATGGGCAGACCGCCCAGAATCAGGCCCACGAAAGTCAGGCAGGTGGCCAGCACAAAATTGTTGAGCAGATATTCCAGCAGGAAGCCGAAGCCCACAATGCCGATGATCATGCCCACACCCAGAGGGATCAGCAGCTTCATGCTATTTTTGAAGTGCTTGAACAGGCCGGTCACAGCGCTGATCAGTTTGTCGTAGATGCCCATGGACACCGCCATGGTGCCGCCGGATACGCCGGGAATGACGTTGGCGATACCAATTACGATACCGCGCAGGATATTCAGTACAGCGTTCATTCTATGGTTCCTTTCTGTCAGGTTGCTTTACTAAAGACAGTCCTGCCGCCAGAAGGCGGTGCGGGACTCACAGTGTTTAATAATACCGCATCCCGCCCCTATAAGCAAGAGGAAATGCAAAGTTTTTTCATGTTCGGCAGTCGGTTTTTAAGATTGCTGTCCCCCGACAGAGCAGAAAAGAAGCGCGGCCGCTTTGAAAACAAGCTGCCACGCTTTTTTCCATACGGGTTGGCGGGCAAGGATACCGCTGGTTTCCTTGCCTCCAAATGTCTTGCACAAAGATACCCGTTCTTCCCCATCGTTTAGACGCAACCGCCGGTTGTGCAGCCGGATGCATCCCCGCAGATAATCTCCCCATGCGCGTTGGGATCGTCCAGGATCACCTTTCCCACCGACGGCAGTTCGATGCGGCCCGCTTTCGGGTTCTTGATGCTGATAACCGGTGTGGTCAGGGTAGCGTCGACTTCGCTCTTTTCAAAGGCAAGATCGGTGTCCACCATCTCGCAGTTGATCAGCTTCAGTCCCTTGCAATAGCACAGCGGCTGCGTACCCATAATTTTGCAGTTTTCAAACGTTACGTCTTCGCAGTACCAGGCCAGGTACTCCCCTTTCACCACACTGTTGCGCACCACCACATGCCGGGCATGCCAGAAGGCGTCCTTGGTATCAAAGTTGCAGTCGTCAAAAGTGGCATCCTGGATATACTGGAAAGAATACTTGCCTTTCAGGGTCACATGGCGAAAGTGCAGGTGTTCCGAACGCATCATGAAATATTCGCTCTCGGCCGTGCAGTTTTCCATGGTGATTTTCCGCACCGACCAGCCGAATTCCGGCGAAACAATATCGCAGTTGCGCATCACGACATCATCGCATTCCCGAAGGGCTTTGATGCCGTGCAGACGGGTATCGGTAATTGTCACATTGCGGGAATACCACAACGCCGCCCGGCAAAATTCGGTCATTTCCCCATCCCGGATGGTCAGGTTGGTATCATGCCAGAAGGGATACCGCAGATTAAAAAAGCAGTACTCCGCCGTAATGTCCGTTCCCTCTTTAAAGGCACTTTCGCCATCCGCCGGGCCATCAAAGCGGCAATTGGTGACATGGATTTCCTTTTGTCCGTACAGGGCCCGTTCTTCATCAAAAGTCTGATTGGAAATACATTTCATGGTGGGTCATCTCCCGTTTTCGTTGTCAGGTTGCGCCGAACAGCGGAGGCAATACGCCAGATAGTCCAGGCAGCTGATTTGCTTTTCCTGCCTGTGGATACGAACCAGCAGACAGCTGCGCTGCCTGGCCAGTATCCGGAGCTGCTCGTTCCGGTTTCCTGTTTGCCAGCAGTCCAGAAATTCATCTGCCGCACGGGGCGTGAAACCTGCATCTTTCAGATTCTGACGCACGGTTTCGGCTGTCAGTTCCGGCATATCCATCCCGGTTCTACCAATCGGCCCGACCAGGCTTTCGGAAGGACACACTTTATTCGTCAGCCGCCGCATCATAGTGGCCGGTGGTGTCCAAAGTGATGGTGGATTGACGGCGAACCGAGATTCCCGCGGTCGGGTACATGCTGGTAACCCGCTCCCCTTCTCCTTCCACAGCAGCCTCCAGGCCATACTCCGCCAGCTTCTGCCGGGCTGCCGCCACTCGCCATCCGGATACATCCGGAACCTGCGTAAAGTATTTTTGCTGTTCTTCTTCCGTATAACTGGGCTCAATTCCCAGATACGGAAGAACTTGTTCCAGCACCTCAGCACAAACCGGACCCGACAAGGCGCCGCCGCTGGTGGTCCAGCTATGAGGTTCATCCAAACAAACCAGTACGGCAATTTTGGGGTCTTCGATGGGCGCTACCGCCACAAAGCTTGCAATGCGGGCGGCGGCATCCTCGCTGTCCAGCTTTTGGCTGGTTCCGGTCTTGCCCCCTACTCGGTACCCGGCAACCGCGCCATTTTTGCCGGTGCCGGTAGAAACAACGCCTTCCATCAAAGTACGCATCGTTTCCGATGTTTCTTCCGAAATGACCTGCCATCTTACGACAGGCTCTGTTGTCTGGACGGTCTGACCGTTAGAATCAGTAATAGACTGCACAATATACGGTTGCATAAGTCGTCCGCCGTTGACAATGGCCGAAACGGCGGTAATCATCTGGAGATAACTTACTTTGCTGCTTTGGCCAAAGGAACAACTGGCCAGTTCCACCGGCCCCGTCCGGTACATGATTTTGGACCATACAGAGAAAGCCCCGGCAAACGGATACGTTCTTCCGCTTGCCGGGGCTTTCTCCCATATGATTCAGGTATTTCATATTGGCTTTCTCGGCACTCTTATGGTAATGGAAAGGCCGACATATCCCCCTGATGTCAAGATAGGGACAAAAAAATTCTCAAAAAAAGCAAAAAAATAAGCCCCACAAGGCTTTTCTGACAATTCTTTGAATCATCAGGGCCTTGTAGGGCTATCCGTTATCTTATGCTATTTTGTTTTCACACTGCCTGTAAGGGGGTGTTCTCCATTGTTTCCTTAAACTGCTCAACTGTCATCTTTGCTTTTGCCGCAGCACGCTCCAGCGGTAAATCACCCTCTCGAACAAGCTGAACCAGCATCCGAATCTCGCCAATTCCGATGCCTTCGATTCTGCCTTCCTGACGGCCTTCTTCACGGCCTTCGGCTCTTACGCCTTGACTAAGATTGCACACTTCAAGCACCTCTCTTTCCAGTTCTTCGCTCATTGCAACGCCAAACTCTTCTTCCAGAATCTTCTTTTTCTCCGAACCTGATCTTGTGGAAGATAACAGCACTTCCATAAATTTCAGGATTCCCTTATGATTCTCCGTCCCTGGCTTGCCTAAACAAATCATTACGACACTCATCAAATCGTAGTTTTCGGTTTCTTCCTGCGCTTCTCCAATCAACTGTTCGGGTTTGATGGAGTACCGGGTAAGCGTATTTTCAAAACCATCTGACGGCTGAGTACAAATCCAGATGGAGTAGACCTTACGAATCTTCCCATATTCAGATTTTGTAAAAATCGGACCGTGCTGTGCAGAAATCATTCTGCTACAATAATAGATTGCCCGTTTCGTCAATGGGTATCCCGGCTTGAATTTTGTCTGTGCTTCCACATTGATAATCAGACGAATGACTTCTTCCTGTTCTGCACTGTCCGCAGATTTCGGTGCGATTGCGTCAAAGCGAACATCGTAGAACAATGTTCCCTCGGTCAGCGTAGAGTCCTCGTTGTTACTACCCTTGATTACATCTGTTGACTTTTTGGGTCTGTTCGTATCATCGACATGAACACCAACAGAGCCAACCTCCGGGGTTCCCTCGATGTATTTCTCAACAATATCATCTACGGTGCAATCGCTGTATTCATTCACACAGCCTTTCATGATCTGTGCCAGAATCTGTTTGTTTGCCAACAGCTTTTTCGCTGTTCTGTCATACCTCGAATCATACTCTGTCTGATCTATCGTGTGGGCAAGCTGATTTTCCACCGTGCCTTGTTTTTCCATCGGCATTCACTTCCTCGCAGTAGATTCAACAAGAGCGTAAACTCTCCTATCGTGCTTCCATCTTACCATAATTCACCGCCCATATCAAGCAACCAACTGTAAACTTTCCTTGCACGGAGTTGTCCATATTATTGCATTCTTCGCCACTGTTATATCATAGGCAACTAATTATTTCAGAACCCACTAATGTGAGATTCACATTTCAGTCAGTACTCTCCCGTTTTCTATCTGCATCGCATCCGTTATCTTAAACGAAACAAGTCGCTGCTGTGGAAAAGCTCTTCCGATCAGCCGATAGGACATTTTCTTGTCCCACCCAGAATCCCCGTAAATCATGCGAACCAATGCCATACACTTGATTTCGCCGCTATTAGATTCGTCTGGTTTTCCCACACGATGCGCTCCTGATTCTTCTGCTCCACACGCCTGTACAGCTATCTGTTTCATTTTACGATTATACAGAAACCGATAGTGTGACGGCCATTCTAACGCTTCCAGCGTTTTTCTGAAGACCGTGATTCGTCCCTCTTCCTCGCAGAAACTCATGCCAAGTCCTGCCTGTTGCTCCGTTTTCTGTTCTGTTTTTTGCATATTGCTCACCTCCCACAAATGGACAGACCCTCCCCTTGTACAACCTGTCAATTAGTCCTTTCCAGCTTCAGGAGCAATCTTTCCTGTCAGAATCCCCATTGACACATACCCATCCATTTGCTTGACTTCAGATTCTTTCCGGTGTTCTTCCACAGGCACACCAAAAGTTCCCACAATATCATCCAGGTAAAATCCCTTTCGGCTGTTCACAGGTTTTGTTGACGCAGCATTATCCTGCGAATCGACTGCGTTCTTTTTTCTCTGTCCTTCATGAAAAATTTCTGGCACAAGCAGATCAAAAACATACAGAGTTTCACCCTCAAAGGTAATCCTGTACCCCAGCATTTTATATCGGCACTCGCTGTCCCATCCCATTTTCTGATAAACTAAAGTCGCAAATGGCTTGCAGGACATCTTCCGGCTTTTGCGCTTATCCGGTTTTGCCACGCACCAACGCAGAGCGTCCTTGTCATTTTCATCACACCCACGAACAACGATACGCTTCAAATCATTGTTGAACATGACATGAACATAGACCACATCCTCCAGCCCTGTGATACAGGCTGTATTGAATGTGATACTATCTTTACGAATCACGATTGCCGGGTCACGCAGATGGGCAAACAATTCCTTTCGCACGACCTGGTAGCCATCATACGAAGTAGCCATCATACGAAAAGGCACTTTCCAGTTCTTCCGCCCGTGCGTCTCTATCATCCTGCACAATCTGCTTCTCTGGCGGCATGATTGTTGTGTTTTCTTCATTCATCTATAATCAGTCCATCCTTCCATTATCTTCTCCGCTTCACGGAGCAACTCATTTAGACTTTCTGCCGTAAATATGTTCATTTCCTCTATCTCCGTCGCAGGACGAAATACATCCCAGTTTCCGGCATAATGCTCCTGCCGTAAGATACCCACCTGTGCTATACTTGTAATCGGCTGTCCAAATGTTCCAGCCCACTCTGGTGGAAAAATGTAAATCTTCTTTTTGACCGTTTCGCCCTCATCTTCTTCGGTGTTTTCCTTTGGAGGCAGAACGATTTCTTCCACCTTAATCATTTCAGGCTCATCAAATTCACAAATTTGGAAAGGCTGAAATCCAACACATTATCACCAGCCATAACCAGAAGATCATCGACCAGATTCAGCTTTTCTACTGCCATCTGAATATCTTTGACGGCCCCTAGACGAGTTTCATTGGTACTTGTACCATCGTCAATCACCGTAATCTCATAAAGATAGATTCGATCACAGCCTTGTCTGCCAGATTGCCTTTTACGAAACTGAAATTTTCAAACTGTTCCAGTTCGTTCAAACGGGCTTCTTTCAGGCGCACATCATAGTAGTGGTTCATATTATCCAGACCCACGACCTTCACACCCTCCACTGTGGAGAGCAGCCGCCTTGCAAGGTTCGAGCCGATAAATCCAGCCACACCTGTGATGAAAACACTCTTGTTTTTCAGATCAATTTTGGTTTTATTTTCCATCATAATTTTTCTTATCCTCCCTTGTTGAATCCCCTGCTTATTTCATTGCACGACAACAAGCCTGTATACAGATTGCAGTAACAATCTATACGCAGGCTTGCCTTCGTACCTCCTTATTCTGTTTTCTGCTCTATCAGCTTTCGCTGTGGTGGGTTAAGTATAGAGCGCAACCAGAAGCCATTAACCCCTGAAAACACGCTAGCCCTAGCGCACCATGACAAGCAGAAACAAGTTGAGGTGAAAAGGTCAAGCCGCGCAAACTCGCATGAATTCAGGCTTTTTTCTGGTTGTCCATATGCGGTTGTCAAGTAAGGAACAAAAATTTTTGTAAATAAATAAGCCCTACAAGGTTTTCAAATCGGTTTTGAACCAATTTGATCCTTGTAGGGCTTATCTCTTAATTTTTATGGACGAAGACCCTTTACAAGAGTCTGAAATTCCTGTTCTGTATCCACAAAGTGGTAAGGCGCATACTCACCATACGCTGTTGGTCTGCTGATTGTTACAAGCTGTACTCCCTTATATCCAACCTCTCTGTTCAATTCTCTTTTTAATTCCACCAGATGCTTCCCATGCGTCGTTTTTAGAGCAAAACAACCATGTGCATTACGATCTTTTGCTACCAAATAGCACATTATTCAGCACCTCCTTAAATTCATGTTCATTCCGAATCAATCCATTTTCATACTTTTCACGCATTATCTTCCCTGTTTCCACGGGATAACTCTTTTTATACAGATAATCGTGAAGCCAGTTATTTAATTGCCTATCAAACAACGTATTAAATTGGATTTCTATGGGGTAATGTCTTCCACTTTTCTGATAGTACACATGGACACCCCTGTAACCATCATCCACTGCCTTTCCTTTTGCCATATCAGCAATCCGGAACGGTGAAAACTCTTCTTCTAATATTTGATCGTAGCTATCACAAAAAGCCCGGAAGCCCAGAATATCATTAAACACTTTTCGTGTCTGATGATCCGGATAGTAACGATCATACTTCAAAAGTATAGAATCCAAGCTCTTAACCCTGTAGTCTAGCGCAATATTAGAAAGGATTTCCTGTTCATCCAACCACTCAGTCATCGAAATCAGTTCAGCAATTAACAAATCCTTATCAAAATAATGCAAGTTCTTCTTCAACGGAATTCCCAAATGCGACTCAAATGATAGTGCATCTAAAATTCCCACCGATAAGCCATTCATTTTCAGCAATTGCTCATTCATAGAGATGCCCCACTGCTTATTAGGATTCTTATGTTATCGGTTTTCAATTAATTGAGCCTCGTATAGCCTATCTGCTTATTCGATATAGTTTTAGTGACCAGCTGTTCTTAGCAGCCTTATCATCACTCGAATTATACTTCGTCTGAGTTATCGCGTGAGCAAGCTGGTTTTCCATCAGCATTCACTTCTCAGCAACAGGTTCAACGGGAGTGTACACTCTCCCTATTGTGCTTCCATCTTACCATAAAACGCTTTGCATATCAAGCTTGCAGATGTAAACTTTTCGGCATAGATTTGTCCATATTGCTCTTTTTTCGGCATCATGCCGTCATTTAAATTGATGTTTTCCCCTGTCACCAAATCATTTGCCTTCAATAGTTTTCAATTCTTCAAGGTAATAGTCACGGTTGATTGCATAATGAAGTTGGACACCTAAGAAAAAATCCATAGTGATTTTCCA